>JAJXWO010000110.1 GCA_021781535.1 Deltaproteobacteria bacterium | reverse complement strand
GGAGTGGCAATTCTGTCTACCTCCAAGGGCATCATTACCGACAGCGCTGCTCGCAAAGCCGGCGTTGGCGGTGAGGTCATCTGTACCATCTGGTAAACATTGAACGTAAGGAGCACGAAGCAATGTCGAGAATAGGGAAGCTTCCTGTAGAGATACCCAAGGGCGTAAAGCTCTCATATAACGATTCCGTCCTCTCCGTACAGGGACCTAACGGCAAATTGTGTCGTCAGATTATGTCGTGCGTAACACTGAATATCTCTGAGACAACCATTGTCGTCTCCAGGAATGATGAAAATACAGCAACACGTGCCGCTCATGGCCTTACGCGTACTTTGATCAATAACATGGTAACCGGGGTGACCAAGGGTTTTCAGACAGACCTGGAGATCAATGGCGTTGGATATCGTGCTGAGGTTAAGGGAAATGAACTGGTGTTGAGTCTCGGTTACTCCCATCCGGTCAATTTTCCCATTCCTGACGGTATTGCCATCGAAGTGGAAAAGATGACCAAGATGTCGGTCAAGGGCTTTGATAAAGAGCTCGTAGGACAGACGGCCGCCAAGATCAGGTCATTCCGTGGTCCGGAGCCGTACAAGGGCAAAGGCATAAAATACGCTGACGAGACTATCCTGAGAAAAGCCGGTAAGACTGGCAAGAAATAGTCTTTATAAGGAGATTGCAGTGGCAAAGACCGCACTAAAAACCATCATCAGGCTTAAGCGCCAGGTACGCGTACGCAAAAAGGTCCGCGGTACCACTGAGCGTCCACGCCTCAATGTCTTTAAAAGCGCTCGGCATATCTATGCACAACTCATCGATGATACAAAGGGCGTGACTCTTGTTGCCAGTTCTACGCTATCATCTGGTGCCGACTCGCTTTCATACACCGGCAATGTCAATGCTGCAGTTCATGTTGGTAAAGATATTGCCCGCTTGGCAATCGCAAAAGGTATTACTTCGGTGGTGTTTGACCGTAACGGGTTTCTCTATCACGGGAGGATCAAGGCGCTGGCCGATGCTGCCCGCGAGGCCGGACTTCTTTTTTAAACCGTTTGAGGAGGTTTTCATTGAGCAGAATTAATCCAGCGGATCTGAACCTTACTGACCGTGTCGTACATATCAGCCGTGTTGCCAAGGTCGTCAAGGGTGGGCGTCGTTTCAGTTTCTCGGCTCTGATAGTGGTCGGCGATGGAAGCGGTCATGTCGGGTATGGTCTCGGCAAGGCCAACGAAGTGCCTGAGGCGATCAGAAAAGGCGTCGAACAAGCCAAGAAAAACCTTATCAAGGTTCCCGTCAACCAGAGTCAGACCATACCTTTTGAGATCGAAGGCAAATTTGGTGCCGGAAAACTCCTCATGAAGCCGGCATCTGCCGGTACCGGTGTTATTGCCGGTGGTGCTGCGCGCGCCATCTTCGAGGCTGCCGGAATCAACAACATTCTTTCCAAGTGCCTTGGCTCCAATAACCCACACAACGTGGTGAAAGCGGCCTTTGCAGGGCTGAAACGGCTTAAAACCCCGGAAGAAATCGCCGCGCGTCGCGGTTTGACCGAATAATTGTTGAGGTGAAGTTATTATGAGTGCCAAGCTGCAAGTTACGCTCGTCAAGAGCACAATCGGCAAGCCGAAGAAGCATCGGGATATTGTCGCCGGCCTCGGTCTGAAAAAGCTCAATAAAACGATCGAGATTGCCGATACCCCCCAGACACGGGGTATGATCGCGAAAATCAGCCATATGCTTACTATCGCCCAGTAAAGGTGGAACTAATGGTAATGGATTTGAATACCCTCAAACCCGCTTTGGGTTCGACTAAAGACAGGAAACGCATCGGACGTGGTACGGGGTCCGGACACGGCAAGACTGCTACCAAAGGGCATAAGGGGCAGAAAGCCCGTTCAGGCGGCAGTATCAAAGCCGGATTTGAAGGCGGTCAGATGCCGCTGCAGCGCCGCCTTCCCAAGCGTGGTTTCACGCCGTTGGAGCGTATCGAATATGCCGTAGTAAACCTCAAGCAACTCGATGCGTTTGAATCTGGCGCTACGGTAGACGTTGCCGCTCTCGCCGCTAAGGGATTGATCAAGAACGTCTGCCAGAATGTGAAAATTCTCGGCAATGGCGATATATCGAAGTCACTGAGAGTATCAGCAACGAAGTTCAGTCAGTCTGCCAAGGACAAGATTATTGCCGCAGGTGGAACTGTTGAGGAGAAAGCCTAGTGCTTGACGCGCTTCAGAATATTCTCAAGATCCCGGAGCTAAAAAAACGGGTGTTGTATTCTCTGGGGATGCTAGCCGTATACCGTATAGGCTGTCATATACCGACACCCGGTATTGACCGTATTGCCCTTTCCCATTTTTTCAAGCAAGCACAAGGAACACTTCTCGGTTTGTTTGATATGTTCTCCGGTGGCGCATTGGAACGGCTGACGGTTTTTGCCCTCGGCATCATGCCGTATATTTCGTCGTCGATTATTTTTCAGCTTCTAACTGTAGTTGTGCCTGCCATAGAAAAACTTTCCAAAGAGGGTGAATCCGGTCGTAAGAAAATAATCCAGTACACCCGTTATGGCACTGTGGTGCTGAGCGTTGTGCAGGGACTCGGCATTGCCATTGGACTGGAGAGCATGCGGGGACCTGCGGGGGAACTGGTTGTTCCCAACCCCGGCTGGTCATTTCGGCTTATGACGGTGCTCACGTTGACGGCCGGCACAGCCTTTATCATGTGGCTGGGCGAGCAGATGTCGGAAAAGGGGATTGGAAATGGAATTTCTCTGATCATCTTTGCGGGTATCGTTGCCCGGATACCAACGGCACTTGGTAATACCGCGAAACTGCTCAATGCCGGCCAGATATCATTATTCGTGATTATCTTCGTACTGGCTCTTATGTTTGCCGTAATTGCAGGCATTGTTTTTGTCGAGCGCGGGCAGCGTCGCCTGCCGATTCATTATGCAAAAAGAGTAGTAGGTCTGAAGACATTCAATGCTCAGACCTCGCACCTACCACTAAAGGTGAATATGGCTGGCGTCATACCACCTATTTTTGCGTCATCGATTATCATGTTTCCGGCAACCATAGCTAATTTTATCAATATCCCCTGGGTTCAGAAGGCAGCCAAAAGTCTGACACCCGGAAACTGGGCCTACAATATATTTTATGTTGCTTTTATAGTGTTTTTCTGTTACTTCTACACGGCTGTGACCTTCAATCCGGTTGATGTTGCGGAAAATATCAAAAAACATGGCGGGTATATCCCCGGCATCAGGCCTGGCAAGGAAACCTCCGAGTTCATGGATAGCGTTCTCACCAAGCTTACCTTTGCGGGCGCTATTTACATATCGGTCGTCTGCGTGCTTCCGTCAATTCTGATCGGGAAGTTCAATTTGCCGTTTTATTTCGGTGGGACCGCCCTGCTGATTGCGGTAGGTGTTGGGATGGATACTGTTGCCCAGATTGAATCCCATCTGATAACCCGAAACTATGAGGGTTTTTTGAAGGGTGTCAGAATCAGGGGGCGAAAGTAGTCTATGAATCTTATTTTGTTTGGACCTCCGGGCGCAGGCAAGGGTACGCAGGCTCAATTTATTGTCGAGCGTTTTAGGATTCCGCAGATTTCTACGGGCGATATGCTGCGGGCTGCCGTTAAGGCGCAAACGCCGCTTGGGCTCAAGGCAAAAGCAATCATGGAGTCAGGCGGTCTGGTCTCGGATGAGGTCGTCCTGGGTATTGTTCAAGAACGTTTGGCCCAGTCGGATTGTGAGTCGGGTTTTGTGTTGGATGGTTTTCCCCGGACTATTCCCCAGGCGCTTTCGCTCGGGGACATTCTAGCCGGCCTGGACCGTGCGATTGATCATGTGATTTCCCTTGATGTCGATAACGCCGAAATCATTCAACGCCTTTCCGGCAGGAGAACGTGTTCTGCCTGTGGTAAAGGGTATCATGTCCTTTACGACCCATCAAAGAATGCAGATGTTTGTGATGTCTGTGGTGGGGCACTGATGCAGC
This sequence comes from Deltaproteobacteria bacterium, assembly GCA_021781535.1. Lineage (GTDB taxonomy): Bacteria > Desulfobacterota > Desulfuromonadia > Geobacterales > Pseudopelobacteraceae > JACRCG01. The sequence continues at coordinate 437 of JAJXWO010000110.1, read as the reverse complement.
GCGAGGACGATAAAGAGGCAACGGTTAAAAACCGGCTCGACGTCTACGACCGACAGACTGCACCGCTTAAGGAATATTACGAGCAGGCCGGGTTGTTGCGCCATATTAACGGTTGTGGCCCCATCCGGGATATTCAACAGCAGATTGGCGAATTACTCAAGGGACCGTCAGGTGATAATTCTTAAGTCTCCGCGTGAGATTGAAAGGATGAGAAGACCCTGTAAGATGGTTTCTGAAATTCTCGGTATACTCAAGGAACATGTCAAGCCTGGGGTCACCACCGAAGACCTTGAGGCCATGGCAACTGCCGAGGCTAGGAAACGTAAGGCAAAACCGGCTTTTAAAGGGTATCATAATTATCCCAGCGCGCTGTGTTGCTCGCCGAATGAACAGGTAGTCCATGGGTTGCCCACGACGCGGCCGCTCAAGAATGGCGA
>JAJXWO010000109.1:362-4459 GCA_021781535.1 Deltaproteobacteria bacterium | reverse complement strand
GCGGCGACGGTCACAGTCTGGGGTACGGGTTCCCCCCTGCGCGAGTTCATGCACGTTGATGATTTGGCCGATGCCAGTCTCTTCCTAATGAACCAACCCGAGGGCTCCTATTCCTCACTCCTGACATCCCCCCTGACACCGGCCTTGATTAATGTCGGATCCGGGCAGGAGATCAGCGTTGCCGATCTGGCCAGGATGGTAAAGGGTATCGTCGGCTTCAAAGGAGAGATCGTTTTTGACACCTCGAAGCCCGACGGCACCATGCGTAAACTGGCCGACTCCTCGCGCCTGCACACTTTGGGATGGCGGCATCACATAGATTTTGATGAAGGTGTGCGCGCCGCCTATCGCTGGTTCGTGGAAAACTGCGAAGAGCCCCGACCGTGAAAAGGTTCCCGGTTAATGCGCCCTATTGTACGCTTCACACCTTCTCGCAGGCTGACGCTACACCACAGGGGAGCGCATCATGAATGATCATATTGTTCGCGCCTTGAGTTCGGCAGGCGGCATCCGCGTTCTGACCTGTGGCGCGAACAATCTGGCCCGCGAGGTCTGTACCCTGCAACAGGCTTCTCCAACGGTAAGCATCGCCCTTGGGAGGGGCTTGGCCGGTGGCGCTCTATTTGGTGCACTACTCAAGACCGGTCAAAGAATTGCCATGAAATTTGAAGGCAACGGCCCCATGCAGAAGATGATTATCGAGGCGGATGCCGATGGTGCTGTGCGAGGTTGTATCGGCAATCCGTCTGCCGAGGCGGGGCCGCTTGATGGACGCTGGAATGTGCCTGGTGTTCTCGGACGAGCCGGTTTTCTGACGGTAACGAAAGACATCGGCATGGGCGGGGAACCCTACCATGGCATGGTGCAACTCCGCAGCAGCGAAATCGGTGATGATCTAGCCTACTACCTGACCGACTCGGAGCAGGTCCCCTCAGCCATTGGGCTGGGGGCCACACTCGACTCCGATGGCCACATTGCTATTTGCGGCGGTTTTCTGGTGCAAGCGCTTCCAAAAGCCGACAGCCACGAGATTGAGGCGATCTTGGCCACTATCGCAATGCTTCCGCCTCTGGCCGAGATGTTGCAAACGGGCGGACCTGAGGCGTTGCTGGGTCAGTTATTCGGTGATATTCCTTATACCCTGCTGGAGACTCATGATCTCTTTTTCCGCTGCGGTTGCAGCCGGGAAAAGGTAGAACGAGCCCTACTATCGTTTGATTTTCAAGAGCTTCGAGACATGATTGATAAAGATGGCGGGGCTGAGGTCACCTGCGAGTTCTGCCGTCAAGCGTACAGCTTCGGCATAACTGACCTGGAACGGCTGTCCCCCTTCTCAGTAACACCGGGTACGCCATAGTCCATGAGAACAATCCTGCTGACCATCGAATATGACGGCACCGCCTATTCAGGCTGGCAGAGACAGCCCAACGGGCTGGCCGTGCAACAGGTCATAGAGGAGGCTCTCTGTCAGTTACTTGGCCAGAATACCGAATTGCGCTCCTCTGGACGAACGGATGCCGGAGTTCACGCCAGCGGAATGGCAGCAGCATTCAAGACATCTGCCAATCTGCCCCTAAAAGCCTTTGTGGAAGGGACCAACCACTTCTTGCCTATTGATATCGCCATCCTGAATGCCATTGAGGTTCCAAGCGGCTTCAAACCGATCAGCGATGCCCTGGCCAAACATTACCGCTATACTATACTGGCATCTGCGATACGTTCGCCCCTGAGGCGTTTACACGCTTGGCACATCCGAGAAAATCTGGATGTGAACGCCATGCAAAAAGCCGCTGTTCTATTTGTTGGTCATCACAATTTTGCCGCTTTTCGTGCCTCAAACTGTTCTGCCAAAACAACAGTACGACGTATCGATTCGATCGAGATAACCCGTGAAGGCGATAGTATCATCATCGACGTTGTGGGGGGGGGGTTCCTGAAAAACATGGTGAGGGTAATGACCGGAACACTCGTGGATATCGGGCGGGGGAGGTTTGAACCGGAATACATACAGCAGTTGTTGCAGAACGGCGACAGAAAACAGGCCGGCGTAACGGCACCGGCCTGCGGATTATGCTTGAGAGAGGTCTATTACCCTCAATATCTAGGTGAAGTCCTTATTTCTCCGCCAGAAGTTTTTTGATAAGTTGTTCCGTAGTGCGAGCCATCTCATCGGTAAATCCTCTGAATACCCCAGCGACCTTGCCCTTCTTATCTATAATAAACATTACCGGCACTGAACGGACACCGAAGTCGGTAAGTGCTGACTCTCCTGCCAGCGCTACCGGATAGGAAATGTGGTGCGCATTGGCAAAATCCTTTACAATCCGCTCACCATCCTCATCAGCGCTCATTCCAAGCACCTGCAGGCCCTGTTTACCGTATTTACGGTTCATTTCAATAAGGTGAGGAATCGATTCACGACAGGGTTGACACCATGTCGCAAAGAAATCCATCACCAGAACATATCCGCGGTAATTATCCAGGGAAACCGGTTGGCCTGATGTCGTAATAACCTTGAAATCCGGTGTCGGCTGCCCTTCACGCGGTGCCGCATACAGACTGAGCGGCGTGAGCGCGACAATCGCCACCAAAACCGCCAATACCAGACAGCAGGTAAGTATGTTGTAATTAAAATTTTGCTCTTTCCTGGCAGAATATAACCTTCCTAACATGCTCACACTGAAATTATTGGCCTGAGAATAACGTTTCATGCCGCTCAGAGTGCCTTTGCAATCATGGCATCAAGCTGTGATTTAGGTACGGCACCGACGATCTGTTCAACCACTACCCCACCCTTGAACAGGATCAGGGTAGGGATGCCGCGCACGTTGAATTTGGCCGGTGTGGCCTGATTCTCATCTACATTAACCTTGCCAACCTTAACCTTGCCAACATATTCATCGGCCACGACATCTACCAATGGCGCGATAGCCTTGCAGGGGGCACACCAAGTTGCCCAGAAGTCAACGAGCACGGGAATTTCAGACTGAAGCACCTCCCGTTCAAAATTGGCATCAGTAAATGCCATAACATTTTCACTGGCCATACGTAAGTCTCCTTTTGGAAAAATGAATTGTTTTTGAATGATATACCAGGCGATGAAAAAATCAAGAGCAAACTCGGCAGCTCGCCGTTTAGTTGAAATGCCTCCAACATAGGAGTATAGTGGCTTCTCAATCAAGTCTGACGGAGGAGTTTTGAGTGCCACATCTACCCTTGAATATCGATGTTCGTGGCATGAATATCCTTGTTGTTGGCGGTGGGGCGGTAGCTTGCCGCAAGATCTTAGCGCTGTTGGATGCCGGCTCAACCGTGAGCGTTGTCGCGCCGGAGATAACACCTGAGATCAGCAACCTGATGGCTAACGGAGCTATCAAGGTAAAAACCGAATGCTACCACACCAGTGATCTTGCGGATATCTTTCTGGTAGTGGCTGCCACCAGTAACCCTCAAATCAACGGCAAAATTGCTGCCGATGCCCGCCAAAGAGGTATACTGGTGACTGTAACGGATGCGCCTGAATATGGAAACTGCTCATTTCCGGCTGTACTACGACGAGGCAGCCTTGAAATCAGCATATCCACCAACGGCAGGTGCCCAGGATTTGCGGCTGAAATTCGAGACTATCTTGCCGAGATTATTGGTGACGAATATGGCACTATACTGGAAACTCTCTCTACAAAACGTGAAAAGCTGTTGACGGAAGACAACCCCAGCACTTACAATATACAGGTTTTACGCTCCCACGCCCGGGAGTTGATCAACGAGACTGCCAAACATAAGGATCGTGTGCCATGACGCACCTTTTTTTCTCTTTAACACTTGGCTTGTATTGCTGTGCGTCCGCAGCCTATCTTGCCTGTCTGTTGCGCACGTCCTCCACGCTAACCCTGTGGGCCCGCCGATTATTGACTGCCGGATTCATTGCACACATCCTTTCCACTGTTCATCTGGCCAGCCAGGCACAGCACCTGCCTCTGACTAACCTGCAGGAATCACTATCGTTTTTCAGCCTAATGATCATCGGGGCTTTCCTCCTCTTTGAACGACGTTACAAGGTCGCCACACTCGGCTCATTTATTTCACCCTTAGCCCTG
>JAJXWO010000109.1:0-352 GCA_021781535.1 Deltaproteobacteria bacterium | reverse complement strand
AGGTACGCCAGCTTCATCCAATTTTGCAAAGCAACTGGTTCTGGATCCATGCATCATTGGCTTTTATCAGCTACGCTGCTTTTACGATTGCCTTCGGAGTTGCCGTGATCTACCTGATTCAGCGGCATTTCGTCAAAACGAAGCATTTTGGCGCATTGTTTCAGAAACTACCACCGCTGGAAACCCTTGATGAAATCAGTTACCGTTGTCTTGCCGTAGGGTTTCCCTTGCTGACAGTTGCAATTATTTCTGGTGCTATTTGGTCTGAACAAGCTGTTGGAAGCTACTGGGTATGGGATCCCAAACAGACCTGGTCACTGGTTACCTGGTTTATTTATGCTGCATTATTGCA
>JAJXWO010000108.1 GCA_021781535.1 Deltaproteobacteria bacterium | reverse complement strand
CGGTATCCGTTCGCCGGGAAAATCGCTGGCCCTGATGTGACCATCCGCATAGCCGGACATAAAGACAATGTGTAAATCTGGCTGTATGTCACGCATCAATTTTGCCATTTCGGGACCGGTCATGTCGGGCATCATGATATCTGTCAGAAGCAGATCGATGTTATCTGAGAACCGCTCGAAAATCTTCAGTGCCTCCAGCGGTCCGGAAGCGGTCAATACGGTGCATCCCTGCGATCTGAGTGTGAGAGCCGCCATGTCGAGCACGGCCTTTTCATCCTCAACGATCAGGATCATCCCGGATTCAGCTGACGGCTGCATTGTCTGAAGCGCTTCTCGGGGTGACGTATCCAGTTCAATGTCCTCCGTCCTGGGGAGAAATACACGGAATTCCGATCCAATCCCGATTTCACTCTGTACCTGAATGTAACCGCCGCTCTGTTTAACAATGCCATACACGGTAGCCAGACCGAGTCCGCTCCCGTTTCCCAGCTCCTTGGTGCAGAAAAAAGGTTCGAATATCCGTCTGATGCACTCCTCGGACATGCCCATTCCGCTATCCTTGACGGCGATCATGATGTATGAACCGATTACGGCACCTTTGTTTTCGCGAACAAATACATCATCAAGTATCCTGTTGGCGGTCTCGATGGTTATGCTGCCTCCACTCTCAAAGGAATCGCGGGCATTGATAACCAGGTTCATGATGATCTGCTCTATCTGGCTCGGGTCGGCTTTAACCAGACCGATATCAGGCGAAAGATGGGTGGCGAGGGAGATGTTCTCGCCAATCAGGCGGCACAGGATCTTGTGCAAGCTGGCAATAAGACTGTTGATGTTGAGCTGGCGCGGCTCAAGCACCTGTCGACGTCCGAACGCCAGCAACTGCCGGACAAGGGTGGCAGCGCGTTCGCCTGCGTTCAGAATCTGTTCGACCTCTTTATGCATCTGGTCGCTGCTGCTGATCTTCTGTAGAACCAGAGTGCTGTAGCCGTTAATAACCGTCAGCAGGTTGTTGAAATCGTGGGCTATGCCGCCTGCCAATTGGCCTATTGCCTCCATTTTTTGGGCCTGGCGGAGTTGCTCTTGTGCAGCCTTGCGCTCGGTGTCCGCTCGTGCTCCGTTAATGGCCAGGGCACACGTCTGGGCATAGTTTTCCAGTTCATTGAAATGAGACATATGATAGCCGCCGCTGCGATTGGCCAATCCGATCATGCCGACCGTGACAGTGCCAATTTTGAGCGGTATCCCGGCAAAACAGGAAAAATGTGGTGCGCAGACGGCGCACGAGCAACCTGCCCAGCGATTCTCTGTCGGCGAGTCCACAATGATGATCCTGTCTTCGATAACAGGGGCCAGAAGCAGGGAATGATGACGTGGAAACGGATAGTTGCCATGGCGACGGATTTCATATTTGATGTCGCGGAATACGGTCTCTTCGGAAATGGAATCGAAGGATGCCAGTGACAGCGCCAGGATACTGGCATTTCCGTCGGGCAGGATTTCATACAGCACGCCAAAGGGTGAGTTGGTGATCGTCATGCTGGCATCGACGAGGATCTGGGCCATTTGATTGATATTTCCGGTTTCGATGAAGCGCAGATTTGCCGCGGTAATTGATTCGGACAGCATGAGACTGCGCTGTTGGCGTTCCTCCGCTGCCTGATAGAGCGCGCTCAACTCAGGCATGGTATGCTGGATACTATTTTTTATGGAAGAACTTTCCGGGGGCATGGTGCGTAACGTCTCTTTCTGGCTGCGGTGTGTTCTGCAAAAATAGCAGGTTAGGATATAATTTTGTTGACGCGCGTATCCCGTGTGTCAGAGTGATGTTCGCTAAAACCTACCACCCAATTGCCATGTTTTCAAGTGGCATGATCTGTGATATATTTTTAACCAAACATTTCAGCCTGTTGTAGCAGCCAAATCCATATCTGAAAGTAGTGACTGATGCTCCAGGAACGGCCATTGCTGCTCCCATTTCTGGCAATGGCCACTGGTCTGGTTATCTCTGATCTGACCGGTTTTCTGTTGTCATACACTTCTCTGATCGCACCCTTTGCCTGTCTTGTCCTCTCCAGTCTGATCAGATGGCGGCCACCTTTTGTGATCTGCACTGCCCTGTTTTTTTGTGTATGGGGTTTTTGCGCCCTGACTTCATGGGAATCCCCACCGTCGCCTCCTTGTTCCATAATCTACCGCGCGGGATCTACGCCGGTTACGGTAGAGGGCATAGTGCAGTCCCGTCCGATTGTTTCGCCTGCCGGAAATAGTCTCGTAATCCGCACGGAACATGTTTTTCGTGATGGCAGCGCCGAGCCGGTCTGCGGTGATCTGATGCTGTATGTGGCAGAAGGCGATGTTACCGTGGGCAGGGGAGATCGAATCCGCTGTGTAACGAGGATTAACGTTCCCCAGCGCCTCGGCCTGCCGGGTGAGTTCGATTATCCCCGCTATCTGGCGTTTCAGGGTGTTGCTGCCACCGGTCGGGTCGCAACGCAGGATGATATCGTTCTGATGCGGCCGGCAGTCAAGGATTCTGTGCTGCGTAGGGCGGATCTGGCGGCCCGTCATCTTGGCGATGTGATACGCGCCTCCGTAGCCGATGAAAACGTATCGTCGGTTTTGACCGCACTTCTGATCGGCGACCAGAAACGGATACCGTTGGAGCTGGCAGATGCGTACACCCGGGCCGGCGTCAATCACATCTTGTCCGTTTCCGGTTTTCATGTCGGCATCATCGCGTATTTCATCGTGATGATCGCCCTGTTGCTGGCCACTCGCTCCGAAGGACTCGCCCTGTACTTCAATCTTCGCAGAGCGGTGCTGATACTGACGGTACCGGCCATGCTGCTGTACCTGCTTCTGACCGGATCTGCTCCGGCTACCGCCCGCTCGGTCATCATGCTGGCCGCCTGTGTGCTCGCCCTGTGTGCGGAACGTGAGACCGATCCGGTCAACGCACTGCTGCTGTCTGCTTTTCTGCTGTTGGCCATACACCCGCCCACACTCTTCGACGTCTCGTTTCAACTTTCCTTTCTGGCGTTGTGGGGGATTGTTGTCATCGTACCGCCGGTCATGGAAAAGATAGGGGTGATAACGCATAGTTGGCTGCGTTCTCTGATCCAGTTTGTCGTTGCCTCCTGTGCGGCCACCTTTGCGACTATTGTGCCGGTGCTGTTCGTTTTTAACCAGGCCTCACTGAATGGTATTCTCTCCAACTTCCTGATTGTGCCGCTGCTGGGGTATGGTGCCGTGCTGGCAGGGTTCTGTGCTGTGCCGTTCATATACCTGTCCCTGCCGGTCGCCCATCTGCTGCTGGGAATGGCCGCCAAGCTGGTACAGTTGTCCAACTGGTTGATCGGTCTGTTTGCGCGTTTGCCGGTTGTACATTTCCAAGGCATAACCGCTCTTGATATGCTGTTGTTTGTTTCCGTCATGTGTGTACTGACCTTTTTGCGTGGCAAGGCTGTCAAGGTTGCGCTGTGTGTTTCGCTGCCAGGCATTGCCGTTGCATTCCATGTATTCTCCCCGTCAGCAGCCGATGGGCGCTTGCATGTCACCATGCTCAGCGTCGGGCAGGCTGAGTCATTGCTTGTGCGACTGCCCGACGGCAAGACCCTGCTGGTGGATGGGGGAGGGTATCTGCATGAGAACGGACACGACTTCGGTGAGCGCACCCTGGCTCCAGCCCTGTACCAGCTCGGTGTCCGGCGGATCGATGATCTGCTGCTGACCCACAGTCATCCCGATCATGTTGGTGGACTGCCCTATGTGGCCCGTATGATTCCGGTCGGCAGGTTCTGGGAATCAATGGCAGGCGGGGATGGTGATGGCTATGAACAACTGCGATCGGCTCTGGATCGTAACCATGTCCCTGTTTCCCGGCTTGCGGCCGGTGACAGAGTTGATCTGTCGGCCGGCGTCAGTATTCACGTGTTGTCACCCCGTATAACCGTGCAGCGGGCAGGATTGGCTCGGGATGAGATGGGTATGAATGAAGATTCCCTTGTGTTTCGCCTGGTGTATGGCTCATTCAGTATGCTGTTTATGGCAGATGCCGGTTTTCCGGCTGAGGAACGCATGCTGGCCGGGGATGGTGACCTGAACGCTACCGTACTGAAGGTTGGTCATCATGGCAGTCGCTATTCCACCTCTGACGCTTTTCTCGACCGGGTTGCCCCGCGAGTGGCCCTGATTTCCACCGGCCGGGGCAACCGTTTCGGATTGCCGTCATCCCGCACGCTGGACCTGCTTGCCAGTCGAGGTGTCCAGACCTACCGCACCGATCTGGATGGCACTATCGAACTGATTAGCGACGGTACGACCTGGCATGTAACGACTCCCTATCGCCGTGAATAGGATTGGCTTTCCACGCGCTGCCAAAGACCGTTTGACATAGCCCGCGTTAATGCGGTAAAAAGATGCATTAATCCATCTCTCACACCAAACTGGCAAACCTTAATGGATAAGATT
>JAJXWO010000107.1 GCA_021781535.1 Deltaproteobacteria bacterium | reverse complement strand
AGACGCTATGGCCGGAACAGTGCAATCATCAGCAACGTGAACGTCAACCCCGCAACAGTTGTCTACCGGAACCGGTACACCCCGGGGGGCCTATCCGTTGTGCGGCAAAACGATTTCCTGAGAGGGAGAACCGTCATTCAGCGACCGACCCGCACGACTTCGTTTTCAGTATCTGTCTCTATCGGCAGCCCGCGCATCAAGCCATTGCGGGAAACACGCATGCCTGTGACCAGGCAGCCCACTACCAGAGTGGCCCCGCCCCGCATCGAGTATCGTGACAGCCGTGAATTACGCACCAGGTTCCCACGGTTAGCGCCTGCATCAAATCCAGTATTCCGCCGGCCACAATCAACACCGGCAACCTCCGTACCGATTGCGCCACCACCAGTCCACGAAAAACAACCTGTCTATCCGGCTGTTCTGCCGCATAACTTCAAAACCGATCCTGGCGCCCGGCCTCATGATGTTCCGGCAAAACGCGATGGATACGTACAGCCACCCGCAGCACTGCGACCTGTACCTCAACTGCGGACTGCTGTCCCCGGCAACGCGCCACAACGTCCGGAGCGACCACAACGAGGGAACACGCCTGGTATGGCACCCTCTGAGACAACACCCCAGCGTGGAGAGCGTGCGCCCAAAGAGGTCAAACAGAAAAAGGTCTGGAAAGTGACAACGCCAGATAAAGCGGGAGACAGGGAAAAGGAACATAAGGAAAAAGAACGCAGGTAACTACGTCCTACGAAAGGGCATCCGAATCGGATGCCCTTTTGTTGGACCATATCTTTGCCAGGCTATTTCAACAGCATCTCCATCAATTGATATCCCTCCACGACCAGACCGGCCGCCTTGGCCTGCTCCTCGTCGTACGATGATGCGCCGTTACCCTGATCTTCACCACCGCGATATATGATAAACGGCACCGGCTCAGAGGTATGGGTCATCAGGTGGACGGGGGTAGGATGATCCGGGGTGCAGAGAACAGTATACTCGCCAAACTTCTTGATTCCCTCCAGTACCGTACCGGCCACCAGCCGGTCAAAGTCCTCGATGGCCTGGATCTTGTGGTCCATCCTGCCGGCGTGCGAAGCCTCATCAGGCGCCTCGACATGCACGTAGACGAAATCGTGATCTTCCAGTGCGGCCAAAGCTGCCCGGGCCTTGCCGAGATAATTCGTGTCGATATAGCCGGTGGCCCCTTCAACATTGATGATATCCAGTCCGGCACACACACCGATCCCCTTGATCAGGTCAACAGCCGAGATAACGGCTCCACTCAGACCGAATTTCTCCTGGTATGTTGCAATGTTCGGGGTTTTGCCGTGCCCCCACAGCCAGGCAGAGTTGGCCGGCAACAGACCGGCTTCCTTGCGCTTTCGATTGACGGGATGATCATGCAGCACCATCTGGCAGGAATTCATGATATTGATGAGCCTGTCGGCCCCATCTCCTTTGGGAAGGTGATCCAGTATAGCCTTAGCGGTGATATCGTGCGGTGGCGTGGACCGCATGCCGTCCCTGCCACCACGCCAGACCATCAGATGGCGATAGCCGACCCCGGGGTAAAATTCGATCTCGGCACTACCCAGCTCCCGCTGCAACGCTGTTACCAGCTCGCGGGCCTCTTCCGTGGAGATGTGGCCGGCGGAGAAATCCTCCATGTAGAGCTTGCTGCCGTGAGCTTTGATGGTGACAAGGTTCATGCGGAAGGCTACGTCATCAGGACCGAGAACGACACCCATACTGATCGCCTCCAGCGGCGAGCGACCGGTATAGCAGTTGCGAGGATCATAGCCGAAGACCGAGAGGTTGGCGACATCGCTGCCGGGCGGCAGACCAGCGGGAACGGTATTGGCCAGACCAACCTGCCCATGCTGCGCCATAAAATCCATGCGAGGGGTCTGTGCGGCCTGCAGCGGCGATTTATTGCCCAACTCGTTGTATGTCACATCCGACATGCCATCGCCGAGGAGAATGATGATCTTCATAAAAGCCTTTCGGGGTGAGATAAGAGACATATTAGTTTCCGAATCACTGCCTTGTCAACCTTCATGAACATTTGGTGCTACACCATGCAGTTGCCTTGGGGGTCAGGTCTACAGATCACAGATTTTAAACATCGCCTTAACCTTTTTGATCTCTTCCACAAGTTTTTCGTTCTTGTCCATCTTCCTCGGAAACGTTCGTGCCGCCTCAGTAATTGCCGATTCACTCACCTGGTACAGCTTGCCGATTTCCCTGATTCTTTCTCCGCTGTACCGGTGGCACAGATACATGCCCGCCTGTCTCGCCACCTTTTTATCCGTACAGAACACCGCATCTACGGCTGTAACTATCTCTTCCAGTGATGGCCGGATGGAAAGCTGCCGCAACGCAGGTACGTCCCGTGCCGGTTCTCTTTGCCTGACATGCTTTCCCGTGATCGTCTCTACGAATCCGGTTGTTCCCAATACAGCCTTTCCAATGGCGCCTTGCAAGGGGCTGTCGTATTCCTTGCCCATCAACTCTTCGACGAACGTTCCATATTTCGCCCCGGCCTCCGCCCCGCTTTTGCCGAAGCAGCTCAGTACGAAGTCCATCTTCAACCAATCCGGCGCCTTGCTTTGACCGATGTAGCTACTAAAGCTCGACCAGGGATATTTACCGGGCTCGCCGACCATTCCCGCTCGCACCGGATTCAGGTGAATGTAGCGGGATAGTTCCAGCGCGTAGTTATCAGCTTCGACCAGTATCGCCTTGAACCTTCCCTGAAAGAGATGTCCGGCCCTTTTGCGTTTGATGTTGAAATAGGTGGTGTATGCTCCGTTTATGTGCCGCATGATCTGCGACAGGTTTCCATCAGGTGTTTCCAGCAGCAGGTGATAGTGGTTGCTCATCAGGCAGTAGCAATGAATAACTGCTCCATAGCGCTCTGTTGCCGAGGCAAGATATTCAAGAAACTTCTCGCGGTCCCTGCGACTTTTGAATACGTCTTTTTGCTCATTCCCGCGTGATGTCACATGGTACCAGGCACCGGGAAATGCAATCCGTAGCGGACGTGCCATACTCTTCTCCCTTGATGATGATTTTCCTCATTACCTCATCAAAAGAATACCATGTTTTCTGTGATCTGTAGACCTGACCCCTATTCCCTTTTCTGTCAAAAAGTGAATAATCTGTATCCTGCAGGGCGACAAGTTCAATAATTTGATTGGCAAGCTCCCTGTTTGCCAAAATAGCATCCGAAGTTACATCCAGGCATATATCGACCCTTTGTTTCGTACTCATTTCGTATTTAAGCAAGTTGGTCCGAATATTATCAGAGATAGGATAACTCTTCTTATTGGCAATGTATTCGCGGATATTATGGCCAAGAAGCATCGGAAGTAAGATTTTGTCTTCTTTCACATATTCAAAGGTGCTTGTCGACAACTCTACGGTTTTCTCTCTTATCAAGCATTTTATTTTTTCCTTAGAGATTGTTTCAGGGAAATCGGTATACATAAATGATAAACAAGAGACAAGTTTGCAATATGCTCCGTTTATGTGCCGCATGATCTGCGACAGGTTTCCATCAGGTGTTTCCAGCAGCAGGTGATAGTGGTTGCTCATCAGGCAATAGCAATGAATAACTGCTCCATACCGCTCTGTTGCCGAGGCCAGATATTCAAGAAACTTCTCGCGTTCCCTGCGAATTTTGAATACATCTTTTTGCTCATTCCCGCGCGATGTCACATGGTACCAGGCGCCGGGAAATGCAATCCGTAGCGGACGTGCCATACTCTTCTCCCTTGATGATGATTTTTCTCACTACCTCATCAAAAGAATACCACGTTTTCTGTGATCTGTAGACCTGACCCCTTTAGACTCTCCTTGATGATGATTTTCCTCATTACCTCATCAAAAGAATACCATGTTTTCTGTGATCTGTAGACCTGACCCTTTAGCTACTTGACCCTTTAGCTACTTCCCTCGAAGACTTTCGGATTTTTTGCTGCGACTATCGACTGAATTTTCTTCACATTTTGGGGCCTGATAACCAAACTATTTCCCTTGTCAAAATATAGCGTTACTGATTTAGAAAACCAATTACTTTTGAAATCTGCAGATATTATTTCTGAGTAATTTATTTTTGTAGGGCATAACATAGAGACAACAAAAAAGTTTTCATAAAAAGATATCCTTGCGATAGGAATGTTTCCACCGGCAATTAATGCTCCACCTCCAAACTTCCAATTTGCAGAACATCTTTCCTCATATAATGGTGTAATTCCTTTTTCTTCTACTAGCTTACGCTTTGGAAGAACAAAAATAAATGTCAATAATGTTGCGCCAATTATTGCAATGCAAATCAACGCAAATATATTTGAATCCATCTTAAAGTCCTCGGCTTACGCTAACAGGTGAGGCAATTCCAATTCCTAGACCAATTGAGACGCCATCAAGATAGCGAAGTGGATTGAATATAGATTTTGTCGTATCCTGAGATTGCCTTAAAGGGAGAATTTAAGGGGTCAAGTCTCCAAATATCAAATACTCAGTTTAGTCTTTACTTTATTCACCTCATCGCTCAGCGGTTTATCTGTTTCCATCCGCCTCGAC
>JAJXWO010000106.1 GCA_021781535.1 Deltaproteobacteria bacterium | reverse complement strand
TGGTATCCTTCACATCGGATGAGGAGCGCGCCTGGGAATTCGGCTCAACCGTCTGGGCGGTTCAGGTGCCGCTCTGCAAGATAGTTTTCTACAACGAGCTGCTGCCGGGCAGTATTTTGAAGGGCGAGGGAGAGTATCTGGTCATCGGCGGGGAGTACCGCGTGCGTCAGGTTATGTGCACAATCTGAGATGCAACCTGGTCATTCTTTCAGTCATACTGCGTGCTTCGTTTTCACATCTCTGCCACATCCATGCTCAGCTTCTGCCGGTCAGGTACCACCGCAGATATGAAACGCCTGCTGTTGCCCAGTACTCAAGCTCGCCCCACGAACGGACCGACGCCATCCGCGACAGCATGTAGGACGGTCTCAGGTAGAACGATCGCGTGAGGGAGCGCTGAACCTGCACGAGCTCGTCGCCACTGAAATGCTCCGTGCGCCAGGCGGGGCGTTTTCCAAAGATAACGTAATGCTCCCAGGTGGCATCATTCTCTATCAAACCAGCCGAAAGCATGCGCTCACGCACCGGTGTGCCAGGATATGGGACGATGACGGCAACCGAGACAAACGTCCACGGCAGCGCAGAGATCAGCTTGCGTGTCTCTTCCAGATCCTGCAACGTTTCGGAAGGATCACACCCGATGATGAAATTACCCTCGATATGTTTGATGCCGGCCTGTTTTGCCCAGCTCACGGCGTTCCGGACCTGGTCAACGGTGATTCCCTTGCCGATCAGATCAAGCATGCGTTGACTGCCGGATTCAACGCCGAACGCCACTTTCTCGCACCCGCAACGCTTCATGGTCTTGAGCAGCTCCAGCGATACCGAATTCACCCGGGTATCACAATTCCATGAGACAATGCCGCTCCGCTCAAGAATTTCACAGATTGTGGCAGCGCGGTCCGGCTGCAACGTGAAGGTATCATCGGCGATGACGACATGGTTGAAGTGGTGTTCCCGCACCATGCGGCTGACCTCGTCCTCGATGAAAGACGGGTCGCGAAAGCGCACGCTTCGGCCGAAAGTCGCCTGAATGGCGCAAAAGGAGCATCCTACCGGACAGCCACGGGATGTGAACAGCTCCGTCGAATGCAGCTTGTTGGAAAAGCCGCGGCTGGAATGTCCGGCTTGCGTGGTGTAATTGATCAGATCCCGGGCCGGGAAGGGGATCGAATCCAGGTCTGCTATAAGCTGCCGGGGGGCGTTCAGGGTTACAGACCCGTTTTCCCGAAAAGCAAGGCCGTTGATGCTCCCATCCCTGCCACCATCCCGGGTCCGGATGCAGAGCTCCAGGAAGGTCGTCTCGCCTTCGCCGAAGACCAGGCAGTCAAAGGCCGGGAACTCTCGCAGGGTAGGTTCCGGCAGTGCGCTGGCGTGGGAACCGCCGATAACGGTTACGACGTCGGGCGCATGTGCCTTGATCGCTGCGGCCAGTTGTGCAGCTGAGTTTACCGTGGGTGTCGTGCAGGTAATGCCCGCCAGGGATGGTCGAACGCGCTGCAGAGCATTCTGCAGATGGCTGACACTGAACGGTGTGGTTTCATAATCGATGATCGCCACTTCAAAGCCTGCCGGCCTGAGCGTGGCAGCCAGATAGGCCAGGTTCATGGGGCGCGTATGGCTGAGCAGGGCCGAATCCTGTTGCGGATCAGGGGGGCGGAGCAGCAGTATCTGATTTGAGTTTGCGGTCATTTCATATTCTTTCTCAGTTTACTCAGTTCCTGGCGGGTCGCATCATCCGGAGACATTTGCATAACATATTCAAGTTCTTTTATCGCCTCATGCATTTTTCCTTCTTTTTTATACGTAGCTGCCAGTTTCAGGTGTGATTCTGGCAAGTTGGGTACGAGTTCAATGGACTTCAGATACCTCTTGCGGGCGCCGGCCACATCACCGCTTTCCAACAAGATGTTGCCTATGGTTATATATTGCCACGGATTGTACGGGTGAAGCTGTTCAGCTAGAGAAAACATGCTTTCAGCATTTTCTTGATCCTTCCTCATCAAATAAATTTGTCCAAGACTTATATAAAGAACAGGGTCTCGAAGTTTCAACCGTTGAGCTGTTAGATAAGCATTTATGGCTGCTTCGATGCGCGCATCGTAAATATTTATAGAGGTCTTGTTCTGATAGAACTCTTTGGGTGTGGTCCCTGACACGACCTGTTCCATGTACGACGTCCCCAGCTTTAAGTAGCCTCTGGCCTTGCAGGGGCTCTTCTTTACGACATCCTTCCAGAAGTCTACCTTGTTTTGCCAGACCCTGTTTCGCATGATGCTCGCTGATGACAGAGACAGGACCAGTACGGCCAGCACGACGGTCACTGTTTTTGAGCTGGCAATAGATTCTTTGGTTATTCGTCTGAATATGGCAGCGGCACCTGCAAGAAGCGCCATGAAAAAACCGACGGAAGGCAGATAAACGCGGTGCTCAAAAATCAGGTCGGTGATCGGTACGATACTCGATTCAACCGACAGGGTAATAAAAAACCAGAATATGCCAAATGCGATAATTTTATAGAGCCGGTTTTCTCCGGAGCGCTTCAAACAATAGAAGCCAATCCCCACAATCAGTAGAAGCAGGGCGAGCGGAAGTAACACCTCCAGCTTAAAAAAATGCTGTTGCAGCGGATAATCATAATCAAAGTTTTGACCAGTCGGCAGGAACAGGAGCCTGATATAGGTGGCGATGACACCAAATTGGGTCATCAAATAATCCCATGAGGATATGCCGCCAAAGTTGATAAGGTTGATGGCACGGGAGACACTCTCGGTTTTTTCAGACCCGGCCGGTGATGACAGCTGCATAAGCTTGGCGGGGATAATCGCCATGGTCAGAATGAACGGCAGCAGCTTGGCGAGTCTGGGCGCCAGGCGCCCGCTAAAGAACATGAATTCTACCAGGGCGACGACTAGCGGGAGCGTAAAGGCAATTTCTTTCGATTCCATCGCAAGAACGGCAGCGGCCAATGAGCAGATATAGGCCGGGATCCGTGCCGTCGAAGTGGATGCGCATCGAACGTGCACATACAAAACCAGCGCCGCAAGATAGAAAAATGTGGCCAGTGGGACAAAGCGCTGAACAATATAGGTTACTGCCTGGGTTTGGAGCGGATGACAGACAAACAGTAGTGCAGCAAACAAGGGTAGGTAACTCGCATCTCCAGCGCCGTTGGCCGGACCGGACGTGTCTTCAGCTGCCATGGCGGGAGATGACATCAGCTGTAGGAATAATAGGTAGGTGAGCACAGCGCAACCGAGATGGAGCAGGAGGTTGACGAGGTGATATCCAAACAGGTCTAAACCATGCAGTGCGTAGTTGACGGCAAAAGAGAAGTAGGCTACCGGCCGCAGAACGAGATTGTTCTTAAGGTCTTGCGCAATTGAATAGTCGAAGACTTTATATGTATCCGGAAAACAGTGAAAACTCTTGATTGCGGGATTATTGACCAGACAACTGTAGTCATCAAATATGAACGGCACATGCAAGGAATTGAGATAAACGACACAACCGGTGACAAGGATCAGCAGGATATGAACAAAAGGATCGTGCCAGAGTTTTTTATTTGCTTGGGGCGGTGCCGAGCCCACTTGGCTGGCAGCGGTATTCGCCTGCGGAGTTTTACTGCTTTTTTCCGATAGTTTCATTACGGCTCACCCATCGGAGTTTTGCTTATGCGCCACCACGAAAATTGAACTACCGAACGGCAGTGAAAAATTTTTGAACAACAAATTTTCCACGGTCATGATTTTCAACAGCAGGAAATTTAGCCATGGATGCGGCAGAGAGACATCCGAAGCGACGCTGCCCCGATCAGTTCCCTTACCATATGCAAACCGTGACACCAGACGGTACACGGTTATGAGAGGGAACAGAAAACTGACGCGATAGGTCGTAAATTCAATTTCGAAACCGGCGGCTTGCAGTCGTTCACACAGCGTGTGCCGGTCATAACGCTCTCTGGTGTGAACCGCGATGTCATGTCTACTGCGAAGAAATTCGTGGGCAACCAGATTCAAAATCAGCATGCCGCCCGGTCTGAGGCTGCTCCACAGTCGCTTCATGACCGCAACATCATCAACGATGCCGGTGTGGTACAGGACATCGATAGAGGTGACGACGTCAAAAGCCTCTGATTCAAGTTCAAGCGTGTTCAAGTCGGCCTGGCGCACAGCGCCGACACCTCGCTGGTGGCAAAGCTGCAACGCCAGCTCCGACGCATCACACCCGGCAACCGTATGCCCTTGCTCCGCCATGAGCTGGCAGAGCCGGCCTGTGCCGCAGCCGGCGTCAAAGATAGCAAGTGTCCGACCGATAAGCTGTGACTCTCGCTTGATCGTCGCCAGAAGCAACGCGTGAAGGGCCACATACCACCAGTGGCGATCTTCGACTTCATACATGCGGGTATATTCAATCAGGTTCATGCGGCACCATGCTTCAGCTGAAAAAATGTCTGATGGCGGCGATTACGTCTGTTACCTGCTCCTCAGGCAATTCAGGATACAGGGGGAGTGAAAGAATGGTGTCTGCCAGTCTCTCGGTAACAGGAAGGCTGCCGGGGGAGTACCCGAGAAAAGCGTATCCGCGCATCAGGTGGATCGGATCGGGGTAGTTGACCTTCGTGTCGATAT
>JAJXWO010000105.1 GCA_021781535.1 Deltaproteobacteria bacterium | reverse complement strand
GTATCCGCGCATAACATTCCTCAATGATTACGGTGAATTATGCGCAGAAATGTATCATAAATCAGTGAAAACAGCTAGTTAAAATTCAACAGCCTGTTAGGGCAATGGCGCGAACGATCCTTGATGAAGTGTTACAAGTCCGCCCTGACTTTATTGAACATCAACTGGCACATGCTGTCAAAGATCCTAACGGCAGGGCATACAATCGGACGGCTCACCTCGTCGAGCGAAAAAAGATGATGCAGTTATGGGCCGATTATCTTGATGGATTGAAACAGGTGGCAAAGGTGATCCCATTGAAGCAAGCTGTGTAACGTCGTGGGGGCGCAGCGGCGGCGGGTTTATGCCGCCCGTCTGCCGCCGCCTGGTACTCCGCTCTTAGGCTCTGTGCCTTCTCCTCATGTCCCAGAAACAGAGCAGGGCCGTCAGGTTGCCAATGAGTCCAAAGAGAGCCCATTCAGCTTTGTTTTTTTCAGCTTTTTTGTAGAGATGTCTTGCACATAAGCAGTTGATTGTAAGGAGGAAAATAGTTGAAATAATTACCTCATAATCAAATTTACCGTCTCTTATGGCAAAGTTAGCTGCGGAAGTAAAAAATCCCGCATATGCGAGGAGGACTATGACCACGAGGAACTTCTTCATTTTCATTCTTTCCTGTACCAACGCCATAAGCCTGACCGGCCAGAAGGCCGGTCTTGGCGCTGGTTATGCGCTTTTTTGTGCTTTCTTGTTTTTAATCATTCTCCCAATAAAGTACCCACAGAAGCCAAAAAAAAGAATTGATGATGCCCCTATAAACCAATCTTTCGGCGATGTTATTATTATAAAGAGTCCAGCAGATACAAATAATATAGAAAATATTTCAAATACCCAAAGAGCCGTTAAATTGTGGGATTGGGCTGAGTTGATGGAACTTTCATTGAGGGAAAGTTTCTCAGTTGATGCTTCAAGACCTTCTGTCAATTTGTTTATCCAAATGGCGTAAACGCCCAAATAAAGAGGCAGCACAAGGAATATAGCCCACCATTTAAGAATCATTGTCATCAAAATTGCGATCGGCAATGAAATTTGCATTTGCTTTTTTATGGAATTTCGGAATTTAAATTTCCTGTCTTCTGGAAGAATGTATCCTTTCCCGCCAACTATTCCCCACGGGAAAAAAACTGTATTGCCGTCTTTATCTGTCTTGAAATAGGCATCTGTAACGCCGTCGAAATAACCCATATGCCCTCCTCAAGTCTCAATCAATCTATTCTCTCTTCGCATAACGTGGTAAGGCACACCTGCGTAGCGAAGCGGAGACAGGTGCTGCCGTTAGTTATACCTTACCTCTCCGCTTGGGAGTGCCGATGAAGTTACTAATTTGCCTCATTTCCCTCGTGATAATAAGCGAACTGCCCTTCTTTGAATGCTTCTCCGGTGGAGTAAAGGCAGAATCTTGTGAACCTTTGTTTGTTAAACACGTCAGAGTAACGCAATTCACCGTGAACAAAAATGGCACCTTCGCCTTTGGTGATGGCATTTATTTCCGATTGGTTGAATGTTTCAGCAAAAGTAATCTCCTGCAAAAACTGTTCTCCGGGAGCGAGAGGGGATTTAGAGGAATTGGGTTCGTATGTCGGGGTGTCGAGTTTGGCCGTAAGCGGAAGTTTGTGAAGGCCGATGTGCAGGAAAGAAGTCAAATCTTTAGCGGGAGTCTGCCCGAAATTCTTGACCATGATCGAAGCAATGAAATGCCCCTCTTCGCTTTTAGTCGCTGGTTGGTCGTGTTTTGTGAAGACGTAGGCTCTCAACTGCTGTTCCGCAGTGCTTTCGGAGCTTCTAACGAGATTCCTTGTTGCCCACCAGAGGGCAAAGGTAGCGAGAACCAGCAGACCGGTAAAGATAGCAGTGGGATCACTAAGTTTACTTATCAAGCTGTTATTTTTTTCGCTGTTCTGGGCGCATACTTGGCAGCAATGGCCAAGTGTGCTGATTTCAGTTTCAGTTACTCTCGCTCCGGTCGCCACGTCCTGAGTTGGTTTTTTTGCGGTGTTTATTGGAGTCTCGGTTGTTTTTTGTTCTACTTGTTTCTTCTCGTTCGTTGGGGGTACTTGTGATCCCGCTACCCCTCCAACTCCGATTAGAATAAGCAGCACCGCAATTACAGGGATGATCCTCATTTCCGAGGCTCCTTCTTTATTTTCTGTTTTGTATAACTCGTTGTTGACCGGTTAGACACCAGCATCTACATATATAAACAAGCATCTACCTATAGATAAAAGTATCTACAAATAGATACCTAAGAAGTATATACATATAGACGCTTTTTCGGTTTTCCGCTGTTATCCTTTTCATCTGTCTGTATATGCTTTTCCAGCAGTGTTCCGGCAATTTTGCTGTACTGCACAAACCAGAGTTGCTTCACTGGATTCCACCGTCCACCAGCCGCTTTTGCCTTTGCCCGTAATTCTATTTCGTAACCTTCAATGTGAAGTGGAACCAGATCGTCAGCGGCATATCTTGGCGGTGGCGGAGTCCAGTTCGTTCTCTCAACAACAAGTTCCACTGTTTTCAACCGTTGCTTCAACTCTGCATCATACCGGAACCGGACACATACCAACGCATCACCGTACTTCTCGGTAAGTCCCTTTGTTCCCTTCTGCCCCGGCTTCAGAATCAATCGTGTCTTCATACATTTCCCGGCAATATTCCGATGATTGTCAGAATTTCATATCACAGTATTCATGAATAATAAACTGTATTTAATCCTTCCCCATTGACCGGCCTGATTATGCGTATCCGAACGCATACAACCCAACGCCTCTGTCATACATGACGCATCTTTTAGCGTGATGTATGACGCCCCTCCTGCTTTCAGCGAATATGACGCCACCGTAACGGAACAGAGTGCAACGCCGTGAAGTGAAGCGCGGTGTGCTATGAGTTGCCGTCATCCTCTGACTCTGTCCAGGCGGAAGTTTGACGGCGCGGCCTCTGGCGCTGGAATACAGTGACAAGCTGTAGCCCTTTTTTATGAGCAGGCTGTGCCAACAGTGCGACACGAGCATTTTGAAGTTGTTGTGCATGATTTTCTTGACCTGCAACGGATACCGGAATAATATGTGAATATAAATTCACATGGAGTGTCAATGTTAGAAAAGAAAAGTACTCACGTTCGCAAGGAAGAAATCGTCCAAGCCGCCCTTGAGGTTGTCGGCCGTAAAGGGGTGCGCGCTCTGACCATATCCGCCATAGCCCGTTCGGCAGGGATGTGCGAAGCCAATATTTATCGACATTTTAGAGGTAAAAACGAAATATTTGCCGCCCTGGCGGAATTCATCGGAAGTGAGGTCATGGGTAATGCCGCTGCCATAGCAGGAGGCAGCCGAAAACCGCTGGAAAAGCTGGAGAGCATCTTTTTCTCCCATATTGCACGTATTGCCGAACATCCGGGGATTCCCCGGTTCGTTTTCTCAGACGATATTCATCTGGGGCATAGGAATATAGCGGATTCTTTGGCACTACGGATCGGGAATTATATTGAAACTATAACAGGCGTCATTGCAGCGGGAATTGCCGAAGGTGAATTGAAAGCGGGATTGATGCCCCGAGAAACGGCCCTGACCTTCCTAGGTATGATCCAGTTTACCGCTTTACGCTGGACGATTAGTGGCGCTTCCTTTGAAATACAGCCCGAGGCGGAAAAGCTCTGGCGAAATTTCATGAACCTTCTCGGTTGATTTTTTTTACAACTAATGTGAATATTTAGTCACTTTATATTCAATTTAAAATATGTCATTGGAATCTCTATGAAACGGTCTGTATTCGTTATGCTCGTCCTGCTCATTCCGACTCAGGTTCTTCCTGCTACACGCTCTCTTACACTTGATGAGGCGCTGACAACAGCACTGAAAAATCATCCTCAGATTGTAGAGGCCAAGGAGAATCTGAAGGGCGCTGAAGCAAAAACTGGCCTGGCATTGTCGAATTATTATCCCCAGATCACTGTTGCAGCAGACTGGAACAGGAGCAGTTCATACCTCACGGCTTTGCAACAGATCAAAACAACAGAAGTTACGAGCGAAGCCCTGTATCTGAAGCAGACCGTCTACGATTTTGGCCGCACCGCCGGGGTGGTAGACGCGGCTCGCAGCAACCGTGAGGCTGCTGACAAGGCTCTTACGGTGGTCCGGCAGGATTTGACGTTGCGTGTCAAGAGCGCTTTCTATCTTCTCCTGGCGACTGAAAAACAGGTTGTTGCCGTCAGGGAAGCCGTCGAGGCCCGGTCGCAGGTCTACCAGCAAGCGCTGGAGTTCTTCAATCAGGGAATCCGGGCCAAAGTGGACGTAGTCAAGGCCGAGTCAAACCTGTTTGCTGGTAAAACCGCCCTGATTCGAGCAGAGAACAATGTCGAGATTGCCCGCATGGATCTGGCCAACGCGATGGGGGCCGTTTCCCTGGGAGAGTGTACCCTGGCGGAACCGGTTCCTGCTGCGTCCATCCCCATGCCTGAGCGGAACCAGATTCAAGTGGATGCCCTCCGCAACCGTGCAGAACTTCAGCAGCTATCTGAGCTGAAATCGGCAGCATCGGCCAACCTTAGAACGGCCAAGGGCAGCTATATGCCCATTCTCTCAGGGGCGGCCAGTGTTTGCTATGCCGACCGGGATTTT
>JAJXWO010000104.1 GCA_021781535.1 Deltaproteobacteria bacterium | reverse complement strand
TCCGATCTTTTAAGATACGTTTGGTGCGCCCGGTGAGGGAATGTGACACCATTTTTAAATTTGAGAAACTCCGGGCCGTTATCTGCAAATGAGGATGCTGCCATAAGAAGTATTACAGGAACTAGCCATTTCACGTTGTATCTCCTCTGTAAGCTGGAATAAGTCCGCTATATGCATAGACTGATTGTTAAAAGCTTATTGCCACCATATGCGAAAGCACGTGTTGTGCCAACTGTGATCTCCAATACAGTTGTTTCCTGTATGTGCTTTCTAACGGTATATTATTCGCTCTCGAACATGACCTTACGCTCAAAATCCATAGAGTGAGTCATGCGTTTGGCAGCCTCGATCGTGATTTTATCCTGCTTGTACAATTCCAGCAGGTGCATGTCAAGTGTCTGCATTTGATACTGGCTAGCCCCGTTTTCGATATGCTTTTCAATTTCATCCAGGCGTCCTTCGCGGATGCAAGCCTGGATGGTAGTAGTGGCGCGCATGATCTCGACTACCGGCAGAATGTTCTCACCGCTTTTATCTTTGATAAGTCGCAGGGAAACTGTTGCCACGAGGATGTCTGCGAGTCGTTGTCTGATGATTTCCTGAGCTTCGGGAGGAAAGTGGCCAATAATGCGGTTGATTGTTGAAACGGCTCCGTTGGTATGCAGGGAAGAGAATACCAAATGCCCGGTTTCGGCGGCCTTTATGCAGGCGTCAATGGTCTCTTTGTCGCGCATTTCACCAACCATGATAACGTCCGGATCCATTCTCAGAGCAGCTTTGAGGGCTGCGTTGAAACTGTCGGTGTCTATTCCCACTTCTCGCTGAATGACGCAACTCTTTTGCGAGCTGAAGATAAATTCGATTGGGTCTTCGATGGTGATGATATTGTAACTATGGTTCTCATTCAGGTATCTCAACATTGAGGCAAGGGTCGTGGATTTTCCATTTCCGGTTGGGCCGGTAACGAGGATCAGTCCGTTGGATGCTTCCGCGATGTCGGTTAGAACCGAAGGGATGTTAAGTTCCTGAAACGTGCCTATATGCGGCGGGATGACCCGCATGACAATGCCATAGTGTCCCTTCTGGCGGAAGATACTGACCCGGAAGCGACCGCCACTGGCCAAGGCGTAGGAAGCGTCAGACTCCTTCAGATCACTGCTCAGCTGGCGGCCGTTATATTCCAGTACCTCGGCAGCGATCAGTCCGGTGTCCGCCGCAGTCAGGTTAGGCATCTTGGCCCGAATAAGTTGGCCCTTGCCCCTGAAAAAAGGAGGATTGTCCACTTCGAAATGGATGTCCGAAACCTGTTTTTGGAAGGCGATATCCAGAATCTGATGCAGTACGTTTATGTCCATAACGATCCTTTCTGTGTTGAAACGTTCATACTCATATTAGGGACGCTTGGTCAATTTATCAAACTTCTTTCGATACAGTGAATTATCCAGCACAAGACCGGCATAGCGCGATACTATCTCCAGGTATTCCGTCTGGACTGGCGTTGGCGGTGTTTGGCCGAAATCTGCATAAATAAGGGCGAGGACGTTTCCTGACATTATGAGTGGCAAAAGGAGGATTTTGGGGCTGTGAGGTGGGGCAATCATACTGTAGAGATGTGTTTTCAGAATTTCATCGGAACA
Organism: Deltaproteobacteria bacterium; assembly: GCA_021781535.1. Classification (GTDB taxonomy): domain Bacteria; phylum Desulfobacterota; class Desulfuromonadia; order Geobacterales; family Pseudopelobacteraceae; genus JACRCG01. Next base: position 3,019 of record JAJXWO010000104.1, on the reverse strand, counting down.
GAGTCCGAAAAACATGCGCCGTGTTTCGACGGTATCCTGGAAAACCGATTTTTGTCCAAGCGGGATCTTGAACATCAAGGGGCCGGTTGCTCCTGAACTCTTGCTTGCATTGATGCCGATCCCTTTTTCGGCAATCAGGTCCGATGCCACGGCAACAAAAGTTATGGTCCGTTCGAAAAGACTGGAAGAATACAGTAAAAGTTCCAACGCCACCTCGGGTGGTTCTCTGAGCGTGCCGAGAGTAAAGATACTTTCCTTTAGTTTGCGGGCCGCCTGCCGGTTTGGTTGGGCGAACGATTTTTCGATAACGGAACTGAACGAATGTAAAAAAACGGCCATCGCCTCCACAAAGGAATCGGTACGATCTTGCAGGCAGGGACGAGGGAATATGCTCTCCGCTCCCTCCTCCAGCACTTGAACAGGTAGGGCCTGGTCATTCAGTGACGTGCTCAATTGAAGGATGGAAATCCGGGGATATTTCTCCCGCTTTTGTTGAAGCAATGATAATACGGATGCATGTGTGTAGCCGTTTCCTATGAAGGCCGGGTCGTCGAGTATCAACAGCGGCAGCAGATCCCGCGAAAATGACTGCTCAATGATCAGATCGAGGTTGCTTGCATCATCGGTCGTAAAAACGATATAACCCTTCTGTCTGCAGACGGTTCTGATGGTGTGCTTCATGAATGGGTCACGGCTCAATACGATCACTGCGAGTGTTAACCTGCCTGCAGCGCTTGACGCTTCAGCTGGAGTTGGCGTTGTTGAAATCTCGGTTAGAAGAGAGCACAGCTTTTTCTGGGCATCAGGGGGCAGGTTGCCCAGTTCTGCTGCGATTATCGTGCGATGTTCTTCTGCGTTATCGTGATCCTTGAGTCCGATAAATACATCCGGAATCTTTTTTGTGAGGCTGTCGAGGGCGTCCAGACCCAACAGGCCGGCAGTGACGGATTGGTTCGCGTTGCCGCTCGCCAGTGTGTCTGTGCCGGTTGCTTCAGCAGACGAAAAAAAGATCTCTCCAAGGGTGCCGTCCCGCATTTTTTCGTCGTAAATGCGGAGCGCATCCATCAAGATCGCCTGCGCATTCATAAGTATTTCCTGTTTCAGGGTTTCAGGAAAATAGCGGTACTCGTCACACGTGACGACGTTGTCCACATCCAGTGAGAAGGTGCCGCTGGTCCAGGTGAGAACTTCGACGATGGTCATCTCTATCAGATATTCCAAGCCGCTATAGGCATTGTCGGGGCTGATGGCACCCTGCTCGATCAGGGTTGCGATCAACGGTTTGCGGGCTGCACCGGATTGTCTTTGCTCGATGAGGGCCTGATCCAGACAGTCTTGGTTGATGAAGTCCTTTTCAACCAGGATCTGTCCGATGCGGACACTGTTGTTGAGGTGATTTGCGCTGGCAAAATAACCATCGCTGAAGACCAGTTGGCTCTCGCCCTTGTGGCTTTTAATACTGAGGGTGCCGGATTTTTTGGTGGAATGTATCAGCTGTATAACATCAACGATCGGCAGGTGTGCCAGGTCTCCGGTGAAGGACATGTGAAATTATCCTTTCATTGCTTGGTGTGATGACGGTGAAAAGATCTATGCCCGTGTCAACTGCCGGTATTTGATGCGATGGGGCTGATCGGCCGCTGCTCCCAGGCGTCGTTTGCGGTCATCCTCATACTCCGAATAGTTGCCGTCAAAATAAACCACGCTGGAATCCCCTTCGAATGCCAGGATGTGGGTGGCTATGCGATCCAGGAACCAACGGTCGTGGCTGATGACCACGGCACAGCCGGCGAAGTTTTCCAGTGCTTCTTCCAGAGCCCGCATGGTGTTAACATCCAGGTCGTTGGTGGGTTCATCCAGCAGCAGCACGTTGGCCCCATCTTTCAACATCCTGGCCAGGTGGACCCGGTTTCGCTCGCCACCCGAAAGCATGCCGATTTTCTTCTGTTGGTCCGAACCTGAGAAGTTGAAGCGGGAAACATAGGCTCGCGAGTTGACAGCTAGCTTGCCGAGCTGGATCTGCTCATCACCACCTGAAATGGCCTCCCAGATGGTCTGCTCCTGTTTGAGCGCATCGCGGGATTGGTCCATATAGCCCAGCTTTACCGTCTCCCCGATACGGATGGTACCGGTATCCGATTGTTCCTGTGCGGTAATCAGACGGAAGAGGGTGGTTTTGCCGGCGCCGTTGGCACCGATCACTCCAACGATTCCACCGGGCGGCAGGTTGAAGGTCAGACCTTCGTACAATAACCGGTCACCGTAGGCCTTGGAGACATCGCTGAACTCGACCACGATATCGCCCAGGCGCGGTCCGGGCGGAATATAGATTTCCAGGTCTTTGGCATGTTTCTCACTCTCCTGGGTCAGCAGCTGTTCGTAGGAACTGATACGGGCTTTGCCCTTGGCGTGGCGTCCCTTTGGTGACATCCTGATCCACTCCAGCTCGCGCTGCAGGGTTTTCTGGCGCTCGCTGGCACTCTTTTCCTCCACTGCCAGGCGCCCCTGTTTCTGTTCCAGCCAGGATGAATAATTGCCTTTCCAGGGTATGCCCTCACCCCGGTCCAGTTCCAGGATCCAGCCAGCCACGTTGTCCAGAAAATATCGGTCGTGAGTTACTGCGATGACCGTGCCGGGGTAAGAGTGCAGGTGGTGTTCCAGCCAGCCTACCGATTCTGCGTCCAAATGATTGGTAGGTTCGTCCAAAAGCAGGATGTCCGGTTTCTTCAGCAGCAGCCGGCAAAGCGCCACCCGGCGTTTTTCACCGCCGGACAGAACCTGCACCAGCGAGTCGCCGGGGGGGCATCGCAGTGCCTCCATAGCCATCTCCAGGCGGCTGTCGAGATCCCAGGCATCCTGATGATCGAGTTTTTCCTGTAGTGTTGCCTGGCGTTCGCATAGCTTCTCGAAATCGGCATCCGGCTCGGAGAATTTATCGGTGATGGCGTTAAACTCGGCCAGTAGGTCGACAGTCTCCTGAACACCTTCCTCCACGATCTGACGGACGGTTTTATTCTCG
>JAJXWO010000103.1 GCA_021781535.1 Deltaproteobacteria bacterium | reverse complement strand
ACTGCGCATCACCTTTCGGAAGCACATCGTATATGGCAAGTTTGCCTGCAGGAAGCATAACCCCTTCAGCCGAAGCGGCACCGGCAAGTTCAATATATTTTTTGGAGGCAACGCCATGGCTCATATAGAGCGGCGTCTTGAGTCCGAGCTGTTTGACGTTCTTGGTAATAACAGCCGGCCCCGGGTTGGTGCCCCAGCAGATTATCGCATCGGGCTTGATGCCGCGGATCTTGGTTAACTGGGCAGTCATGTCGGTATCTTTCGGTCCGTACACCTCATCAGCCACGATGGTAAAACCCCTCTTTTGTGCCAGAGTCTTTATCTGTTCACGCCCGGAGGCTCCGAATCCGTCTGTTACCGTCAACAGAGCAATACTCTTCTGTTTTTTGCTCGCCATATAGTTAAGAATTTTTTCGGCGGCAATGTGGTCATTGGCCGGAGTTTTAAAAACCCAGTGTTTGACCGGTTCGGTGATTTTTATTCCGGCAGCGCAGGAAATCATGGGGATTTTCCATTTTTCAACGACCGGTATTACCGCCATGCTCTCGCCGGTGGTGCTTGGCCCGATAATGATGCTGACCTTGTCATCCTTGATCAATTTGGTTGCCAGTTGGACCGTTTTGGTGGCATCACCGCCGGTATCATAAATAACAGCTTCCAACTTCTGGCCGTTGATGCCACCCTTTTCATTTGTCTCTTTCACCAGCAGTTCAAGAGTCTTTTTTTCCGGTTCGCCGAGAAAAGAAGCCGGCCCGGTAACGGCAAAAAGAGCGCCGATCCTGATGGATCCGGATGCAAACGATACGGTTGCACAGACGAGGCTCAAACAGATACTGCTGAACAGCAACGACATCTTTTTCATTGCGACCTCCGATGGTTTATTAGCTACATGTTGTACAGGCGGCTTCCCTCAAGCATGTTGAAATTTTGTTTCTTCAGGACGTCAATTGCTTTGTCCGTTTCATCAAACCGGAAGATGATGACCGCATTACCGGCACAACGTTCAACAAAAGCATACATGTACTCGACATTGATCGCTTCCCGGTCAAGTGTCTGCAGGATAGCGGATAAACCGCCCGGACGGTCCGGCACCTCAACTGCGACCACTTCAGTATTGTTGACGGTGAAGCCGTTTTCTTTCAGTACTGACGTGGCCTTTGCCCCATTATTGACAATCAAACGCAGGATGCCGAAATCAGATGTATCAGCGAGCGAAAGCGCCCGGATATTAATTCCGGCTTCGCCGAGTATGCGGGTGATTTCAGCCAGTCGGCCGGACTTGTTTTCGATGAAAATAGATATCTGTTCAACTTTCATGATGTACCTCCGGTAGAGTGGGCGCGGCAGCAACGCCCCTACAAATTACGATTATCGATCACTCGTTTGGCTTTGCCTTCACTCCGCTGAATCGTTTTCGGCTCGACCAGTTTTGCCGTGCAGGTGACTCCCAGCATATCCTTGATCTCTTTTTCGACCCGCCGCGACAGAGCCTGCAATACCTTGATTTCGTCCGAGAACAGCTGTTCACTGACCTCAACCTGAACAGTCAACGTATCCAGTGTTCCCACACGATCAACAATCAGCATATAGTGTGGTTCAATTCCCTCGATACCGACCAGAATTGCTTCGATCTGAGAAGGGAAAACATTTACCCCCCTGATTATCAACATGTCGTCAGAACGACCGCTCATACGGGTAATGCGGGCATGAGTGCGGCCACAGATGCATGGCTCATACGTCAGGCTGGTAATGTCACGGGTGCGGTAGCGGATCAGCGGTATTCCCTGCTTGGTAATAGTGGTAATGACCAGCTCGCCTCGCTCACCTTCCGGAAGACGTTCTCCTGTTTCCGGATTGATGATCTCGGGGATGAAATGATCTTCCCAGATATGAAGCCCCCGCTTGGCTTCGATGCACTCGATGGCAACGCCCGGCCCCATGATCTCGGACAGGCCATAGATATCAATCGCCGACAGATTTAGTTTTCGCTCGATCTCGGCGCGCATTGCCTCTGACCATGGCTCGGCGCCGAAGATCCCGACCCGCAACTTCAGGTTTTTGAAATCAATTCCTTCCGCCTGCGCCTCTTCAGCCATGAAAAGCGAATATGAGGGCGTGCAGGTCAGGACGGTGGAACCGAAATCCTGCATGATCATGATCTGACGCTTGGTATTCCCGCCGGAGATCGGAATGACGGAAGCCCCCAACAGCTCGGCGCCGTAATGGGCACCCAAACCACCGGTGAACAGGCCATAGCCGTAGGCGTTGTGAATAATATCGCCTTTGTGGGCTCCGGCAGCAACGAACGACCGCGCCATGAGTTCGGACCAGACAGAAATATCCTTCCGGGTATAACCGACGACAGTCGGTTTGCCGGTTGTGCCGCTCGACGCATGAATGCGGACAATTTCATCCATCGGGGCGGCAAACAGACCGTAGGGATAGGAATCCCTCATATCCTGTTTGGTGGTAAATGGAAGTTTCTGCAGATCTTCCAGGGAAGATACAATGTCAGGCTTAATGCCTGCAGAATTAAAAGAGGCTTTATAAAACGGGACATTATTATATACTCTCTCAAGTGTCGCTTGCAGTCGTTTCAGCTGCAGGGCTTCAAGAGCGGGACGCGGCAGGGTTTCAAATTCTTCGTTGAAAAACATACGGCTCTACCTCTTTAGAAAAAAATACGGAACATTTGAATATCGTGCCCCTATAACATGCGTCCCATCTGGAAGGCACGTTTGTTGACCTCCAGCGCCTTGACCGGCACCATCTTTTCCAGAGCTTTTAACCAGTATTCCTCGGCTATATCGAGCCGTTTTGAGACCGCACCCAGAAGAACAGTATTGGCTGCTCGCACGTTGCCGGCATCGGTAGCCATTTTCTGGCCGTCGACCAGCAGAAAATCGGCAAACTGCGTCTTTATGTGTTCCGTCAGCCCTTCGGGATAGGCTTCCAGCCCCATCAACACGGACGGAGGCGATATGCGCAGGTCATTGGCCACCACGGTGCCGGCGCCCGGCTTGAGAAGCGGCAGTGACCGGACCGTTTCCATCAATTCAAAACCGAACAAGATATCCCCCTCTCCCTCCGGGACGATCGGAGAAAAAACCTCCGTACCGTAACGAACATGGGAGACAACGCTGCCGCCTCGCTGGGACATGCCGTGAATTTCACTTTTTTTAACATCAAAACCGGCCAGCATGGCCGCTTCGGACAATATTTCGGAAGCCAGCAGAATACCCTGTCCGCCAACCCCCACCAGAAGGATGTTTTTAATCTGTGCTTTCATTGTTTACTCCCGATCGCATCGAATCTGCATAACTGGCGACAGACATCACAGCCGGTACACAGCAGCGGATCAATGCGGGCCTTGCCCTTTTTGCTCCCGTCACCCGCGGGTAGCCATTCAATAGCAGGACAGCCGATTTTCAGGCAGGCGCGGCAGCCGGTGCATTTATCTGCATCAACCGCATAGACCGGCCCTTTTTGAAAGACATCCTCGCGTTTGATGAGCACGCAGGGTTTGTTCGTGATAACCACCGATGGCTCGGGACGTTCCATCTCCTCTGAAATCACCCGCCTGGTCTCTTCCAGATCAAGCGGATTGATAACGCGGATATTCTTGACTCCAAGCGCCTTGCAGAGCAGCGGGATATTTATGGCATGGGCCGGATCGTCCATCAGGGTAAATCCGGATGCAGGATTATCCTGCCGTCCGGTCATTGCGGTGATACTGTTGTCGAGAATGATCACCGTTGCAGGCGAGTTATTGTAAACCATATCCATCAGGCCGTTCATCCCGGTATGCAGGAATGTAGAGTCACCAATCACCGCCACAATTTTTTTCTTCTCCTCATCTGAAACGACCTTGCTCACTCCGGTTGCCATGCCGATTGATGCTCCCATACAGACACAGGTATCCATGGCGGATAACGGTGGCATGAAACCAAGCGTGTAACAGCCGATATCGCCGGTTACATACGCTTTAAGCTGGTTAAGGGCAAAGAATACGCCGCGGTGCGGACAGCCGGGGCACATATTGGGTGGGCGGCCCGGCATCTGCTCAACCGGTATGGTGGCGGGTTGCGGCAGTCCGAAGGCGCTGCGGAGCCGTCCCGGGGTCAGTTCGCCGCACAGGGAAATGATCTCCTTGCCGATGGCCGTGAGTCCCATGGCCTTAACCTGGTCTTCGATAAAGGGATCGAGTTCTTCAATTACGTAGAGCGTATCGACCTGTGCAGCAAATTCACGGATCAGATCGTGCGGGAGCGGGTGTACCATGCCAAGCTTGAGTGTCGAAGCATCCGGCAGTACTTCCCGGACATATTGATAGCAGATGCCGGCGGTTATGATGCCGATCGAACGATCACGAATCTCCAGGCGGTTTAACGGCATCGTTGCAGCAGCTTTAGATAGATTGACAAGATTCTGTTCGACCAGTGGATGACGAACACGGGCGTTACCCGGAAGCATGACCAGCTTGGCCGGGTTTTTTTCAAGTTTTGGCAGCGGCAGACCAGTCACCCGCTCACCCAGTTCCACAATCGATTTGCCGTGGGAAATACGGGTGCTGCTTCTGAGCATGAACGGAGTGTCGTATTGTTCCGACAGCTCGAAAGCGAGCCGGGTAAATTCCTTGCATTCCCGCGAATCTGATGGTTCCAGCATCGGAACCTTGGCAAATCGGGCGTAGTTGCGGCT
>JAJXWO010000102.1 GCA_021781535.1 Deltaproteobacteria bacterium | reverse complement strand
ATAGGATTGTCAGCGGGATGCGCCGGCACCCCCCCGATGAAACACAGGTTCTACTGGCCCCCGCTGCCTGATGACCCGAAAATCGAATGGCTCGGCGCCTACCGCAGTCAGCACGACCTGCCGAAGACCGGTTCCCAGCTATTTTTCGAGGGGATTTTCGGCAAGGACGACCCGATAACCTTCAACCGCCCCAGCGGCATCGCGGCCGACGGCGAGGGGAGTGTCTACGTCGTCGACACGTTGAATCGCGCGATCGTTGTCTACGACCTGAAAAAGAACAAGGTACATCTGTTCGGGAAGAATCTAGAGAACATTTTCCTGGAGCCGATGGGGATTGCCTTGGACGCTGCCGGCAATATCTATGTTACGGACGCAGACGTCAAAAAGATCTTTATCTTCAACAAGACGGAACAGCCCGTGGGGAACATTGATCTCTCTCCATTCGCCAAACGGCCGGTCGGCATCGCCATTGACAAGGAGCGGAAGAGAATAATCGTCTGTGACGCCCAGGGACATAAGATCGACGTCCTCGACCTCACCGGCAAGCACCTCTTTTCCTTCGGCAAGCGGGGGGGGGGAGACGGCGAATTCAGCGTCCCGGCCTGGGCGACGCTCCTTTCTGACGGCACCATCGTCGTGGCGGACTCTCTCAATACACGTGTTCAGCTATTCGATCCTGAGGGAAAATTCATCAGAAAGTTTGGCACACGCGGCGACAACCCCGGTGAATTCCAGATGCTCAAGGGGATTGCCCGCGATTCGGAGGACCATATCTATGCGGTGGACGGCAAGGGGAACAACTTCTCGATCTTCTCTCCTACAGGGGAGTACCTCCTGACGGTAGGGGGGACATTTGCCTCCGAGCAGAAAATCGCTCCCGGCGGTTTTCTCCTTCCCATGGGGATATATATCGACAAAAACAACACCATCTACGTGGTAGACCAGATGAATTACCGCTTCCAGGTGTTCCAGTACATGGATGAGCGCTACCTTAAGGACCATCCCGTGGAGAAGGGCGCAGCTTTGAATAAGTGATGCCGTGAAATAGCGGCAAATTAACACGCGTTAATATGTCGCCCGGTGAAATAACCGGGCGTTATCTTTGCCTGATGAAAAAAGTTGTGTGATATTGCTTGGTTGGTGTACTGGATGATTGTGGCATGTGAGTTGCTAGTGAATTGAACATTGATTCCAAATTGTGTATGGGGAGACAATCCTTGCAGCACAAACAACCAAGAAAGAGGAGGAGTAAGAAATGAAAAAGTTACTAGCAACACTGGCAGTAGTATCGGCAGTCGCCGTGGCAAGCAGCGCCTTCGCCGGCATCGTCGGCACGAAGCATGACCTGTCGCAACAGAACGCGGCTGCTGGCGGGTACAGGCAAGCAAACGTAAACTCGACCCAGGTCTGCGTTTTCTGTCACACGCCGCACAACTCTGCCAAGACCAAGGCGCTGTGGAACAGGAAAGGTGCAACGCTTGACAACGCATTCAAGCTCTACACATCTGGTATCATGATGGAAGGTAGCGCTGCGGACTCCTGGTTCCAGGGTACCACGAAGGGGCAGTTCAGCACGAAGAGCACCTCGCTCCTCTGTATGACCTGTCACGACGGTGTGACCACCATGGCCGGTGCCACCCTCAACAACCAGCCATATGGCCTGACCTCTACTGATACTGCTGCATATAATTCTGGCACAGGCGTAATTTCCGGCCCTGCCAACCTTGGCACCGACCTGACCAACGACCATCCGGTCAACATCGATTACGACAAGGCAGCGACAACTGTTAATACCGCAAGGCCCGGCAGCTTGGCCCTGAGGGATGCAACCGGCAAGGTGGGTGGAGTGCTGCCTTTCCAGAACGGCATCATGGAGTGCAGCTCCTGCCACAACGTGCATGACAACACTATCGCACCGTTCCTGAGGGCATCGATCAGTGGCAGTACCCTTTGTCTGAAATGTCATCTTAAGTAATCTGTTGTTCTATAGTGTCGATAGGGGGATGGAGTTTTTCCATCCCCTTTTTTTACCTTCATTTCTCCCTATGACCCTTGCCCGCATCCAACTTGCAATTACAAAATACTAATGTTGATATACATGTTTGGATGTGTTAAATTTAGCGCTTTGTATGCCCATGTAGCTATTTTGTGGTGAAAAGCCATGCCGAACACTGGGCGGGCGGAAACAATATAAAGGCATTTGTCCTGAGATAGACCGTTTATCATGATTGCCCTCTCGTTTGAATCACTGCAAATTCGCATTCTTGGCACTGGCTTAGGTCAACGTGCTTGCCGTTGAAAGCGCGTTATTTGGCTGGTAATTTAAGCTATTCGACCGGCATGCGGCCACCTAGTGCGGATTAGCCGGCTGCAATATAAATACTGTGAAAAATCGAATAGTTGCGGGGTTTGACTGTGTCAAAATATTGTACAAAAGGGTACGATACTTGCAGAATATGCTACTCTAAAGGCCCCTATTGTTGATAATTAGGGTGGAATAATCAATCCTTCTGCCACATTCAAAGAGCGCCATGCCGACAAAGATTCTGATTATTGAGAAAACAGCTTGTGTCGTGCTTTTTCTTGCGGCATTTTTTACTGCTTTGCCGTCTGCGGCCTTTGCCGCCCTAAGCGGTGAAGCGGAGCTGGGCTACGTAAGCTATGACCGTGATGTTAACGGCACCAGGCAGCTCGATGGATCGAGCTTCAGGCAACGGTATTCTCTCCGGTACGACATCAGCAACCGTTTCGCCAACGGACGTCTCGGCGGCTACAAGTTTTCACTGGGGTACGAGTGGTCCTCCATATACGGCAAAATCAGGTCTCCGGGCGATGAGGAGAGCCTCGATCACACCGCCGGACACATCCTCTATGACGGGCTGCTGGTTCTCGATCCGAAGGAACTTCCTTTCCGCATGAAACTTTACAGCGGCGACATAACCCGCTCTGTTTTTCTTAGAGACACATCTTTTGTTGGGGGCGCGCAGTTATTGAATGCAGCGATGATCGCTCCCGGACTTGATACTGCAATTGTTGACGGTACCCACATAAGGAGCGGCGCAAGAATAGAGTTGGGCGTAAAAGATTCCATGAGCAACCGCTTCAGCTCGGTATTCAACAGTCTGCCGATGATAACGGTGGATTACAGCGACGAGATCAACAAGGACCTCAAAAGCATCAACCCCGTGAACAGCCGGCTGAAAAAGCTGGCGATCGCCAGTCTGAACAAGAAGGACAACTGGGTGCAGTTCAGGTCTGCCCGCTACGAAGACTACATTGATAATAATCAGAACTTTGAGGAGTCCCAGTTTCTCATAGGTACCGTTAATGAGGCCATGCAGCGCAAATGGGTACGCTTTTCCAACTGGATACAGATCTCGGCAGACAGTTCCTTTACCAAACGCACAGACAGCAGCAACAGTTCCGAAACTTACGACGTGAATCTTTTCGGCATTGCCACAAGGAGCAAATGGGAGGCTCGGACCTTTAACTCTTTCAGTCGCATACTCGACAATACCGGCCTCAGATACGATACGAGGCTGCCGCTGTACATAAGCGGCGTCTGGGGTATGGAAACCGATTGGCGCGCCAGGTTCAGCTCGGAACAGGTAAAATACGCGCGTTCTTCGCAAACTGCCTCTCCAATCCCGGACAATACGGAAAACCTGGCTTCCTTGCGCGTCGATACGTTCAAACGTGCTCCTTTCACCCTTGCCCAGGAATTCCTGATTGACAATTTCAAGAACGGTTCCGACAACAACCTGCAGCTTCAAGGATCGATTGAAACCGCAAGCACCCGGAGGTTTTCCTCCAAAGTCGGTCTGTTCGCCAGTTACAAGATTCGGTCGCTCACATCTGATAATGCATCTTCTAGCTCCGCATTGAGTCATGATATTGTTGCCAGAGCGGTTTATACGCCGATCAGCGCGGTAAAGGCAGAATTGGATGAAACGATAACGCTGGCCAGCGGCACCGGTACGAATATTTCTGCCCCATCTGTTTCCGGTTCGAACAGCGGGATTACGCAATTAAGTAATATCCAGCTCCCGTCAAACAGCTACAGCCGATACCTGACGACAGCCAGGGTGGATTGGGAGCCAGCGGCGAGGCTCCGTTTTGCACTCATTTACGAAAACGAAACCATAGTTGCGGAAAACAGGGAAAGCATTTTTTCCAACAGGTATGGTACGAATCTGGATTATACGCTTAAGTCTCTGATGGTCAGACTGAATGCGAACTATACGACGACGGACACCGATACCACCACCAGCTCCGATTTCAATGTGGACGGCAGCGCGACGTATACTCCGAACCGTTACATGGATGCTCAGGTCCGCTATAACATACGCCATTCGACTGACTTCGCAGGGACCAGGACAACCAGCTCGGATCTGAAGCAAAATGCCAACTACTATTTCTATCAGGTATCCGGTATCGCCCGCCGGATTCTGGAATTAAACGAAACGTTGGAGTACACCAAGCTGAATGCCGGCAACAACGATAACCGGTTGTCCCGAAGTCTCGGCTTTGGCGCCAGATATTACCCGTTGAACAGGGTATATCTCGCCGCAAGAATAAAATATTCTCTCATCGATCAGCCGCAACATGACGAACAGCTGGTTTATAACGGCACCATAGGTTTCAATTTCCAGAAGATGCAGGCCACGATAGACTACAGTTACGGCGATCAGACCGGTACTGAGCGTAGGACCGAAAAGAGGTTTGAGGCAAACCTGAAGAAATTCTTCTGATTGCGTAACTT
>JAJXWO010000101.1 GCA_021781535.1 Deltaproteobacteria bacterium | reverse complement strand
TTGAAACCTGTATCGCCACCTGTCGTGGATCAGCAATAGTTTCCTCGAAGCAGTTGACATACACGTAATCATTGCCGGCACCCTGCATTTTCGTAAATCTCATCGTACCTTATCCCCTTCCAGCTATGAAATATTGAACCGTAACCATAGCAAATATGTAGCCTGATAACAAGTAAAATTAGCATGTTACATGACGTTGTGGCTACTGCGAAGGCTGTTTTCCAAAGAGGTGAGTTGCTTCGGTAGATGGAATATATCGCTCAAGATGCGATGGTTCCAGAATTCGCCAGACTATGCCGGGCCGGGTTTTGTGTCGCCTAGTCACAGCCGGCACAGGAGAACAGCATCGACCGCAATCAAGAGCATTCTTTGTGCCCTTTTCATGCCTATCACCATTTCGTTCGGAAGGTAAACGGTACGGGTCAAGTAATTGGTTTGCCGATCCTCTGCCATCTGGGCAGCCATCTGCTCTGGTCCCACGACCAGTATTTGATGAACGCCAGCCCGATCACATCGGCATGCGGGACAAAACCCCAAAAACGGCTGTCATAGGAGTTGTCCCGGTTGTCACCCATCACGAAATAGTCGTTGGAGGGGACCCGGACCGGTCCGAAATTATCGCGTACGGACGCTTCACGTGGCAAGGTCTGCGGGTCTTTGTGCACCTCATGGGGATTGTGATAGAGGACCCCGTTGACATACACCCGCTTATCCCGAACCTGGATCACATCGCCCGGAACGCCGATCAAGCGCTTGATAAAATCTTTCGAACGATCCCGAGGGTATTGGAAGACGATCACATCCCCCCGCTGCGGGTCGCGCAGAGCCGGTAGGCGCAGGCCGGTGAACGGTACTCTGATGCCGTAGATAAACTTGTTTACCAGCAGGCAGTCACCGATCACCAGGGTGTCCTCCATGGAGCCGGAGGGGATCTTGAACGACTGTACGATACACGTTCTGATGATGAGGGCCAGTGCAACGGCCCAAAGGATCGATTTGACAAACTCCCTGGTTCTGGACTTTCTTTGGACTTCGCCACGTTCAATCACGCCGGCATCGGTATGTTTCATACGTTTTCAATCCCTTCAGATCTCGATTTAAAAAACCGGTACCGACTTGAAAATCCCGAACAAGGTTCCACCTCCGGCCAGAGCGTAGCGTATTGACGGGTGGCTGATGAACCATTCCACGAATGAGGTTCGCGAGGCTTCATACACACGAACCTGTTGCATGACCTTTGAGACAAAATCCTGTGATGGCGAATACTCATCGCTCATGGCAGACACCTCCAGCAGATTCTTTCATAAGCAGCTTCAGCCGCTCTCTGGCTCGAAACAGACGGCTCTTGACGGTGGCCAGCCCGATCCCGCTCTGATTGGCAATTTCATTCAAGGAAGCACCCTGCAGGCTCCTGAACATCGTCGTCCGGAACGGTTCCGGCAGTTGTTCCAGCGAATCAGCCAATGCCCGTCGACCTTCACGTCGGATCAACAGGGCTTCGGCATTGTCTCCGGCAGCGGTGCAGCCGTGATACTCTTCCAGCGGCGCACTCTCGGTCCTGCCCCGTTTCCGCAGCTCGCTGATGCAGCGATTACGGGCGCAGATAAACAGCCAGGCCGAAAAAGGTGTCCCCGCTTCCGGATCAAAGTGCGCCAGCGATTTGTAGGCATCCAGGAATACCTCCTGGCCGATATCTTCGGTCAGATGGGGATCCCGTACAAAGCGATAGATAAAGGCGAGAAGATTTTTGTGGTACTTCCGGACGAGCTGCGCAAAGGCATCAACGTCACCGTTGCGGATACGTTCGATTACGATAGTATCGTTCATGCAGACTCCAAGCGTTCTTCTCTACACGGTAATACGCGGGAGATGCGAAAAGGTTCCCGAAGATGTTCAATTATCAGTTGCAGCTTGGTTATTCCTGATACCTTTTTCATACACGTTTCGTAACGCGCCCGCGCGCTTTCCGGTTTTTAATCCCGATCCATTCCCTTGATTTCACGCAGCACATCTTTCACCCTCACCTCGGGGTGGTGGTATCGTTCGTAGCTCTTCGTCTTCTTTCCGTACTGAATGCATGCTGCGGGGCACCACTGGATGCAGGCAAGACACTGTTCGCAACTGCCGTGCCAGACCGGTCTTCCGGCTTCCAACGAGATGTTCTTCACGGGACAGACCTTCTCGCAGATGCCGCAGGATGTGCACGTGCCGTCGATCAGAAAGTTCTTGTCCAACGTCTTCACAAGGTTGTAGGTCATCTTGTACAATCCGGTAAAAAGCACTCGCTGCCACAGGGGCCCCATCTCTAACAGCCCGGATTTCCGGCTTAAGATATACGATACCGCGACGTTGATCTTTTCCGCCGCCGCGTCGAATAGTTTCCTCTGCGCCTCCTCAGGCCCCGGCCCTCCCCACGGAATATAGTTGCTCGGGAATATAATGTCGAATCCGGCGGAGAGGGTGAGGCCGTTCCTGGCCATGAGCTCCTTGAGCTGAACGAGGGTGCGCGATACCTGACCGGCATTCACCGCGAAGGCGAAATAATAGACACCCGGCTGTTTTTCCATCGATTGTAGAAAGGTACGCACGAGACTCGGGACACCCCAGATGTGAACCGGAAAGACGAGGCCGATGGTATCGACGTTGCTGCCGTGCAAGCCCTGCTTCATCCGGTGCATCGGTACGAGCTCCGTGTCGCCGAGCTTCCCGGCGAGGGCGCGCGCTGTCCAGAGGGAGTTGCCGGTGCCGGTGTAATAGTAGATGACTGCTTTCATGGTCGTGTCCCGTATGAATTGTTGTGGCAAAAAGTGAATATATCACGTTTTGCAATCGTCATAACATAGGCTGCCTGACGATGATTTTCCACTTTTCCGGTGCTGTGCGCCGTAAATCGCTGATATATATTTCGTGGTGCTTGCCAACCCTTTGACTGCCAGTGCCTTCTATGAATGAATGGACCTTTTCAATGGTCGGCCCCTCCTCCGAGAATGGCCCAATATGCATGGTTTGCGCGGCCTTTCCCTCCTTGAATGCTTCAAACCGTACCAATGGCAGGGAAACTGGCTAATCGACGCCAATTTCCCCTTTTTTGACCATGAACTTCACGTGTAGGAAACCGGATATAGCGCTTCGATCGCATCACTGAACGACTTCGAAGTATTTGGATCTCCCTCGCCATCAACCATGAGGAAGTTCATCTGTGGGACATCGACGCTGACAATCTCCCTGGTCGAAGGCTGATACAGGTGTTTCAATGTTTTCTTCAAGTCGATCTTCTCCATGAAATCCTCCCTGTTTTGTGCCGTCACCTACACTACCGGAATCCAGATTTCAGTGCGCAGATTCTCCGGCTTGGTCCGGCGCGGGTCCCGGTTCAAATACTTTTCGAAGACCGGGCGTTCTCCAAGGGTGCAACCGCTGGATGTCAGCCATCCGGCAAATATGCTGCGGTAGACCTCCTTCAGTTCGGCGTATGCCCCCTTGTGCAGGAACACGGCATAGCGGCCGCCGGAAATCAGCTGTATCCCCACTTCCCCTTCCGGCTTCACCTCCCCGGTAAAGGTAATGCAGGCGTCGTAACGGATGTTCTCTTCAACCGTGATGGCCGGGTCGTCGTGACCAATGCCGATCATCTCTGTTTCATCACTCATCAGGCGGTTTTTGTAGGCAAAGCCCATGAGCGCCTCCCAGGCCGGCGAGGCGGCTTTGTTGTATGCTCCTGTCTTCCTCACAAATAGTACGTTCGTTTCCTGAATCTCTCTCATTTCCGGTTTCATGATACGCAACTCCATGTCAGTTGGATTTCCGGCGAACGAAGGAATAGTTGTACGCTGTTGACTACGGAACTCACTGGGACTCACGCCGAAGCGCTCGCGAAAGGCACGGGCAAACGCCGCCGGTGTCTCGTACCCCACCGCCAGAGCCGTATCCGTGATACTGTCGCCGGTGAAGGCGATCCTTGTGGCTGCCCGTTCCAGCCGCAACCGGCGCACATGCCCGGTTACGGTTTCCCCCACATGAGCGCTGAAAATCCTGTGGAAGTGAAACGGAGAGAGGCAGGCCACCACGGCCAAGCGGTCGATGGTGAGCGGTTCGTCCAGATTCTGATGAATGTGGATCAGAACCCGGTTCAGGCGTTCCTGATAGCTGGTGATAGTACTGGCGCGCACTACGTTTCCTCCTTGACGAATATCTGCACCCTAGCACCATATGATCAGCGCCGCTGTCCCGTGCTTGCGATTATTCCAACAATCCAGTCCTACGCCAAAACTGTATGGCGTTGTTCAGGTACAGCCTGGTTAAGCAGATCGACATACGCCACTTCAATGAGCTGATTTGATATAATACCCAGCTTTTCGATCAGATCTTGCGCAATCGCCTCGCCGGTTTCGATGGCTTCTCCATCCGACAATACGACCTCCAATTCAAGGAAATGCCCCAAATCTTCAACCCGGTCGAGATGAATCCGCGTTCTGCCGGCAAGGAACAAGGTACGCTGTTTGCGGACACGTCCGACCTGGCCATAAGCCAGCGATAATGATTCTCTAAGAACATCCGGCGCGAAAGTAGGGGAGATGAGATAGAAGGATTCCTTCGGCCCGGCCTGATCGGAGCGGCGATAGAAGATCAGCTCGCCCTCCGTGGGGGAAAAGTCACGAAGCTTCAGCCTGCCGTTCGGGCAGGCAAAGAAGGTATCATCCTGGATAATCTCGATTGGCCCTTTATCGGCAAGTGCGGTGGCCTTTGAGATTAAAGCTTCGACGCTCTCGATACGTGCCTTGATTTCAATGTTTCTGGCCAT
>JAJXWO010000013.1 GCA_021781535.1 Deltaproteobacteria bacterium | reverse complement strand
ATCTTACTCTTCATGTTTTTTACCACCTCGGTACTGCTGGCCCTCTCCCCCGGTCCGGACAACCTGTTTGTCATGACCCAGGCAGCCCAGCAAGGGCGCAAGGCCGGGCTGCTAGTTACGCTCGGACTCTGCACCGGGCTTCTGGCCCACACGGCAGCGGTGACCTTCGGTCTGGCAGCGCTCTTCAGGGCCTCGGCAACCGCATTCACTGTTCTCAAATTTACCGGTGCCGGATATCTGCTTTATCTGGCGGTGCAATCCTTCAGGGCTAGAGCCGAAACCGGCCCGCTGGCCGCAACCGACCGGCTGAGTTCCGCCGTCCTCTACCGGCGCGGCATCATCATGAACATCACAAATCCAAAGGTGTCGATTTTTTTTCTCGCCTTTCTGCCACAGTTTGCCGACCCGTCCAAAGGGCATCTATCGGTGCAGTTCCTGCTATTGGGGGGGATTTTCATGATCGCGACGCTGATCATATTCGGCGCTATCAGCATTCTGGCAGGGGTTTTTGGGGAACAGTTCCGAAAATCGGCTTTTGCCCAGAAGGTACTTAATCGTACGGCAGCGGGAATATTTGCCGGGTTGGCACTGAAACTGGCTCTGGCACAGCGCGTATGACAGTCGCGACCCTGTACATAATCGCCACGCCGATCGGCAATCTGGAAGACATAACTTATCGGGCCGTGCGGATTCTCGGTGAAGTCGATCTGATCGCGGCCGAGGATACCCGACACTCCCTCAAGCTGCTGAACCATTTCGGCATATCGAAACCGCTGACCTCCTATTTCGACCACAACCAGCAGTTCAAGGGGGAGCGTATTCTGAATGCGCTGCGACAGGGGAAGTCGGTGGCGCTGATTTCAGACGCCGGCACCCCCTGCATCTCCGACCCCGGCTACCAGCTGGTATGTGACGCGGTCGCCGAGCAGATCAAGGTGGTTCCGGTTCCGGGCGCCTGTGCCGCCGTGGCGGCGCTGTCCGCTTCCGGACTCCCGACCGACGCCTTTACCTTTGCCGGTTTCCCTCCATCGCGCCAGGGCAAGCGGCGTACGTTTCTGGCCGGAGTGAGTGACCTGCCCGGGACGTTGGTGCTATATGAAGCTCCCCATCGCCTGCTGGACACCCTGACCGACATTCGCGAAGTGCTGGGCGAGCGGCGGGTCATCGTGGCACGGGAGCTGAGCAAGATCTATGAAGAGTTTATCCGCGGTACTGCATCAGAGGTTATCTCCGCAGTTTCACAGGGCATTGTGCGCGGTGAAGTAGTTATTTTGGTTGCCCCTGGTGAAGCAGCTTTACAGGAGACCGAACCGCTGGAACAAGTGCTTCGGCGCTTGATGGCTGGCGGAGCGCTTTCAATCAAGGACATAGCAAAACAAGCTGCCATAATATCAGGAGTGTCCCGAAGTGAGGCATACGCTGAAGCCCTGAAATTGAAAAACAGCGGGGATTAACACAAAAAACAATGGAATTACAGCCGGATAGTGTGCTATAGAGACCCCACCATTCTGACTTTTGGAGCAAAAAATGAAAATCTGTATTTTTGGCGCCGGTTACGTCGGCCTGGTGGCAGCAGCCTGTTTTGCCGAAAGCGGCAATAGCGTCATCACCGTTGATATAGACCACGCGCGAATCGACAACCTGAAACAGGGCATCATCCCGATCTATGAACCGGGCTTGAAAGAGATGATCCTGCGTAATCAGGCCGAAGGACGCCTTACTTTTACCCTCGACGTCGAAGAAGCGGTCAAGGCCTCACTGGTCTGCTTCATCGCCGTCGGCACCCCGCCGGGCGAAGACGGTTCCGCCGACCTCAAACACGTCCTCGGCGTTGCCAAGGACATCGGTCGCGCCATGAACGGCTTCAAAATTATCGTCGACAAATCGACCGTTCCGGTCGGCACCGCCGACAAGGTTCGCGCCACCGTTCAGGAAGAGCTTGCTGCTCGGGGTGTTCACCTGGAATTTGATGTCGTCTCCAACCCCGAATTCCTCAAGGAAGGCGCCGCCATCGACGACTTCATGAAACCTGACCGGGTCGTCATCGGCTGTGACAACGTCCGCACCGCCGAAATCATGAAAGAACTCTACGATCCCTTCATGCGCAAACAGAACCGCATGATCGTCATGGATATCCGCAGCGCCGAAATGACCAAATACGCCGCTAACGCCATGCTTGCCACCCGCATCTCCTTCATGAACCAGATTGCCGGACTGTGTGAACGGATGGGCGCCGACGTAAAAGCCGTACGTGAAGGAATCGGTTCCGACTCCCGCATCGGCTACGACTTCCTCTTCCCCGGCCCCGGCTACGGCGGTTCCTGTTTCCCCAAGGACGTCAAAGCCCTGATAAGGACCGCAGAAGAAAGCAACTATGACTTTTTGCTGTTGAAAGCGGTTGAAGAGGTCAACGAACTCCAGAAGGAGGTGCTGGCCGACAAGCTGATCAAGCTGCTCGGTTCCCCCGACGAAGAACAACCACTCACCGGCCGCGTCGTCGCCTGCTGGGGGCTCTCCTTCAAACCCCGCACCGACGACATGCGCGAAGCCCCGGCGATAACGATCATCGAACGCCTGCTGGCGGCCGGTGCGACGGTGCGCGCCCATGATCCCGAAGCCATCAATGAAGCCAGAAAGATCTTCGGCGGCCGGATCGAATACAGCAGCAACCAGTACGACATCCTGGACGGCGCCGACGCCCTGACGGTCATCACCGACTGGAACGAATACCGCAACCCCGACTTCGACCGCATCAAGACCGCCCTCAAAACCCCGAACATCGTAGACGGCCGCAACCTTTACAAACCGGACCGCATGGCATCTGCCGGGTTCAGCTATGTTCCGCTCGGCCGATGCAGCGGCGGAATCTGCGGAGAGGTGAACTAACATGCGCATACTGGTAACCGGCGGTGCCGGCTTTGTCGGCTCACACCTCTGCGAACGCCTCCTTAATGAAGGACACGACGTCATCTGCCTCGACAACTTCTTCACCGGCAGTAAAACCAATATCATCCACCTGATGGACAGCCATCGCTTCGAACTTGTCCGGCACGACATAACCGAGCCGATCCTGCTGGAAGTCGACCGCATCTACAACCTCGCCTGTCCCGCATCGCCGATCCACTACCAGTACAACCCGGTCAAAACGACCAAAACCAGCGTCATGGGCACCATCAACATGCTGGGACTGGCCAAACGGGTCAAGGCCCGCATCCTGCAAGCCTCCACTTCTGAGGTCTACGGCGACCCCAGTGTCCATCCGCAGACTGAAGATTACTGGGGCAACGTTAACCCGATCGGGATACGCAGCTGCTATGACGAAGGTAAGCGGGTGGCCGAAACCTTGATGATGGACTATTACCGCCAGAACAACGTCGACATCCGCATCATCCGCATCTTCAACACCTATGGTCCTCGTATGGCCGAGAATGACGGCCGCGTCGTGTCCAACTTTATCCTGCAGGCACTCAGGAACGAAGACATCACCGTCTATGGCAACGGTTCCCAGACCCGTTCATTCTGTTACGTTTCCGACCTGGTGGAGGGAATGATCCGCATGATGGAATGTGACGGTTTCATCGGCCCGGTCAACCTTGGAAACCCGGTGGAAAATACAATCCTTGAGTTTGCTGAAAAAATCATTACAATAACAAAGTCACGGTCGAAGATAATTTTTCAGCCATTGCCGCAGGATGATCCGAAACAGCGGCAACCCGATATTTCTCTGGCTGTTGAAAAGCTGGCCTGGAACCCTGAAATTGCTCTTAACGACGGGCTCGAAAAGACCGTGGCGTATTTTGTTGCACGGACCAGGAAAGGGTAAATGTTCAATCTGCCCCTTCAAAAAAGGATGTATATCATTCCGGCTGGATGCCTTGCATTCATCCTCTTCTTCACTATTTTTGGTGATAAAGGCCTCCTGCGCATATTTGAGCTTAATCAGGATAAGATCAAAATTGAAGTGCGTCTCGCTGAAAGCAGGGCCGATAATGAAAAGCTGAAATACGAGATCATTGCTCTCAAATCCGACCGCCGTTATCTGGAAAGCATTGCTCGTAAAGATTTTGGCTTTGTGCGCAGCAATGAAGTCATCTATCAGTTTCCCCAGGAGAAAAAACAACCGTAATTTTTTTTAAGTACGCTAGAAATCGTTTTCTGTATTTTTTGAGCAAAAATCGATTTACTTACCGCACTTATCCCGTTTATCAGGGCAAGGATACAACTCATGCCGCGACAAAGCTGCGCCGTTTGTGCCTGGCGCGAAAACTGTTCAAAACGGTTCTGCATTCCTGATAGTGGTGCCAGATGTCCTGATTTTTCCCGGGACGTAACCATCAAGAGTGATCCGGACGTTACCGACTTAACAACCAACCAGAAAGAATAGATAAAAAAATGATGCGAAACCGAATTGCCCCCCTGCTTGAATCCGCACTGATAAAAGCTCATGCGGCCAAAGAATTAACGACATTCCCGCTGCCAACCATTATTGTCGGCCATCCCGCAAACCCAGAGCATGGAGACTTTTCCTGCAATGTCGCCATGCAAATGGCCAAAGGTGAACGAAAAGCGCCACGCCAGGTGGCTGAGATTATTATAAAATATCTGGGTGACGGCGGTGGACTTCTGGCAAAAAACGAGATCGCCGGTCCAGGTTTCATCAATATGTTTGTATCTCAAGCTGCATGGCAAGCCACTCTTCTGGAGATTGAGGCAGAAGGCAACCGATTTGGGCACACAACAAGCGGTGCCGGTAAAAAGGTCCAGGTTGAGTTTGTCAGCGCCAATCCGACCGGTCCGTTGCATATCGGCCATGGCCGTGGAGCGGCAATCGGTGATACCCTCTGCCGTGTGCTTGACGCCGCCGGATGGGATGTTACCCGCGAGTTCTATTACAATGACGCCGGTGTCCAGATCAGCAACCTTGCCCTTTCCGTACAACTGCGTTGCCTGGGTATTGAACCGGATGACCCGCGGTGGCCTGAAGGTGGCTATCAAGGGGAATACATAAAAGATGTGGCCAGAGCCTACCTGGCCCGCGAAACCGTTGAAGCGGCAGACCAGCACACAACCGCCTGCGGAGACCCTGAAAACATTGAGGACATACGCAGCTTTGCCGTTGCCTGGTTGCGCCGCGAACAGGACCTTGACCTTGAAGCTTTCGATGTAAAATTCGATGTCTACACCCTGGAATCCTCACTCTACAGCGAGGGAAGAGTCGATGCCGTTGTCCGGAGTCTGATCGCCAACGGCCACGCCTACGAACAGGACAATGCTCTCTGGCTTCGTTCCACCGATTTCGGCGATGACAAAGATCGCGTCATGCGCAAAGCTGACGGGACCTATACCTATTTCGTACCGGATGTCGCCTATCACCAAGCCAAGTGGGAGCGCGGTTTTACCCGGGTGATCAACGAGCAGGGCTCTGACCACCACAGCACGGTAACCCGTGTCCGCGCCGGACTTCAGGCTCTTGACATCGGAATTCCACAGGGATGGCCCGAGTATGTGCTGCACCAGATGGTGACGGTCATGCGCGGCGGTGAAGAAGTCAAGATCTCCAAGCGGGCCGGCAGTTATGTTACTCTGCGGGACCTGATTGATGAGGTAGGCCGTGATGCCACCCGCTTCTTCTTTCTGATGCGCAAACCTGATGCCCAACTGGTATTCGACATTGACCTGGCCAAACAGCAGACAAACGAAAATCCGGTCTATTATGTCCAGTATGCCCATGCCCGTATCTGCAGCATTTTCGATAACGCTGCCGAGAAGGGTTTTATCGCTCCCGTAAAACCGGTGCCTGCTGATCTGGCTTGTCTTTCCACCCCGGAAGACCTTCAGATGATCAAACTGTTGTCGGCGCTGCCCGACACTGTCGATGACTGCGCCGTACATTTCGAACCCCATCGTCTGACTTATTATTTAAGTGAACTTGCCAGCTGCTTCCATAGTTTTTACAACAAAAATCGCGTTATCAGTGAAGATCAGAAACTAACTGCGGCCCGGCTCTACCTGCTGAAACGGACCGCTCAGACCCTGAAAAATGCCCTTGCAATTCTGGGCATATCGGCACCGGAACGGATGTAGCGGAGGCCACCATGCGCATTGACTACAGCGAACCTAAAAAATCGTGCAGCTCTCCCCAGCCAAGCCAGAATCGCCCCCGTAAGGAATCTTCCGGGGGCACACTGATCATTGTCTTTTTTACCAGCCTTCTATCTTTGGGGATCGGCTTTGGCAGTGGCTGGATGCTTTCACAGCGTGCGGCCAAAGAAGGGTTTAAGGCCGCCATGGCACAGCAGAGCCTGGAAAACTCACTTCAACAGCCTACAGTACAACCTTCTCCACAACAAAATGTCGGCGCACCCCACACTCAGCAGCAACAGCTGGGCAATCCTACCCCGCTTTCCGGAACTTCTGCTGGAACACCAACGCCAGGTACTCCACCACTCAGCTTTTACAAAACACTTCCGAGCGGACAAAAGAATAATGTCTTGGGCAGCGGCATCAATCTTAATGATAAACCTGAAAAACAGCCGCTTCAGGCAGCCATGCCCTCCAACATAACCAGACCGGCGCTGCCACAGGGCGACGACAACATCCAAAAACAATCAGCTTCGCCTACACCGGCAAAGGCAGGCGCCACCAATCAAAACACAAACAGCTTCACTGTCCAGGTTGCCTCCTACAGTCTAAAGTCAGAAGCCGAAACAGCACGCGGCAAACTGGCTGCCAAAGGATACAGTGTCAACATCACGGAGTCCCATTTAGGTGACAAGGGTACGTGGTATCGTGTTCGAGTTGGCAAACATCTTGATCAGGACGCGGCAAAAGAACTTGCCTCAAAAATCGGCAAAGGGGCCATCTCTATTCCTGACAGGGATTGAGATTAATCTTTCCTACCTCAATAAAATTATGCTGCGGTCAAACTTTTTATTGACAGCAGGATGTATATCCTGTTATAAAGTTTTTCCACTTGTCGCGGGGTGGAGCAGTCTGGTAGCTCGTCGGGCTCATAACCCGAAGGTCAGAGGTTCAAATCCTCTCCCCGCAACCAAAAACCTATCGCCCCTTTGGTATGTTCAAACCTGAGGGGCGTTTTCAAATGGCGGTGTAGCTCAGTTGGCTAGAGCAAGCGACTCATATTCGCTAGGTCCGGAGTTCAAATCTCTGCACCGCCACCATTCATCAAAAAAGGTCAACCATATCATCTGGTTGGCCTTTTTGCATTTTACGGGTTCAAGTACGGTACACCGCAATGGGCACCGGGGGCGTAAAGTGCCATATCTATTAAAATCTTCCAAAAGTTACTATTTTCGCATGAAAGTCCCAATTGACCTCCGAGATGTGCTAAAAACACGGGAGGTTAAGAAGTCGCTAAAGACGCTGAACAAACAACGGGCGGAGAGAATGGCGTTCATCTACGCCGCCCAATGGCGCGAAACATTTGAATCACTCAGGGAACCGAAAATGACCTATCCATTCACCACCATCAAAATCAAAGGCCTGGAGAAAAAGCCTGACGGCACCTTCAGGGTGAATAGCATTGAGATGGACCCGGACAAGCCGGAAGCCGAAAACCTGATGCTCAATAATTTTCTGCGGCAAATAGATGTTGCGCCCTCACCTGCGAATAATCCGGTCAAGACCGCATCCGGCATGCGGCTTTCAGTTGCAATGGAGAAATTCCTCCATGAAAAATGCGAACTTAATCCCAAAGCGAAGCATCATTACGAAACTGAAGTCCCAGACGATTTCAAGTTGATCATCCGCATACTCGGCGACAAGCAAGTAGACGAGATCAGCCGTGACGATGCTATCAAACTGTTCGGCACGCTAAAGCAACTACCCGCAAACCTCAACAAGGTCAAACAGTACAAAGGCAAGACGATCGCCGAAATACTGGCACTAGAAGAGAAACCACGAGCGGAAGCCACCATTAACGGCGTCATGGTCAATGCCTCGGCGCTGTATGGTTGGCTGATTAAACGTGACCATGTGAAACAGGATTATTTTGAAGGATTGCGAGTTCCGCGCAAGAAAGGTGGTCGGGAACGTCTGGATGACGCAGACCTGCTGAAAATCTTTGGTGACTCCATATTCACAGAGCACGAATACAAGTTCACATATCAATTCTGGTTGCCATTGATAGCTCTGCATTCCGGTATGCGCATGAATGAAATATGCCAACTGAGGCCACAAGATGTGATCGACGAAGACGGCATTCTGGTTATGCACGTTGTTGAGGACGGCGAAGATATGTCCGTAAAGACTGATGCCGGTATTCGACGTATCCCTGTTCACCCGATGCTGTTACAGCTTGGCTTTGGTGAATTCATCCAATCACGGCAAAAGGCAGACACCCTGTTCGACAATCTGCCGGTTGCCGAAGACGGCAGGCGGTCGAAAAGAGCGTCGCGGTGGTTCTGCCTGTTTCGCCCAAAAGTGGGATTGACGGAGAGAGGCAAAGACTTCCACAGCTTTCGACATACTATTATCGACGACCTGAAACAAGGCGAAGTGAACGAGAGAGTATTAAAGGCGCTGGTCGGCCATGCTGACCAGTTGTCGGAAGAAGTGCAGAAAGACGACTTAACTATGGATCGTTACGGCAAAAGGTATAAAGCCGAGATACTGCATAAAATGGTGTGCCGGTTGAATTATTCACGGGTGCTGGGCGGAGTGAAGAGGTGGACATAGATATCGCAAATAGCAGTGAGACCAGTATGTTGCGGCCAAGGTCTGGCTTTCCACTCGTTCCGGCATACGGTGGCAAATGATTTGACGCTGTTGGGTTGTTGGCGTAGACATATTTGCAGGCTCCAGTGTTACTGGAACGAGAATGTTGTTGATATTTTTTTCATGTTTACGGCCTAAACACCATTTATGGTGGATGGTCGGCTCTGGTCAATAACAAGTGAGTCAAAATCAAGGAGGAACCCCATCAAATGAGGATTGCCCCTGTAGTTGTAATATTGTTGTTACTTTGCGGCGGTGGCGTTTTCGCGGAGTCACAGCCAGTAACTGAAAAAAACATAAATAGTAAACCCAACACTGAGCAATTACAGCGTGGCTCCGAGAAACTTCCTTTTATCGTAAAAACAATCCAGCCCCCGAAGAGTCAAGAAGAATCCGAAAAGGACACAGAAGAACGCAAGGACAGGAAAATACTGAATGTACTTACTTTCTCTCTTGCTGGAATAGGAGTCATGCAACTTATTGTGTTCGGATTGCAAGCTCGCCGCCTCCGCGAGACTGTTGAGGCTACGGAAAAAGCTGCTGAAGCGACGAAGAAACAAACGGAAGTAGCTATTAACGAATTTATCTCCACCCACCGACCAAAAATCATAGTTCGGAGTGTCACCATTGAACCACCTACCCACCCCACACTTCCTATAGAAGGAGGAAAGCCACTAAAGGTACAAGGGGTGGTTGTTAACATCGGCGACACTCCTACGGAAATCATTGAAAGCAATATTACAATTCTTGTTGGAGGGCCAAAATTCAATGCACGCACTCCATTCGGACCCGCAAGCAACAACATCAATGGAATAAAACTCTTTCCCGGCGGAGCCTGGTCTTTTTTGGTGACTGCCGAACAAATTGACTTCAAAAACGCGCCGGAGATTATCTCTCTCAAACAAGGAGAAAAAACCATCTACTTCTTCGGGTTCATCTCTTATCGTGACGACATCGGGAATATGCGACGGACAGCCTTCTGCCGCAAGTACAACCCCGAAACCGAAAGATTCGACCAAACAAATGATCCCGATTATGAATATACAGATTGAAATTGAAAGTCTCATGAGTAGCCATCGTCACCACCGGTCAAGCCGGTGGTGACTCAGCCACGTTGAACTATGAAAAAGGAGTCTCACTATGTTCAATCTCCAAGAGGCTGCCACTGCTTACGCCAAAGGCGCGGAGAGAATCTTAGGTGAAGATGGAAAGTTTATAAATGAAAATCAGGAAGTTGTCCCAGTATTTGTGTCACTACTGTTTCAATCATTTGAGATTTCTCTGAAGCATCTTGGGATAGAGGCCAAGTTGTTTTCAGAACAAGAAGCCAGAGACAAGAAATTAACCAAGAACGGTCACGGAATCAGAGAGATTGCTGACCTCGTAAATACAAGACTTGGGGCGGATAGCGATTATCCAGTGGTCATGGCGTTAACCGCAGGTTTGAACGATAGCCAGTCATCTGACATTATTCATAAGATGATCTATGCACCCGAATTTGATGCGACAAGACAGTCCTATCAGTCTAGAGATCTTGGGTACGCACAATTGAAACAGGGGGAACTTGCATTGCTTAACGGGCTAAAACCGTGGGTTATGGCCGTCAGGAATGTAGCAAATAATCTTCCTATATCAATTCAAGTTGTAACGGAGTGGAAAAATTCCAGTTC
Source organism: Deltaproteobacteria bacterium (assembly GCA_021781535.1). Taxonomy (GTDB): domain Bacteria; phylum Desulfobacterota; class Desulfuromonadia; order Geobacterales; family Pseudopelobacteraceae; genus JACRCG01. The sequence goes on along the minus strand of JAJXWO010000013.1, from coordinate 75,848 downwards.
GAACTCGAAGCATTTTGCCATTTGGTATAAATAATGGCTACCAGTTAAGCCAGCCAATTGCTTACGCTTCGGCTACTTTTTTAGTTTAAAAAACCGAAAAAACGATCCAAGCCCCAAATAGCAGTTAATATTATTCAGCACGATCTAACCGCTTCTGAAGAGGTAGCAATGGAAGAATTTCTTGTTATTACTGGACATGAATATAAAGATATGGAGCGAGAGTCTTTCAAGAGAGGCTTTGATAAACGAGGCATGCATGCAATAACACTAACAGAATATGACCCCGACGGATTTGATTGGCAGGGCAAACACAAAAATGGTTTAACAATAAGTCAGAGATTATTTTTGAGAAACACGTTTGAAAATATTTTTTTGTGTGCTGACACTGAAAGTTTTAAAAATTATCCTGGGCACCTTTCGGAACAAGATTATTTGAATGAAAAGAGTGATTTTGTTCAACAGTGGCTAAAAGAGAATGGAGGAGCCGCACTTGATAACGAACAAACTGCCGCTATTAGTGAAACAAAGTATCACACTCAAATTATAGCCCGAGCTGGTAGCGGCAAAACATCTACCCTCGTTAACCGAGCTTTTTTTCTCCAAAAACACTGCGGTGTTGCTCCCGAAGAAATGCTGCTCCTGGCGTTCAACCGTAAAGCAGCAAAAGAAATCACTGAACGCCTGGAAAAACTCTGCGGAAACTCCGCTACCCATGTAATGACCTTCCACGCACTCGCCCGCGCCATTGTCCATCCTACGCAAGAAATCATTTACAACGACTCCTCCGAAGAAAACCAAGGTCTTGACAGGGCCTTTGGTGCAGTCATTAAAGACCGTCTGTCGGAAGATGAATTTATGGCATTGGTACGCAAACTCATGCTGGCTCAATTCAAGCAGGATTGGGCTGAGATTGCCGAGGGCGGATATGATCTTACACCTGGCGAACTTTATCGCTTTCAAAAGAATCTAGCGCGAGAAACATTACGCGGTGAGTATGTAAAATCGCACGGAGAAAAGGTAATTTCAAATTTCCTTTTTGAGCACAACATTCCATACATTTATGAAAAAGTACACTACTGGCAAGGGAACGTATATCGACCTGACTTCACACTTCCTTCATGTTCTGAAAAAGGGAAAAGCATCATTATTGAATACTTCGGTCTTGCTGATACCGACCCTGAATATGACGAGCAGATGGAGGAAAAAAGGAAATACTGGTCGAATAGCGATAAATTTGAGTTGATTGAATTGACCCCATCGGGCTTTGCTGGAGGAACTGAGGCATTCGAGGCAATTCTAAAAAACCTTTTGATAAATGTCGGTATCACTTGCAATCGACTTTCGGATGAAGAAATCTGGCTGAATATCAAGCCGAGAGCACTCAAGCGCTTTAGTAGTGCTATGTCAGGGTTTGTTGGCCGCTGCCGAAAATCCTGGATACTTCCTGATGATTTAGGGCAGATGATTGCTGGGCATGAGTGTATTTTAGATGCTGAGGCCCAATTTCTGGAGCTTGCCGTAATTCTATATACTGATTACCTTGAACGCCTGGAAGCAAACAATCAGCAGGATTTTGATGGTCTGATGCAGACGGCTGCAAGTATGGTGGAGTCGGGTACAACAACCTTTGAGCGCGTGAACGAAGCTGGAAATCTGGCAGCGTTACGCTACATTTTTATTGATGAATATCAGGACTTCTCCGAGCTGTTTCATCGACTGATTGAGGCGGTTAGACTCCATAATCCTGAAGCAAAGTTCTTTTGTGTTGGCGACGACTGGCAAGCAATCAACGGCTTTGCTGGGTCTGATTTGAAGTTTTATGAAAACTTTGATTCCTATTTTCCGCAATCGAGACAGTTGTATATATCCACCAACTACCGTTCCGTATCTTCAGTGGTGTCTGTCGGTAATGCACTTATGTCTGGCATTGGTAAACCGGCTGTTGCCTCTAACAAATCAGAAGGTATCGTCAGAATCGTCAACCTATCCAACTTCGCACCAACACTTATCGAAGAAGAAAAATTCAAGAACGGCACACTGACTCCAATTATCCTACGCTTAGCTGGCAAGGCATTGAGTGAAAACAAGTCTGTAATGCTCTTGGGCCGCCGCAATAATTTGCTGGTACCTTCAGGAGGTTACATCACCAACGACAAATATCTTAAAATCCTTTGCAAGCTCCTACCCAATGAGTGGCACGATAGGATATCTATATTGACGGTAAATAAGGTAAAGGGTGGAGAAGCCGATGTTGTTATCGTAATGGATGCATTTGAACGTAATTATCCGTTGATACATCCGAATTGGATATTCTCACGGATTCTCGGGGAGAGCCTTCAGCAGATAGATGACGAAAACAGGCGCTTGTTTTATGTTGCGTTGACTCGAGCAAAAGAGAGTCTGTTCATCATCACTGGGAATGATAAGATGTCGCCATATCTGAATGATATAATGAGGCATGTTAAAATACCTGAAATTAATTGGGACGAATATCCGCCCGTCACGGGAGAAACTAATGTTCTCGTCGTCAGGATAAGCGGTAAGTTCTTTCCGCTTACCGATGAGTTAAAAGCGGATGGCTTCCAATACCGAAAACAGCATGGCAAACATTTCAGAGATAAAAAATACCAACGAGATGTATTTGCTGTTCAGATACTCGAAAGAACACCCTGGTCACAAAAAGCCCTATCCATTCAGGATTGCTGTTTTGATGTTTGCGTTCTTGACTGTACAAATGCTGTGATCGAGTCTTATTCTGTTGTAGCCGGCCGGTGGACAAAATGCGGGGGACCACGTGTTTCTCTTGCTGATACTTCAGTTATAGATGGAGATATTCCGTTTTGAAGGAGATTGCTAGGGTCAACTCTCTATTCTCCATGCCTTTTTCCTTCATTTTTTTAGCTCAGAAATAGTCACCATTACTCCCACTCACCCCCCGACACTTTCAACAAAACTTCCTATCCTTAACCCTCAAAATCGCTTTCGCTCCATGTATCACCGTAAAATGACGCGACCCGCTATATACCAAGAAACCACCCCAACCATTCAAACACTTTTCAAGAGCACACCGGCTTTTCCACCACGGGATTACTTGCAACGGTAGTGATGTCAACCGTAAGAAATGAAACAGCCCTTTGCCGTGAATCTCAACATTATTTCTGATCTGCATGGCCACCCTCCCCCTGTAGTGCTTTTTCTATACCGCCCATAGCCTGGCGGATTTCAGTGTACCGGTCGTAGATGTTGCTCAATTGTCGCTTGCTACGGTCAAACCGTTTCATGTCGAACTTTCCGGCGGTTGTGACTTCTGCGACGAACCTTGTCGGGTCGTTTGCTGCCATGTCCACCCATTGCCCAAGGTAGGCAGAAATCTTACCGACGGCGTCATGTTCTTCGACCATCGCTTCAATAGCAGTGTTAACCTGGAGCAGCCAATAGGTCAGTTTGTCGGCCTTGTTGGCTACGGCGATGTGTTCCTTTTCAAGTTCGGCCTGTTTGGCGATTACATGGTGATCGCGGTAATGTAGAACGGTTGCTGCCTGTTTTAATACATTCTCACGCTCGGCGAGTTCGGTAGTCTGGCGTTTCAGATCGTCGGCCTTGGCCTGGTTCTCTTTCTGCATGCGTTTTTCAATATCCTCACGAACGTTCATGCATTGTCGATCAGTCAGTGATTTCAATTCGTTTTCCCGGTCGCAGCGTCGTTTCTGGCGCTCCAGCAGAAACAGGCCAATGCTCACAATCAGTGACAATAGCAGAAATTCAATACCCCATATCACCTCCGGATATACCGTCAGGATTTCATCGTAGGCCATCTCTATTGACAACCACCCTGCCAGCAGTTCATTTGCACCGTACATTGCCGGAAATACGACGGCCATCAACAGAATCTGTGCAGATTTCGTCATACCTCACTACCCTTCTGTAACCTTTTGAACCAGTCGTCATATACCCTGCAAAGGTACGGCACTGACACTGTAAATCTGTATTTGATCTTCAGTAATCTCACGATTGACGGCCATGAGGTCCCGGCAACCCGCAGATGATGGATAATCGCCAGGTAATGCGATTCAAGTTTGCCAAGCTTCGTCTTGTTGTACTTCCGAGATTCCTGCATCTCCAGCGCCAGGCGTAGCCGTTTGTCGGCAATCTCCTGGGCGGCAGCAATCGTTGTCCCTTTTCTGATAATCGCCACGTTGACGGCAAGTTCTCCGTCCAGAGCAATAATCAATTTGACATAAGCACCGGCTCCGAATTGCTGGTCGGTGATCCGTCTCAGATCTTCTGTCGAAAGATGGCGGATACGGGTTTCAAGTTTCAGTGAAACATTCGGTTTCATGTGGGTTCTCTCCATTTTAGCAAGTAACGACGTGATAATTTTTGGCTGTTCACGTTGTAAAACAGACGATTGCTTCTGGTGTGGTGCAATCTGTTAAAAACCGTTTCGCTTTATTGCCCCTGTTGAAAAGCTACAACATTCGACCAGCATTCTAAATCGTCCCGATTTATTGTGCCGTGGGTGGTGATACTCTGCTTGTAAACGTTTTCAATCATCCGAAAGTTGACGTTTGCATGCAGTTGATGAGGCGCGGAAGTGTTTCAATCGTCCCGATTAAAATTTCCGTGCACATCTTTTTGAACCTTCTTCTGTTGTCGAGTCAGTTTCCTACGGTGTTATGTAGGCCAGCGTTGAAGTGTCGCTGGTGCCGCTTGGTTGAGGAGCGGCGGTGATGTAAGGGAAATAACGCAGATGTTAAAGGAGTGACGACATCGAAGGCATAAACAAAGGCAGCACCGGGGCCGCCTTTTACCTTCGAAAAAGGTAAAACGCGGCCAGAAACGAATCAGGATATGCGCCGGTGTCCTCGGCGAATGTGCGCCCTGCCATTCATCACACTTTGCTATATTTTCAATACAGCGGAAAGTGTTGCTCAGGGCGCACCATAGCTGACGGCAAATATGACTGGAGGGTGGCAATGAAATTCAAAGGCACACCAAAATATCAGACGAAAATGATCTTTGAAATGTCCGGCATGCTGCAATTTGGACAGTCAAAACATGCTGCGAAAAAAGCCGCTAGAACCGGCGGCGCTCGCAATCCAACACAGTATGCCCAAGCTACCGGCATATATTCCTTTTCAACATATCGCGCATACTTCAAGACATGCACAGAATTGCTGCAATACGCCGCCGATATCCACGGTATAAAGAGAGCCGACCGTCTGACAGATGAAATTGTTAACGCGTTCCTGCTGACGAAATCAGATGTAAAACTGGCAAGTTTCCGGCGCTACTGCGCCGCCCTGACCAAACTTGACGCTGCCCTGTCCAGGCTGATCGACCGTCCACCGCAGTGGAACGGAGTCCTTCAGGACTTCAGGGCATCTGCGCCCGTTGCTCTGGACTGCGAGCAACCGGCGCGCGCATACCGAGAACCGCATGCGCTGGTGGCGCAACTCGACACCGGTAGCGATGCGCGACTCGTCGCCGAATTGCAGTGGCGGGCTGGGCTGCGAGTGTCGGAAGCATGTACGATAAAATCGGGTCAAATGAAAGGGACCACTACTGACAATACAGGGAAAATGTTCGGGTTGCTGGAGATTAAGGGCAAGGGTGGTAAGGTACGCACAGTACCTGTGACTATCGCGGTCTATGAAAGAATGCTAAAACGTCTGGAATGTGAACCGATGCTGATTACCCCGACGTTATACCGGTCACAGCTTCGGCAAGCTGCCCATCGGTCAGACCAACAGTACACAGAGCATGGAACACATGGACTGAGATGGAATTATGCTCAAGAGCAGATGAATGATTTGGTCGGAAAAAATATTGTGTATGAAGTTGCCTTGACCATGGTGAGCAAGCTGATGGGCCATGACCGGGCTGGTATCACTTCTCATTATTTACGGAAAGGGTAACAATGGTTTTTTTGTGCTTTGCCTGGGATTGGTAATCAATAAGCAGACACGCCGTGGACTACTTCGTTCGATATAGGAACGAAGCCAGCGGGGTGGCTTGGCTGTCTTCTTGTCCGAAACGCGAGCCAATTGCTGACCTGTCTCTCATTTCAAAACCATGTGGAAATCTGTTGTACAGGCTGGAACCCGTGCAAGCCGTGCCGGTCTGCACGAGGATGCGCACGGCATAATCTCCATCAGGTTTCCCCTGGTATGATACCACCAGGAAAACGCTGTGGAAGATAATGCCCGATGTGCGCAACAAAATATGGAAAGAGAATGGGAATGAAGCAAGAAAAGAAGGCGGAATAATTATCAACGGAAAAGATAATGCTATCAAAGATGAATATGAGTAAGGATGGATGATTCTTCGAATTAATGGGGTCAATTCTGAGGCCATAATGATGTATGGTAGATATGGAACCATCAACACGGTCTTTTTACGATTCTGGGACAATTAGGGATAACATGGGAAAAGGTAGCGATAGGGAAACAAAAAGATAGAAGAGAGCCCTATCAAGGCTCCCCATGTGATCGGTTTGGAACATATCACAAGGGAGGATCGGTTAGGTTGGTCGGGTTCTGGAATCAGATTTGGTATCACTTTTATCTGTACTTGAGATGTACCTTAAAACCTATATTGGGCTTATCTCTCTATTTTATCTGTACTTATCTGTATTTTTCCTAACCCTATACCCTCATTATGTTTTTACCTATTTTAGTTCAAAAGTACACATCCAAAAGAAATTTATCTTTTTCTTCATGGTTAAGGCGGTTTGGAATATATGGCCTTAATGCATCTGTACTTGTACTTGGTGGAGCCTTTACTCAAGCAGGGTATACGTTGATGATAAATACAAATAAGTATAGATCAATTTAAACCCATATAGGGCTTAGAGTTTTCTAAGTACAAGTAAAGCAATGAGGTACAAATACAACAAGGAGGGCTATGTGGATAGCTCCCCCTGTGATAGGTTTTGTCTTTATGCTGTAAGTCTTAGTGTCAGTGGGAAAATGGGCAAGTAACTATTTCTTGTTGATAAAATCCAGCGCATTGTTGATCGTCTTGTCAAGGTAATAGTCAAGTTTCGGATGCCGTTCGTCAATGTTCGGACTGACGCGCTCAAGCGCTCCTGAAACAAATTCTGCACTCAACCGGCAGTGCCCTAGTAGATACAGACAAAATGCCATGTCAACGGCGCTAGCGCTCTTGTCTCTCTGTTTCTTGTCTTCAAAAATCTTACCGAGATGACGACGCCATAACGAATCAAGAGCAATATCATCCCAGTGCGCCTCACGGTCGGCGCTGTCGCTTACGACACTGATCGGCGTGGCACTTACCTTCGCTGGTCTGGCGGCTTCAATCTTCTCCAACAGGCCACTGACATCCAACGGCGACAACACGATATCTCTGATAAAACGCCCTTCCGGAAAGCGTCGTGCTTGCCTTGGGCTGGCGGCACCAGGGTCTGCCGTCAGCCTTGCTGAGCCAGTACAAGTGCCAATCATATATTTTTGGATTTCGGCGGCAACATCCACCGTTACTTCCTGATCAAGCAAAAAATGCCCTTGCCAATTATCAGGACTGGTTTCAATGAGAATATGGGCGCGCGTCTGCTGCGGCACATCGTCTACAAAGATAGATTGGAACATGCCATTCATCGGTCGAAAAGCAAGCCGGATCTCCCCCGGTTCCGGGTCGCGACCGAACTTCCCCCGGATCTCTGGGGCGAAGCGATCGAATGCCCTTTTGTGGTTGCTGGCCATAATCTCCGGCAGCATTGCCGCCTTTATACAGGAATAGCCTCGCTTCGGGTCAGAATAGCCATTCCTTGCGAGAACACTACCGTCCTCGGCAAGAATCTTATAGAACTCAACAATTGCAATGTCCGGGTAAAGTGCATCCATTACTGCAATCAATTGTCGTAATGCGATATTCATAAACATAATTCCTCCCTTGGTCTGTACTGCGAGCTTTTAACCTATCATCAAGCGCAAACCTTCATAGACTCGGACTTGCTTGTTTTTGCGGGTCTTCTTTTGTGAGCCTTTGGCAGCATGGCGTGCCGCCAGGTTGCGCTTTGCAATTAGCCCGAATTCATCCGAAAATTTACGTCCGATGACAACATCCGACCATTTCCTGACGTCCATATTTTGGCCAACACAGTATGTCTTAAACGCCATTCTAACCTGGGCAATATCCACCTCAAAGCTCGTGTCATCAATGAATTCAAGGCACTCTTCCGTGAAAAGCACAATTGGGTCAGCCTCACCCTGCAAAGCTTCCTCCCTCCATACTTCGAATATTTCCGGAAGGTTGAATTTCGGTGTGAATTTTCCGTAGCGCCTTAAATGATTAATAAGACACCAAGAGACGATGGCGTCACGGTTATCAAGTAAAACCTGATGAAAATCTAAGACTTTCTCATGCTCTTCAACTTCCCGGCTAAACACAATCATCCTGAATCTGCGATAGATTGCATGCGTACGCTCAGAAAATATTGGTGCGCGGTTCATGGCGAAGACGAATTTTACCGCCAATGTTACCGAAACATAATCTTTATTTTTTCTGTTTATCGTGATCTGATCACCCGTCAGGGCGGCTTTCAGCTTTTCACTTTCGACGTATGCAGTACCGGATTCTGATGGCAAATTGAGCCGTTTACCCATCAGGATATGCCACGCAAATGAACTGTCCTGTAACTCGTCAAGCGAAACGCTTGCCGTGTGGCGTGCCCCGATTATTCCGGCCAGAAATTTTATTAACACGCTCTTGCCATTGCTCCCCTTGCCATAGAGATAAAACATTTCTTCTCTTTCAAGGGACGGTGATAAAAGGTAAAGTAAAATATCCTCAATCGCTTCCATCATCTCTTCCGCCGCGAACCCCATCAGTATGCAGGCTCTCTCCCATACTGACGGGCGCTCTAAAACCGGAATGAGCGAGGCGTTCAGGGTGTGAGTGTGAAAAAGGGTATGGTCAGGTGCCTGCCCGGAAAACAACTTCCCATTCTGAGTGATGTCATCGACTGCATATGTACAATCCAAACGAACGGTATTATTTTGGAACAGGAATAAATTACGTTCTTGGGTGCCATTTGTTTCCCCGCGAAAGGGTTTCAAGCCCTCTTTAAAGGCCGCTCGGAAATCTTTTTCCATCATGATGAGTGTCCATGGAGCATCCTTGTCAGTGAGTACTGCCTCATGGGATCGGGTGAAAATAGCGAAAGCGTTGTTTGCTAACTGCACCCGGTCAACAGGCAAATAAACTCGATCCGCTGAGGAGTACATGTAAAAGGACTGTTCTGCCGTATGCCAGAAGACATGGAATAAATTTCTGGCGACATTTGCCAGGACAGCAATAATCTTATAGAAGAATTCTTCCATTTTGTTTTTGTCTGTACAATCGATGAACTCGGCAATGGCTGCATAAAACCCGTTGTACAGCTCTTTACCGAAAGCGGCAGTGAGCCTTGAAACGGAATCTGACTCCTCTTCGGCGCTTTTATGTACGTCATCTGTAGGCATGTTGTTTCTCCTTCGGGTCGGTCGCGAGGCTAACGCGCCGACCCACATTTCGAGATGGATTCAGAAAATAAAGTTAATGCAATTGCCATTGACTATTTGCAGCTGACTTACTTACTTCCAGATATCGGTATTCTTAAGGCCCCGGCCTGGATCAAGGCTTTCCAGCACTGTCACCGTCCCAGTGTATGCGTCAATTTTCAACTCTTCGGGAGCAAAACGCTCCGCCAGGGCCTTCAGAACAGCATTCCGAGCCCTCCGAGGAGTGTACACCGTCATCCGCGACGACAACGGCACCTGCTGCGTGGTTATCACTCGCGATATCAGATCATCAATAGACATGACTGACCCTGCCGTCATTGTCCGGCTTGAGCGCAGATAGCGTTCTACCACGTACAAAACAGCCGAATTGACTGGCAGGCTATCATCGGGTGTCGGCAACGCCGCACCGGTTTCCGTGAGGTCAAACAACTTGATTTCCATACCTTTCTCTGCATCAATGCTAACCTCAACGAATCCGAGTTCCTCAAGGTTTTGCAGCAAGTCATTTACGTCAAATCCGGTTTTGGGGTTTAACAGAGCCTCCGCTGTCAACGCTCGCTCAATTTCAGCGAACAATAGGCTAACTGTTGCTGTTGCGCCTAGCTGGCGTATCGCTTCCACAGCAACGATAAATGCATCTCGATTGGCGAACGGCACCGCATTTAAGCGTCGTGTTGCGGCTGCGCGTAATGCCGGATTATAGGTATTAACTATATGGCCAGAATTCATAACATTATTATTACTTTGCTCAGTGGCGCAAACCGGCATATTTCCTTCTGGTACGGACATTGCCTCAACTTTTTCTTCTGGAATTCCTATGTCAAGCTTTTCCGGGTCGAGGTTATCAGCTACAGGAATGGTGGTAATTGGAGCTGCTGCGGCAGTTGATGTTGATTTAGTTTTTGCCATGGTATTTTCTCCTGTCTACCCATACGGGCGTAGCATATATTGTTAGATCGCCATACAAAGGCATGAAATGTCCTCTTTTACCGGGGGTGCCGCCAATCGACACCCCCGATTTGTTGCAGTCACCTACAAATTGAGGTCTACGCTAAGCAGTCGATGTCCGGACATTCCACAGCTTGGCCAACAAAATACGGTTTTCTGGAATGACTACGGCCCTTACCCGACGCAAGGTCAGCTTCTAGGTTTTCTGTCCGGATCGTGATGCTGAGCCGGGTTTCGTGAACAAATATCGACTCTCCATGCGCCTCGTCGAAACGGGCAGACATGGATTTGGTCAACCGAACACCTGTCAACAATGGGCGTCCATCAGCATCAAGTTCTGTTTCATCATCTCTTGCTATGGCGATAGACCGGCACCCATCCCGAAGATCCGGGGCCACCCAATGCAGCACACCTGTGATGACGGCGACTAAATATACGGCGATTACTGCGGCTGTAGTTGCGGGCGCAACTGTTTCGGTTGTCGGTTGTGCTACAGTAATTGCAGCGGCTTCGGTTCCTTTTGACTCGTTTGCTAGTACCATGATATGCTACCCTCAAGTTTGATAAGCGCCGGGGCGCTTTGCAGCTTGTGCTACGTGTACGGTGCCTCATGTACTAGTTGGTGGATATCTGGACATTTGATTCTCCTCTTCTTTAAATGAACAAGCTGAATTAGGTCGCCCTGATGTTATATGTCCATCCATTAATACGTCGGCAATGTTAATGTTATCCGCTAGTAATACTCTGTTATTATTGCTGATATATTTGAGTATTCGTCGGAAACTATTTGTCAGTTAAAGGAGAGGAAGAGAAAAATGCCGGGGAAACTGGAACCGGGGATAGTCAAACAGTCCGCAACCACTTTTAAAATTGATGCTGCCGCCCATAATATGCTGAAGAGATTCTTCCCTGGTCAGGTCAGCACTGTTCTGCGTGAAGCAATGGTGGAGGTCTGCAAGAAATTTAATGCCTATGATGCTGACGGTACGAATCGGGCATTAAGACAACGCTACCTGGAACTGTCCGAGGCGCTGCACAAATTTCAACGTGACAAGGACCAGGCATCAAAGGTTGCTAACGCCCGGCGGCGGGTCGAAGGGTTGACTGAAAAACAGGAAGCCCGTAAACAGGAAAAGGAACTGAAGGATGCGCTGGCCCACCAACAAAGGGCAGCCGCACTTGCTGAACTGAAGAAATACCCGCAGATTGGTAGTCAGCAGGCGCTCAAGGATCAACAAAAAAAATGGGCGGCGGAGCGAGAGGCTGGGCAAAGAAAGGGTAGGTAGCATAATGTTCGATAACAAGAGTTCCGCCAGAACCCGTCTCGACATACGCTTCTCAGCGAATGAACTAAAAGAAATCCAGGAGACTGCACGCGGGCTCAGGATCACCCCTGAACAGCTGCTCAGTGAAGTGATATTTCAATTCACTGAGCGCAGAATCCAGCTACATAACACTAAGGCCTCCGTTGCAGTGTCAAAAATAGTTCTTCCACTGGTCAACCAGCTCATAATCCGCCAAACTCTACACAGAATCCGCAAAAAGCCCCCGGAAGCAACGAGAGCCGCCATACAAGAACGTTATGAACATATCTCCATAAAAGAGCGTATCCAGAATATTCAAACCTGCATGGAAGACAATAACTCATTGCAGGCCAAACGGGACCGGATAGCCTGACTCGGTAAGCCGACTTATGACAAAGGGGTAGTATGAAAGAGGTAATCAAGAAATTTGGCGCACAACTGGCAGTGTGCATTGTAGCAACGGAAATTCTAACGGGGAAAACGTCAGCTGAGATAATCGCTGAAGGAATCACTTCCGCCGGGATTGATGCGCTCTGTAAAAAAACACAGGACAACTATCTCTCCACCAGTCTAGATGATGATCCAGTCTCGAAACAGTTTCAAGCCATCGCTGAGGCAATTGCTATTGTTGAGCAGAAGATCCCTGCGGCGTATTCTGAGCAGTATGCTGAACGGGAAGCGGAAACGGGAAATATACAGGGGATTAAGATAGATGGGCTCACGGATTCATTCTGCAGAAAAGAATTTGAATCAAGCGATAAAAATGAATTTGAACCATAAAATAGCTTTTATCTGTACTTTACCCAAGTGATCTGTACTTGAGCCGAACATAGGCCCTATTACGACTGATTCGATTTTAAATACAGGTACAGACGACATTAAAAGGATTTCTGTCTCAACGTGTCATAATCTGAAATTCGGCATATTTGTGATGGGCAAGACTTACATCAAGCCGGTTTGTAATGTGCGGACTTTAGAGGGGCGTCAGTTTATAACCGCTTCATTGAGTCTGCGAGGAAGCGGGGAACGTCATAAACTGTTGGTAAGTGTGAGAGTTACAGAATCGCTTCAATCCCCTTGCGGTGAATAACATTCAACAGCATGAGCGCTGCACCAGTCGGGCGTTTTGCTCCCCTCTCTAATTGTGATACGTACCCTACCGTCACATTGAGGCAGTGGGCGAATACTGACTGGCTCATGTGAGTTTGTTCCCGTATCTTACGGATTTCTTCAGCTGACAGCGGTTCTACCTCCGGTGTTTTTACTCCCAAGTGCCGCATGGTGATTTTTTCGTAAGAATCTTTTCCCAAAAGGCCTATGCCGTGCATATCGTCGGCAGTTTCAAGCAGTGCCTGTGTCAACGGGCTATTTTTATTTGCTTTTGTTGTCATCGTTCATTTCCTCCAAAATACCCTCTTTAATGGCATGGCTTAGCTCTTCCGGCTGTGCCGCCAGCCATGCCGCCCCGATCTCTCGCAACGTTGCAAGTTCGTCTTCGTCAATATTACCCCTATCATTTTTAGCAATGCCGTACATGAAAACAGCTCTATTGCCGGAGCGGTAAGCAATCAACATCCGGTAGCCACCGGAACGCCCCTGCCCCGTCCGTGCCACCCGCTGTTTGATGACCCCTCCGCCTAAATCGGCATCTACAAGCCCACGCTCGGCACGTTCAATAGCATCACGCAAGCCGTGATCGCTAATGTGCTCCTGCCGCACATACCGGACGAACCACTTTGTTTTGAATATCCGCACATCCCCTCCGTTGCTACAAACAAACTATAACACTATGAATTACATATTTCAATCTACATTATTTTCCGGATTGTCGTGTTTTGGTCTGGTTATTACTTGCATAGTAAATAAATTATAATGAAAATATCATATTATTACCTGTACTGTTTTACTGCAATCGTATAGATTGAATGCAGGTTAAATACTTGAATAAAGGAGATATTTATGAAAAAAGAAGCCGTGAAAAACCAGAAGAAAGAAGTTACGCCAGCAGTGAATGTCAAACGTAATCCAAGCAAGCAAGGCAATATGAAAAAGACAGGTGTTACTGTTAAAAAAGTCGCTGTAGAAATGGAACAGCCACCAGAACAGCATGTAGCAGATTCCGCGATTGTTCCACCTGTATCTGAAACAGTTGTTTGCCAAGATAACACGGAGCAGGTTGAAGTTGTTGCAGAAAGCGAATTAGAGGTAGTTACAGAGTCGTCACCAGAACCTCAAACGGCCGATACCGTTACTGTTACTATTCCCAAAGAATCCAAGGTTCTCAGGGAACGCTTGGGCCTCAACGGGTATATAACCGAGACTGTCAAGCTACCATCAAACTTAGAAATTCTCGGTTGCAAGGCTGAAGGTGTCGTTTTTGCCAGGCAGATTGCCGGTGCTGACAGAGTGCTTTTGCATGTAACGCTCGTCAGTGCAACCGGTAAGCAATCAATTGTATCGTCCCGCAAGAAGGTTCCACAACCGGAATGGCAAACAATCACGGATGCCCTTACAGGTATGGCGATTACCTGGCGTGACCGCGAGTTAAAACGGGTAGCAAAATGAAAGTCATTACCGTAGAAACCTTGTTCGGCGCGGAGACAATGAAGGTTCCGCGCCGTCCCATTAAATTCAAGCAAATCCGCGCCACAATGGAAACTCTGGAGGTACGTGAAGAAGTTGCCGCCTACCTTCAGGCCGACCGGCGCTATACTTCACCGGAACAAGTGGCGCAGATATTCAGCTTCTTGCATAACGAGGCAAAGGAACACTTTTTCACCGTTCATCTCGACGGCAAGAATAGAATCCTTTGCTTGGATTTGGTATCAGTCGGCAGTTTGAACCAAAGCATCGTCCACCCTCGCGAAGTGTTCAAGACATCATTGATCACGTCAGCAGCGGCCTTGCTCCTGGTGCATAATCACCCAACTGGCGACCCAACGCCAAGTGCAGAAGATATTGCCATTACCAGAAGGTTGAAAGAAGCCGGTGAAATAATCGGCATAAAAGTTCTCGATCATGTAATTGTTGGAACGGAAGGCTATCTGTCATTTGTCGAGCGAGGTCTATTATGACCTCGCGAGCAATACCGAAATTTGACAAGAATAACGACCTGCCTCGCATCTCCTCAGCACTCCGCCGCCTTGCCACAGCAGCCAGCGGAAACCTCGGCTCAGATTGCTACATTCATGCTGCTATCGCCCAAGAGATACTGAACCGCTTGGGAGTGTCTTCAAAACTTGTTGCTGGATACGCCGCCTGGAGGGTTGGCAAAGGTGACGGTGATGTAATCTTGCATGCACCATTGCCACACATGCCGCCGCAACCTGAAGTAGTAGCTTACCATGTTTGGCTTGAGAGCAATAATCATCTTATCGATTTCACCACTTACCAACTCCGGCACAAAGCGATCCAGATGGATAGACTTGATGGCGGATCAACGACAGCAAAGTGGTGCCCAGATTATCTGGCCGTACCGAAAAAGTCCGTTTCCCCTCTTCGCTCTGTAATCCAGTTACGTGCAGGCATGTATTTCTACAAGCAGGAGACATCAATTGAAAATTTAATACTATCCGCTGCGCATCCACTTGATGCTGATGACATCAACACTGCTTGGCTGTTATATCTTAATCGGGATTTATGCGTTTTCGGCCCGAACAACATGTGTGCAGGAATAATTCTTCCATGAGGGGTTTGAAAAAGCCGAAGCAATCCGGCCTTTTGTCAACCTGGCGGCGGTACACTGGCGGTACACCGAAACGGACACTTACTATTGGAGTTCAAATCATGAATTTTCTGGTAAAACGTAACAAAATCATTTATATTGCAAGATTCAAGGGTAGTTTTGGGCATAGGGATTCAAATCTCTGCACCGCCACCATCTCCAAAACGCCCTGACTTTTTCAGGGCGTTTTTTTTTAATCACGTAAATTCGGGAGGTAAAACATGATTCAGATCGATTTCGATAAAATGGGTGGATTGATTCCGGCCGTTATTCAGGATTACCAGAACGGTGAAATTCTGATGGTAGCCTTTATGGATAAGAAAACTCTCGATTTGACGCTAAAAGACGGCAAAACCTGGTTTTTCAGCCGCACCCGCAATAAATACTGGATGAAGGGCGAAGAATCCGGCAATACCCAGGAAGTAATGGAAGTTCTAACCGACTGTGATGCCGATACGGTCGTTATCAAGGTAAAACAGAATGGACCGGCCGCTTGTCACACCGGAAACCGCAGCTGTTTTTATGTTAAATGGGAGAACGGCCAGTGGGTGGAACACTCAAATCCGCTGTTTGACCCGAACGAAGTTTACAAAAAAGCATAAACGTGGAAAGAGGATTATCATGTCAAATATTCTAAATTTCGGCATCCCCAAAGGAAGCCTTGAAGACGCAACTGTCGGTCTTTTTAAAAAGGCCGGCTGGCAGATCAGCATCTCCTCCCGCAGCTATTTTCCCGGCGTCGATGACACCGAAATGAACTGTAAACTGATCCGCCCGCAGGAGATGGCCAGATACGTTGAGCGCCAGACTATTGATGCCGGGATTGCCGGTCGTGACTGGGTGCGGGAAAATGACTCCGATGTGGTTGAAGTCTGTGAAATGGTATATTCAAAAGTTTCCAGACGGCCGGCCCGCTGGGTACTGGTGGTCAATGGCGATTCAAAAGTACAGAAACCGGAAGATCTCCACGGTGCCACTATTTCCACTGAGCTGGTCGGCTTTACCAAGCGCTATTTTGACGAGCTCAACATTCCGGTTAACGTCGAGTTTTCCTGGGGTGCCACCGAAGCGAAAGTGGTCGACGGTCTCTGCGATGCCATTGTCGAGGTTACCGAGACCGGATCAACCATCAAAGCAAACGGCCTGCGCATCGTGTGTGAACTGATGGAGTCCGTACCGGTTTTGCTTGCCAGCAAATCTGCCTGGGCTGATCCCTGGAAAAGGGCTAAGATCAACCAGATTGCGACACTGTTGAAATCATCGCTTGATGCGGAAGGCATGGTCGGCCTGAAAATGAATGCTCCAGCCGACAAGATTGACGCAATTACCCGGATGCTCCCCAGCCTCAAGAATCCTACCGTATCGCACCTTTATAATTCAGATTGGCTCTCAATTGAAAGCATCCTGTCAGAAAAAGAGGTACGTACGGTTGTGCCGGACCTCATTAAACTGGGTGCCGAGGGAATCATCGAATACCCCCTGAACAAGATAATTTAACAGAAACACCGCCAACCGGTGATGGATTACAACGTATGATGATGGACAAGATCGAAGAACTGGAACGACGCTATCAGGAATTGGAGGCGCTACTGTCCGACCCGGCAGTTATTTCCAACCAGCCGGAGTTTCGCAAGTTCTCCCGGGAACATTCTGACCTGAGTGAACTTGTAGCAGCCTATCGCCGCTACCGGAAAGTGCTGAGTGAGATTTCAGACAACCGCGAACTCTTGGCCGATCCTGATATGAAAGAAATGGCAGAAGACGAGTTGAAATGCCTGGAAGCTGAAAAGGAACAGCTTGATGCCGATATTCAGCTGTTGCTGCTCCCCAAGGATCCTCATGATGACAAGAGCGTTATTCTGGAGATCCGTGCCGGTACCGGCGGAGACGAATCTGCCCTGTTTGCCGGCGACTTGTTCCGCATGTATTCGCGCTACGCCGATGCCAACCGCTGGAAGGTTGAGGTCATCTCTGCATCCGAATCTGAACGGGGCGGCTACAAGGAGATAATTGCTTCTGTAGAGGGTGTGGGGGTCTTTGCCAAACTCAAGTACGAGTCCGGAACTCATCGCGTCCAGCGTGTCCCTGAGACCGAGGCCCAAGGACGCATTCATACCAGTGCATGTACGGTGGCTATCATGCCTGAAGCTGAAGATGTTGACATAGATATCCGTCCGGATGATTTAAAGATAGATGTATATCGCTCTTCCGGTGCCGGTGGTCAGCACGTCAATACCACCGACTCCGCCGTCCGCATCACCCACCTTCCGACCGGTACGGTCGTCGCCTGCCAGGAAGAGCGGAGCCAGATAAAGAACCGCGCGACAGCCATGAAGGTGCTCAAATCACGCATCCTGGCCACCATTCAACAGGCTCAGGATTCCAAACTGGCTGCAGACCGCAAACAGCAGGTCGGATCTGGTGACCGGAGCGAGCGAATCCGCACTTACAACTTCCCTCAGGGACGTATGACCGATCACCGTATCGGGTTGACCCTTTATCGTCTCGATTCGATCATGACCGGTGATATCACGGAAATAACGGATGCTTTACGGGCGTATTACCAGATGGAGGCTCTTAAAGCCCAGAGTGAAGGAAATTAATACGCCGCAGTATTCCGGCATCAAAACAGGCAACATTCCCATCCTATGGCACACTATCTTGATAACTACAAACAACTGATTGCCAGAGTCGATGCTCTGTGCACTTCTATTGCAGCATCACTGGGAGAGCAAATAACCTGTTCGTCAGGTTGCAGCTCCTGCTGTACATCGATCACTATTTTTCCGGTGGAAGCCGCCGCCATGCGAGAAGCAGTGGAAAGCCTGCCTGAGCAGCAGGCGGAAGAAATTTACCGGCACGTTGCAAAACATGCCGGTAACGAGCGATGCCCGCTCCTGCTTCATCACCGCTGCCTGCTGTATGATGCCCGCCCTGTCATCTGCCGGACCCACGGTCTGCCGATCATCTACACGGCTGATGGACAACGCAATAGTGACTGTTGCCCTCTGAATCTGAACGGCACTGAATCACTCTCCGGCTCCAGTGCCGTTGATCTTGACAAACTTAACACACTGCTGGTAGCGATCAATTCCATCTATCTGTCCCAATCAAACAGCCCCGAATCCTCCGAACGGCTCACTATCGCCAATGTCATCACCAGACAGCTTACAGATACGCATTCCCATCATCCGAAGATTGTCCAGTAAACTATTGACGCCTGAACCCGGTTTTGCTACCACACTATTGATTATAATTAGTGCTGTAGCAGCAATACACTTTGTACCAAGGATCCATAATGATACGCATAGGAAAAAACAAAGTCGTCACACTCAGCTATAACCTCACAGACCCGGACGGAAATATGCTCGATAAGGGCGATGAACCGATAGTCTACCTACACGGCGGATATGATGGTGTTTTTATCCCTATAGAAGACGCATTGGAAGGGAAAACCGTTGGAGATTCCGTAACGGTAAAACTACAACCGAATGATGCGTTTGGCGAATACGATTTTGATTTGCTGCAGATTGAACCGGTTGAAAACCTGCCACAACCACTGAAAGTCGGAATGATGATTGAAGGTGATATGGAGGGGGGCATAGAGGATAGCGCCGTTTTTTATACCGTAACGGAAATTGCTGATGGAAAAGCGGTTCTGGACGGCAATCACCCGTTATCCGGCATGGCATTGATATTTATCGGCACTGTCACTGCCGTACGTCCGGCAACTGCCGGAGAGATATCTGCCCGTGAACCTGCTTGATTTTCGTACAGACTGAATAGGTACACCGGTCTCCTGAGTTATATACAAGCACCTCAGCATGAAAATCACTTCAGGCTGGTAATATAGCTGCGGACCCCCTCCAGTATGCCTTCGGCAACCATCTGCTGATAAACGGGATCTTTGAGACGGGATTCTTCGGTAGGGTTTGAAACAAAGGCGGTTTCAACCAGGATGCTGGGCATGGCTGCTCCTATTAGCACATAGAATGGACCCTGCTTGACCCCCAGGTTTTTTACGTCGCTGTGGTGGGTACGGATTTTTTTATGGAGTGCCTTCTGAACTTCATCGGCCAGATGTGCCGAATCGTTTAATTTATAGTTTGCCATCAGATCAAACAGAACCCCCTGCAACATACTGACCTTGTCAAGAGTCGTGCCGTTCTCCTTGGCGGCCAATTGCGCCACCTTGTCGGTCTTGGCCAGATTGAGGTAGTACGTTTCAATACCGGCTGCAGAGTGGTTTGGCGCAGCGTTGGCATGCACAGAAAGGAACAGGTCGGCGCCGACTTTGTTGGCGATAGCCGTGCGTTCCTCCAGCGGGATAAATATATCGGTTGAGCGCGTCATAACGACATCCACCCCCAGCTCATCCTTGAGCAGTTCCCTCAACCTGAGCCCGATGGCCAAAACGACGTCCTTTTCCTGGATGCCACTTGGTCCAACGGCACCCGGATCGTGCCCACCGTGACCGGGATCTACCACAATCCTCCTGATTTTTGAAACACTCTGCTTTTTTGAACGCCTGGATTCCTTTTCTACGGCAGCAGACGGTTGCTCACTTTTCAGCGTGACGCCCCGTTCAGGCGCCGCACTGATTGTCTGATCAAGACGCGCTATTTCTGTCGGTCGTCCCCCGCGGACATCGATCACCAATCGCGTCGGATTGGACAGAGAAAATATTTTATAATCTTTTATATTTTCGGTATCCAGCACCACCCTCACCACATCAGGCCTGTACTGTCCAGCCCGGGCATCCTTCAGCAGGCCATCTTCGATAGTTATATTCCTGACATTTTTCCCCATGCGTGTCTGTTTCAAATCAATATAGACCCTACCGGGCTTTCCGGGAGCGTATTTGCCGAGTTCGTGAGCATCCCATGTCACATCTCGATCAAGTTCCAGCGAAATGCGGGTGTAATCAGGGTTCGACCAGTGTTTCATCTCATGGAGAACAGCAAGTCGGCCTGAAGCAGCTGATGCTTTTTCCACGGCAATACCCTTGGTGTGCCTGGCTGCAAAAGACGGAAGCGGCGCCATCAGACAAGGTATCAGGAGAAACATCATTATTTGGAGGAATCGATTCATGGGGTCGCTTTATTGCAACAGGGTCGCTCTGAAAGAGTTCTGTGCCTTTTAACAGAAATATCGATATGTTTCAAGTAATGAGGGCATGAACATCTTCCACGTTCACTTTCCAGATCACAACTCCTCACTCCTTCTTTTTAACCAACTTTCCGCCATGAGCACCCGATCCGGTTTTTTTAAACGTCTTGGGTGGAGCATTTTTTACAACGATCAGGGAATTACCAAGCTTGGCGCCATTCAGGAGATCAATCGCATCCCGGGCCTCTTCTTCGGTTGACATCCTGACGTACCCACACCCTCTGAATTCACCGGAGTCGGGATCGACTACCAAATGAACAGACGTAACAGTACCCACTACCGAGAACAGCTTCCGCATCTCATCTTCCGTGACGCTAGCGGAAACATGCCCCACATAAACTTCAACGCCCATTTATAGTTTCCTTTTCAGGTAATCCAGCAGACTCTGTGACCGTTCATCGAATAACAACATAATTGCGTCAACATTCATCCCGTATCACACCATCCGTTTCAGTTCATCAAGCAGGTTGAGCGCTTCCAGTGGCGTCAGGGTGGAGATGTTCAGTTTTTTCAGACGTTGGCGCAACTGATCCTCGCTTGTTTCAAACAGCGAGAACTGGGGTGACGGTTCGCGAAGCGGTTTTTTGGTGCTCTTGGCCAGGCGCGGGGCACCCTCTTCAAACTCGCCGTTCTCGAGGTTACGCAAAATTTCTTTGGCCCGTTCAATCACGTCAGCCGGCATACCCGCAAGACGAGCCACCTGGATGCCGTAGGAATGGGAGGCGCCACCGGGAACAATGGTGCGAAGAAAGATAACCTGGTCGTTCCATTCACGCACGGCAACCGTAAAGTTTTTGATCCGGTCGCGGGTGACAGCCAGCTCGGTAAGTTCATGGTAATGGGTGGCAAAGAGGGTGCGACTGCGGCACGTGGGAGTGTCATGAATGTATTCAGCCACTGCCCAGGCGATGGATACACCGTCAAAGGTCGAGGTCCCGCGACCGATTTCATCCATGATAATCAGGCTCCGGGGGGTGGCGTTGCGGAGAATCCCGGCAGCTTCCATCATCTCCAGCATGAAGGTGGACTGGCCGCGGGCCAGATTATCGCCAGCCCCGACGCGGGTGAAAATGCGGTCAGCAATACCGATGCGCGCCGCCGTGGCCGGGACGAAGCTGCCGGCCTGGGCCATCAGTGTGATCAGCGCCACCTGACGCATATAGGTCGATTTACCTGCCATATTTGGTCCGGTAATCATCAACAACTGGTTACCCTCGGCATCAAGCAGGGTATCGTTCGGCACGAAGCGCTCCCCCAGCTTCATCGCCTCGATCACCGGGTGACGGCCATCGCGAATATCGATAACATCAGATTCATCTACCAGCGGCTTGCAGTAGTTACGCTCAGCGGCCACCGTTGCCAGCGAGAGGAGCACATCAAGAATCGCCAGACTATCGGCCGTCCGGGCAATCCGTTCGGCCTGACCGGCTACCAGTTCGCGGATTTCCTGAAACAGGGTAAACTCCAGATTACAGATCCGCTCTTCTGCCCCCAACACTTTTTCTTCATAGTTTTTCAACTCTTCAGTGACATAGCGCTCGGCATTAGCCAGCGTCTGGCGGCGGGTGTAATCGGGAGGGACAGATGCCAGATTGCTTTTAGTAATCTCGATCGAATAGCCGAAAACCCGATTGTAGCGGATTTTAAGGGTCGATATGCCGGTTCGTGCCCGTTCCTGGGCTTCGAGCCGGGCAATAAACCCCTTCCCTTCGCTGCTGATGGCGCGCAACTCGTCGAGTTCGGCATTGTAACCGGATGCGATGATCCCCCCTTCACGAAGCGAAAATGGAGGGTTTTCGATAATACCTCGTGACATCAGCGAGCAGAGGTCATCCAGAGGATCAATAGCGATGGTAAGCGACTGCAGCAGAGAACACCGCCCCTCTGCCAAGCGGTCCAGCAACGGAGGGAGGTGAACCAACGAATCATGAAGCGCCCGCAGGTCGCGCCCACCGGCGCTGGCCATGCCGATGCGGCCGTTAAGCCGCTCCATATCGGCGACGTTCTTCAAGCGTGCGGTCAAATCTTCACGCAGGCGTGGCGAATCCTGCAGCTCTTCGACCGCATCAAGCCGCTGCCTGATCGGCTCCAGCTCGATGAGCGGGTAACTGAGCCACTGTTTCAAACGGCGGGCTCCCATTGCGGTACCGGTGCGATCCAGACATCCAAGCAGTGAACCGGTGCGTTTCCCTTCCGCCATGCTGGCGGTGATTTCCAGATTGCGACGGGTGGCGGGATCAAGAGCCAGATGCTGGCTGCGCTTTGAGACGATAATGTCACGGATGTGCGGCAGGGCAGCCTTGCGGTTTTCACGCAGATAATAGAGGGCGGCCGCGGCGGCAAGCAGGGCGGTCGGTGACCCATCCAGGCCGAGCGCCTCGTCAGAAGCGGCACCGAAATGACCGCAGAGCAGCGTGGTGGCATAGTCGCGATCATAGATCCAGCCCGGGGCCCGGGAAACAATCCGCTCACTTAAAAATGAGCGCAGATCAGCCGGCAGCGCTTCACGATCAAGGGTATCGGAGAGCAGAATTTCACGGGGATTGACTCCAACAGCTTCCGCCAGCACGGCAGAGGCTCCGGCCAATTCCGTTGCACGGAACTCGCCGGTGGAAACATCCAACCAGGCGCACCCCCATCTGCCGCCTGACGCTTCGCAAAGTGCCAGCAGATAATTATTTTCGTCCGGGACAAGGCTTTCGGACTCGATCAGAAGGCCGGGAGTAACGACCCTGACAACCTCACGCCGGACAATTCCCTTCGCCTGTTTCGGATCTTCTACCTGTTCACAAATGGCCACCTTATGGCCGGTTTCAATCAGCCGGGCGACATAGGGAGCTGCAGAATGAAACGGGACACCGCAAAAAGGGATCTCGTCGCCACTTCCCTTGTTGCGGGAGGTCAGGGCGATATCCAGCACTCGGGAAGCCAGCAGGGCATCATCCAGAAACATTTCGTAAAAGTCCCCCATGCGGAAGAAGAGGATTGCATCGGGGTATCCCGACTTGATCTCCAGATATTGTCGCATCATCGGGGTTTGTTCTGCCATCCTGGTAAGCCTTTCGGGTGTTAAAATGAGCGACCGGTCGTTGGCCGAAAACTATTTCAATCCATACAGCTGACGATACGTAGCCGCCGAAGCGTACACTTTTTTTACATAGTCGCGGGTTTCCTTATAAGGGATGCTCTCGATGAATTCATCCTTCGCCAGCCCCTTAAAATTGTTTTTCCATCGGCCAAGCGCACCTGATCCGGCGTTATAAGACGCAGCCATGTCGACCGGATCATTATTTTGCTCTTTCATCAAATGGCTCAGATGCCTGGTGCCCAAACGGATATTATATTCCGGCACGGTCAGACGAAGCGGGTTAAACTCCCCTTTTTCATGGGCGGTCATCTTGGCCGTGGCAGGCATCATCTGCATTAACCCGATTGCTCCGGCGCCCGACTTGATGGCAGGGGCAAAACCACTTTCGGCGCGAATCATCGCATACACCAGCCCTTCTGACAACCCGTTAAGGACGGCATTCTGGCTGACGAGATCAGTATAAGCGCGCGGATAGCCTGCCGCCCAGAGCGGTAAGGTCTCTTTTTTCCACGCCACGGGGCCGTTTTGTGTAAACAGGTAGATTGCCGAGCCAAAATCACGCATTTCGAGATAGACCCTGGCAAGGACAGGAAATTGCCCCTTCTTCTCGCCATATTTTTTACGGGCCACTGCCATCTCTGATCGGGCCTCTTCAAGCATTCCGAGTGAGGCAAGCAGGCGCGCTTTGTCAAATCCGGATACGAGCGGGAGTCCTGCCAGTACGTCGTGATTGCCGAATGATTCACGGGTGTCTTTTATTCCCTTCTGTTCACGATACCAGGTGGCATAGAAACCGGAGGGGAACTCGCTGAGCAGGTAGTTATAGTACGTGGTGGCGGCAGCGTCACCACTTTTTTCAAACGTCCTCCCCAACCAGTACAGTATTTTCTCGCGCTGGGCTGTATTAGCAAGCAGCCTCTTGAAATCATCGACAGCGGCAGGATATTCACCCGCCAGGTAACGGCTCCATCCCGAATTCCAGATCGATTTAGCCATGACTTTTGCGTCGGGCGCAAGCGTGGCGGCCTGCTCGAACAAAAGGGCCGCTTCAGCATAGAGCCCGAGCCCACGCTTCATTCCGGCCGCTTCATTCATGGCAGCAGCAGCAAATTCCTGTTTTTTACCTTCGCCACCCAGCTCCAAGTACAGTACAAGAGCCTGCGCTTTCAGATCCTGCCGTTCAAGTGACTTGGCCAGCCAGAAACGGGCTTCGGAACGCACTCCGGGCTGAAGGCTGGCAGCTGCCTTGCGGAACAGTTTTTCAGCCTGTTTGTACCTCCTCAGGCGATAGAGCGCCATGCCGGTCCGCAGATCGATCCGGCCTGTAATATCCTGAGGAGCGGATTCCGCCGGGATCATTTCCAGCGTATTCAAGGAGGCACTGTACTTGCGCTGGGCATAGAGGATAGAAGCACGCTTCAAAAGCTCTGCAGCCGTATACGGTGTGGCAACAAGTCCAGGGCGTTCAAGTTGTTTGAGCCGCTCTTGTGCTCTGGCGGCAAGAGGTGAGGCCGGGTTATTGAGCCAGATGCTTCGATAGATCATCAGTGCCCCGCCGGCATCCGCCAACGCTTCCCGACACCGTGCTGACGAAAAGCTGGCATCGACAGCGTCGCCGCCTGAAGGGTATTTCTCCATGAATGATTGAAAGGCCTTAAGCGCTCCCTTGTAGTCCCCAGCCTCATACAGAATGTCGGCATACAGTTTTTCCGAACGGCGCACCACTCTGGCAGACGCAACGGACGAATTAATCGACGCCGCTTTGGCAGATGCGGCAGGATATCTCTTCAATTTCAGGAGCGCTTCTGCCTGAAACAATGCGGCATACTCGGCTATCAGCGGCAACTTCTGTTCTGCATCGGCCAGTAGCACCGCTGCTTCATCGAATTTTTCCAAACGAAATGCCGCCATTCCAAGGAGATAGGAGCGATGCGTTTGATCGGATGATTTGCCGGCCAATGCATAAGCGCCGGCAAAATCCTTATCACGGTAGTGTGCGGCAGCACGGTTCGCATAGTCATCCGCGTGTACGGAGCGAGTGGTGCCGATTAAAAACAGCAGTCCTGCACATGCCGGCAAAATCAACCTGAAACGATACAACATAATATCTGCCTTTCGTGAAAAAGGCCGTGAGCTGCTGCTCATGGCCGGGAAGAGTGAGTATAATAATGAGCTGGCGTTTTCGACATCATTGCTAAAGAAAAATACGGGACCGGTCGCGTGGCACCCGCACCCGCCGGATTTTTACAGATTTCTCCGCGCCATTTCGTCGTGGTAAAACTTCTGGTAGAGAACATCGTAATCCCGACTACCGGGTGCTTTGTTGCGAAGCTTTGCCCTGACCGCCGCTTCGATCTCCTCCACAGAGCCAAAAAAAGCTTCCAGAGACTGCTTGACCCGGCTCAGTGCACGACTTTCATCAGATATGTCGGCCAGGTCGTCCCGCCAGATACACGTCATTATTTCATGGGCCATCGTTGAAATGCGATCTTCTGATAATGACATGGTACTACCTCACAGGACTATCTTCCGTTCCTTGGCCAGCTTTTCCTTAACCATTTTCAGCATCCGGCGGCGATCTATTTCAGCCGCACCGCTGCCCATTGCCGCCATGGTTTCATCCAGCAGCTTCTCCGCATCCTGCTCCAGCTTCTGCTCAACGGCAAAGTTTTTCGCAATGGTGCGGACAATCCCGTCAATGACCACCCCGCGCTCTCCGCGCGGCGTTATCAGCAGGTCTGCCGACAGATCATTGTAAATCTTTTCTGCCAGCCCCCGGATCTGTTCCTCTTTTAAGCGCATTGTGCCTCAAATGAAAAAGGTCTGCGATCCGGCAGACCTCATCGTATGTGATGATTTTACTTTTTTCCGGCGAAGATCCATGAGAAAGTAGACTTATTGTACTCAATACGGGTAAAATTGCAAACGATAAAGTCATAACGTGTACCTGGAGACCCCTATCATGCAACGTAAAGCGGTAGTTTTGTATAGCAGCGGACTCGATTCCACCACCTGTATGGCAATAGCCAGAGCTGATGGTTTCGCCCCTTTTGCAATCAGTTTTTCGTATGGCCAGCGGCACAGCTTCGAACTGTCGGTTGCCCGGCAGAACGCCAAAAAAATCGGCGCGGCAGAACATCTGGTTGTCGATTTCGACCTGCGCCTGATGGGAGGGAGCGCGCTGACAGCTGACATCGACGTGCCTAAAGATGGTGTCGGGAGCGAAATTCCGGTCACCTATGTGCCGGCCCGCAATACCATTTTCCTCTCGTTTGCCCTGGGATGGGCCGAAGTACTGGGTGCGGCGGACATCTATATCGGCGTCAACGCCCTTGATTACTCCGGCTATCCCGACTGTCGGCCGGAATATATTGACGCGTTCGAAAAAATGGCCAATCTGGCGACCAAGGCCGGAGTCGAGGGCACCTCGAAATTTAAAATTCATGCACCGCTGATCAGCATGAGCAAGGCGGACATCATCCGGCGCGGTATGGAGCTGGGGGTGGATTACTCCCTGACACATTCCTGTTACGACCCGAACCCGGCAGGTCTTTCCTGCGGACAGTGCGATTCCTGCCGGTTGCGCCTCAAGGGCTTTGCCGAAGCCGGGCTGAGCGATCCGCTCAGATATGTGTAAGGTATAGACAGGCATGAACATCGAACAGATGAAAACAGTCATCAAGGAAATCATCACCAAAACCGATCTCACCCCCTGTGTGGTCGGTCATCGCGGCGTGGGGAAAAGTGCGGGTATCATTCAGGCCTGCCGCGAGATTGAGCGCAACTATGTGTCATTGCGCCTCGGGCAGATGGAAGTGGGTGACCTTGTAGGAATTCCCTTTCGGGACGGCGAGGTCATGCACTGGTCCCGGCCGTCCTGGTGGCCCGGTGATGATGCCCCTCCGACGGTGGTTCACTGTGATGAGCTAAACCGGGCCCAGCAGGAAGATACACTTCAAGCAATTTTTCAGTTTGTTGAGCCGCCCGCCGAAGGACTTAACCGTTCGCTGCACACCCATCACCTCTCCCGGCGGCACAAGGTTATCGTCAGCATTAACCCCCCTGACGGCACCTACCAGGTCGCCACGCTCGACCGGGCCTTGATCGACCGGATGATCATGCTGTTCGTCGAGACCGATTATACCTGTTGGGCACGCTACGCCATCCAGAGGGAACTATCCGGAGACGTGCGACAGTTTCTGGCCGGAAATTCCGCTATGCTGGCGCGCCAGGGGGCACCGATGAATCTGCTGGTTGAGCCGACCGAACGGGGATGGGAGATGGTCAGCATCCTGCGCAGAAACTGCAATTTTCCCGGGGATCTGGAAATGGAGGTCTATGCCGGCATCATCGGCACGGAAGCCGCCATCACCTTCATGCGCTGGCTGGCCGACAGCAAAGGACGCCCGCTGACTGCCGCGGAGATTCTGAACGACTGGAACCGGGTTGCCGGGCAGGCGACAGGACAACGGGACGACGTCCAGGCGGCCACGGCCAATGACCTGATCGCCACGCTGCAGGTTTCTCCTGCACTGGAGCCTGAACAGGAAGCGAATCTGGTTGGCTACATCGCCGTTCTGCCGCGCGACCAGCGCTTCGGCTTTGTCAAGTCACTGCTCAAGATCCCTGCGGTCGCATTGGGCATTGCCCAGGACAAATACGACAGCGTGGTGTTCGACGCGATTCAGACTATCTCCCGTGAGGCATGAACAGCGGTCCCCTTGAAAACGCCGTCGTGCGGCTGCTTCGCGAACGGCCGTTCTACGGGCATTTCATCCTTAACCTGCGCCGTGAGCAACGGCCACTGGAGGGAAAAGCTGCCGGAATAACCGTGCGGGAGGGAATTCCCGTCCTCGCCATTGATCCCGCCTCTTTCGACACCCTGGCAGCGGCACAGCAACGAGCACTGCTTGAACACCTGGTCAAGCACCTGCTGCACCTGCACCCGCTGCGCCGCAAGGGACGCAATCAGCATGACTGGGATATCGCCTGCGATCTTGCGATCAACCCGGGTATCAACGACCTTCCGGAAGATGCGCTCCTTCCCGGGTATTACGGCGCAGAGGAGGGACTGGCGGCAGAAGAGTATTATGACCGGCTTGTTCCTCCGTTCGATACCGGCAATCTGGACGGCAGCGGCTACGGTGACGCCGACAGTTCGGAATGCGGTGCGGCAGGCGACGGGCGCGGTAGCAGCTCGGAAACAACCCTGGACAGTCACGCGCTCTGGAACGATGCCGACAGCACACCACTGGTATTGGCTGAAGAGACGATGCGGGCCATTACCAGGGACAGCCTGAGAGGGAGTGATGGCGAAACCCCGGTGGAACTCAGACACATAGTTGATACCCTGCTTCGTCCATCTCCCCTCCCCTGGCGCCAGATCCTGAGGCAATTCATTGCCACCGCCGGCCGGACCGGCCACAAAAGCTCATGGATGCGGGAACACCGCCGCTTCGACCATATAACCCCCGGCATCAGGAAACGACGGCGCCTTAACCTGCTGGTCGGGATTGACGTCAGTGATTCGACCAACAGCGCCGAGCTGCGGGAAGCCTTTGCCCGGGAACTGCTCCAGATCGCGGCCGGCCGTGATGCCTCCGTCACGGTACTTTATGCCAACAGCCGCATCCAACAGGTCAACTCATTCAGTGGGGCTCCCGGCGTTGTCGAGCGGTATGACGGCAGCGGCTTCACCGACCTGCGGCCGGTCTTTGATTACGCAAAAACCATGCATCCCCTGCCTGCAGCGGTTATCTATCTCACCGACGGTGTCGGACCGGCCCCGGAACAGATGGAATTTCCGACTTTGTGGGTGCTGACCGCTGCGGGTGAAAAGCCGGTACCGTGGGGTGTCGAATTACGGATGGAGGTATAACGTGGAAACATATACGGCAATGACCGCCGAATCAGTCGGGGAGATCCTGAAAGAGGCAGGCGCCGATGTCATGGTCCGCTCCGGACGGAGCGACAGTTACAGCGCTCCGCGCGAGTTTTCATTTGAAGTGAAGGCCCTCTTTTCCAACGGCATGGGAATGCACGTCGTCGCCCGGCAGTTCAATTATCGTGATCCGTGGGAGGCCACAGGGCGGGTCAACGACCTGGTGGATGTCATGCTGCTTCGGGACGGCTCCCTGACACCGCTTCCTAAAGGTTATCCATGGTTTCAGGGGATTGATGAAGAGTGCGGACTTGATGAAGAGCGGCTGAAAGAGGTCGTGGAGTGCGTACGGAAGGTTAACGTCAAGTTATACCTGCTGCAGGAGATGACCGGGGATCTGTGAACACCGGACAGCAGATTCACTAATCAAGATCCAGCGGGCTTTTTGCTTCCTTTACTGTCCTGACCGGCACGCAATGGGTGTAGATCATGGTCGTTGCATGGCGAAAGAGAAACAGGAGCGAATTGAAGGCCTGGTTTTGGGTCGTTGCGGCAACCTTGCACTTGACTGCCAGGTACGTCAGATATTCCTTTACGTCAGCAGTTGATAGCTCCTGCGGAGATTTGTTTTTCAAGAAACGCTGAAACTGACGCGACCAGTGAGCATAGGTTTTCAACGTCTTGCGGGAATAGTGACGAACCTTTATCTCATCGGCCAGCTTGCTGATGAGTGCATCCCACTCTGGAGAGCAGGATTTATCTTGGTATCCGGCCACGAGATATTGCGATTGGCGCAAGTTAAAAGTTGGGGGCCATACCGTTGATCGAGACAGGGTCGACTCAAAAGTTGCCTGATTTGGCAATGTTGCTGAACTTTCTTGAGAGGATGGCTCTTCGGTAGGTTTTTTCTGCGTTTCCTCCTGCCTTTGCATATCAAAGTAAAGCGAAACAGCATGCGATGCCTGTTTTATCTGTTCATTATTTTGTTTCTTTTCTCCCAACTTCTTTAAAAACTGTTGTTTGCGTTCTGACCTATCGCTGGTCGTCACATGTTTGACGCAGAAATCGAGATAATATCGCAGCCACTTTTTGTAATCGGCATAAAGTGAAGAAGGAATCCCGCCCTTATTAAGGGCAACTTCATACTCAACAAAAACTGAATTTGCGATATGAATCATATGGCTGGCACCTCTCATGATTTCAAGTCATGCTATTGAACAGTGGGCATTAATTCAAGCAAAAACATAATAAACACTGATGGGATATTTTGAAGTAGTGGTTTTTTTAATTGTTGCTAACAAATGTGCGTGCTACATTGCCGCAGAATTATACGGAGTAAACTGCTGACTACCAATTGGAGTAAAAAGTGATCGCACGTCTTAAACTGAAACCGGGCCAGAAAGGAACTAAAGCTCTGGTTGAAAAGTATGGTGACGCCCTTGTCTGTGTGCGCTACAGGTATGATGAGGCATGTCGTACCCGGATTAAGACGGTAGAGCTTATCGTTGAAAGAAAGGAATTGTCACCTGTTCAGGTGAATGTCAGTGACTTAACCTTAGTACCGGTTCAGATTGCGTATAGTGAAACAGCACTGAAAGAAATGGCAAAAAAAATGGGTGGTCGATGGGATCCTGAAGTAAGACTATGGTACATCCAGCACGAAAAGATAAAAGGTACAGATCTGGAAAAGCATATAATATTTGATGCTTCGATGAAGAATAAAACGAGTTAAAGCATCCAATATTAGATACTTCACTTGCATCTAATATTGGATACCGGCATACAACATTAGATGCCAGCATATAATATTAGATGCCGACACTAACCGGTGATTTACGAGTTGAACACCAAGACAAAGGCTCCGTCGTGGAGTGAAACGGTATACCTCGGAGCAAACATCAGGAGGATTGAAACATGAGATGGAATGTAATCAGAGTGATGATGGGATTATTTGTGGCTGTGGTGTTTGGAATGGCGGGCTGTGGTGGAAGCAGTAGTAACGCCCCAAATAACAAAATAACTACGGCTAACGCTGGCCCTGCACAAAACGTTTTAGCTGGCAGCCTTGTTACATTGGATGGATCTCAGAGCACCGGAGCTGACGGGAGCCTAATCACATATCAATGGAGCATGACCACTAAACCGGTCGGAAGTGCCGCCACAATTATTAACACAACGACAGTAAATCCAACTTTTATCCCAGATTTATCGGGTCAGTATTCTCTCAAATTGGTAATCTCCGATACAAAATCTGTAACCTCAGAGGCCTCAGTTACAATAACCGCCTCTGTTGCCAATGCAGCCCCTGTGGCAAATGCTGGAGCAGCCCAGAGTGTTGTCACTGGTGCGGTTGTCACGCTCGACGGTAGCGCCAGCAGTGATGCGAATGGCGACCCGCTGACCTACAGCTGGGATTTCACCTCTAAACCTGCGGGAAGTAATGCGGCTCTGTCAAGTGCAACTGTCGTCAAACCGGCATTTACAGCCGACGTTGCAGGTGCCTATGCTTTAAACTTGGTAGTTAATGACGGGAAATTAAACAGTGCTGCAGTCACCGTTACAATAACCGCCTCTGTTGCCAATGCAGCCCCTGTGGCAAATGCTGGAGCAGCTCAAAGTGTTGTTACAGGCGCGGGTGTCACGCTCGACGGCAGCGCCAGCAGTGACGCGAATGGTGACCTACTGACCTATAGCTGGGCATTCACTTCTAAACCAGCGGGAAGTAGCGCGGCTCTGTCAAGTGCAAGCGTTGCCAAACCAACATTCACAGCCGACGTTGCAGGTGCCTATGTTCTGAACTTGGTAGTCAATGATGGGAAAGCGAACAGTGCAGTTGCAACGATCACGATTACAGTCAAAGATTCTTTGGTCGGCTACGCCTATGTTGTGAATTATGGTGGTAATAACGTATCTGCCTACGGCATTAATGCTACTACTGGCGTGCTAACTGGAATTGGTGCTTTTGCTACGAATACCAATTTTAGTTCCAATCCACTTCCAGAATCTCTCACAGTTGACCCATCTGGCAAGTTTGCCTATGTTCCTAATTGGAATGGCAACAACATCGATATATTCTCTATTGACGCCAACACTGGCGCTCTAACCAGCACAGCTACGGTGGCTGCGGGAAATAGTCCTTTTTCTGTTACATTTGACCCTACTGGTAAGTTCGCCTTTGCAGCGAATATGAATTCCAATTACGGCTCCGCATACAGCGTTGACGCAACTTCCGGTACGCTCACCAGCATTGGTACGTTCGCTGCTGGAAAGTATCCTGGTCCCATCACTTTTGATCCCAGCGGCAGGTTCGCTTATTTGGCAATATATAATGGCGTTTCAACAGTAATTTCAACCTACACACTTGACGCCACAACCGGTTCACTCACCAACATTAGCTCAGTTGTTGGAGGTAGCATTTATAAACCTATCAATATTGACCCCAGCGGGAAATTTGCTTATGTGGTGAATTACTCAATTGATACCGTTTCCGCCTACAGTATTAACGCTACTACTGGTGCGCTAACCAGCATTGGTTCTTTTGCTACGGGAACCGGCCCGCAGTCCGTTGTGGTTGACCCTCTCGGTAAGTTTGCTTACGTAGTAAATCGTGGCGCTGACACATTCAACGGTGCCACAATCGGCAACGTATCTGCTTTTGCTATTGATACCACTACAGGTGCCCTGGCCAACATTGGTACATTTGCAGCAGGGAGCCAATCTGGCTCCATCGCAATCGACCCCAGCGGGAAGTTCGTCTATGTGACAAATTATAATGCAAACGGCGGATCTGGTACTGTTTCTGCTTACAGTATTAACGCTACTACTGGTGCGCTAACCAGCATTGGTACGTTCGCTACGGGGAGAATGCCCGTGTCAATCTCCACAAAACGATAGCGTGGTAGTGCCCCAGGACTGGTCTGACCTTGAAAGTGGAAAGTCAAAAACGGATTCCCAACTAGACCAGTGAACCCCCGACCGTGATGGACCTGCGTCGGGTCACCGGCTGAGCCGTTGGCAAAACAGCGGCGAATAAAGTTGGTGCGAATTCTACGTCGGCTTCCTGGATGTCAAAGCGGTAAAAGGAGCCAAAGATGAATATTGGAACTTCTTTAGTGAAGTCAATCTTTTCAGCAGGTGCTGCGGAAATTGCTGGAGAAGTATCAGAGCTAGCGCTTGATGATATGTTGAATGAAGGAGTATTAAAGGACATCCCAGTTTTTGGGTGGTTAATAAAAGGATATCGTGTGGTCAGCACTGTAAAGGATCGCATATTCCTAAAAAAAATTGCAATGTTTCTACAAGGTGCAACTGTTGAAAGTCGCCTCAAAGAAGAGTTCGTGGACAAGTTATCCGATTTATCCTTCTGTCAGAACGTTGGTGAAAATCTCATCCTTCTATTGGATCGACAAGACAATCTAGAAAAGGCATTTATATTGGGGAAAAGCTTCGCGGCTTATTTAAGCGGAAGTATCGACTATGATATGTTTTTGCGATTGGCTGCGACCATTGATCGTGCCTTGATTACCGATCTGACAAAATTACAAACGTACTATGAGAGTATGAAGTCGTACGAGCAAGCACCGAAATCCTCTGAACGGCGAATACGGTTCCAAGACTTTCTGAACAGCGAAGACAGCCAATCACTCTGTAACGCGGGACTAGCATTCAGTCAGAACTCAATTGGAGAAGATATCTGCAAGCCGACTGCCATCGGATTTTGTATGATAGATCTAATGAGCAAATGAGGGGTCAGCCCTTGAAAGTGAAATAATTTGAATACGATTCCCAACCAGGCAGTTGGACACCGGTCGGGCGGAAAGGCTGCCCGAACGGGTCAACTGCGCGAGCCGTTGATCGAATACAATTTTACAAAGCACAAATTTAACGGGGGCAATATGAAAAAAGTTCTTGGGATCATTATAGTACTGGCTTTGTCCGGCTGTTCAAAAGGGATGGTACAACACTCATTTATAAAAAGCTACACGGTAGGGGAAATTGAAACAGCCTATATTGGGCAACCAGTTATAAAAATAAGAGACATATATCGAGAGGTTAACAAGGACGGTAATAATAAGTGCTTTTACGCAAACCCGTCAAACGATTTTACTATTACAGGCTCATACAATAAAAAATTATTTAACCGAAATCTCAGCATAAAGGGTTCCAATAAAAAATCATTTTCTTTAAGCGACAAGACCAAAATAAATGGTGTCGAATATTCAATTTTTGATATAGATGATGATAATGGCAATACATACGGACTGATGGTTAATAACGAAGGCAAAATTGTTGTAAAAACTATTTACGATGACAACCATGACAGTAGCAGTATGTATGACTTAAACAATGCAGTATTAACCCCAGCAAACACCACAATGATAGTGACTAACAAAATAGCACCCTGTTATGAATCTGATGACCATTATTGGGTGGGGGATAATAATTTTGAATTACTCTATGGCGGAATTAACAACGTCACTATCTCAATGACTTATCGTGAATATACTTGGAACGATCTCGCTAGGCCTTCATTTTTTCAGAACCTAGTATACGAAACCAGCGCAAAAGAAATAAGGTTTAAAGACTTTAAAATCGCAGTTATTGAATCCAGCAATGAGAAAATAGTATACAAAATTATAGAGGATAAACTAGAGGATACTGTTTTTCGTCGTGATGGAAAAGAGTTCGAAGCTCTTGAAAAGAGCAGAGAAAAAGATTGACCCCGAATGATCAACCCTTGACACAGGAAAATTTAAACTAACAAAAACTCCGTGACGCCTTTTATTCCAAGGCTTCACGGAGTTTTACAAAAGACCTGAGGAATACTTGTGAGTTAAGCAACTTAGCGAGAAAGA
Source organism: Deltaproteobacteria bacterium (assembly GCA_021781535.1). Lineage (GTDB taxonomy): Bacteria > Desulfobacterota > Desulfuromonadia > Geobacterales > Pseudopelobacteraceae > JACRCG01. The sequence goes on along the minus strand of JAJXWO010000013.1, from coordinate 40,355 downwards.
ACAATGTCCAACTAGCGCCAAGACCGGCCAAAATACCGCCGGTCAGGCTTATGGCGTTGGTCAAAGGCAGAAAAATGAAAAATTCAGATAAAGATGATTACAAGGCCTGTTTCAGCGGGGCGACAATATCCAAAAGAGAAGCTAATAAGGCTGGAGTGGCTTTATTCTTTGGATTCATAGGAATAGTCGCTATTGGGCTTGCCTTTGGAATCCAGAATAAACTGTCGATATTCACAATTTCAGTAATCTTGGTGTGCATCGGATATTTCGGCATTGCAAATAGGCTCTTCAAAAAATGATTGGAAGGTCAGAGAAGGAATACTGTAGAGCTTTTGGCCTGACCTCTGAGGGTCAGGCATGCTTCATCGGATGTTCCTTAATCCATTCCCGAAGTGCCTCGTTCATGCGGGTCTGCCACCCTTTACCCGTGGCCTTGAAGGCCGCCAAGACGTCCAAATCAAAACGGACGGTTTGCGAAGCCTTGGTCTGGCCAGTCGGACGGCCCCGACGGACAAGCTTGGAGCCTTGCATAAGGTCAGCTTTTTCAAACCAAGCATCGGTCAGTTCCGGAGCGTCATCCGGATCAACCAAGGTGTTTTTTGTAACGGCTGATTTCGCGGTCATTAGCGTACCTCATAGAAATAATTCGGCGGGCGTCGTTTCTCGGAGTCCAGACAATCACAACCATTCGGCTATTCAATAGCCCAACTGTGAAAAAGCGCTCCTCGCCGTAATCAGAACGATCATCGCGAGCGATAAAGTGAAGTCCGTCAAAAACCTTGTCGGAATCAGCAAAATCAAGACCACGCTCCAACAGGGTCTTTTCTCTTTTCGCAGTATCGAACTCAATGATCATAGATTTAACGTAACAACAAAAAAACGTTCCGTCAATATTAAATGTTACAACATAAAGTGATAAAAATATATTGTGACTAGACAAGGCTCCCAATAACGAGTTGGGTGAATAAAATGGAATTGAAAAAATGAGCATCAAATTACCAAAAGTAAGTGGAGAGCGACTAATTATTGTTGCACTCGCAATGATCTTGATCGCAGAAGCAATTACAGCTTTCTGGAACCTCGAAAAGGTCGGTGCCGATGGAAGGTTTCAGCTTCAGATTTTTTTATCAAATTCATTGCAGACGGTCGGTTCCCTCCTTTTAATAGTCAGCCTTATTACCACCGGAATAAGGAAAATGCGCCGCACATGGCCAAGCTTTATGGGCATAGCCATGTTGCTTGTAGGCCTTTGCCTGTGTGCCATCCCATTATTATCTGTTCAAATGTACAAAAAAGTTGGCAGAAATTTAGAAGAAATTCAAAGGCCGAATTTCGGCAAGATGGAAGCCATGATGAAGAGAAGCGATTTACCTGCGATTTCAAGAATAAAACTGTCAAAGATGTATGCTCGCGATAAGTATTTATATGAAGGAGCGATTGTCAGTTACTTAACTGAAGCCGGTGAACAGACTCGCTATGTCCCCACCAAAGAAGATATCGAATTCAAGAATATCAAATCTACAACAACACAACAGTGGCAAGAGATTGGCAAAGGGCTTCCAATCGTATTTTGGACGTGGGCTGGGATAGCGGTAATAAGCTTGCTTGTCGGAGTACTATCACCGATAAAAAAAGACAACACCCAACACGCGCTCAGACCATGACCGGGCATAAAGACGCCCGGCAGGTCAAGCGCAGCCCCGTTGGGCGAACATGAACCGAGCACTTGCGTTGATCAATTTATTGGTCTATATTTTGACCATAAAGAGATTTATATCAAGGAGGTAAAACAATGAGAGCTATTTCAGTCAGTAATGACATTGTTCCAATTGCAGAATTTAAAACCAATATTTCCAAGTGGTTCAAAACACTTCAGACATCCAGACATCCGCTTATCATTACCCAAAATAGCAAACCAGCTGGTGTACTGTTGTCAGCTTTGGATTACGATGAATTGGTTTACCGAAAATCTTTTCTTGATTCTGTTGAGAAGGGGATTGCAGACGTTGAAAACGGGCGTATCCAAACTACAGACGAACTACGAGAAGCCCTGCGAGCCCGAAGAAGTGTGGGTAATCCATGAGCGTAACATGGTCACAGGAGTCCGGTGAAAATCTGGTTAATATAGAGGAGTTTATTGCACGTGACAGTGTAGAGCGCGCTGTTCGGTTTGTTGATGCCCTCATTGACCACACTGAAGCAATTTTGACTGACAATCCAAGAAGCGGAAGGAGTGTGCCAGAAATAGGTAATCCTGATATTCGAGAGCTTATTTACCGAGGATATCGCATTGTCTACCGATTGAATGATGATCGAATTGAATTACTTACTGTTTTTGAAGGGCACCGGCTATTGCGACTAAACGAATCAGGTGATTAGTAAATAATTAACTAAGATACCTAAAGGAGAGAGGCTATTTTTCAGTAACGAATATGTGAAATAGCCTCTCTCCTTTTTTCAAGACTGTTACGGGCTATGTAGCATCGAATCATACAAAATGACGGTCAAAAATAGAGGGCGCATCCCGGTGAGGATGCGCCCTTTGTACGCTCAGACTTTGCAGCGTAGCGAAAAAACTACCTCTGTGCCGCCTGCACCGCCGTGATGGCGGTGACATTGACGATATCCTCCACCGAACAACCGCGCGAGAGGTCGTTAACCGGCTTTGCCAGGCCTTGAATAATCGGGCCGACCGCTTCGGCACCGGCGACACGCTCCACCAGTTTGTAGGCGATGTTACCGGCGTCCAGATCGGGGAAAATCAGGACATTTGCCTTGCCCGCCACACTGCTGCCGGGGGCCTTTTTACTCCCGACATTCGGGAGAAGAGCCGCATCGGCCTGCAATTCACCGTCAATCTGCATATCCGGCTTGATCTGCCTGGCTATTTCCAATGCTTTCAAAACCTTGTCGCAGTCGGGGTGACTGGCGCTCCCCTTGGTGGAGAACGAGAGCATGGCAACGCGGGCTTCCACATCAAGAAACGCTGTGCAGTTTCCGGCTGTCGCCACGGCGATTTCTGCCAGCGCCTGGGCATCAGGGTTGGGGTTAACTGCACAGTCGGCAAAGAGAATGATGCCGTTCTCGCCAAAACCGGGGTTTTTGGTGATCATCAGAAAGAAGGACGAAACCGTTTTGATGCCGGCGGCCGGGCCGACGGTCTGGAAAGCGGCCTTGAGGACGTTGCCGGTAGTACCGGTGGCACCGGCAACTTCACCGCCGGCGTCGCCGTTACGCACCATCATGCCGGCATAGTAGAGGTTGTCGGCGGCGGTAAGGAGCGTCCTGGCTTCATCAGCGGTCAACCCCTTGCTCTTGCGCAGCTCGACCAGATCGGCCACGTACTGCCCCAGCTTGGGAGATGACGCCGGGTGGAGCAGTTCCACACCGGCAAGATTGATCCCCTTTGCAGCAGCTTCAGCTTGAATCGTGGCCGGATCTCCGAGAACAACAATCCTGGCCAACCCTTCCGAAACTATTTTCTCTGCGGCAAACAGCATCCGCTCGTCATAACTTTCCGGTAACACCACCGTCTGCAGGTTCTTTCTGGCCTTCTCTTTGATCTGGTCAACAAGATGCATATTCAACCTCCTTTGATTTATAAAACAGGTTTATGCTTATAGCCGATATACTCACAACGGGTCAACAAAAAAAGCCTGATTTCTCAGGCTTTTAGCAATCCTTAACAACTTATACCACTGTTAAAATTCGACTCCCAACGCCTCGGCAACGGTATGCATATCCTTGTCTCCGCGCCCCGACAGACAAACCACTATCGTCGTATCCCTGCTCAGCGTCGGAGCAAGTTTCATCGTGTGTGCGATAGCGTGTGACGATTCCAGAGCCGGGATGATACCCTCTTCACGGGTCAGGGTACTGAATCCGTCCAAAGCCTCCGTATCGGTAATTGAAACATATTCGGCGCGACCGGTATCCTTCAGCCAGGAGTGTTCCGGTCCGACGCCGGGATAATCAAGGCCGGCCGAGATCGAGTGGGCATGGGTGATCTGGCCATGCTGATCCTGCAGCAGATAGGTCTTGTTGCCGTGCAGAATGCCGGGTGACCCGGCACAAAGCGGAGCGGCGTGCTTGCCGGTTTCGATACCGAGACCGGACGCTTCGACCCCGACCAGGCGCACCGACGTATCCTTGAGAAACGGGTAGAACAATCCAAGGGCATTACTGCCTCCGCCAACCGAGGCCACCAGATAATCGGGCAAGCGCCCCTCGACTTTCTTGTGCTGCCGTTTGACCTCGGTGCCGATCACGGACTGAAAGTCGCGCACCATCATGGGATACGGGTGCGGCCCCGCCACGGTGCCGATCACGTAAAAGGTCTCATGGATGGTGGTAACCCAGTTGCGCATCGCCTCGTTCATGGCGTCTTTCAGTGTCGCGGTGCCGGCTGTGACAGGGGTCACGGTCGCTCCCAGCAGCTTCATGCGGAAAACGTTCTGGGCCTGCCGACGGGTGTCCTCTTCACCCATGAAAACTTCGCACTTCATGCCGAACAGCGCTGCGACCGTGGCGGTCGCCACGCCGTGCATACCGGCACCGGTTTCGGCAATGACTCGTTTTTTCCCCATCCGCCGCGCCAGAAGGCCCTGACCGATGGTGTTGTTTATTTTATGCGCACCGGTATGGTTCAAATCCTCCCGCTTAAGATAGATGCGAGCGCCGCCAAGTTTTTTTGTCAGTTTCTCGGCAAAATAGAGCGGGTTGGGACGACCGACATACTGGCGCAGATAATACGCAAATTCCTGTTTAAACTCTTTGTCATGGCGGTAATACTCATAGGCCTTTTCAAGTTCCAGCAGGGCAGGCATAAGTGTTTCGGGGACATAGCGCCCACCGTACTGGCCGAAATGGCCTTTTTTATCCGGTAATCTCACGTTACAGGCTCCTTTGCAGCACGAATAAAGCGGCTGACCTTCACAGCATCCTTCTTCCCCGGCGCACCTTCTACGCCGCTGGAAACATCCACCGCATACGGCTTGACCGTTGCTACCGCCACGGCGACATTCTCCGGGGTCAGCCCCCCCGCCAGGATGATGCAGTGCGCAGCGGACGCCAAGGCGGCAATTTCCCAGTTGAAAGTCGTACCGGTGCCGCCATGCGCCGCCGGAGACCAGGCATCCAGCAGGCAGGCCGCAACACGATAGCTTGTTATGTCATCAAGACTGGAAACATCCTTCACCCGGAACGCCTTGATAACCCTGCGCGTAACGGCGGCGCAATACTCAGGTGACTCTTCACCATGCAACTGGACCAAATCCAGGCCGCACTGATCGGCAACCTCGTTGACCGTAGCCAGTTCCTCATTGACAAACAGCCCGACTGTCTGCACGAAAGCCGGGAGGCGGCGAATAATGACGGCAGCCTCTGCAGGGGAAACGTAGCGGGGTGACCCCTGAAAAAAGACGAAGCCGAGAGCATCAGCTCCGGCTTCGACCGCCATCAGGGCATCTTCCAGATTGGTTATGCCGCAAATCTTGACTCGCACCATACGCTACAGACTGATTTTCGGCAGACGCCCCAGCGCGTCCTCTACCATCGTATCCGGATACTCGTAATCTTCCAGATTACCGGAGAGATAGGAATCATAGGCACCCATGTCCAGCTGACCATGGCCGGAAAGTCCAAACAGGATGGTTTTTTCCTTCCCTTCCTCTTTGGCCAGCACCGCCTCGTCAATGGCTGCCCTCACGGCATGGGATGATTCGGGGGCCGGGACAATCCCTTCACTGCGGGCAAACAGGAGTGCTCCCTCGAAGCAGGCGTTCTGCTTGTAGGATTTGGCCTCGATCTGCCCGGCGTGGTAGAGCTGCGAGACCAGCGCCGACTCGCCATGATAGCGGAGGCCGCCGGCATGAATGCCGGGAGGCATGAAGTCGTGACCAAGCGTGTACATCATCGAAATCGGCGCCAGCTTGGCGGTATCGCCGTAATCAAAGGCGTAGACCCCTTTGGTGAGAGTCGGGCAGGATGCCGGCTCGACCGCCACACACCGGACATTTTTCCCATTGGCGCGGTCAGAGATGAACGGAAACGCCAGTCCGGCAAAGTTGGAACCGCCGCCGCAGCAGGCGATAACGACATCAGGGTAGTCCCCGGCGATCTTCATCTGGGCCTGGGCTTCCTGGCCGATGATGGTTTGATGCAGGCAGACGTGGTTGAGCACGCTCCCCAGGGCGTAATTGGTATCGGCATGGGTGGCGGCATCCTCCACCGCTTCCGAGATGGCGATGCCGAGTGAACCCTGACAATCCGGATCATGAGCCAGAATTGTTCGACCGGCGTTGGTGAACTCGGAAGGAGAAGGGTGAACCTGGGCGCCCCACAACTGCATCATACTCTTGCGGTACGGCTTCTGGGTGCAGGAAACCTTGACCATGTACACGGTGCATTCCAGGCCGAACATGGAACAGGCGAGAGCCAGGGAGCTCCCCCACTGACCGGCACCGGTCTCGGTTGCCAGGCGGCGGATGCCGGCCTGTTTGTTATAATACGCCTGCGGAATCGCCGAGTTCGGTTTGTGCGACCCTGCCGGGGAAACCCCTTCATATTTGTAATAGATCTTGGCCGGCGTCCCGAGCGCTTTTTCCAGGCGGTGGGCACGGAACAACGGCGACGGCCGCCACAACTGATAAATTTCACGGACTTCATCAGGAATATCGATCCAACGCTGCTGTGACATCTCCTGCTCTATCAGCGCCATCGGGAAAATAGCCAGCATCTCGTCCGGGGTGACGGGCTTCATGGTCCGGGGGCTGATCACGGGAGCCAACGGGCCGGGCATATCGGGAATGATGTTGTACCACTGACGCGGTATCTGGTCTTCAGGCAGCAGAATTTTGGTGGTCATGATACCTCCGGTTTGAAATATGGATATCTATTCCAGATTGTCTTCAATACGGATAAAACTGGTCTTCTCACAGACGATCTCAAGCTGGTCGATTTCCGCCAGCGCTGTCCGGATCGAGCCTTCGCGGGCCGCGTGGGTCATGATGACGATCGGCACCGGTGCCGAGTCATCCACTTCGTGAGCGGTCTGCACCATCGATTCGATACTGATGCCGTGTATTCCCAACGCTCCGGCAATTCCTCCGAGCACGCCCGGCTTGTCGAGGGTGCTGAAACGGAGCATATATTTGCTGACAATTTCGGCCATCGGCTTGACCGGCATGGTAACAACCGTGTTATCCAGAAAACCGAGCGGTGACATGCGGCGCCCGGCACCGGCCCTCATGCTGCGTGAAAGACCGATCAGGTCGCCGACAATCGCACTTGCGGTGGGGTTCTGTCCTGCGCCGCGGCCGGAAAACATGACCGGGCCGACAAAATCACCGGTCAGGCGGATCGCGTTAAACACGCCATTGATATCCGCCAGAGGGCTGTCGAGCGGAATCATGGTCGGATGCACGCGGGCTTCGATCTTGCCATCGACACATTTTCCGATAGCCAGCAGCTTGATACGATAGCCGAATTGTGCGGCATATTTGACATCCAGTCCGCTGATATTGGCAATTCCTTCAGTATAAATATCGGTAAAATCAATCCGGGTGCCAAAACAGAGCGAAATCAGCACGGCCAGCTTATGGGCGGTGTCTACCCCCTCAACATCGAAGGTCGGATCAGGCTCGGCATAGCCGAGCTCTTGCGCTGCTTTCAGCACATCGGCAAAATCGGCGCCTTCCTGGGTCATGCGGGTCAGAATATAATTGCAGGTGCCGTTCATGATACCGAAGACACTGCTGAAATGGTTGGCGGCCAGGTTGCTCTTGATCGCGGTCAGCACCGGAATGCCACCGCCGACGGCGGCCTCGAACTGCACTTCGACTCCCTTGCGAACCGCAGCGGCATAGATATCGGAACCATGCAGCGCCAGCAGCGCCTTGTTGGCGGTAACAATATGCTTCCCCTTTTCAATCGCCTTCAGCACAAAACTCTTGGCCGGTTCATACCCACCGATCAATTCGATGACCACCGAGATTTCAGGATCATTGAATATGTCATCGACACTGGTTGTCAGGACGCCGGGATCAACAGCAACGCCCCGGTCACTGGTTATATCAAGGTCGGCAATGCGCTTCAACACGATGCCTGCACCAACTTTAGTGCGAATAACATCCGCGTTCTCGCGCAGCAGTCTGACGACTCCTGCCCCGATATTGCCAAACCCTATCAGGCCAACCTGTATATCTTTCATTGTTCCTCGCTTGAGAGTTCAGTTTTTGCACAGGCTTCGATCTCATCGAGAATGCCGTTCACAAACGCCGGTGACTCCTTGTCTCCATAACGGCGGACGATCTCAATCGCCTCGTTGATGCTGACTTTTTTGGGGATGTCGGAACGGAACATCAGTTCATACGTGGCCAGACGCATGACGTTCAGGTCAACCCGCGGCATACGTGTCAACGACCAGTTTTTGGAACGGGATCGTATGGCTTCATCGATGACGGCACGCTGGGATTGGACTCCATGCACCAGACCTTCAGCAAATTCCCGCACCTTCCCCGTTGCTTCACCCTGTTCTTCGCGGAAGGTCTGCAACGTTTCACGCAGCCCGACAGAACTGTTCGAATCCAGTGCATACAACATCTGCAGTGCCAATTCACGCGCTTCACGCCGTAATCCCATTATTTGAGCACCTTCAGAAGATTGACGGATTCAATGGCGGTAACTGCCGCTTCAAACCCCTTGTTGCCCGCCTTGGTGCCGGCGCGTTCCACCGCTTGCTCGATCGTATCGGTCGTCAGAACACCAAAGGCGATCGGAACGCCGCTTTCCAGAGAAACGCTCGCCACCCCTTTGGAAACTTCAGAGGCAACATAATCAAAATGCGGCGTAGAACCGCGAATAACGGCGCCGAGGCAAATCAGCGCATCATATGTGCCTGATTCCGCCATTTTTTTAGCAAAGAGCGGAATCTCGAAAGCACCCGGAACACGTGCAACATGAATGTTTTTATCGTCAACACCGTGGCGGATCAGCGCATCAACTGCCCCCTCCAGCAGACGTTCACAGATAAAGCTGTTGAAACGACTGACGACAATACCAAACTTCTGTCCTTTAGCTTCAAGCTTACCTTCAAAGAATTGCGGCATGGCTACCTCCCGGATAGTAGTAAGTTAGAAGATATTTCTGCTCTTTTCTGGCAGAAATTGGTTTCGTTAACGCACTTATCCCGTTTTATCAGGATTTGCTTAAAAAGAATCGAGATATTAGCATATTTTTCGCGAGTGGATACAAAAAATATCCTCAAAAGTGAGTTATTCGGGCAGGACCAAGCGAACCGTCCATATTCGCGTAAGACTCCTTCACCCCGCCACATCACAGCTTTTTCTGATTCACCCGCTCGGCCAGCGATTGTAACGCCGCTACGGATCAGGATACGCCGCAGTTCGTTACCGCGTGCCCGGATCCGCTTGTTCACCTTTTCACCGCCTACTTCATCTGAGGGATTTTATTCAGAAGCAGATTATAATCTGCTATGCTAGTTTGCATATATGGCCACATGAGGTATGACGTCTACAATCTGCCGGAAAAATGGTGAGGAGTATCGTCTCGGGGAGGTTCACATGCATGTCGTTGTCATCAACCGCTGGAAAGAAGAGACACCCGAGTTGGTCCAGTCACTCGCCGGCGTACTCGGTATAACCGCCTTCGAAGCGCGACCGCGCATGATCGGCGCCGGACCTGCCGTGGTGGCCAGCTTCGCTGACAGAGAAATGGCACGGACAGTGGCGAAGAAACTGGAGCAGAGCGGATTCTCAACGCTGATCATCGATGCCATGGCGGTTCGCAGCAGAGCAAGCAATTTCATCGTCCGCCGCTTTCAGTTCACCAAAATGTCACTCCTTATTGAAATGAGTAACGGGCAACAGGAGGAGATCCCCTATGAAGAGATTGACCTTCTACTGCAGGGCACGAGCATTGCGGGGACTTCCGAGCTAAAAACGGTTACCGAGCGCAAGCTCAGCATCGGCAAGACCCTTCTTTCCGGCGGAATACCGATGACCAGCACGGTCGAACGCCAGGAAGAGATAACAACCGAGGAGCGGGGAAAGGTTCTTTATCTTTATGCCGGCACGCGGCCGCCAGTTGTCTTTCGCCAGAACGGCGTGACCTATAATGGATTCGGCGCAGCCATGAAGCTGTCCCGGGAACTGAACTTTGCCTACCTGGTAAGCGAACTGCGCAGACTCTGCCCCGCAGCAGGCCATGACGACCGGTTGCTTACCCGGGTTGGCCAGGTCCGGCTGCTTGGACCCACCTTAAACCCGGAAACCAACCTCGATCTGGCGGCCGAGATTCTTGCCCAGAGCCGGCAGAGCCAAGGAAGTGAAGCGAGTTAAAAGCAATTACAGACACTGTGCCATCAAATACGACCACGCGGATCATCGAGGAGCGGATCAATGAATCTCACTAAAAAACATATACTGGCTTTTTTTAAACAGCAGGAGGGAACAATCCATTTTGACGCTCTTTTACGTGCCTTTGGTGGTCGCCATGTCAAGCGGGAACTAAAAAACATGCTGGAAGATATGAACGAAGACGGCGAAGTGGTCCGGCTGAAGGGAAACAGCTACAGTTTGCCGGGAAAAATGAAAACGATTCGTGGCCGAATTTCGATACACCGCGACGGCTACGGTTTTGTGACTCCGGATGACGGCGGGGAGGACATATTCATACCGTCAAAGTTTTTGAAAGGTGCAATGCACGGCGATCTGGTGGAGGCAAGTTCCGCCCCGAGCCGCATGGGAGGAAACAAGCGTGACGGGAGGGTGCTGGCGGTGGTCGAACGTACCACCAGTCGCGTCGTCGGGCGCTATGAAGAAACCAGGCGTGGCGCGATCGTCATCCCCGATGACCAGCGGTTGAATCTGGTGGTGGCGATTCCGGCCACGGGGCGTGGTCTGGCGCAAGACGGCCATCAGGTGGTGGCCGAATTGACGTCATACCCTGTTGGCGGGCGCCCTGCCGAAGGGAAAATCGCCGAGGTTCTCGGGTGGCCGGATGATCCGGAGGTTGAGGTACAGTCGGTGATTCGTCGTTTCGACCTGCCGCACGTCTTTGGACCGGACGTGCTGGCCGAGGCCGAGAACATTGCCGATACGGTTTCCAGTGGCGATCTGAAAGGGCGCATGGACCTGCGTTCGATGCCGACCGTGACCATCGACGGCGAGACGGCCCGCGACTTTGACGACGCCGTATCCCTGCGCCGCGAGGGCGAGCATTTCCGGCTCTGGGTGTCGATTGCCGATGTTTCCAACTATGTCACAAAAGACAGCCCGCTGGACCAGGAAGCCTACCTGCGCGGGACTTCGGTCTACTTCCCGGACCGCTGCATCCCGATGCTGCCCGAGCGGCTTTCAAACGGCATCTGCTCGCTCAACCCGCACGTTGACCGCTTGACGATGACGGCAGAAATGCTCTTTGACCGCAACGGCGCCATGCTTGAATCCTCCTTCTATCCGAGCGTCATCCAGAGTGCGGCCCGCCTGACCTATACGATTGTGAAACAGATTATTGTCGACGATGACCGCGAACTGGCCGACAAATACCGACCGGTGGCGCCGATGCTGCTGGAGATGAAGGAACTGGCGCTGATTCTGATGGCGATGCGCAAAAAACGGGGCAGCATCGATTTTGACCTCCCCGAACCGGAGATCATCATCGGCCTGACCGGGCTGACCGAAGGAATCATCCGTGCCGAACGCAACCTGGCGCACCAGCTGATCGAGGAGTTCATGCTGGCCGCCAATGAGGCGGTGGCACGGTACATCACCAGCAGGGACATCCCTTTTCTCTATCGGGTCCACGAGAATCCGGATCCGGCCAAACTGCAGATATTCCAGGAATTTGTCTTTGGATTCGGCTACGAATTCAAACTTGTTGATGAGAAGGTCAAGCCGTCGGAACTCCAGCGCCTGCTGGCCCAGGCCGACGGCCGTCCCGAAGAGCGGATGATCAATTACTCCCTGCTCCGCTGCATGCGGCAGGCCCGCTATGCCGCCGATAATGTCGGGCATTTCGGCCTGGCGTCGGACTGTTACTGCCACTTTACCTCCCCGATCCGGCGCTATCCCGATCTGGTGGTGCATCGGATATTGAAGGCGGCGTTAGCCCTCACCCCCAGCATCCCCCTCCCCGCCCCTCCCCCTCCTGGGGAGGGAGTCAACCTCCTCCCCCCAGCGGGGGGAGGTCGGGAGGGGGGAAATAAGCGTGCCTCCAGGCAGCTTGCTATTGCCACCGAACGGCTGGATGAGGTTGCCGAGCACACCAGCAAGCGCGAACGGGTCGCAATGGAAGCTGAACGGGATGTGGTGGAAATGAAAAAGCTTCAGTACATGCAGCAGCATGTGGGGGAGGAGTTTGACGGTTACATCACCGGGGTGACCGCCTTCGGCTTCTTCGTGGAACTGAAAGAACTGTTCGTTGAGGGCCTGGTGCATATCTCGACCCTGACGGACGACCAGTACAATCATGCCGAGAAGCAGCACTCCCTGATCGGCCGTCGCACCGGAAAAGTATTCCGGATCGGGGATGAGGCACGAATCACCGTAGCGTCGGTTTCTCCGGCTACACGGCGGATCGAGTTCCTTCTTGCAGCTCATACTGCGCAGTTTCCGGACTCTCGGACAGGCCGCACCACGGCCGGTTTGGAAGAATATCCGCGCATTCCGCTGCGAGGCAAACGGTTAACTGGCCTAAAACCGCGGATCGACGTTCACAACCAGGACGGCACGCGCATCACAGGCGACCGGCCCGGCAAAGGGAAAAGTGGACCCCGGAAGAGACGCTGAAACGTTTATGGAAATCAGGTTGCAAGCCGGTACGCCCCTGTGATAGGAAGAAGGAATGAGCGAAGAAAAAGTAATCCCTTTTATTGAACACCTGGTTGAACTGCGCAAGCGGCTGGTCGTCATTGTTATCGCGGTGGTGATCGGCATGGGTGTGGCGTGGAATTTTTCCACTGATCTGCTTCATTTCATAGAAAAGCCGTTGACCGGTGCAACCTACCTGACCGAAATCAAGAAATCGGTCTATGCCAAGGTCAAGGAGCGGGCACCGGCGTTGTATGCCCACTTCGATCTGGACAAGGATGTCAATGCTCCCCAAAAACAGCACGTACTCAATTACAGCGCTCCGCTGGAGCCGTTTTTCATGCAGTGTAAAATTTCCATGCTGGCCGGCTTTGTCCTCGTTTTGCCGATAGTTTTTTACCAGGTCTGGTTATTTATCGCGCCCGGACTGACACGGCGTGAACGACGGATGGTTGTCCCTTTTGTAACCGCTGCCACCATTACCTTCTGCGTTGGTGCACTGTTTTTTTTGATTATCATCTGGCCGGTGATCATAAATTTTTCCCTTTCATACGAAGCTGAAGGTCTGCAGAGCTGGTTCAACATCAGTGCATACGTAAATTTTTGCCTGCGATTGATCCTGATCTTCGGCCTCATCTTCGAGTTGCCGGTCCTGACGCTGTTGCTGGCACGCTTCGGGATTGTCAATTATCAACTTCTGGCACCCAAACGGAAATATGCATTACTCGCCAGTGCAATTGTCGCTGCGTTTCATGCCGATCTCATTACCATGTTCGTAATCATGATTCCGATGTACTTGATGTACGAAATAAGTATCTGGGTTGCATTGATTTTCGGCAAAAAAAAGGTTCCAATTGAAGCTGAACCTTTGGCCGGTTAGAAGTGATTTCCTCAGGCCAGCAACACGATAGAAAGGCTTTCTGTTTTTGCAGAAATAATTTATTACCACACGTATAGCGTTCATCAAAGCCGGCAAAAAACAGCTCCGTTAACGCATGTATCCTGCCTATGGGGATAAGTAGCACCCAACATAACCTTATAAAATACTGTTGACAAACTCTGCAAAACCTCCTAAAAGGATATAAATTGTCTTTTAGTGTACAAGAAGTTATTTTATGCTCGTTTCTGGTAAAATATGACTTCAATATCACACAGTATCCTGTCTATCAGGGTTAGGAGTTTTGTATGATGGAGCTTACTCGTAAAGGTGAATATGCAATCAGGGGCATCGTGTATCTGGCGGGAAAACCGCTTGATAAGGTCTGCCTGCTGAGCGACATTGCTGCTGCAGTTGATGTCCCGCCAACGTTTCTCGCCAAAATATTCCAGCAGTTCAGTAAAATGGGGCTGGTAAAGTCGTTTCGGGGCACCGGCGGCGGCTTTATGCTGGGACGCGCGCCTGAGAATATTACACTTTTGGAAGTCGTCGAGGCGGTTGAAGGCCCGATAGTTCCGAACCGTTGCGTTGATATTCCTGCCAATTGTGACCGTTCAGGGGACTGCAATGTTCATCCGGTATGGAGGCGGGTACAAGGAGAGGTCCGCGGCGTACTGAATGGCGTAACCCTCAAAGAGCTGTCAGAAGAAGAGTAGCGTAGACATAACTACCTGATACAACTGATTATTATCGAAATTAGGTTGACATATAGCGCTTGGCACGATATTGTCCAGCCACCTTGTACAGAATCATCAAAGTCCCGGAAATCGGGATTTTGACGTTTCAGGGACAAAATAACTAAGAAAGGAGTACCCCGCCGGAGATACGCCCTCGAAGTCTGTGGGCAACGACGCCGCTCCGGCAAAGCCGATACAACTTCCCTACTCTTATATTATGCGAAAAAAACTTATCTATCTTACGTGTCTGTTAGTATTGACCGCGTGTGAAAACGCCCCGTTTAAACCGACAGACAACCATTCGACCACGTCGCTGGCCACCGAACCCTCCATCCTCGACAACAACAGCGTCTCACTTACCCAGCGGAAAAAACAGCAAGAAGTTATTGAGCTGGCATTTTCCCGCATAACGTCACCCGAACGAGCACATCAGTTAGCAGCAATCTGTTTTGACAAGACGGCCGGTACCGTTTTCATGCCATTCGATCTGGCCGAGATCGCGCTGGTTGAAACAGGCGGCCACCGGCTCTCCTCCCGGGCAGTTTCAACAAAAGGAGCTGTCGGAGTCTGGCAGTTGATGCCGCGCCGTGCCAAAAGCCACGGCTTTTCCGTAAAAGATATGCTGGACGATGGGAAATGCGCCGAAGCCGCGGTCTGTGAGCTTTATACCAAACTTGACATGGCTCGGGGAAACCTCGAACGCGCCAAGAAGTATTACTGTGGCCAAGGGCCGCAAGCGAATGCTTATATAAAAAAGATACAAAAAGTTCGCCGGGAAATGATGGCGGAACTGGACCTTCAGAGCGACAAACTGGCATTGGCCGACTCGGCATCGCTGACCCGTTGATCCAAAAGGTGCAGTACTTGTCTGCTGCCGTACAACACGATGCTCCAGGCACGTGCCCGGGTGTTTTTGCTTGATATAAAAGTCGCCGCTCTGCTATAGTCGGGCGGCTTTTTTATCATCGGCATTCTTTAGTGCAAATAGAAGTTATTCCCTGTGCTTATCTGTTAAAAAATGACTTCATTGTATTCATTTATCCAGCTTTAGAGTCCGGAGAGGAGTTTTTGTGGAGAGCGGAACGTCTTCCGCCAGTTCAACTGGCCTCAGCTTCACCCTTCGCACTAAGATGGTACTTCTTTTTGCCGCGGTTTTACTTGGCATTCTGCTGGTTGGCGCCATCAGTCTGTATATGATGAATGAAGTAAAAATTGGCGGCGCCACCTACCGATACATCCAGAAAAACAGAGATGCTCTTGAAAGTATTGCCTTACTGAAATCTGACTTTTACCAGATCAACAGTGAAATGCAGAATTTAACGCATGGGACTGACAGCGCCACATCCGAAAAGAAAAGCGCCTCTATTAAAAACCTCACAAAAGATATCGAGCTTAACTTCGGGATTGTTCTTGAATCGGCTGGGTCTCCTGGGAAGCTTGCTGCTATCAACAAAGCAAACCGCATCTGGAAAGAATATCAACAAACGTTGTTGGATGAGGTATTACCAGCCGTAGCCAAGGGTGATGTGCTTAAAGCCACCACTCTTATGGCAGGAATCCAGTCGCAACGGTTCAGTTTGTTCAGCACGGCCGTTGCTCAAATGATTGACCACATCCGGAAGGATGTCAGTGCAACCGAACACCAGGTCGCAACAGGCATCAAAACAAAAATCATTGTCTCTGCAACGGTTACTATCACTGTAATCGTTCTTATCGCTCTGTTTTCATATCTCATCACAACCTCTATTACCAGGCCGCTCAGAAGCTGTGTCAAATTTGCACGGGCCATGGCCGGCGGCAGGCTTGACGCCCGCCTCGATGTGCATGGCGGCGGAGAAGCAGCTGATGTGGCACATGCCATGAACGCCATGGCTGAAAATCTCCATTGCATTGTCGCGCGGATAAGTTCCTCTTCAGAAGAGCTCACCACTATTGACAGCAATCTGGAAAACAGTGCCCGTCTGGCGCTAAATTCCGCGCAGATGCAGGAAAAGTCTGTGCTCGAAGCATCACACGCTGTCGTACAAATAAACAAATCGGTACATGAAGTTTACGAGGGGATCGATAAACTCTTGGAGTCCACAACCGAATCATCCGCGTCGTCACTTGAGATGGCCGCAACGATTGAAGAGATCGCAATGAGCGCCGAAAAGCTTGAAGAAGCTGTTGAAGAGGTAAGTTCTTCCATTACACAGATGACTACGTCAATTAAAGAGATCGGCACGAGCATCGTCAACTTGCTGGACGCATCCACCATGACAGCCTCATCAATCGCCCAGATGGATGCGAGCATTAAACAGGTAGAAAAAAATGCCATGGATTCGGCCGCTATTTCCGAGACGGTACGAAGCGATGCAGAGATTGGTAAGAATGCTGTACTTGAAGCGATTGCCGGCATGCAGGCGATCAGGGCGTCATCCCGGATAACG
Source organism: Deltaproteobacteria bacterium (assembly GCA_021781535.1). Classification (GTDB taxonomy): domain Bacteria; phylum Desulfobacterota; class Desulfuromonadia; order Geobacterales; family Pseudopelobacteraceae; genus JACRCG01. The sequence continues at coordinate 23,482 of JAJXWO010000013.1, read as the reverse complement.
TCGGAGGTGGTTGAAACACTCTCGATACGGGTAAACGATATCGGAGCCATTCTTTCCGTTATTGACGAAGTTGCAGAGCAGACCAATCTTCTGGCACTCAATGCGGCCATCATAGCAGCCCAGGCCGGTGAGCATGGCAAAGGGTTTGCCGTGGTTGCCGACGAAATCCGTGAACTGGCCGAACGTACGAGCAGCTCCACCCGGGAAATTGCAACCGTGATAAAAGGGGTCCAGGAAGAAACACGCCGTGCCGTCGATGCCATCAGCCAAGCTGAGAACAGTATTGCCGCGGGCGAAAGATTATCGCAACGTTCCGGTACTGCGCTTGAAAAGATCGTTACGGGAGTTGGGCGGACCGGAGTTCAGGTTAGCGAGATTGCCAAGGCAACGGTTGAACAGGCTCGCGGCAGCCAGAGTATCCGGGAAGCCATGGAAAGCGTTGAAGATATGGTTGAAAGTATTGCCAACTCATCGCGTGAGCACTCTCGTGGCACCGATATGATTTCTGCGGCGGTTGAGCGGATGAAGGATCTCACCATCCATGTACGCACTTCAACCCGCGAACAGAGCCGAGCCAGCAGCTTGATCGCCCATTCAGCGGAGGATGTCACCTCCATGGTTGATCAGATCCGCGAAGCGTGCCGTTCTCAGGTCGATAACAGTACCTTGATTTCAAAATCGGTACACAATATAGAAAGCGTAACAGTTGCAAACAGCCATGCGACAAAAACCATGAATGGCGCCGTTACGGATCTGACCCATCAGATTGATCTGCTTAAGAAGGAGATGGCCGGATTCAAGATATGATCGGCCGAACAACCATGAGTAGACTTACAGCACGCTTTCGTGCGCTTCAGACACAACATGCCACGGCGTTGGTAACTTTTATTACCGCCGGTGACCCGGATCTGACCGTAACAGAAGAAATGATATATGTGCTTGAAGACGCCGGGGCAGACATTATCGAACTCGGGGTTCCATTTTCGGACCCGATGGCTGACGGGCCGACGATTCAGCTTTCCTCGGAAAGAGCTCTGGCTTCCGGTACAACACTTCATGGCATCCTGGAACTGGTGAAAAAAGTTCGGACCCGCTCCCATATTCCGATTATTTTGATGGGTTACCTTAACCCTGTGCACGCCTACGGCTACGACAACTTTTGCCGGGATGCAGCAGAATCAGGCGTCGACGGCGTCCTCCTGGTCGATATGCCGCCGGAAGAATCGCATCAGGTGGCTGTCCCGGCCAAGCAATACGGACTGGATGTAATTTTTCTTCTTACCCCAACCTCCGATGCCGCCCGCATATCCACCGTTAACCGGCTCGGCAGCGGCTTTGTATATTATGTCACCGTAACCGGCGTCACAGGTGCCAGAGTTTCTGTTTCAGACACGCTGGCACAAGAATTGTCCCGGGTGAAACAAACCATTGCGTTGCCGGTCATGGCCGGGTTTGGCATATCCACACCGGCACAAGCAGCCGAAGTGGGACACCTTGCAGAGGGGGTGGTTGTCGGCAGTGCAATCGTCAAACTTTTCGAGCAATACCGCGGTGAACAGTTGAAGCAACAACTGCATAGCTACGTCAGTCTTTTGAAGGATGCACTTGTATAATATGCAGGCACGCTTGACAGTGCACTCTGATTCTGCTACCTAGCGGTTTTATTAATACTTAACTATTTTACGGTTACGAAACATGCGAGGTTACCTATGAGCTGGTTTACCAAAGAAAGAGTCGGTATAGAAAAATCAGAGGGAAAAAAAGTTACCTTCCCCGATGGGATGTGGGTCAAATGTCCCGGCTGCTCCGAAACACTTTTAAGCAAGGATCTGGAAGCAAATCTCCAGGTTTGTCCGAAGTGCAGCCACCATTTTCGTATTTCTGCACGCAAACGCCTAGAGGCACTGCTTGACGATGGTGTGTGGCAGGAATTTGATGCTGATGTGACATCCGTCGATTTCCTTGATTTTAAAGATGCCAAAAGCTATCAGGAACGTATCGATGCCGCGCTGGCAAAAGGTGGTTCAAAAGATGCGGTAATCTGCGTCGAAGGGGCGATAGAGGGACTGGCTGTGCAAGTGTCCTGTTTTGATTTTTCCTTTATGGGCGGGAGCATGGGGAGCGTCGTGGGCGAGAAGATCACCCGCTCTATCGAACGCGGCTTACAAAACCGTCAGCCGGTAATTATAATTTCGGCTTCCGGCGGTGCCCGCATGCAGGAAAGCATCCTCTCACTGATGCAGATGGCCAAGACCTCTGCGGCCCTGGCTAAACTCAAGAGAGCCGGCATCCCGTTTGTGTCACTCTTAACCGACCCAACCACCGGTGGCGTTACCGCCAGCTTTGCCATGCTGGGAGATGTGAATATAGCCGAGCCGAAAGCATTGATCGGTTTTGCCGGCCCACGGGTCATTGAACAGACTATCCGCCAGAAACTGCCGGAAGGTTTTCAACGGGCAGAATATCTGCTGGATCACGGCATGATCGACGCGATAATCCCGCGGACCGAGATGCGGGCAAAGCTGGCTTCCGTACTGAAAATGCTGCATCGTCCTGCCGCCTGACATGCCTTTGACAGGCGTGCTGGAAAAACTTTACGCCCGTCGGCGCTTTGGTATTCGGCCAGGCGTCGACAGGGTTGGCACGCTGCTCAATCGCCTGGGTAATCCTGAAAAAAAATTCCGCACTATTCATGTCGTCGGCACCAACGGAAAAGGTTCAACGTCGGCCTTTCTTTCCGCTATCCTCCTTCATGCAGGGCAATCTGTAGCCCAGTTCAGTTCCCCTCACCTGATACGTTTCACTGAGCGATTCAGAATAAACGGAAATGAATACCCTGCCGAAAAGTTGGCGACCAGCATGGATACGGTATTGGCAGCGGCCCCTGAAGAAGCGACTTTTTTTGAAATTACCACAGCTCTGGCAGCATTCATTTTCAGTGAAGAGCGGGTCCAACTGGCTGTCATGGAAGCAGGGATGGGTGGACGTTCCGATGCCACAGCCATTTTTGATGGCGAGATGACCGTACTTACCCCCATTGCCCTCGACCATACCGAGTATCTCGGCATATCCCTCGCGGAAATTGCCCGGGAAAAGGCCGGAATCATCGAGCCAGGCAGTTTTGTTATCAGTGCCGGCCAGCCTGATAGCGTGCGCGAAGCAGTTGAAAAAATCGCTCATGCCAGGGGGTGTAGCCTGAAGACGTTCGGTAAAGATTTTTCGGCGGCATGGAACTCCGACGGCACCCTCGATTACCATGGCATACGCAGGGATATACTACAGCTCACACCGGGAATAGCGGGACGTTATCAAGCCGGAAATGCCGCTGTTGCCCTTGCAGCAGCTGAAGTGCTGGCAGCCGGTGGCATTCTCATTCCCCCTGCAGCTTTTAAAGAAGGCATTTCCGCAGCGTATTGGCCAGGCCGGATGGAACTGGTGCCGGGTACGCCGCGGCTGCTGCTTGACGGGGCTCACAATCCTGCCGGTGCAATGGCGCTGGCGGAAGCGCTGCAGGACTATTCCTATTCGCGGTTGCTGATGGTGACAGGAGTCTGTGATGACAAGGATATCGACCGGATATATGCGCCGCTGACACCACGTGTTGATGCTATTTACACGGTAACTCCCGGAGTTGATCGGGCCTTGAGAGATAAAGACCTTTCCGCTTTTTTCCATAAGCAGGGGATTGCATCCCAGCCGTGCGGTTCTGTCGTTGAAGGTGTCTGCACAGCACGCAGTGAAGCAGGCGACGGAGATCTTATTCTGGTATGCGGTTCACTTTTTGTGGTTGGTGAAGTCAAGGCGTGGCTTGAAAATGTTAATTACAGCGGCATCAGAGGCTGATTTTTCAGATGAAGACAACCCATTATCTATACGCGCTCTTATTCATCCTCCTTTGTTGTCGGGTCCCATCCGCCGGTGCTGCCGGGGCGGCCATACCCGATGAAAACGTACATATCAGCGCCGATCGCATGAGCCAGAGTGGAGCAGACGGGATTTATACCGCGGAAGGTAATGTGGTCGTTCTGTGGAATGGCATGAATCTGGCCGCCGACCAGGTCCGATATGCAGCAACCACTCATATTCTGCATGCAACCGGATCGGTTGTCATGACAAAGGGCACTACCGTCCTGAAGGGTAAAACGCTGGTCCTCTATATGGATTCCGGTCGCGCCGAAATGGATTCGACGCTACTGAAAATTCCCGAATCAGGCATGACGATAGCGTCAGACAAACTTATCCGCATAGACGAAAGCGTGTTTACCGCGCTGTCCACAGAGCTGACCTCCTGTGACATGCCTGATCCGAGCTGGAAGATCAGCGCCGACAAACTGAACGTCAACCTGCTTGGGTATGCCACAGGGCGCAATGTCATTTTTTACATAAAGAATATCCCGGTCCTCTATCTTCCCTGGATGGCTTTTCCGGTTGTACTGGAGAAAAGATCCGGGCTCCTGTTCCCTCATTTTGGATACTCGAACAAGAGAGGAGCCGAGCTTGATATTCCTGCCTACCTGGTGATTTCACCCAGCCAGGATCTTCAACTTGACCTGGATATGATGTCGCGTCGCGGTGTGGGGGTCGGGGTGGACTATCGTTATATCCGTTCACGCGATAGTGAAGGGCACATCAGCCCCTATTCAATATACGATCAACAGGAGGACCGGTGGCGGTGGCAATTGGCCCTGAAACATAAAGAGGTTTTTTCCAGTAGCGCGAATCTGCGTGTGGATGCCAATGCCATCAGTGACCGGACCTTTTTGAGTGATTTTGGTGATAAAAATGGAAATTCCGGCCGCCAGTCAGATACTACCACGAATTATTTTGGCGAAAAGAGCGGGGAATACAATCGGCAGTCAAATGACACTACGGTCAATGCGCTGAAAACGTGGCAGCATTACGCTGTTTCTTCCTACCTGCGCTACAGTCAGTACCTGTATGCCGCCAACGACCAGACAACGCTGCAGACGCTGCCGTCATTTGCTGTGGCAGGGGTTCGACAATCAATCTTCACAATGCCGCTTTATTTTGACCTTGACGGCTCTGTGGACAACCTCTACCGAGAATCCGGCACCAGCGGCCAACGCCTCAGCCTCTTTCCCCGGGTTACCTTGCTGCAATCCTACAACAGCTATCTCCGGATGACACTGTTTACCGGCGCGCATATCAGAGGCTATGCCACCGACAGGCAAGAGAGCAGCAGCGGAAGCCAGTCAAGTGATGGCGATCTTCTGCCGGAGGCAGGTGCCCGTCTGTCAACATCACTGACGCGTATCTATGACACCAATTTCCAGCTGCTCAAAAAAGTCAGGCACGAGTTTATTCCGGAAATCAGCTATGACTTTGTACCCGGCCATGACCAGCAGCGGCTTCCGTTTTATGACTATACAGACCGCATTATCCGGCAAAACATGATCACACTGTCAGCGACCAGCATAATAAACGGCAAGTTTGTCTCTGGTGATACCACTGAATATCGGGATATTTCACGAATCAGGCTCAGTGCGGATTATGCTATCGAGGGGGGACGACGTGACCTGTTGACGCTTGTAGAGAGCCAGCGCCCATGGAGTGATCTGATACTGGAATCGGAAACAATGCTGTCCAAGCAGATGCGGATCACATTTGACACCCGCTACAATCTCTACGAAAACCGTCTGTCAACGGCGGTAGCCGGAGTTGAAGCGGATGACCAACAGGGTAATTCGATCGGGGCAGGTTACCAGATGGCCCGTAACGAGCTCGAATACTTCGAAGGACATGTTTCAACCAAGATGATCAAACCTCTTAACCTTTCTTATACCGCCCGGTACTCGTTTGATCGCGGTAATTTTCTCGAATCGCTGTATGCGGCCGAATACCGGCATAAATGCTGGAGTGTAAACCTTGCGTTCCATCAGCGCCTCGGGAATCAATCATATACGGTGAATTTCAATCTGGCGGGACTGGGAAGCAATTAGAATCAGGCTCCTACGGTGAATATTCCACCAGGAAAAGTGCTCTTTTATACACGGCAACCATTTCAGCCCTCTCTTCAGCTAGAGCGCTGCATGACACCGGAGAAACAAACGCTTTCAGAAAGCTTCTTTCGCGGCACCCGAGCGGTGGATTGTCATATCCGACGCGTGCGGGAATTCTGGATGTGCCGAACTTCAAGGCGGTGACCGCCGGAATCAGGCACGGGTTAAGCATGAGCATGCTGCCGCCCGTTTTTTTTTCGTTGGCTTCATTTTTTCTTGCCAGATACAGAATATAATTTCCGGGAGACATGTGGGTCTTTTCAAGGCTCTGCAGACGGTCAATTTCTTCAGAAACATCCTCATGAGCGCCGTAATGCGTAAACAGGAGCGGCCGCAATCCGGCTTTTTCGATCATTTCCAGTAGTTCATTGATTCGATACGTATGCGCTCGGGGGTGTAAAAGCGCATCGGCAATACCGACATCTGATGCTACTTCGTCGGCAACGGCGAGATACCGGGCAAGACGCGACCCGGCCCGGGCTTTTTTGAGCAGGCTTCGGGCAGCACGGGGCGAATCTATTCCGAGGAGCCTGAAGGCACGGCGAATGGACTCCTCTTCCCGGCGGGCATAGCGGCTGTAGAACATGGCTCTCATGATTCCCCCCGTCACGAGGCGGCGCTCCAGACTCATCAGGCCGGACAGCGGATCCTCCAGGTGATGGAGAACGCCGAAAGAATCGATCAGGCCAAATGCACCATCAATCGCAGCGTGGTCCGTCAGGTCACCACAGCGATAGTCGACATTGAACCGCCCATGCAGAAAGCAGTGCCAGCGAGCTCTTCGCAGGCTGCGCTCCGACAGATCCAACGCGGTAATCGGCACATCAGGATTGGCGATCGCCCACGGATACGGGGCAAAGGTGCCGCACCCGGCAATAAGTATTTTTTTTGCTTCGGGCGGAGGCAGAGTCCGGTTGAAGCGGGCCCAGAGGGCGCACAAATTGAGCGCGTAGGTATCACAACGGCGCACCGAGGCTATCAGCGGATAGTGTGGGTAAGGGTACCTCTGGTAATGTGTTTGTACCGGATCGGCCATACGGCACTGTAACAGGATGTTGCCCTGTTTTCAACCGTCCGGAACGTACCATCGTACCATCGTGCCATGACAGCGGCCCCTCGATACCGACCTCTGTTACTTTTCTTTTATCGCGGAGTCTCCGTTCTGCCCTCAATACAGGAACAAACATGTTCAATAGACTCTATGTTCACATACCGTTTTGCGTTAAAAAGTGCCATTACTGCGCTTTTATTTCCCACAACCCCGAAAAGGGCGAACGTGCAGAGTATCCCGCACTCCTGCTGCGGGAGATGCTGCTCCACGCGCCCGCCGCCCGGCCACTTGACTCGATATATTTCGGCGGTGGTACCCCGTCGCTGCTGCACCCGCTGCAGATTGCCCGGCTGCTTGAAAAATTTGCCGTTTATTTCGGCCTCTCTGCAGATGCGGAAATAACCCTGGAAGTGAACCCGGGCACCATGAGCCGCAACTCCATTAAAGAGTTCCGTGATGCGGGCATTACGCGGATTTCGTTGGGAATCCAATCTTTTGATGATGCATTTCTGGCGCGTCTCGGGCGAATTCATACGACCGAACAGTCCCGTCAGGCCTTTCATGATGCGCGCGAAGCCGGGTTTGCGAACATCAGCATAGATTTGATCCATTCCCTTCCCGGACAGAGCCTCGATCAGTGGCGAGCAGAACTTAGGCATGCCATTCAGCTCAGCCCGGAGCATGTTTCCATCTACGGTCTGACGATAGAAGAAGGCACCCCTTTTGCGCGCAGTTACCCGGCAAACAGCCCGGAATTGGCCGATGATGATCTTTCGGCAGACATGTTTGAACTGGCGGACGAGCTGTTGACATCTGCAGGGTTTGAACATTACGAGATTGCCAACTACGCCCGTAGCGGATACCTTTCACAGCATAACAGCGGCTATTGGAAGCGAGATGGGTATCTCGGCCTGGGTGTTGCGGCACATTCGTTTCTGCGGGATGGGTATGGAGTCCGGTTCAGTAATCCTGACAACCTGGAAGAATATCGCCGGGGTGTGACGTCAGGGCGGCTGACACGGGTCGGCGCATGTCAACTGATGCAGGCTGAAGCCATGAGTGAATTTATGTTTTTGGGGTTGCGCCTGGCAGAAGGGGTGGATCTACGCGCCTTTGAACGTGAGTTCGGGCGGGTGTTCGAATCGGTCTACGGCACGATAGCGGCAGATCTTGTCCGCTTTGGGTTTCTCATTCAAAACGGGAGAGTTCTTACCCTTACAAGCCGCGGGATATTGCTCTCGAACCAGGTATTCGAGAAATTTCTTCCGTAACTCTTTCCCCTTGCCACACGCGCCAAAGCATCTATAATACTTTCCATGATCCCCGAACACCTTAAAACAGACCTTGAGCAACGTGTCGCCGCTGCAGTAACGAATCGCGAAGCGGCTGTCGACGTGATGAAAGCGCTGCAGCGCCATTATGGATGGCTGACAGATGAAGCGCTGAATGAAGCGTCACAGCTGCTGAAGCTGTCGCCGCTACAGGTTGAAGAATTGGCCACGTTCTATGAAATGGTCTATCGCAGGCCGGTCGGCAGTCATGTCGTGCATGTTTGTGATTCGATATCCTGCTGGGCATCCGGAGGAGAAACGCTGCTTGAATCCCTGGCGTACCTGCTGAATATAGAGTGCGGTTCGACCACACCAGACGGCGCTGTAACCCTGCTCCCCTGTTCCTGCCTCGGCAACTGCGGCGAAGCCCCCTGTATGATGATCGGAGAAAAGCAGTATGGCCGCGTAACGCCTGAAATGGGTGCGGAAATTGTGGCGGCCTTGCGGGATAATCCCCCTGGAATCTCTGCCACGTCCTGAGAATTCTGACACACGGTCGTAACGCACCTCACGAAGAGGGCAGCTTGCTATGAAAAAGGAGATGATAATGAAAAAAAATACGCTTATGGCAATCGTAGTGGTAAGCAGCGTCGTGCTGTCAGCTCCTGCCTTCGCTGCGACAAGCACCGGCGGGGAAATCTTCAAGGCAAATTGTTCCGTTTGCCACCCGCACGGCGGCAATGTCATGAGACCAGACAAAACCCTTAAGGGCATAAGAAATCCCGGGAAAATCATTACACAGGTTCGAAGTGGCGGCGGCGGAATGCCTTCCTTCGACGCCAAGACCATTTCTGATGCTGACGCTAAACAGCTCGCAGAGTATATCATGAAGACTTTTAAGAAGTAGCTGCCACCAGAAATGTAACCGCCTGATTTGTTTATTCGGCAGTGAAATAAATAGGAATTCATGGAACAGATCCTGTTTAAACATACCCGACACGGACGCAGCCTTTCCTTTGACGAATATCGATCAAGCGGCGGCTTTGAAGCCCTTGCAAAAGCGCTCAGCGAGATGGCACCTGCCGACGTGCAGCAGCAGGTGATCGACTCAGGCCTGCGTGGTCGAGGTGGCGCCGGATTTCCGACCGGGCGAAAGTGGTCGTTCGTACCGCGAAATCTGGCCGGTCCGCGCTATCTGATCTGCAACAGCGATGAAATGGAGCCCGGCACCTATAAAGACCGGGTGCTGCTGGAGCGTAATCCGCACCTGCTGATTGAAGGAATGGCGCTGGCCTGCTATGCCCTCGGGGTGCAGCACGCATTCATATTTGTGCGCCATGGCTATGAACAGGCGGCTGAAAACCTGCACCACGCAATTGCTGCAGCCCACCGCTCCGGTTTTTTAGGAAGCAGTATCCTGGGGAGTACTTTCAGCCTGGAACTTGATGTTCACCAGTCGGCAGGGCGCTACATCTGCGGAGAAGAAACGGCGCTGATCAATGCATTGGAAGGAATACGCGCCAATCCACGCGCCAAACCCCCCTTCCCTGCCATCAAAGGATTATGGGGACAACCGACTGTTGTCAATAATGTAGAAACGCTGGCCAACATTCCTGCAATTATCAACAATGGACCGCTCTGGTGGAAAAATACGGCGGCAATTCCCGAAGCGGCCGGCACAAAACTGTTCTGCATCAGCGGGCATGTCGTCAACACCGACTGTTTCGAACTGCCGCTCGGCATGACCCTTGGCGAAATTATTGATGGCCCTTGTGGCGGGATGCGCCCCGGCAGCCGTTTCAAAGCGTGCATACCGGGCGGCGCTTCCACGCCGTTCTTCACAAGCGCGCACCGGGATGTGCCAATGGATTTCGACCCGGTGGCTAAAGCCGGTTCACGTCTCGGCACCGGCGGAATTATCGTCTTCGACCAGACCACCTGCATGGTGGCGGTTACGCTTAATCTGATCCGCTTTTTTGCCCGTGAATCCTGCGGGTGGTGTACTCCCTGCCGCGAAGGGCTTCCATTCGTGCGTCACACCCTGGAGCGAATCGAATCCGGACGCGGTGAGGCACAGGACATCGACATTCTGCGGGAGCATGTCCAGATGCTGAATTATGCTTTCTGCGCGCTGGCTCCAGGCGCCATGGGACCGGTGGAAGGCCTTCTGAACCATTTCGAGGATGAGCTCTTGGAACATATTGCAGAACGGCGCTGTCCTTTCACTGGTGACCGCACCGTTGCTGACAGGACCGGGTAACGATATGCCGAAGCTGACCATCGACACCATACCGGTTGAGGTACCCGAAGGAACAAATGTACTGGAGGCGGCCCGCTGCATCGGCATAACCATTCCGCATTTCTGCTGGCATCCTGCTCTCGGAAAAGCAGGTGCCTGCCGGGCCTGTGCCGTCAAGATGCTGGACGGGCCGATCAAGGGTATCCAGATGTCCTGCATGCTTCCTGCCCAGGATGGCATGGTGGTTTCGACAACCGACCAGGAAGCGGTTGCCATGCGCCGCGCAGTCATTGAATGGCTGATGATCAACCACCCCCACGACTGTCCGGTCTGTGACGAGGGAGGTGAGTGCCAGCTGCAAGACTTCACCATTGCCGGCGGTCACGGCATCCGGCGTTATGACGGTTTGAAACGCACCTACAATAACCAGTATCTCGGTGACTATATCGAGCATGAGATGAACCGCTGTATCCAGTGTTACCGCTGCGTCCGTTTTTATCAGGAGTACGCCGGCGGTACGGACTTCGGCGTCATGGGGCGCTCCGGCGCGGTCTATTTCGGGCGGCAGCAGGACGGTCGCCTCGAATCTCCCTTCTCCGGCAACCTGGTCGATATCTGCCCGACCGGCGTCTTTACTGATAAAACGGCACGCTTTCGTGCCCGCTACTGGGATTATGACATGGCCCCCTCGATCTGTCCGGGATGTTCGCTCGGATGCAATACTGTTCCGATGGCGCGTTACCGCGAACTGCTCAAGGTGACGGCGCGCCGCAACGATGCCGTCAACGGGTGGTTCATCTGCGACCGGGGCCGTTTCTCTACTGCTGCCGTCAATGCCCCGGATCGCCCCCGGCAGGCGCGGGTGGACCGTGGGGCGGTCAGTATGGATATCGCCCTGGATACTCTGCAGGAGCGTTTGGCAAGTTTTCTCGAACTGAACGGGCCAACTGCGCTGGCCATAGTTGGCTCACCACGCATGTCGCAGGAAGCTGCCATCATGGCGGCGCGCCTGCGGGAGCTGGTCGGTGCGGAAACGCTCTGTTATTCAGGTGATTCACCACATTTTGCCACGGCGGTTGAAGCGGTCGCCCTGTTGAACGGCACCAACACGGCTTCCCAGGAAGATGTTCGCCAGGCCGACGTGGTTGCCATACTTGAGTGTGACCTGTTGATTGAAGCGCCTCTGATGGCGCTGGCGGTACGCCAGGCGTACCGTAATGGCGCCAAAGTGTTTGTGGTGAATAGTGAGTGCCAGAAGGAAACGAGCCGGCAGCTCTATGACTCCGCTGCCGTCACCTCACTGACCGACGTCCCGTTTGCGGGTGCCCGCACCCCGGTTGTGGTCTGCGGGATGAACCGGCAGGCGATAGGCAGCATCCGGGCTAGGGCTCTGCATGGCGTAAAACTGGCCTTCGTCCTGAGCGGGCCCAATGCTTTCGGAACCGCCATGCTGGCGCGCGAACAGGGCGCTGTTACTCTCCCCGAGGCACTGGCAGGTGGCGCAATCAAGGGGGTCATCGCACTGGAAGCTGATCTGCCGTCAGATCTGCCACCGGGAATACGGATACTGGCCGCAGCCGACTGGCTGCCGATGCGCCTGATAGAGCGAGTGGAAGTATTCCTGCCAGCCACCTCCTGGGTTGAAATGGATGGCACATACATCAACAATGAAGGACGCGCCCAGCGTTTTAAAAAAGTGATGCAGCCCGGGGTGCCGATCAAGGGGGAAACTCCGGAACTTCACCCGCCGCGGGTTCATCGCCACGACCCTCCGGGGGGAGATATGCTTCCTTTGTGGGAGATTATCTCGGGATTGATGGAGCGACTGGGGGATGACCAGACGGGAGATAACCGTTTCGGTGAGCAGTGGAAACTGCTTGAATCGCTTGAGGCTGAAAGTGATGGGACTATGATCTACGAAAGGAATCAGCAACGGTGAAAACTGCAATTTTGATTATGGCCCACGGGAGCCGGATATCCGACGCCAATGATGCCGCTCGCGAAGTAGCGTCAATGGTCCGGGAGATGACCGGTTTTGACATTATTGAAGTCTCGTTCAGGGAACTGCATGAGCCGAATATCCAGCAGGGGATTGACACGTGCGTAGCACGCGGCGCTGACAGGATTCTGTTGATGCCCTATTTCCTCTTCATGGGCGCCCATGTCCAGCACGATCTGCCGGAAGAGATAAAAGAGGCTCAGAAACGGTATCCGGGGCTGGTCATGGAGATGGGTGGACACCTGGGGGCGCACCGCAAACTGGCAGAAATCGAAGCGGAACGAATTGGCGAAGCGCTTGAAAGGCTGGGATGGCATTAATGGACTCACTGGGCATGAAACCGGAAGAGATTGAAGAGGAATCATTTCGCATCATCGACGCGGAGGCGGGTGATCACGGCTGGCCCAATACGGAATGGCAGCTTGTACGCCGGGCAATACACACCAGCGCCGACTTTGACTACATCCAGTCTATGGTAATTTCCGAAAATGCGATCGAAAAAGCTGTCGCTGCGCTCAAGGGGGGCGCCGGCATTGTTACCGACACGAATATGGCCCTTTCCGGGATCAGCAAACCGCGGCTGGCCACTCTGGGATGTTCGTTTTCCTGCCATGTTGCCGATCAGGATGTTGCCGAGCAGGCGAGAGCAGAAGGGATCACACGCTCCATCGCCGCCATGCGCAAGGCCACTAAAAATTCAGACAACCGCATCTTCGTCATCGGCAATGCCCCGACGGCACTGTTTGAACTGCTGCGGCTCATTGGGACCGGACAGGCAAAACCGGCCCTGATCATCGGGGTGCCGGTCGGATTTGTGGGGGCGGAAGAAAGCAAAAATGCCCTGGCCTCCGATACCCACAGTATCCCGTTTATAACCAACATCGGGCGCAAAGGTGGCTCCACCGTGGCTGCCGCAGTGGTAAATGCGCTGGCCATTCTGGCCACTTGCCACTGACATGACGCCATGACCAACATTATCCTCTTGGCAATATGCCTGCTGGCAGGTCTCGGGCTTAAAAAAACGGGGCGCTTTCCCGCCGCCACTCCGGCGGCGCTGAACGGCTTCATCATCCACATTTCTCTGCCGGCGCTGACGATCCTGTATATCCACGACCTCACGATCGACTCATCACTGCTGCTTACAGCCGGCATGGCCTGGCTGCTGTTTGGCTGCGCATGGCTCATTTTCGGGGTGGCCGGAAAACTGTTTAAACTTGACAGAGAGACGACAGGGGCGCTGATACTGGTCGCCGGCCTGGGCAATACATCCTTTGTCGGCCTGCCGATGATAGAAGCATATTACGGCAAAGAGTTCCTGGGGATCGGCATTATTGCCGATCAGCTCGGCTCCTTCATGGTGCTCTCAACGCTCGGAATTCTGGCGGCGACGCTCTATTCGTCCGGCAATGTCACCCCACGCCAGATGGCACGCAAGATCCTGCTGTTCCCCCCCTTTCAGGCGTTAATCCTGGCGCTGCTGCTGCGACCGATTTCTTTTCCGGAGTGGAGCATCCAGATACTGCAAAAACTTGGCAGTACCTTGACACCGCTCGCACTGGTTTCAGTCGGCTTCCAGCTTCAGTTTGGCGGCATGCGCCAGGTTCTGATGCCGCTTGCGAGCGGACTGGCCTATAAACTCCTGCTTGGCCCGGCGCTCATTTTCCTGCTGTACAGCTCCATTATCGGGGCTACCGGCAGTGCCGTTCAGATTACAATCTTTGAAGCAGCCATGGCCCCGATGATTACCGCCGGCATTATTGCCATCGACCATGACCTCCGGCCGCAGCTGGTCGGCATGCTGGTCGGCATCGGCATCCCGCTCTCGTTTATCACGCTCCACATCTGGCATCTGTTTCTCATGAGGGTGGTATGACACATCACCTCCGCTCCGGGTACACCACCGGGGCCTGCGCTGCAGCAGCGGCAAAAGGCGCTGCACAACTGCTGGTGAGCAAAACTCTTGTCACTGAAGTCAGCATCGACCTCCCGGCGGGGGTCAGCGCCACCTTTCAGCTGCATGGCCAGTCGTTCTCGGCACACGAGGCGAGCTGCTTCGTGATCAAAGATGCCGGTGACGACCCGGACATAACCAACGGCGCGGAAGTGCATGCAACAGCAACGGCAAATCCCCCCCCGCCTCCCTTTATTGAGGGGGGGAACAAAATCAACATCGTCGGCGGTATCGGCATCGGCACGGTTACCAAGCCGGGGCTGGCCGTTCCGCCGGGCGAGTGGGCAATCAATCCGGTACCTCGCACCATGATTGAACAGGCCGTCAGCGGTGTGCTGTCTGAATTCAAAATTCACCATCGGGAATTCAAAATTGTCATTTCAATTCCCGATGGTGAGGAACGCGCCAAAAAGACCCTCAACGCCCGGCTTGGCATCATCGGCGGACTTTCGATCCTCGGCACCACCGGCATTGTCCGCCCCATCTCGGCCAAGGCATGGACCGATACCATTGATGCCTCCCTGGATGTTGCCAAGGCCTGCGGCTGCCGGACTGTTATCCTTTCCACCGGCCGAAGCAGCGAGATGGCGGCCCAACGGCATTTTTCGCAACTCCCCGAGGAAGCCTGCATCATGATGGGGGACCATGTGGCGTATGCGTTGCGGGCGTGTGCAAAGCGCGGCTTCATGGAGCCGGTCGTTGCCTGCCAGTTTGCCAAGCTGCTCAAAATTTCCTGCGGACATGAGAACACCCATGCGGCAGCGTCCGAACTTGATCTTGCCGTACTGCGTGGATGGGCAGAAGCAGCGCACATTTCACCAGAAATTGTGGCTATTATTGCGAAGGCCAATACCGCCCGTGAAATTGCCGTTACGACGGACTTTGACCGAGCGCTTATGACCCTGGTGGCCGGTCGGGCCACGCTGGCTGCTGCCGTGCATGCACCCGGCATTAGGGTGTATCCGCTGCTCTGCAGATACGACGGCAGCGTCATTGACGGAGCCATACAACCCTGCGCTTTAACAGGTAACAACGCCGGCGTCCAAACTGGAGCAACTTCTCAGACGTATATACTTGACAACAATACCATGAAATAGATAGCATGAAGCCAAAGCATAAGAGGAAGCTTATAATAAGTTTCTGGTGAGCCACATATTTGCGCAATTGCTGGTTTTTTTTCTGGAGTTACATGAAAAAGCCCCATCGCCATATAACCTCTCTTTTTCTGACAACAATCTATCTGCTGACTCTTTTCAGTCCAATTGTACCACGTGCCGTGCAAGCAAAATTGGTGGCTCATGTCGCCACCTCGGGTGAATGTTCCGGTGATTGTACTAGTGACGGCTGTTCGCTCGAACGTAGCGCTGCCCATACCTGCTGCTGTTGGCAGAAAAAACATCGCTTGAACAACGCCCCTCTCGCCGACTGCTGCGCGTCTCCGGCCGCCTCTCCCCATAAAGATCGAGATACATCAACGACTGCTTCCAGCGCTGCTTCTCAAAAAAAGAGAATAGCCACTCTGAGCACCGCACCCTGCGGAACCGGAAAACTTTTCAGTACTGGAGATACTGATGAAAGTCCACATCTACCACTCTTTTTTACCGGGGTAAGCCCTTCCCTGCGGCAAAGCACCCTCTCCTTCATCCCCCCGGAGCACCTGACATCCCTTCATCTCAAGCCGCCTGACCCACCTCCGGAACAAGCCTGACAAAACTCCGACAACCGCTGGCTCACGCTGGCACACTATGCTGATTCTCTGCTTCATTACTGCAACATGATCCACTATTCAAAGCAGAGGCGAGGTAAGTGCTTATGCTTCAACAAGCCAAATGGCTCTGTTTGTCACTCGTGCTGCATCTTGCAGTGGCTACAAACCTGTTTTTTTGGGTAGTACGCGATGACAAACAAACACCACATACCATCACGGTAATACTTGATGAGCCTGTGCCAATGGGTATTCCGCGGCATAAAGTTTCCCAAATGCCGGTGCATATAGTTACCCGTCCAGTCGTCCAGAACAGGTTGCCGCAACCGGTAAAGCACGAAGTGGCGCATCAGGAATTTCAACAGGCGATTCCGCACGTTCCGCAGCCTGATCCGGTGCAGAAATTAAACAGCCCCGCGATACCTCAAAGAGTACCGGCAACGGCTCCGGTTGCCGCTGTCATGCGGCGAAAAGACGAGAGTGCCGATGCGGCCATAAATTCTCAATCAGAAATGCCCGTATTACCATCAACAAAAGAACAGCCACAGACGGATAATGATCAGCAGCGTTACCGGAAGGAGCACTTTATCTACATCAGGGAGCTGATCACAAAGCATCTTGTGTACCCACCACTGGCCCGCAAAATGAACTGGAGCGGGAAAGTGGTCGTGTCATTCACCGTAGCCGAAGACGGCAGCGCCAATAAAATCAGGGTAACAGAAACATCCGGTTTTCCGATTCTGGATAAAAGCGCACTGGATACTATCAGAAAAGTTGCCCCATTCCCGAAGCCACCGGTGCGGGCAGAGATTGTCGTGCCGATTAATTTCAAAATGGCCCCATAGGCGCTGAACTGATCTTCATCAAACCCAACAATGCACCACCTTACTTTCAAGGAGAATTTATGCGTATGAATATAAAAGATCTGCCGCTGTTGGTAACATTTCTCGGCGCAGCGCTCCTGAGCCAGCGCGCCGACGCCGAAAACCAGATGCTGGACGAGATAACTGTCCGTGGGCATAAAGAATCGCCACACGAAACGAGTCTCTCAATCCGTGAAGTGCGCGAGAGTCCAGCCAGGGATATGGGTGAGGCTCTCAAACAGGTTGACGGGATCAGCTACGTTCACAAGGGCGCTATCGCCAACGATGTCGTACTGCGCGGCCTCCAGAAAGACAACATCAATGTTTTTGTCGACGGCGTACGCTTGCATGGCGCCTGTCCGTCCCGCATGGACCCACCTTCTTTTCATTACGATTTTGCCGAGATCGAGCAGGTAACAGTGATAAAGGGGCCCTACGACCTGTCTAACCCCGGAGGACTTGGCGGCGTGATTGATGCCCGGACCAAGAAACCGGGCATCGGGTTCGGAAGTGATGTCAGTCTGAGCTACGGAAGCTGGAACAGCCTCAACACCTCCGCAACCGCTTCCTATGGCACAGATGCCTATGACGGCCTGCTGGGATACGCCTACAAATATTCCGACGTTCCCAAATCCGGTGACGGCAGGCGTTTGACAGAAATTTATCCGGCCGCCAGTCCGAATAGATACAAGTCCGACGCCATCGATTCCAAAGCATATGAAATAAACACCGGATGGGGTAAATTGGGCGTGAACCCCACGCTAAACTCCCGCAGCGAGATCGGCTACACCTATCAGGACGCGGATCATGTGCTTTATCCCTATCTTAAGATGGATGCTGATTATGACAAAACCCATCGCCTGAACTGGACCTACCAAATCCAGAAGATTTCACCGCTGTTTAAGGATCTGAAACTGCAGGCATACTGGGACAAGGTTAACCACCTGATGGATGACCGCTACCGCTTCACTTCAAATCCGTCGCTCAATGTGACCCGTTATTATTCCATGCAGACCGATGCCTCAACCCAGGTTTACGGTGCGAAACTGAGTGCAGTCCTGGCGGCTGGGCCAGGTACACTGAAAACCGGCATCGACTATTACAACCGTAATTGGAATGCGGTCAATCGGCGGGCCATGTATACTATGGCCAACCGTTACACCGACCTTGCCATGATCCCGGACGCATCCATCGACAATCTGGGCATATTTGGTGAGTACAAGATTTCTCTGGGAAAACAGCTGGTCCTTAAAGGAGGGGTGCGCGGCGATCTGACCTGGGCCGAAGCAAACAAAACAAATACACTGGTAACAGCCGGCACAAGCCGGGATTTTTCCAACGTCAGCGCCAATCTGCAACTAACCTATACCCCGGTTAAAGGTCTTGATATTTTTACCGGTATCGCCCGTGGGACACGCACACCGGACCAGCAGGAATTATTCCTCGACGTTCCGACTCCGGGAACACCTTCAGTAACATCGCCATATTGGCACGGCAACAAGGATTTGAAATCTACGGTCAATCACCAAGCCGACGTCGGCGCTAAATATTCTACTGATCGTTTCTACGTAAATACTTCGTTATTTTACAGCGACCTGCAGGATTATATAAATTTCTATCAGATCCCGACGCTCTCTGAAAAAAGTTATCAGAATGTTCATGCGACAATGTGGGGAGCTGAATTGAACAGCCAGGTATCACTGGATTATGACCTGTATCTGAAAGGATCTCTTTCCTATGTTGAAGCCCGTAACGAGAGTACCGCCACCCCGCTCTCCGAGATTCCACCACTGAACGGGTCCGTATCCGTCCGCTATGACAATGGCACTGTATTTCTGGAAGCTATGGAAAATCTTGCTCGGGAGCAGGACAGAGTCGATTCGGGGCTAAATGAGACAGTCACTCCCGGATGGGCAACAACTGATTTAAAAGGCGGCGCCAATTATCGTGACGTCACACTGATTATCGGCATCAACAACCTGTTTGACAAGCAGTACTACAGCCATCTGTCATACGCCAGAGACCCGTTTCAAAGTGGTGTGAAGGTTCCGGAGAATGGCAGAAATGTGTATTTCACAGTGGAGTACGCGTTCTAACTCAATAAGATTCGAGAAGAGAGCTCTGGCAGATGTACTATCTTCCAGAGCTCTCGCTTGATATCAACAATCCTGTTCTGCCTGTTGCGACAGGATCATCCATCAGTCAGCTATTTCCTTCAAACCCCGGATAATTTCGACCTGACGCTGAAAACTGTAGCGGGATATCAACTGTTCCTGATGCTTCTCCGGGGAAATCCGGAATCTATAACGGTACGGTGACGCATCCCCTGCAACAGCAACAAGTGTTGCCGGCACTTTGATAAGGGTCTGCTTCATCAACACCGTATCAGGCAGCATAAACTTCACCGGCAGTTCCATCCCGATATCCAGCTCAATCAAGCCATCAATTGTTATCGCAAGCCCCTGTGTGGATATATCCACCAGATTACCGGAAATCATCTGCTCTCCATGCTGAATTGTAGCGCGCACCGGTGGGTCCAGATTCAATCGTACCGCGGCACGTTTTTCAGCCAGTACTTCGACAAAACAGAGCTTCGTAACAGATGCAACATGTTTCCTGATGTTAATATACTGAACATGAGCGATAAGTGGATCAGTAAAGAGAGCACTGCGAATCAGCGTGTAATGGTCGCTTGCCATTGCAATCGCTTGCTGCGGATTGACATCCAGATCAAGACTGCCCCGTTCCACGCCGAGAACCACAGCCGGATACGTAATCGGCAATCCATTGAAATAGTTGGTAAGGCTTACCTTGGAACCATTTTTGGAAGTATGATTATCATGGAAGGCTTTAAGAATAGCGGCCTGATCATCATCGAATGACGTCTGTATCCGAGTACTGTAAAGAGAGGTAAAGTCCATGTAATCCTGTATGATAAAAATCAAGAGTTCAAGGCGCCTGATTGGCGTCTGTTATGCCAAAGGATGAATGAGAACGGCAGAAGACACCGTGCTGAGAATCAGTTATCGCCCCGCCAACATGCTTTCCCACCGCCAGGCATCAGCCACAATTGTTTCAAGATTGTTAAAACGAGGCTTCCAGCCGGTCAGGGATCTTATTTTGTCGGCACTGGCCACCAGCGAGGCAGGATCTCCCGGGCGCCGCTCCGCTTCAAGAACCGTAAAATCTGCACCGCTCGCTTTTTTTACCACTTCCAGCACATCCCGAACACTGCTGCCATACCCATACCCGACATTCATGGCGGTTGACTCGCCACCCTTTTCAAGATAATCGAGTGCGCAGAGGTGTGCGGAAGCAAGATCTTCGATGTGGATGTAATCGCGAATGCCGGTTCCGTCAGGCGTCGGATAATCAGTGCCATAGATACTGACGCTGGCCCTCATCCCAAGTGCCGCCTGGCAGGCAACTTTGATCAAATGCGTTGCATCCTGGGTGCGTTGCCCCATACGCGCCTGCGGGTCGGCTCCCGCCACATTGAAATAGCGCAGCGCAACGTACTTCATGCCATGCGCTGCAGAAACATCACGCAGCATCCATTCACTCATCAGCTTTGAGGTGCCGTAAGGATTGATCGGTGCCGGGCAACTCTCTTCAGAAGCCACCCCACCATCAGGAAGCCCATAGACGGCGGCGGTGCTGGAAAATATGAACCTTTTGACTCCATGCTTCACGCACGCTTCCAAGAGCCCCAGTGTGTTACGGGTATTATTGCCGTAATACTTCAACGGCTTTGCAACCGATTCCGGAGCGATTATAGCAGCGGCAAAATGCAGAACCGTAGTGAAGCTATCGCTTTGAAAAAGATTATCCAACCGGTCGCGGTCGGCCAGATCACCTTCGACCAATTTTTCACCGTGCGTCAGGGCATCACGAAATCCGGTGGACAGATTATCATAGACAACGACCGTGTTGCCGTTTTCAGAGAGCTGACGCACGACATGACTCCCGATGTACCCGCAACCGCCACTCACCAAAATTTTTTCTGACATATGGAATCCTTTTCTCGCACGTTAGATAGTATTTGCGTTGTTTTGTCCCGTCTATGAGCAACAGGAACAGTACGTGTTAATATTTTTCAGGGCACGCTGAAGATGTTCGGTATTATGCGCTTCTATCGTCCAGACGGCAGCCGGGGCATACTCTGTCAAGAGTGGAAAAAACTTTTCAAAGTTAATCGCACCTTCCCCCACCGGCAGATGTTCGTCGCGTTGGCCATGATTGTCGTGAATATGGGTCTCGACGACATACCCTCCCAGTTCGCTGAACCACTCTTCAATAGTTACCGTGGTAAACATATTCCAGTGTCCCACATCGAAACAATGCCGAAAACAGGGATCATCAATGGCATCAATCAATGCCTTGATTGTGGACGGTTCCTTCTCGAAGATATTTTCAACTGCCAGTGTCGTTCCAAGCTTTTGGGCCACGGGTACGAATTCCAGCCAGAAATCAATGCTGTTTTTCAGCCATATAAGGCGATTGTCTCCGTAGCGGAGGTCATCATAGCCGGGATGGACCACAATTACTTGCGGACGGAGCAGCTCGGCTGCCTGCATGACCTGTTGAATACGATGTCGGGTTGCCGCACGGATGCTTGCATCAATCGCTCCTGGGTTGAGATCCAGAAATGGGGCATGAATTGTCGTTTTCAGTCCGGCAGCATGCAGTGCCGTACACACTGAAGACAGTTCTTCCATGACCAGTTGGTCGAGTGACTCTGCTGAAAAAAACACCTCGGGATTGACACGGTTCGCAATGGCGTATTCCAGGTGCTCTGCCAAACGGCCGTAGGGGACATGGGCGTGTATTTTATTTTTCATGATGCTCTCTTCTGTGTTGTTTAATTACTTCATCCGAAGCTGCGCGGGCGACCAGATCCTCAAGCTTGTGAATTGAAACCGGATCTCCGAGCACAATCAGCGTGTCATCCTCATCAATGCGGGTCTGGGAATGTGGATTGAAGACCATTTTCCCGTGGCCCTTTTTTATGCCGACAATGATGACGCCGATCTCCTTGCGGAATCCGGAACTGACAAGCGTCTCTCCGACAAAAGCCGAGTGAGCCGGGATATGGATTTCCTCCATCTGTAATTCCAGATGTTCATACCCGGTTGCAATTTCGATAAAATCTACCACGTTCGGGCGCAAAATAGACTGTGCCATACGGTTGCCGCCGATGGTATACGGCGACACGACCTTGTTGGCCCCGGCCCGTTTGAGCTTGATATCAGAGCCTTCCTCACCAGAGCGGGACATGATGTACAGATCCGGATTGAGCCCGCGTGCGGTCAGGGTAATATAAACGTTTTCCGTATCTGAAGTGACCACAGAAATCAATCCTTTAGCTTTATTGATTCCGGCCTTCAGCAGGGTTTCATCGAGAGTGGCATCCCCTTTCATATACAGGTAGCCGTCTTCTTCAAGCCGTTCGGTTGCATCTGCGTTCTTTTCAATAATTACAAATTTCAGTCCATTTGCCTTAAACTCTTTACAAATCAGCGAACCAATCCGTCCAAAACCGCAAATGATATAGTGTCCGACAAGCGCACCAATCTTTTTTTCCACCTTTTTCCTCCCCATGATCCGCTGAATCTGCCCCTCGAACATTATCTGGGCAAGACTTCCGACGATATAGCCCAAAACGCTGACACCAACAATAATCAACCCTATTGTGAAAATTTTGCCGCTATCAGAAAGATCGTGAGCCTCCTTAAAACCAACCGTCCCCAAAGTGATCACCGTCATATAGACAGAATCGAGCAGACGCCACCCTTCAATGGACATGTAACCAATCGTCCCACCCGAGATAAGCATCAGAAGCACTAAAAACGAAATTTTAAGGTGGCGTACGGGATCCATAGTCACTGCAGATTACCTGCAAGGGCTCAAGAAAACAAGGTATTTTCTTTTGTTTTGGACAATAAATATCACTATATAATGATAGTAAAGTAATGTTCCATATTGTCACAAATTTGCAGAAACGTAGTTTTATAATTTGACAAACATTGTATACTGTATACAATGTTGCAAAATCATCCCGGGAGCCCATCCGCTTATGAAGAAACCAATGGAAAAACATCTTACTTTACGTGAAAAAATACTGGAGAACATCCGCGAAGCTATTGTTTCCGGGAACCTTAAGGCCGGCAGCCGGGTATCAGAACCCGAACTGGCCGAACGGTACGGAATAAGCCGCACTCCGATTCGTGAAGCATTCCGCCAACTGGAATCGGAGGGATATTTGACGGTAATACCCCGCCGTGGTGCAATCGTCAGCGAATTTAGCCCCAAGGACGTCGAGGAGTTTTATGCAATCAAAAGCATCATGGAGGGATATGCAGCACGTCGGGCCTGTGAAAAGC
>JAJXWO010000100.1 GCA_021781535.1 Deltaproteobacteria bacterium | reverse complement strand
GTCACCCATTTGAAGCCGCAGGGATGGGCCTCGGCGGCGTTGCCGCCCATGACGATGATGACGTTGGCGTTCTTGATGTCCACCCAGTGGTTGGTCATCGCACCGCGTCCGAATGTGGGGGCCAAACTGGCCACCGTCGGTCCGTGTCAGACACGCGCCTGATTGTCGAACGCCAGCATGCCCAGGTTACGGATGACCTTGTGGGTGATGTAGCCCGATTCGTTACTGGAGGCGGAGGCAGCCAGAAAGCCGGCGGACAGCCAGCGGTTGACTGTGGCTCCGTCTGCGTTTTTTACGATAAAGTTCTTGTCCCGGTCGTCCTTCATCAGCCGGGCCACCTTGGAAAAGGCATCATCCCAGGAAATGCGCTGCCACGTGCTGGAGCCGGGGGCGCGGTATTCCGGGTACTTGAGCCGGTTGGGACTATGGATGAAATCCACAAGCCCGGCGCCCTTCGGGCAAAGGGTACCCCGGTTCACCGGATGATCCGGGTCGCCCTCAATATGGAAGATGGAAGCCTCGGCATTTTTCGACTTGTCGCCCAGGCTGTGCATGATCAAGCCGCAGCTCACCGAGCAATAGGGACAGGTATTGCGGGTCTCGGTGCTGCGGGTCAGCTTGAACTCTCGCACCTCTGCCTGCACATTGTCCGGCGAAAAGCCCAGCAGGGCAACACTGGAACCACCCAGCCCTGATGCACAAAACTTAAAAAACTGTCTTCGCGTCACTTGCATGTCCACACCTCCCTGGTTGGTTGAATTATCCGGGTCAGCCCCCTGCCCGCTGATTTCTGCACTCATGGTAGCGCCGAGAGCGCCTGATGTGAATTTCAAAAACTGACGTCGAGGCTTATTGCAAGAGCCTCTCTGTCAATTGCCTTAAGTTATATCCAGCCTACCCAACCACAATATCGATGGTGGATTCCCATAACCCGTGCAGGTTACAACGCTGAAAGGCTACCAGGGTAACCACCCCGTTCGGATCCATGTCCTTGGGTACAGCAATCGTAAAGGTGACCTTGGGCTTCATGACCCCCCTGGGCTGGAAGTCCACTCTACCGGCCGGTTCATTGCCGATTGCCAGTTCGATATACTCAATCCAGTGGGCCGGTCCCATAGGATGAATATGTTCACCGACTGACACCTCAACCGTGAATTGTTCTCCGGCCTTTACGGCCTTTGGTGCCGTGATAAATGGCGCGTGAGACATCTCCAGCGGGGTTTTTTTGCCGGGAACCTTGACGCGGTTGATCGTTTCAAAGAGCTTTTCATCGACATTGACCGGGAAATAACGCTCGGCTGCTAATGCTGCTGTACTGATACCGGCTGCCACGGATCCGACAAGTGTAGTCGTGAGAAATGTTCGTCTGTTCATGCGGTTCTCCTCTCAGTACAAGATGATGTTCAACCTTCACGGAACTGTTGCAAATGAGGTGAAGACGTAGTCGTTACCTTTAACTGGCTGGTGACAGCCAAAACACTCCTGAACAAAGCTTGCGCTCTTGCCGTAAGGTTTAAGTTCATTACCGACAAAGCGCGCAAATCCCCAGCCACCGGTCTCTCTGTATTTGATCGAGTCCTTGACCATGAACTCGACCTGGCTGAACGTGCCCGGGACAGTCGCAACCGAGAATTTGGGGTGTGTGGTTTTGTTCCAGGCCACCTTTGCCATAACGGAACCGTCCGGGAAGGGCCGTATCTTTTCCTTCATGGCTTTAATGGTGATCGCGTTGCCAAAGATAATGCGAATGTGGTTTTTGTCCGCCCGATATGACGGGGCTATCGCCTCCCAACTGCGATAGCCGGAAATAAGAGCTATGCCATTGGGCGCAACCGGTGCATTTGCAGCGCGAGTTAGGTTTGGTACGATCATCATAATGACAGCAAGCAGTATTATTTTTTTCATGTCAGTGCCTTTTGAGCTTTAATGTTAACTAGTTAGCTAGTACGCAATCGATAATGGCATTAATTCTTCGGTTCTTCTGTCGCCCCTCGGGCGTATTGTTATAGGCGATGCGGCGACTGGAGCCGTACCCCTTGGCAGAAAGACGGGAACGTTCGATATCGAATTTTTCCAGAAGATAGTTTACCACATTTTCGGCATGCCGCTGGGAGAGCTTCATATTGTGTCCATATCCACCAACATTGTCAGTGTGTCCCTCGATTGCGGCGGTGGTTGTCGGGTACTTCCGCATGTACTCACCGACGGTATTGACTTCGTCGTAATAGCGAGGGGTGATCTCGGCGCTAACCTCCTTGGTTTTGCGTATTCAATTTAATCGATCTGTTCAACCCTGGCTTTCATGGAACTTTTGACACTATCGGTGTACTCAGCACCGCTCGGTTGTTATGGGTAAATCAGAATGTATGCCGCCGGTAAACTCTAGTATCGTATCGATCTTGACAGTGAAACGTGTCAGTACTTGTGGTGTGTCCGGGGTTTGAATTGCCGGATCGTAGCCATCGAGAAACGCAGTCGCAGTGTTTCTGATGACAGTACCTATCATTTGATATCCCGTGCCAGTGTCTTTCTTGACCGCTACAACGGTTACATGGCTGTTGCTGGTGATATTCTGAAGTGTCGTTGGACAGAACCAGTTCTCAAATACAAGAATCGAATTTCCCGAAATACGCATATGATCCCCGATAGCAATATGCGGCTGCCCTGTCTGATCTGCGGTTGCCACAAATACATAGGGTATATTGTCTATCAATTGTCGGATCGATTCAGTGATCATACTTTCCCATCATGCTGTAGTATTGATACAACTCAGCACGAAACCCCATCATGACGATGCACGTATCCACTAAAGGCTGCTGGACACAGATTTGATTCATCTCGCTCGTACGGGCATCTCCCCTATGGAAATGCAGCGACGAAAAATTCAGAGCATAAACCAAACCATTCAGCACATTTTAAATACTTCTGCTAAATCAGTGTGTTGTTATTTTAATTAAAGAGAGGCAGGTATCACAGATTGCAACATAAATTGCGGGGATTTAGGTGAATAGCCACGATGATGCCGGAATTCCGGTACTGCTCATCGCGTGAGCTTTGTTGCGAGGTGTCACGTTTGTTGCAGCTTTACCATGAGTGTGCTGCAATACAGCGGTCGATTGAGGCGAACAGGTTTTCAAAGTCAACGGGCTTGAATACAAGTTCGACGTTCATGCCCAATGAAGTAATCTTCTTGATGTTTTGTCTGTCACTGTGGGCCGTTATCATGACAACCCGGGTTTCGGGATTACTGTCAAATATCGTGCTGACCATTTGTACGCCATCCAGTTCGGGCATGTTAATGTCGGTGATGACGATCTTCATGCGTGTTGAACAGAGCCAGGCCGTCAGTGGCTGTGTAAATGCTCGCCTGCGGGTATGTCATCGTCAGCATGGACCGGATGATTTCACCGGCATCACCTTCATCTTCGATCAACAGAATGGACAACGATTGCTGCAATACCATATCACACCTCGATCCGGAATTCGGCGCCTTGGCCTGTATTGCGTACCGAAAGCCTGCCGCCCATGTTGTTCTCTATGATCGCTTTAGACATAAACAGACCGATCCCAGTACCCTGCTGAGGTCCTTTGGTGGTAAAATACGGGTCAAATATCTTGTCCATAATAGTATCGGGGATGCCCCCGGCATTATCGGAGACGGTTACCACCGAACTACCCTGAGTGGTGCCGACGGAAATTTTCAAGCGGGGATGTTCTACATTGCGCTCAATCATTGCATCCTTGGCATTGATAAACAGATTGAGCAAAACCTGGGCATACTCATTGGGAAATCCATAAATGACCGATTCCTCTCGCACCTCCCGGTCAATAGTGATATGGGACTCCTTGAAACTGGCTTCGACAAGCATCAGGGCCTTGTGTACCGCGTCATCGGCCTTGAATTCGGATTTTTCCCGTTCGGTCGAAAAGAAGTTTCTGAAGTCATCAATGGTCCGAGACATGTACTGGATGATCTCCATGGATTTGGCTACGGAGGTCTCCAGAAATTCCTTATTGAAACTGGGAGAACCATAGAAAATACCGAGCCGTTGGGTGAACAGGCCGAGTGTGTTGAGAGGCTGTCGCCACTGGTGGGCGATATTGCCGATCATCTCGCCCATGGCCGCATTGCGGTTCTGCTGAATCAGGATGTGTTCCTGCCGGCGGAGCGCCTCCACGGCTTTCAACCGCTCGGTGGTCTCTTGCAGCAGGGCCTGTTCCATCTCCCGGCGCCCTTTCTCCCGATTCAGATTATCGATGGCAAAGGAAATGTCCGCCCCCATCTGCTGGAGCAACTCGACCATCTGCTGATCGAAAAAGTCCGTTTCACCCGCGTACACGGTAAGGGCACCGATCACCCGGCCTTCCTCCTTCAGGGCAATGGACGCCGAGGCGCAGATGCCGTAGGCACGACCGTTTTCGTGCCATGGCCGGGTGCAGGGATCATGCTGAAAATCGTTGCAGATGTAATATGTCCCGTTCCGGGTAGCAAGGCCGGTGGGGCCTGCTCCTTCGGGTCCCTCCCCTGCCGTTATGCGGATATCATCCAGATAGGCGATTGCGCCGCTGGCCGCGGTGACCTGCAACCGGCCGCTGGCATCGTCTAACAGACCAGCCCAGCAAAGCAGGAATCCGCCGTTGTCCACGGCAATCCGGCAGAAATCCCGGAACAGTGATTCTCGATCACGGACTCGAACGATAGACTGGTTGGTCTCACTCAGGACATCGTAGAGTCGATTGAGGCGTTGCAGGTTTTCCTCCGCCTGTTTTCGTTCCAAGATCTCTGCCAGCAGGCTCTCCACCGTCTTTGCCAGGGCATCCGTCCGGTCGATGACCCGTTGTTCCAGCTCCTGATGAGCCTTTTTCAGTTCATCCTCGGCTTGCTTGCGCTCACTGATATC
>JAJXWO010000099.1 GCA_021781535.1 Deltaproteobacteria bacterium | reverse complement strand
ACGGCCGCTCACGATGCAGGCGTTGTTGCCGGGCACCTGGGTATTCCCCATCATGTGGTCGATTTTGAACCCGAATTTCGCGAACTGATCATCAACGATTTCATCCGGGAGTACAGTTGCGCACAGACTCCCAACCCCTGTGTACGATGCAACCGCTTCATCAAGTTTGGCCTGCTGCTGGAAAAGGCCAGGGAACTTGGTGCGGAGTTCATGGCAACCGGGCATTATGTCCGTAAAAGCACGGACCCGGACGGAACCTGCCACCTCCTGATGGCGTGCAACATCCATAAAGACCAGTCCTACTTCCTGTATACCCTCACACAGGAACGGCTTCGGCAGTTGATCTTTCCATTGGGTGACATTGAAACGAAAGACGAGGTGCGACGCCTGGCCAGAGAATACGGCCTGCCGGTAGCAGAGAAGAGCGACAGCCAGGAGGTCTGCTTCATTCCGGGAGATGATTATGTTGCATTTCTGGAGGGAAGTGGCGCGCTCACCAGCACGCCGGGCGACATCATCCACAGGGACGGTCAGGTTATCGGGAAACACCTGGGCACACACCGTTACACGATCGGCCAACGCAAAGGCTTGGGCATCGCCTGGAGCGAACCGCTCTATGTCGTTGCTATTGATGCAGATCAAAAGCGCGTGGTGGCCGGAGAACAGCGACACGTCTTTGCTGGTGGCCTGACGGCAGGGGATGTCAGTTGGATACAAGCGCCGCAGGAACATGAATTCAGCAGCCGCTGCAAGATTCGTTACCGGCATGCTCCCATCGGCTGTCATGTACGGCTGCTGGAGGATGGGGGCTGCGAAGTGCGCTTCAATGATCCGCAGAAGGCGGTCACGCCCGGACAATCAGTGGTTTTCTACCGGGGCTGTGAGGTCATCGGTGGCGGCAGGATTCTCTCAGCAATCAACTGACACAGATAACATCGTCAGCGCGTATAAGCTGGGGTGGATTTGGGATTACGGATCTTGAATTCAAGATAATGAGCGGCTTTTTTGAGTTTGTCGCTTGTGGTCACCCTCTCGGCAAACTCCAACAGTGATTGCACAACCCTCGCCTCCGCCTCCTGATGTTCAATACCCTGCCCTTCGATAATCTTCCGCAAATATCCCAGAATCGCCTTCTGTCCATCCTCGGTGTCAAAACGTTCGGGCGCGGCTATGAACAGGATATAACGGGCAGTATCGCGAATGGCATCCGTCAGGACAGCTTCCTTGAGCAACGTTTCCATTACCGCCGCAATGCTCCCCTTTTCCGCATAGTTGAGATTTTTGTTTTCAACGTAATACCGCAGGTAGGCCAGGGCCGAAGCCTGGTTTTTCACGCCGCCCAACGTAAAGAGTAGCAGATGGGCCACCTGCAGCTTGAGCGCGTCATCCTCGTCTGGCGACAGAAAACAGTGCAGCATGAGGGCGATTTTTTCACGGGCCGTCTCGCTCAATGTTTCCGATTCAAGACTCACCTTGATCTGCTCGAGCAGCTCGCGTTTATTGGCATACTCGCCATATCTGATCCTGACTATCAGACTGCGGACCTCGGCATCGTCGGTTAATTCCCACAGTTCATCGACCGCTGCAATAATCCGGCGGCAAATGCCCCTGAGCTTCGCATCCTTGGACGGCTCATCCTGATTCCAATAATCCGGATAGGTGTCGAGCACCGTATCAACCTCTTCGGGGTGCCTAATTTTATCCATGACGTAGCTGAAATAGGCGAGCATTTTGACCTGATAGGTCTTGCCGCTGCCACTGAGCGGTCGCAACAGATCATCAAGAAAGGTGGGATTCAGGCCCGAGGCTCCGCTGCACAGATAGCGATACACCCCTTCAGCCTTTTCAATCTGCTTTTCGATATACTTTTTACGCAGGATCTCTCCCAGATTGGTGGCCTGGACTTTCTTAAAAAAGACGCTCAACAGGGTAGATGCGTAATGTTTCATATTGTTGTCGGCATCATCAGACAGAATAATATCCAGACAGGCGTCGAAAATCTTAACCTGCTCCAGTTCATCCACAGAGGCGTCGATATATTCTTCCAAAATGGCGAGAATCTCGAGCATGTGTGTCCGGTTGCGGCTACTGAGCAGGGTCATGAATGTGTCACGCAGACTGACAGAATCGACAATCCCGAACAGGAATCGGACGGCAGCGTTTCGTCGGGCCGCGCCTTTGTGGTCGGCCGTTTTGAGCAGTTTGAGAATACTTTCGGCCGGGTCAGACACCCAACCCGGAACGAGAGTCTCCATCATGATTTCAGCTTTTCTACGAAGACGAGTATCCAGATCGTAAATAAAGTACTTGGCAACATCAATCTTGAATTCCCGACTGGCAGATGAGCTGGCTATGATCTCCAAAGCAACCGACTTGTCTTTGGCGGAGAGTTGGGCAAGGTCTTTTTTTGCCTTGGCGGCGTCATTAATTTTTATGTAGAAATTTACTATGTCTTTGACGGATACTTCTGCTTCGAAGTTCATCGTAAGCGCCTTCCGTTTGTGTTAGTAAGTGAGATCGTGGAGTGCAGAAACAATTCCGTTACCGCAGGTTTCCTGATGTCAGGACCTGGGCAGTATATCCCCAAGTGATGACAAGCGCAACTATGAGATTAATGAAACAAGAGAGGAGTTTCCCCATGAACATGTTTATCACCCTGTGCGCCATGGTGCTGATTGCATCAAGCGTGACAGCAGCCCACGGCAAGAGTGTAACCTTTTATGCGGATGGCGCCATAGTCGATCTGGAGGCCACCGCATCCAAAGGAGTCCTGGAAGTTCCGCTGCCATCCGGCATACTCGAAGGCTCCTTGCGGGTCAGACCCGATAGCGGCGCTACCATCCAGCGGGTTGACATCATGCCTGCACCACATGCATCGGCCAAGACAGAAAAGGAGCTGAACGTCCTGCTCGAACAGAGAAACCGGCTAGGAGACCGTTTGCAGGCATTGGCTACCCGAGAAGAGATCTTTACGTCCGCCGCAAAATCTCAGAGCGGCAAGGCACCGCGCAAAACCAAGGCAAACCCGGATCCGATGAGGTCCATCAGGAAGGGGACCGAGTTTGCAATTGCACAACTGGAGGCCGTTTACACAACCCGGCGAAAAACGGAACAGGAAATCAGTCGTATTGACAGTCTCATCGCAACCGCCAAGAGAAATAACCGGGGACCCGAGACCGTTGCCCGGATTATCATTTCACCGCAGCGGGGAAGAATCAGGGTTCAATACGTTGTTGGTGACCAAGGCTGGACACCCCGTTATGACATCTATCTCAATGGCAGCGGCAGTGCCAAGGTAGACCTGTCCGGCCAATTTCCGGGGACATTTACGGGATATCAGCTGCTGGCTTCGCCAGCAGCATTAGCCGACAGCGCAACAGCCAGGACGTTTCCGGTACAGCCCGGCCCGGCTGCAGGCTTGGCCAGTTATCGACTGGCGGTAGCGGAAGAGTCCTTTGGGGCGGGATTATTGTCAACGTTTTCAT
Organism: Deltaproteobacteria bacterium; assembly: GCA_021781535.1. Taxonomy (GTDB): domain Bacteria; phylum Desulfobacterota; class Desulfuromonadia; order Geobacterales; family Pseudopelobacteraceae; genus JACRCG01. The sequence continues at coordinate 1,444 of JAJXWO010000099.1, read as the reverse complement.
TCAAACTGAAAAATTTGGAGTCCGTTTATCTGCCGGCAGGAGAGGCCAGCATCTACCACAACGGAGAATATGTCGGGAGGTTACGGTTTGAAGGACTCTCGTCAGGACGGAGCAGAAGGTTATCTGTGAAATGATAAACGGCTGGCGGGGTAGCTCCCCGCCAGCCGCGTGATATAAAACCGCACCCATTCTGTTTTCTGGTCGTAAAGAAACTGTTATTTCAACAACATTTCAATCTTGGCCGTCTTCTTGGTTTCAGCCAGAAATTTTCCAACTTCGGCATTGATCTTCTGCTCTTTGAGATATTCCTCAATGCGCGGTCGCGCCTCCTTGAAATCAACCTTCTCAGCAGCGTTCCTGCCCGTCAGTTTGATAATATGATATCCAAAACGGGTTTCAACCACATCGCTGATCTCACCTGGCTTGAGGGCAAATGCTGCTTTTTCAAAGGAGGGCACCATCTGTCCCTTGACAAAAGTCCCCAGATCGCCGCCTTGCTTACTGCTGGGGCAGGTGGAATTGGCTTTGGCGAGTGTCGCAAAATCAGCTCCCGCCAGCAGCTCTTTGTGCAGTTTTTCAGCTTTTTCCTTGGCCGCTTTCTTCTCTTGAGCGCTGGCCTTCTGATCGACCCCTATCAGGATATGACTGGCCTTGACAGATTCCGGCTTGGTGAATTTGTCGAGGTTCTGGTCGTAGAATTTTTTTGCATCGTCTTCAGTTACCGTCGCCTTGGGCACAAACGTTTTTTCAACGAAATTTGAAATTATCAGGTCTCGGCGAGTATACTCACGTAGATCCTTTTCAGTCATGTCCAGCTCTTTGATTGCCTTTTCAAAATCGTGTTCATTGGCAAATCGGGCCTTGCCCTGGGCAACCTTCGCGTCGATCTGCTGGTCAAGATCCTTGATCTCCAGTTTCTGGGCTGCCTCGTACAGCAGCTCGGCTGAAATCAACTGTTGAAGAGCCTGCTTGTCCAGCTCTTTCTGGCGATCGGGTGTAATCTTCATTCCACGCTGTCCGGACGTCATGACCTTGACGGCGCGCTTGAGCTCAAGGGCGCTGATTGCCGTGCCGTTCACACGGGCAACCGCTTCCTGCCCATCAGTAACAACTTCGGATTTTGCAGGGGCAGCCTTCGTTTTCAACTCTGCCGCATTGGAAACAACTCCGCAAGAAAAGAGTACTGCGAGCAGCAGACCCGTTGCGCGCAGTGCTTGGCGTGATACATGCATTGTAACAATCTCCTTTAGTGATTTTTTTCGTTTTTGTAGCATATTTCAAGCAGCATGAAAAGGCAAACATACTTTTGACTTTTCACTCGGTTTCGGATACATTTACGCCGTGACATACATAGCAATGCACGATCTTGGGGCTTCCGCCCCCCGCCATCCGCTCCACGCGCCAAGGAGGAATATACACACATGAAAAAGGTTCTAGTCGTAGA
>JAJXWO010000042.1 GCA_021781535.1 Deltaproteobacteria bacterium | reverse complement strand
CCCGGGCGAAACAGAGTGGTTACAGGATTTCTGAAGTCCCGGTCAAATGGAATAATTCTTTGGATTCCAGGGTTAGCCCACTCTTTGATTCACTGCAGATGCTCAAAGACATCTTAAAAATCAGAAAACTCTTGCGAAATGAGAGGAAATTGCTTTAACAACACCCCAACCTTCGTGTTATTTCGCTACCGATTATCTTTTGACTGCTTTTTGTTTCCAACAAGAGTGGGCTCAGAGTCCTGATCCTATTTTGCCCGGATGTTTGCCGGGTCTCCCGCCAAAGAATTTTTGTTTACCAATAATTCAAACATGCCATGATCAGCTAACTTAGAGAGATCTGCTTTAACGTTTCCCGACAAACGTTCAAGATCTTTCTTATTGATTACAAATACATTTTCCTGTTTATCAGAGAGATAGCGTGTGACAGCTTCCGGTGTGGCCGCTATTTGAGCGGTACCATGCGAGTAAAACTCAGCCGAATAAGGCCTGTTTCCTATATAAACCAACTTGCTGGCCGGGGACGGCCGCACTTCAAGGTAGTTAGAAACAATGGCTTTTTGCGTTTTATTCGCAACAATGCTTGACGGAATGAAAAAAAGCCCCACGGAAAAAACAATTGGCGTTACCAGGGGTAGTGACATGCTCAGCCAAGCGTGTTTCTGGTACGTGGATGAGTTCTTTTGGCTGTTCATAAGTTCGGCCAGAATAAGCGCAAATGCCGGCAGCCCTGTCAGGACATATGTCCAGAGGATATTGGCCGCCAATGTAAAAAAGAGCATCGGCGTGATGGCCCAGAGAACCAGGAAAAATAGCCAGTCGTTTCGTACTAATTCGCTATTTTTGCGACCATTGCGCAGCAGAAATTCAAAGAAGACAAAACACCAGGGAAAGGTGGCAAGAATCCAATAGAGCCAGATAGTACCATGAGGAGTGGAGTGCCCCTTACCGTACAAGTCACCTTTCCAGCCGCTTACAGTAAACCGCTTCCAGTGCTCGCCTATGATAAAGTATTCAAGAAAGCCTGGGGTTGCTTTCTCCGCAGCCAGATACCACGGCAAAGCGATACCCATGGCCAGGAGAGAGCCGATAATCCAGGGAAGTCGCTGCCACGTCGGCTTCCATTGATTTTTTACTGCAACCCATATGGCAATCGGCACCATAGTTAATACAATTGCAACCGGACCCTTTGCCAGCAATCCAATTGCGAGGCCGATAAAAAACAGATACCCCCAGAAACGGCCACGCGCTGTTTCATCTGTTACCGCCAACCAGAATGACACCATTGACAACGTTGTGCCGAAGGCCAAAGCCGGATCCGTCATAACACTGCCGCCGGCAACATAGAATAGTACCGAGGTTGAAAGAATTACACAGGCTGTTATCGCAAAATCACGGTTTTGTCGCCGTAATGCCAGCCGGTATGTCAACCAAACGATACCCACTGCGAACAGCAACGACGAAAAGCGTGCTGCAAACTCGTTTACGCCGAACGCTTTCAAAAAGATGGCGGTTGCCCAGCTCGACAAGGGTGGCTTCCCCCAAAAGGGGGTGCCATAGTCAAATTGGGGCGTAATCCAGTTATTGGTTGCAACCATCTCACGGGCAATTTCAGCGTAGCGACTTTCCGTTGTGTCGAATAACGGGTAGGCACCTAGTGTGAGCAATCGAGTCAGCCCGGCAAACAACAAGACTCCATATAACCAGTATTTTGGGTTCTGCGAAGAAGAAGGTTCTGTCATTTTGGAATACCTCAACGTCAAGTAAATAGGTGCGTTTCCAGCGAGAGACAACATCAAGAAACAAATGTTTTACTACGGTAATGAAAATAATGCTATGCCTTTAAAAGGTTGCCTGGCAAGGTGCATTTGGTAATCCATAAAATAACCTCTAAAGAGGTGGCAGAGGTCACGTAGGTATAAAATGAGTACTCCCATGGTTTTTCCGTAGTATAATTTCAAACTCCGTTCAATCCCGCAATGATAGCTCCAACCGGCAGCCGATACCCACGTGGCGTGGATTTTCGTGTCATTGACTTTCATAACAGCTTCCTTTATACTCCCACGCTATGAAAAAGTTTAACCTTTTTACATATCTCTTCATCGTTCTTACAACCATGTTCTATGTCCTGCCGGTTGCTGCTGCGGAGCCGGTACAACCCCTTCTCGCCGAGTTGATCCGCCCGAACGCCCCACTGACTGGAAAAAGCGGTTCTCCTGAACTTGTTCCAGACGGGAACAACGCCGCGGCCGCATTCGGGGATGAGCCGGCACCAGCGACAGCTCTCTTTTCACTAGAAGATCTGCATAACACTGGTGCTGATGACACGGACCTGGAACTACCCGATGACGACCTGCCAATTTCTGATATCCCATTGACCCTGAACAGCAAGGTTGAGTACTTCCTGTACTATTTCCAGACTACCGGCAAAGCATCCTTTTCGCGCTGGCTCTCGCGATCTTCCCGTTATATTCCGATGATGAAGGAGATTCTGAAACGCGAAGGAATGCCCGAAGACCTGGTGTATGTCGCGATGATAGAAAGCGGCTTTCAGATGCACGCCCGCTCTTGGGCCAACGCGGTCGGGCCATGGCAATTCGTCTCCGATACCGGGCGACGTTATTCCCTGCATATCGATCAATGGATTGATGAGCGGAAGGATCCGGTCAAAGCCACCGCTGCCGCGGCATTGTACTTAAAAGAGTTGTATGCCATGTTCGACGGTGACTGGTATCTCGCGGCAGCAGGTTATAATGCCGGTGAGAACAAGATCCTGCGTGCTATCGACATGTATAACACCAGCGACTTCTGGGAGATATCCCGCGGGTCTTATCTGAAGCGCGAGACCAAGGAGTATGTTCCAAAACTTCTTGCTGCAGCCATAATCGCTAAAGATCCGGGCCGGTATGGCTTTACCGACATCGCCTACCTGACGCCGATCGAGTATGACACCGTAACGATACCATCACGCACCAATCTTGATCTGGCAGCAAAATTGAGCGGTACAACGTATGAATCAATCAAAGAGCTGAACCCGGACCTCCGCCACTGGTGCACTCCTCCGAATTATCCGGACTACCAGCTCAAGATCCCGAAAGGAAGCAAACTACGCTTTGAGGCTGAGTACGCCAAGATCCCGCCAGATCAGCGCTTCACTGAACAGGTTTTGTACAGCCGTTATCGGGCTCACAAGAAAGATACACTCAGAAGACTGGCCCGCCGTTTCAGCACTTCACCTACTAAACTGGCGGAACTGAATGGCCTGAATATCAAAAGTCGCATCGCCGGAAAATCCCTGCTCGTGCCGGTCAAACAGACTGTCGACTTTAACCATGAAGGCCGAACAGCCCGTTTTGCATCTGCAGCGAAAGGGAGTTACGCAAAATACTACACCATCAAAAAGGGTGACACCCTTACCTCACTGGCCAAACGCTTCAACGTATCAACCAAGCTTCTCACCGCTTGGAACAACATAAAAACAAAAGTTTCCATTAAACCGGGCCGTCGCATCATCATCGCAAAATTTACCGAAAAGAACGGAGAGATGGTTCCGGCAGAAGCCAAGAGCTAACTCCCGTCTATCCCAGCTTCTCAACGTACGAAAGGAATCCCCGATGTATAACATTCTTATCTCAGCAGCTGCTGCGATTGCCGTTCTGCTGATACTTATTTTTGTCCTCACACTGTCCTGGTGGATCTCACTGATTATCGGACTGATCGTTTTTGCGCTTATTTTTATTCTGTTCTCGCGCATTACGATGAAAAAGGTCATGGCTTCCATTGAATCGGCAGGTAAAGATCTTCAGGCACAGCCGCCCCGCTTTGAAAAAGCGATCCGTGAGCTGAAGGATGCCCTGCAGTACAGCAAATGGCAGCTCTATGTAGAAGGACAGCTGCATTCGCAGATCGGCATGATCTACTACATGAAGCGCGACTTCTCAAACGCCTTCCCCCACCTGGAAAAATCGTTTTTTAAAAATTGGGCCGCCACTGCCATGCTGGCTGTCTCCTACATGAAACGCCAGAAAAAGGACAAGATGATCAGCACCTTTGAGAGGGCGGTACAATGGAACAGCAAAGAATCTCTCCTCTGGAGTTTGTATGCATACTGCATGAACGACAGCGGTGAAACAGGAAAAGCCAAGGAGATTCTTGTCAAGGGGCTGAAAAAGCTTCCGGGCGATGAGAAGCTGAAGGACAACCTGGAGTGCCTGGAGAAGGGCAAAAAGATGAACATGCGGGCCTATGGAGATTTATGGTTCCAGTTTCACCTGGAAAGCCTTGGGGCTCTCCAGAAGTACCAGATGGCATCAATGGGAGGCCGGATGCAACGGCGCACCGCCATCAGAAGATAAGGCGTGGGGTTTGATGCGACAAAACAATTCGAGCGATAAATGGATGAAATGGAAAAATAAATCGCCGTTTACCCTCTAAATTATGCTTTACCCTTAAAAAGGAGTCCTCCCATGGCGACACAAGCACTTGTCAAACTTGATGATACGAAGAATGACGAATTAATCCAATTGGTCAGTTTCATGTTGGCAGACGAAGAATATGGTGTTGAAGTCCTTAAAGTGCGCGAGATCATCCGCATGCCGACCATCACCAAGATGCCAAATGTTCCGCAACATGTTGAGGGAATCATCAACCTCCGAGGTAAGGTCATCCCGATTATCTCCATGCGAAGGCGCTTCGGTCTGATTGAAAATGAAATAAATATGCAGACCCGCATAATCATAATGGATGTGGTTGGTTGTCTGACCGGATTTATAGTCGATTCGGTTTCGGAAGTTATCCGCATCCACAGCAGCGAAATCCAGCCTCCGCCCTCAATGGTGCTCTCCGGCGGTATCGGCCAGGAATTCATTACCGGCGTTTTCAATCACGCTGAACGACTATTAATCATCATGGATGTAGACCGGATGTTCTCTGAAGATGAACGGGAAAGTTTTAGCGGGATGTAGCGGCACTTCCGATGCAGATCCAGAAACAAGGGAGGGACTCCGAACTGGAGCCCCTCCCTTGTTCCTGGGTAAAAAACCATTTTCCCGTTACCGCAACAACTTCCTCCCAAAGGAGCGCAGCGCCTTGTAGCATCCCCCCGGAGTTGAATCAAAGACTAGTACCGGGCAACCGATCCGCCGCTCCAACCCCTCCAGCGTTACGTCATCCAGAAACACCCCCTCCCCTTCTTTGAGCATCACATCAGGGACGAGGAGACACGAGCCGATGTCGTGACCGGCCAGTGACGCAGCGATATCATTACCGGCAACCAGGCCGCTAACCGTTATACTCGGTCCGAAGAGTTTGTTTTCAACGGCCAACGGCACGACGTTGACACCGCACTTTTCTGCCAGCTGCGCCAGAAACTCACTCACAAATCCAAATGATGAAACGCCGGTGACCACCGTCGCCCGAAACGATTCAATCGGCCGGGTTCCCTTGAGCAACCGTGCAGACTCTTTCATAAAGAGCGGCACCATGCCAACACCGTTTTCAATCTGTGGAAAATCACCGTATTCTTTAATGGGGGGAAAAGGCAGAGCGGCCTTGAGATAAAACTCATCGGCCAGAAACAGGAACGGCTGGCGCAGTTTTCTCCGGAGAGATTCAGCCTGTGGCTGCCAGATTGAAATGAATTCCCGGGCATATTCTGCATCTACCGGCGTCAACTGCGGCAATTTTTCGCGATGGGCGGTGAGCCCAAGCGGAACTACCGCCAGCGATTGTACCGCCGGATACAGGGAAGCCAGTTCGGCCACGGTACGCCGAAGTTCCTCCCCGTCATTAAGGCCGGGGCAAAGCACAACCTGCGTATGCATGACAATCCGGGCGGCGGCCAGGCTCTGCAGCTGCTCCAGAACAGGGGGGATCCCAGACGTTCCGAGCAGACGCTCCCGCACATCAGGGTTGGTCGCGTGAACGGATATGTACAGGGGGGAGAGACGTTGCTCGATAATGCGGGTCAAAGCCGAAGCTCTGAGATTAGCCAGCGTAACATAGTTACCGTTTAAAAAAGAGAGGCGGTAGTCTTCATCTTTAACGTACAGCGGCTTGCGGAGGCCTTTCGGCAGCTGGTGGACAAAGCAGAAAAGGCAGTTGTTGGAACAGCGGGCCGGAGCCGGAGCAGAGAACGTCAAGCCAAGCGACTCTCCTACGTCACGTTCGACCTCTAATTCCCATAGTTCACCATCCGGCTTTTCAATCTCCAGCAGTAATTCTTCCTCGGAAGCGGTGTAGTAACTGTAATCGATCAAATCCCGGAGAGACCGGCCGTTAACAGCAACTAAACGGTCGCCCGACACCACCTCCATCCGGTCAGCGACGGAACCGGGTAAGACATGAACGATCAGCAGTCCAGCCATCACCCCTCCTGAGAAAAACCGGAGGCTCGGCAGCACTCCCCCGGAAAACAGGGGAACGCCTGAGACACGGCTATAAAAAGCACTGACAGCAGCGGGGTGACATCCGGAAAGAATTTTGTAATTTTTGGCATGGATCGTTATCGGATTGGCTTCCCACGTCTATTCAGCCTGAGAAGTCCCGGTAGAGTGATTACTGGTGCAGCCGGAACGCACCGTCTGTAGAAGTAATTGTCGCAATTGCATGTTTGTAAATAAGCATATCACCGCCGGAATCAAGCAGCACCGAAAAATTATCAAATGACTTTATAAATCCTTCCAGCTTATTACCGGACATCATGATAACAGCCACTCGCACACGTTCTTTTCTAGCCTGATTAAGGTATTGATCCTGAATATTAAAAGGTGCTTTTGACATTGGTTGTATACCTCCTATTGCTCAAAAAAATCAATTGCATGTTTCTTTATGGTACCAAAGTTCTCGGGATATTCAAACCACAATATATCGGGGTTGGCCTTAAACCAGGTCAGCTGTCGCTTGGCATAATGCCGCGTATTGCGCTTAATAAGACGGATGGCTTCTTCATAGGAAATTTTCCCGCATAAATAGGCAACAGCTTCTTTATAGCCGATCGAGCGTAAGGGCTTGAGATCCGCTCCATATCCGGCGGCCAACAAACCATTCACCTCCTCCATTAAACCAGCGGCCAACATCCGTTCAACCCGATCCTCAATACGCATGTACAACCGTGCACGGTCCACCGAGACTCCAACCTGGAGGGTGTTGTATCGACTGGTGGCAAATGCATGCTCTTTTTGATAGCGGGAGAGAGGTACGCCGGTCTGTCGGTATACTTCAAGAGCCCGGATGACACGCACAAGATTGTTAGGGTGCAGACCAGCCGCCAACTCCGGATCAACCAGCCGCAATTGTTCCAGCATAGCTTCATTGCCAACACGGGCTGCTTCACCATGCAATGCTTCGCGCAATTCATCCGTTCCTCCGGGAGAATCAACCAATCCATTCACAAGAGCCCGGATGTACAACCCGGTACCACCAGCCACTATAATGCGCTTCCCCCTGTTGCTGATGTTTCTAATCGCGGCATCGGCAGCAGTGGAAAAACCGGCAGCAGAGAACGATTGATCGGGATCGACAGTATCAATCAGATGGTGGCATATTTCAGCCTGCTGTTCCGCTGAAGGCTTGGCTGTCCCGATATCCAGGCCACGGTAGATCTGCATCGAGTCAGCATTAATGATCTCGGCGCCCAGATCACGTGCGAGTCGCAGGGCCAGTTCGCTCTTACCTGAAGCGGTCGGACCGCAGATGATGAGAATTTTGATGGCTTGGGTGGGGTTCATGTCCGCTTGAAAATCTTCTGCAGCTCCGCCAGAGTCACAACATGCGACACCGGGCGGCCATGCGGACAACTGGCAGCGAAATCGGTATGATCCATATCGTACAGCAGCTCTTCGATCTGGCGTTTTTCAAGTTGATGGGTGCCACGAATAACAGAGTGGCAGGCGATACGCGAAAGCAGGCTTTCCAAGGCATCATTGAAGGCGGCGCTGGTGCCGAACCGCTCCAGGTCGGCGAGAATATCGCGGATCAGCAGAATCGGTTCTTTTTGAGCGATCATGCGGGGGACCGCTGAAACCATGATCGTCGTGCCGCCAAACGGTTCCAGCTCAAAGCCGATCCCTGCCAGATCCGGGATGAACCTGGTCGCTGCGGCAACCTCACTGAACGAGAGTTCTACCGTTTCGGGAAACAGCAGGCGTTGCGACTCGATTTCGCCAGCCTGACACTGCTGGCGAAGGCGCTGATATGCAACCCGCTCACTGGCGGCATGCTGGTCTAGGATCACCAGTTCAGAGCCTGACTGACAGAGAATATATTCACTGTGAAACTGTCCGATAATCGAGAGCGATGAGAAATAGCCGTTCGGTTCGGAGTGCCGTTGCTCCGACAGAAATGACGGAGCAGGTTCACTGACGGTTATGTTCCGTTCCTGCGGTTCAAACGGTGTTGCAGATGCCAAGGCAGTTGGGTCAGCAGGGTGCGACCGGTACAGCGGGCGTGGCGTCAATACCAGAGATGCCTGGGCCGCTGCCGCGATCCGTTCGCGATATACCTGCCCGGTTGTTCCTCCCGAAGTATGTACTGTAGCGGCGGGGACCGCCAGCCAAGGTGAACTTCGCAGCACCTCTTCCACAGCAGCCTGTATGGCATCATGCACAACGGACTGACGCCTGAAACGGACCTCATGCTTGGTCGGGTGAACATTTACATCCACGTCCTCTGGCGGCAGTTCGATAAACAGGGCCACAACCGGATAGCGGCCACGGTCGATGACCCCCCTATATGATTGCATAACGGCATGCTGTACAACCTTGTCACGGACAAAACGTCCATTGATATAGGTATAGATGGCCTGCGTTCCGGAGCGCACCAGCTCCGGACTGGAAACAAATCCTGTAACGGTCGTGTAATCATCTCTCCCGTTGACAGCGTACAGGTGCTGAAAACTTTCCCTGCCGACAACCTGGCCCAACCGGCGCTGCAGGTCGCTGCGTTGTAGCCGCAACAGCTCCCGCCCATCACTTGTACAGGTGAATGCAACGTCGGGACGAGAAACCGACATTCGGGCAACGGTATCAGCAACGTGGCCGACTTCAGTTTCAGCACTTTTCATAAATTTGAGGCGGGCCGGCAGATTAAAAAATATCTGTTCAACACAAATAGCGGTTCCGGGGGCCATGCCGCAGGCCCTTACATCTCGAACACGACCACCTTCAACGACAATTTCGGTTCCTTCCGGAAAGGCTGCCTCACGGGTTGCAAGGGAAAATCGGGAGACGGAAGCAATCGAAGGGAGTGCTTCACCTCGAAATCCAAGCGTCAGGATTCTGGCCAAATCGCTGTCTACCTTGATTTTGCTGGTAGCGTGCCGTTCCAGTGAAAGAAGAGCGTCTTCGCGTGACATTCCGTGTCCGTTATCTGTGACACAAATTTTCCGCCTGCCCCCAGCATTGATTTCAACTCTAATATCAGTTGCGCCTGCATCAAGCGAATTTTCAATCAGTTCCTTTATGACGGAAGCTGGCCGTTCAACGACTTCACCGGCAGCTATCTTGTTGGTGAGGGTTTCCGGTAAGATGGTTATTCGCTGGGACATAGGAGCTCCGACACGTACGAAAAAAGAGCGGGATTGCCCGCTCTTTCCGGTGAGAATTGAGAAGTGATGATAATTTACTTTGAAGTTTTTTCTTTTGTTTCACCAAAAAGAGAATCAAAATCATCGGCTGATTCAGAGTTGTCATGGGATTCTGTTGGAGTAGCGGCAGCCGGAGCATCATCCCATGAGAAGCTTTCCAGGTCAAATTCTTCTGGGCCGGGGGAACCTGCCGAAGCATGTGCTGCTGCAGGTTTTACGGATGCAATGGGGGATTCTTCGGCCTGAGACGTTGTCTCCAGAAGGTCGGCAAAAATGTCCTCATCTGACTGTGCGCCACTTGACTGTTTAGTATCGGGTGACAGCTCATCAAAGTCAAACGGATCGTCGCCCCGATGGCCTGGTGTGGCTGAAGCGGAATCGTCAGGCAGATCAAACGAGAATATGTCGTCGTGTGTTTCTACACCGTCACCAGGCTTATCAGCAACACTTTCATCAGATCGAAACTCTGCTACCAACTTATCTCTTGCTTCCAGTGGAAGTACAATTGAATGAATTGAATGGATTTGTTTGTAACCAGTCAGATCATTAGAACACATTTTACAAATATCATAGTATTCAAAGCTATTATATCCGCACTTGGGGCACTTCATTGACGGCTCCTTGACTGACTTTAATCACATTTCTCCCCAAATATACTGGATTACCGCAAGAATAGCAATACTTGCCGTTTCTGTCCTCAGGATTCTGGAGCCAAGCGAAACAGCTTGATACCCGTGTTGCGAAAAATGCCGCACCTCAAGAGGATCAAAACCACCTTCCGGGCCAATTGCAATAATCACTGAAGAGGGTTTCACTCCAACCGAAAGTGCATCTTTCAGCGAATGCTCCCGCTCTCCTTCCCAAAGAATCAGACGCAGTTCCTGACTCGTGTCATTTGCCGCTTCAACTGCGCTCGGCCTCCAGTCCACCTCGGGGATATCGGGGCGTCCGCACTGCCTTGCAGCCTCCGTCACAATCCGCTTCCAGCGCTCAAGCTTACTGTTCTGCTGATCTTCTCGTATCTTGGCTACTGAGCGGCGTCCTCCAAATATCCAGAAATTGTGGGCACCGAGCTCGGTTCCTTTCTGCAAGATCAAATCAATCTTATCCCCTTTTGGAAGCGCCTGACAGATTGTAATACGTGGAGTAGCCGAATCGCCTTCACCAGCAAGACTGGAAGATATGATTTTTACCGCCACCCACTCCTTGGCCACCTGATTGATCGTGCCAGAATATACCATTCCCTTCTCATCAGCCAATTGGACGGCGTCACCCGTTCCAAGACGCAGCACGCGAACCATATGATGGTAGACATCACCATCAAAAGATGCATATCCATCTCGAATGGTACGTGAATGTATCATGAACCGGCGCGCACTCATGGACAGGCTTCATTCCGGTACAGCATGGCAACCCACTCGCCGGCACAAACTGTCTGAGAGTATTTCAGCGGCTGAGAGGCGAACCCCTGACGTACCAGCTGCTCTTTTTCCGCCAGAATCCCGGAGAGAATCAGTGCCCCGCCTGGAGATAACCGCTCCGTCAGGTACGGTGCCAGTCGTACTAATTCCTCTGCGAGAATATTTGCCAGAATAATATCAAAATGCTCCGCAAGTGATTCAAGCGGCGTGGTACCGCATTCTACACTATTGGAAAGCTCATTGAGCGCGAGGTTTTCACGTGCTACTTCAACCGCATCAGGGTCGATATCAAGTGCAAGTATCCGGCCTGCGCCCAGCAGACTCGCTGCCATGGCGAGTATCCCTGAACCGGTACCAAGATCAAGAAGTGATGGCGCGGATATCGGGTCACGACACTCCATAACCTGTTCCAGCAACTCCAGACAGAGTCGCGTAGTCTCATGACCGCCGGTACCAAAAGCCATCCCCGGATCAATACGCACGACCAGGTCACCCGGCAATTGCACCGCTTCCTCCCACGTTGGAACAATCAGAAGACGTTTTCCAACCCGAAGAGGTTTGAAATGCACCTTCCAGCTGCTGCTCCAATCCTCGGAATTAACTGCCGTCAGCGTGGGATGGCCAAAAAAGGCGGCAGGATGCCGCCTGGAAAGCTCTGTCATAAACGCTTCAAATTCGTGCATCTGAGGCGAGGGATCAGTGCCAGCGGGCAGATAGGCTTTAATTACCACGCGGACTGAATCCGGAATTTCGCTTGCAGAGAAGGCGTCTACACTCTTGTTATCGACACAGACTCCGTTACCGGACAATTGTGTCAGAAATTCAGCAACAACGTCAGCGTGCTCTTCAGGAACATCGCAGGCTATTTCAAGCCATAAATCACTCATGATCAAACCTGTAAAAAATGGAATAACTGCCAGAGAAAAGTAGCAGAAGCACCCACCCCTGACAATAAAAAAACCGCCCGACAGATGCCGGACGGTCTTTTCTTGCGAATTGATGATTGGTGGTTACTTCTTCTTTTTCAAAGACTTCTTGGGCGCTACGGCTGCTGTACGACCGCCATACTGCATCGGATCGCCTTTGTAGCCAAGAGCGGTCCAATTCATCCGAGTGCCACCCATATGGCATTCGCCGCATTGCAGGGCATCTTCTTTTGGAGAAACCTCATGCTGTGCGCTAATATAGGAAACTGTTTTTACAAACTGGTACTTCCCGCTATACGGCAGACCTTCCGTGCTCTTGGCGCCATTCACCAGAGCTTTCTGCCAGTCGAAATTCACCCACAGTTCCTTGTACTGCTGGAAGGTACTCAGATACTTGAACTTGCTGTCCATCGGCTGGGTGCCTGTAAAGTACTTATATGGATAAATTTTTGCGGTTTTATCCTTGATGTCGCCAACCGGCTTGGTCATAATTACCGGTTTAGATGGATCCTTGATTTTGTCGCCCAGCATGTATCGGTCGATTTTACCGTTATACCATGCATACACCGGCACAACATTCATGCCCCATTTGAAAGTACCCTTGTGTTTGGCAAAGGTCTCTTTGTCAAACTCTTCTTCTGGCTTGATATCTTTACCTACATCAGACCAGTTCCACATCATCTTGGTGGCCTGGCCTTTGGCGAAGACCGGGATATGGCAGGTCTGGCAGGCCACAGAAGCAAGGTGCTTATTCAGGATATTCTTGTTTTTGGACTTCTGGTGGGGAGCCTTTGCGCCACTGTGGCAATCTTCACAAGTTACACGGGCATCATAATGTGCCATCTGGCTGGAAGCGCCGGCAATCCTATGCTCCTTGGTCTTATGGCAGTCCTGGCACATCATTTCCTGGCCACCCTTCACCTTCTTGGCCATGTGGACATCCTGCTTCTTGTCGGCGTACAAAAGGGTGGAATCGAGACCGGCATGCTTGACCGCATCACCACCACCACCGTAGAAGTGGCAGTAGCCGCAGTTTGTCAGGTTCGGCTTACCAACGCTCTGAGCAGCAAGATCGAGATTCATAGAGCCTTTAAGAATAGCCGACATGTTAACTTCACACCCAACTGCAGCGCGATCATAGTTACCTTTCAGGGCATGACAGACCAGACAGTCAACCTTGGTCTTGTCAGTGAAGTCGAATTTAGTGCGGGTCCAGCCATAACCGGCGTGACACTTATTGCAGGATTCATGTACGACACCATCAGGTCCATTAAAAGGTGTTGTGCAGAAGTTGTTGATCATGTTCTTCTTACCGTAGGTTTTAGTGCTCTTTTCCATCCCTTTGATGTGGTTCGGCGTACCGGCCCACGTAAAGTGGGTGGTCTTCATGACCTCTTCTGCCTGCTTCTCGTGGCATTCCAGGCAAACTTTCGTCACTGATTGACCATCCTTGAACGGACCCTTGACAAATTCCGAGTGATCCGTAGCGGCAAACGCTTGCAACGAGACCAAAACCAGAGCGGCGGTCATAACCACCATTCCTTTAACACCCCTTAAACCCCTCATACCCTTTTCTCCTTTTTGTTGTCTTGCGTATTGTGAGCCCAATAACTGTTGCCGGATACCACAGATATGGACAACACTATATAAGAACATATCTAGATCTTTATGTCAACAATCTGAATCAAGCGTATAAGACCGTTAGAGTCCGTTTTAACAGACTTTTTGGCTAACCAGAGAACAGAAATCCCGTTATCTGGCAATCAGCAACTAGAGTTGCAGTAGGCAGATGTCACCACACTTTATTGTCAATCCCCCTGTACCAGCCAAACTTCAAAAAAATCAGGTGAATCGTCCAATAAAATCTTTGGCAAGTTTGTAGGCCAGCAGAGCAAACGGCCATGCGTGCCAAAAAAGATCAAATACATCGATGGGACGCCTGAGCGTGCCATTCGCCAGCATCCTGATTTTTTCAACAATATGCGGCTGGGGGAAAAATGGAGCAAAACCAAGAAGCAATGCAAGCGGAATGAGAAACCGGTATTCCAGCAGATCCTTCATATATCTGCCTCCAGAAGTAGTTAGATTGCAGCCGCCTATTATTCCGATATATAAAATGAAAAGGGCCTGCATAACAGGCCCACACATCCAGCAGAGACTCTGAGCCGATCAGCAACCGGCAGTCTTTTGGACTTTGATAATAACCTTGCTTGCATCGTCGTAGCGGATACGCAGTTCATCGCCAACTCGAATTTTTTTGTCTTTCAGCTTCTCCATTGTGGAATCATCTCGCACCTGCAGCACAACAATGGCATCGCTCTTACGATCCTTTAAGATCATTTCGGCCCCATTGCCACGCATCTTAAGTGCGGAGATTGTGCCGATCATCTTGCCTTGACCGGCAAATGCCGAAGTAGTCCAGACAGATACCGCAACCATTACAACCAGAACAACCAGTCTCTTCATGTTTTCCTCCATGTGTACCAACTAAGGATAGGAATTTACTTATGGGACAGTACACCCCCTCACAAACCGACGTCAAGGCGTTTTTATGAAAATCATTAAGAGATTTGGTGATTATCAGTCCACTTCAACCCCACCAACGACCCGTTCTCTTTGTACAGCCATTATAAGAAAACAGATAATTTTACCCGATTACGTTCGCACAAACAGAGATAAAATTTACATTTATATTTGAATCAATTCAGATCTTTATTTCCTTCTTTGCTCAGCTTCCTTGGCAAACCATTTTTCTGCCTCTGCCTTGTTTTTGGCAACACCAACACCATCGTGATACATTTTCCCAAGGGAGTGCATTGCATCAGCATCACCCTGCGCAGCCTTGCGGAACCACTTTTTGAACTCTTCCTGGTTTTTTCTCTGTTCAGCCTCCTTGGCAAACCATTTTGTTGCCTCTGCCCTGTTTTTGGCGACACCATCTCCATCCCGATATATTTCTCCGAGGAAATACATCGCATCGGCATCCCCCTGTTCAGCGGCCTTGCAGAATAACTTTAGCGCTTCTGCCTTGTTCTCGGCAACACCAACACCATTGTGATATGCAGTTCCGAGGTTAAACTGTGCGTTGGCATTTCCCTGTTCAGCTGCCTTGCGAAGCCATTTTACCGACTCTACCTTATTCATGGTAACACCAATACCATTATCATACGCTATCCCAAGGTTTAACTGCGCATCGGCATCCCCCCGCTCGGCAGCCTTACGGAACCATTTCATCGCCTCAATCTTGTTCTCGGCAACACCATCACCCCGGATGTAACTAACCGCGAGACTAAACTGCGCCTTGACATCTCCTTTTTCAGCTAACTTCCTTGTTTCCTGAATAGTCGTTTGGGCACCCGCAGGCTGAACTGATTCTACAACACATATGAATAATAAAACGGCAACTGATAAAAGGTTTATCTTCACAACGTCCCCCCCCTTTCTGCTCAGAATATGCGCCTGTAGCCAACACCAGCATACTGCAATTATTGCATTATCAGAAGTATCTGTGTGTTGGCAACGATACTTTACCGCAGGGTGACTAATGAGCGGCCGAAAATAATAGACTGACGTTGGTCCATACAAGTAACAGCGCAGATAAAAAGATATAATCCGTTTGGTATTATCCCTCTGCGACTTCCAAGCTGGAACGCCACTTATATGCATCAAGCTGGGCATCAAGGAGCTTGCCCAGAGGAATATCAGTTGCCTCCACAAGTGACTGGACTTCACCAAAGTTAACTTGTTCAAGCATCTCGGCAAGTGCCAGAAGTTCGCCTAATTCGCCTCCACGATTAAGTAGCGCCTCAGTAACGGCATCGCTCATATTTAATTCCTGTAAGATTTGTTCCATGGATGTCTCAAAAAGAACATCCATAAGTGACATAATACCGGCCAGAAATGATTCATCAATCGCTTCGTTGTCGCGAGGCACGCCATGACGTAACATGGTTAGATACTCCATGAAACGGCCTCTGACAGCTGCCATCTCAAGAAGTGGGTTATTTATACCCCCACTCGCAGAACAGGCATATATTGCGAGTTGCGTCCAACGGCGGAGCTTATCCAACCCAAGGATCATAATTGCATGACGAAGATTTTTAATTTTTTCCCGTAAACCGACGTTAACAGAATTCACAAGCTTAATCAGGTTGTAGGATAGTTCAGGATAGGTGCGAAATATCGCTTCGATATCATCGATATCCATATCTCCGTGCAGAGATTCGAGCAGTTTGAGCATGCCGATCTTTGAGGTATCGGGAGCTTTCCGTTTGAGCACTATCGGGCGGGCGAAAAAATAACCTTGAAAGAGTTCAAAGCCCAACTCCTGGCATTCCTCAAACTGTTCCATCGTTTCTACGCATTCAGCGAGGAGAACGACGGGGAATTGCTTCAGCTTCTGTACCATCTCGCGACACTCTTCACTGGTCATTTCAAGCAAATTTATTTTAATTATATCCACAAATTGGTAAAACGCGGCATTTGCAGAGGAATACGTATGGTCATCAAGGGCCAGTCGAAAGCCCTGAGCTTTAAGAGTACGTGCCCGAGCCTCGTTTACTTCGTTAAAAGGCATCGTTTCAAGAAGTTCCAGCACGATATGTTCCCGTGGGAGAAGTTCTATCGTTTCCGACAGCAGCACGTCTTCTGTTATATTTATAAAACCGAGCTTGTTCCCCAACACCTCATGCAGACCGAAATTGGTAAGGGCATTTGAAATGACGCTGGCACTGGCAAAGCTTTGACTATCATAGGTACTTCTATTGCAGTCGGAAGAGCGGAAAAGAAGCTCGTAGCCCACAATTTCCTGCCTGACATCCAGTATCGGTTGTCTGCCAAGAAAGATGTCTTGCCTGTCCATTTTTTGATTCTGGAGTTCATTCAATTTCTTATCCAACTTTACTGTTATTATTTACGTTCTTTTTCCCAGCAATGGCTGGAGTAACCGGCCGACTGCACTGCTATGTATAGTTGTATGCACTCGTAGTACGAATTTGTTTAAAATTCGATTCAAGCGTGAGAAATGCTGCTACAATTTCTGCATCAAACTGTCTCCCGCTTTCCTGGGCTATCATTTCTTTTACCTGTTCGTGATCCATAGCCTTCCGGTAACAACGATCGGAGCAGAGTGCGTCATATACGTCGGCCAGAGCCATTATTCTGGCTGACAGAGGTATATTCGTACCTGACAGCCCATCCGGATACCCTTGTCCATCCCACCGTTCATGATGGTAGAGAGCAATCTCGATCCCCATGCCAATAAATGAGTTATCAGGATAGCGGTTATACACCGTCTGCATGTTACTTCCGCCGATGACGGTGTGGGTTTTCATGATTTCAAACTCTGCTTCGGTAAGTTTACCGGGTTTAAGCAGAACTGCATCAGGGATTGCCACTTTGCCAATATCGTGCAGAGTGGAGGCATGATACAGGCAATCAATATAATCAGGAGTGAGTTGCCCGGAATAGGAACTGTTGGAATTAAGATTTTCTGCCAGCTGACGACAATATTCCTGAACACGTTCAAGATGGGAACCGGTATCTTCGTCCCGGTTTTCGGCAAGTTTTGCCATGGCAAATATTGTCGCGTGCTGGGCCTTTGAAATCTCTAAGATCTTTTTTTCTACAACTTTTTGCAGTTCAATTGTATCGGCCATTGAACGGAGATTAAGATGCACGTCAATTCTTGCAAGGACTTCCTGATAATGAAAGGGCTTGGTGATATAATCAACGCCTCCTGCCTGAAAACCACGAATGACGTCTTCTTGCTGCACCATACCACTCAAAAATATAACCGGCGCCTTGAAACCTCTTCGCTTCACCTCTCTACAGAGTTCATATCCGTCCATTTTAGGCATGAATATGTCAAGCAGAATCAAATCCGGAGGATTTTTTTCCATAAAATTCAATGCTTGAGTACTATCCAGAAATGCTTTCGTTTCCCAATTTCTGGCATTAAGAATATTGCTTAAAAGTTCAAGTATTACAGGTTCATCATCAATAATGATAATTTTTTGCTTGGTAATGGCTGCATCCATTTGTTTTGACCTCTGTAGCTCATAAGTAAAAAAACAAAAAACCTGCAATTTTGTGAAATGGCAGGTTTATCGGATATTTTATGAAGTTAATATCCAGCTCATCTGTTCGACAACCCCTCTTCCCGTTCTGGGCAGGTAGCTTTGCGTCATCCGGTTCCCCGAATTTTGCCATTTCGCGATATTTTTAATTCTGTTAGTTATGAACCTCTTGTTTTCTTGTGTCAATATCATTTACACAGTGAAATTGTGTAAATGAGTGCTGTTATTTCTTGATGATTTGCGATGAATCACACCTGCCGAGTTATTCTTCTTTCTTCAACTGGCGCAGTATCTGGCAGCACTTAGACTCTGCCTACATGTGCATAAATGTGCCCATAACAGCCCACCCCAGCGTACCAAGCGTAACCGACCCGAGCAGCAGAGCTAGGACCTGATCGAAGTTATTCTCGCGTCTCCGTTCATTATAACCGAGAAGTGCACCCATAATAATTCCACCGATAATCCCCCCTCCATGGGCCCAGTTATTAATTCCCGGAAAGATCAGACCAAAGATAAAAAGACTGATCACCCAGCCGCTTACCTCTCGATACACCGAGTTACCATAGGCGCCCCCCCTGCTCTTTCCATAATAGAGCATGGCTCCAATCAGACCGCATATTGCCGCCGAAGCGCCAATGGTGAACGGAACTCCGGCAAAGTATGAAACCACATACCCGAACACGCCGCCTATGGTGTAGATACTGAACATGCGGCTTGGCCCGTATTCGTTAGAGACCAAAGGTGCAATCTGATTAAGTGCCATCAGATTAAAAGCAATATGTAAAATCCCGCCGTGAAGATAATTGGCACTGATCAAAGTCCAGTATCGGCCGAAATTATCAATCGGATACGTGCCGGTTGCTCCCAGCAGTACAAGGCTTGTCTGCCCGGGAGAGAAAAAACCACTCATACCACCGATCCTGATACTCAGAAGGAGAGATATGGCAAAGTACAGTATGTTGACGGTAATGAGTGTTTTTAGCAGCCAATCCCCATCCACAGTCCCCCGAGACCAGTTAATAATTTTCCACCACGGCGCTGAACGCGAGGTACCACACCAGGAACAAGTTGTTTCCTCACTGCCGATTAAACGCCTGCACCGTGGACAGAGAATTGCCCGTTGTTTCATCAAATACCCGCCCCTCTGGATTATCCGGCGAAATACCCCCGGATTCGATACCTATAAAAACTTGCAATTTCACCACGGCCATGTAGGCATGTACGATACCTATAGAAGCCGTATTCCTCAACGTTATCGGGTTTTTAGTGTTACATTTTCGGCAGAAATAAAAACAGCGACAGCGAAAGCAGGGCCAGAACCCACATACCTGCTTTGATTTCACCGGTCCTCCCGGTGCAGACTTTCAGCAATACATACGTAATCATGCCTGATGTCATACCCACGCCAATATTGAACGTAAAGATCATCAATACGACGGTCAGAAAGGCTGGAATCAGCTCTGTCAAATCATCAAAATCAATATGCGTGATCGGCTTTATCATAAATGACCCAATCACTACCAAGGATATACCATAGGCGTGTGGCGGCACAATCGTAAAGAGCGGAGCAAAAAACAGCGACAATGCGAACAGTGCAGCCACCACAAGGGCCGAAAAACCGGTCCGCCCCCCCTCTTCAATCCCGGCAGCCGATTCTATATATGCGCCGGTGGTACTGGTCCCGAGGATCGGGGCAATCATGGTAGCCAGAGCATCGGCAAGCATCGGTCTTTCTATTTCCGGAAGATTACCATTTTCATCCAGCAGGTCGGCCCGCATGGAGAGACCGAGAAGAGTGCCAATTGTATCAAGAAATGCCATAATAAAAATCACCATCACCACAGAAAAGAATTTGGGGTTCAGGGCCCCTGAAATATCAAGCTTGAACATGATTGGTGAGAGGCTTGGCGGCAAACTGACTATACTGGTAGGCAGCGGCGTAATACCCAATGCAATGGATCCTATTGTAGTTGCAATTATGCCTATTACAAGAGCACCACGTATCCGGCGAGCCAGCAGGACCACAACCAGGACAAAACCGGCAACTGCCAGCAAAACAGAAGGCTGGGAAATATTTCCGAGACGAACCGGAGCCCCTTGTACACCGAGAACAACGACTCCGGTCTCATTCAGGCCGATAAAAGTCAGAAACAAGCCAATCCCCACGGCAAAACTGGCCTTGAGTGACATTGGAATCGATTCAGCCAGCCACCCGCGAATTTTAAAGACGGTCAAAAGTGTAAAAAGGGCTCCTGCGATAAACACAGCGCCTAATGCGACTTGCCAGGTGTATCCCATTACCTTGACGACAACGAAGGCTATAAAAGCATTTTCACTCATGTACGGGGCAATTGCAAACGGACGTCTTGCCCAAAACGCCATGATGGTCGTGCCGATAACCGCTGCCAGAATTGTTGCCGTAGTTGATGGTCCGCGTGGAATACCGGCGTTTTCCAGAATGGCAGGGTTAACAATAATAATATATGCCATGGTAAGAAAAGTTGTCAGTCCAGCAAGAGCTTCCTGACGATATCCGGTCTTATACCGTTTAAAGCCAAAAAAAGTATACATGCGCTATAATCCCTTTACCGCAAATATGCCCGGCGCATTCCGCCAATATCCTTTGTAATCCAAACCATATCCAAACAGGAAGCGATCACCAACTTCAATACCGGTAAAGTCCGCCTTCATGCCTATCGTGATCTTTCGTTGATGTAGCTTTTCAACCAGCACCGCCATATAAACATGAGCAGCTCCCTGTTGGCGGCAGTAATCGGCTATTGCCGCAAGCGTCACACCTTCATCAAGAATATCATCTACAAGGAGCACCGTTCTGCCCTTCAGATCGAGCTGAGGACGAACAATCCAGTGCAGATCCGCTCCGCATATTTCATGACCGTAGCGGGTGGCATGGGCATAATCCACCTCAAGCGGGAACACTAGCTGGGTTAGAAGCTGGCCGGTAAAGATGAGCCCGCCATTCATGACGCACAGCACCACAGGGTTTGACTCTGCGAGTTGAACGGAAATTTCCTGTGCCATGCGTTTAATAATGGCGACAATTTCCCCTTCCGTAACCAGCCGGTCAGCTTCTTTAATTATGTTTTTAATTTCTATTCTATTCATCGTATTTCCTTTCGTTGTGCTCCTACAACTCTGTCAATGCCACCTGGGTCACGAGAAATAAACGGTTCATCAAAATCACAGCTTTTATTAAACAACTGTACGACATCTTTTGCCTGCCCAATTCCTATCTCTACCATAAGCCATCCACCCGGATTCAGATATTCAACCGCCGACGGAATGAGCGTTCGATAGATAGAAAGGCCATCACTACCGCCGTCAAGGGCAATGCCGGGGTCATAATCACGCACTTCCGGACTGAGAGTTACAATATCTCCGGTCGGAATATATGGTGGATTAGAAACAATGAGATCGAAAGAGCGACCGGAAACCGGAAGAAACATGGAACCTAGCAAAAATTCGATTGATGCGCCATGCTTATCAGCATTTCGTTGCGCAACAGCCAATGCCTCGGCAGATATATCTGTAGCCGTAACAGCTGCATGTAAGAGATGCTTCTCTAACGTAACAGCAATACAGCCGCTTCCTGTCCCGACATCAAGCACAGAATGCGCACCGGGATGCCGTGTAATAGCCTCAGAGATCAGCACCTCGGTATCATGCCGAGGTATCAACACATCAGCCGATACCTCATAGTCACGTCCGTAGAACTCCTGGCTTCCAAGAATATGCTGGAGTGGTTCACGTCGCGCTCTGCGTGCAATCATTTCCCGATATGCAGCCAGTTCACGCTCATTTAACGGCTTATCGTGCTGAAGATATAATCCGACACGATCAAGACCTGTAGCGGCGCAAAGCAACCATTCTGCTTCGAGACGGGCGTTGGGAATGCCTTTAGAGAGGAGGTATTCTTTACTCCAGGATACCAGTTTCAGTGTTGTCCAGATTTCTTGCGTTGCCATGATGCTCCTGCCACGTTTATATAAACGACTCTATGCTGTAATAGCAAAAGGCGGTCTCATCAGGAGGCCGCCTTCGTTGTAATACAGCTTTTAGATAAATACTACAGCAGTTTTACCGCCATCTGAGCGTACTCAAGAATAACTGACGGCACAATTCCAGGAATCAGAGTACCAGCGACCGCAATGATGAGTGCCAGTGCAACCGGTGGAGTAACGTGTACCCACTCAAAATCTTCCGTAGATTCTTTGAAATACATGAAAACCATAATACGCAGATAGTAGTATACCGATGCTGCACTGTTAAGAACGCCGATAACTGCCAGCCAGATATAACCTTTTTGAATTGCACCGGAAAACAGATAAAATTTACCGATAAAACCTGCTGCGGGTGGCACACCGGCGAGTGAAAAAAGAAAGATAGTCATTGCAAGAGCCAGAACCGGACGCTTGAACCCGAGACCAGCAAAGTCGGACACATTGCCATTGGTTTCACCCTTTTTGGCAACCAGAATAATAATCGCAAAAGCTCCAATATTCATAAAGGAGTAGGAGAGCATATAGAACAGGATGCCAGCAGTACCTGTCCCATTACCGGCAGCAAAACCGACAAGTGCATATCCAGCGTGAGCAATGGATGAATAAGCAAGGACTCTCTTGATGTTGTCCTGACGGAGGGCCGTTATATTACCGACCGTCATCGTCAATACCGCCAGTACCCAGAGTACCTGACTCCATTCAACCTGAAGCGCCGGAAGAGCAACAAGAAATAGACGGAGTAGTGCAGCAAAACCGGCAGCTTTAGGACCAGCCGACATGAATGCGGTCATCGGGGTCGGAGCGCCCTCATATACATCAGGTGTCCACATGTGAAATGGCGCGGCTGCAATTTTAAAGGCAAATCCAGTCATCATGAGCAACATTCCTGCAACGAGCATGATGTTGGAAGATGGAAGTGTCATCTGCCCGACAACTTCAGCAATTTTGTAGAGGCGGGTAGTTCCGGTTGCACCGTAGATAAGGGCCATACCGTAAAGCATAAATCCGGTGGAAAACGCACCCAGCAGAAAGTATTTCAGACCGGCTTCATTAGACTTTCTATTGGCCCTGTTAAATCCGGCAAGAACATAAAGAGTTACTGACATTACTTCAAGTCCGAGGAAAATCGTCATCAGGTCCGTACCGGAAGCCATCAGCATCATGCCGACAACGGCAAAGAGAATCAGCGGATATAACTCGCCATGGTTACACTCTTCTCGCTCCATGTACTTGTCTGCAATCAGTACAGTTAATCCGGCGCCAACCAGAAAGGTCATCTTGAAGAAAGTAGCAAAGTTATCAAGAACGACTGACCCGCCAAAGCTCTCAACGTGACTGCCCCAACCACCTCCTACCAGCACCGCTGCCGCAACAATACCGATAAAACTGATGTATGCAAGGTATGACTTCTGCTTACCCGGTACAAATACATTGATCAGCAGAAGAGCCATAGCCAGCACGGAGAGAAATATCTCCGGTAGAATCGGCGTCATATTGACAGATC
>JAJXWO010000012.1 GCA_021781535.1 Deltaproteobacteria bacterium | reverse complement strand
GGGAGTGGTTGTTTTTCGAGGGGAATTTCGATTGAGAACGAGTGCCGTTTTATATAAGAATCGTAGAGAAAGGTTAACACACCCCTGCCCCTGCGGCTATCTTTCGGACCCAACCCATCCCTGCACCTGCACTCCTGTTGCCATTCACCGCTACCGTTCCCGCATTTCCGGGCCGTTGTTGGACAGGATCGATATCCACATCGAGGTCCCGGCGGTAAAATATCGCGATCTTGCCGATCGGGGCGAGGCGGAGAGTTCTGCTGCCATTGCCGGCCGGGTCGAGGGGTCGCGGGAACTCCAGATGGAACGCTACAAAGGTACCAAAATTCACTGCAACGCCCAGATGACGCCCCGCTTCATAAAAAAATACTGCGAACTGGATGCCAGTGGTAACCGCATGCTGGAACTGGTTACCGACCGCCTCGGATTCTCCGCCCGTACGTATACCCGCATCCTCAAGGTGGCGCGTACCATCGCCGATCTTGACGGGAGCACCGCCATTCTTGAACAGCATATTGCCGAGGCGATCCAGTACCGGAGCCTGGACCGGAAAACCCAATAACAGTCTGGATATAATCATGAATTATGATGTTCCAATTGCCACGAATCCAGATTTTCATAACCGGTCCGGATGGCCGTCAGAGTCATTCCCAGAATATTCCGGTCGGATCCGACTCAACCTCGTGTATCAGCTTTTCAAGCGTATCCTTGTTTCTTCCGGTCGGATACGGTTGCCGTCTGTTTTTCCGGTCATACCAGTACAATGTCCAGTTGCATGATTCCGGGCTGTACTCAAACTGGGAAATTTTAAATTCATTCCAGATGGCGGGGTCTATGAAGAGCGGGCGGGACTCGGTCAGGGTGACTCTGTTGCCTCTGACATCATAATGTAATGTAACCTGATCCGGTATAGTTCGCTGTTCACAAAGCTGTCCCAGCAGTATGCCTGCCCTTTGCAACTCAGTTTCGGGTAACGCCATTCGTCAATTCTTCCTTTTGACCAATCCCTGATAAACAGAATGATTTCCAACGTACTCAAAACAGATCAACTGCCGCTTACAGGTGGCGATACTATAGCAAATCACCTCGTGAAGCGAAACAAAAAGACCAACAACCTTTTCCAGAGTGCATATCCAACTGTTTGTCTCGAATGTCCACTAATTCTCTTTTTTACCTGTCCCGAGGTATTTTACATTCGCTACGATGACGAGGCCTTGACGATCCGGGGGCGACTGGTATCCTTGTTTTTACATATAACTGTCAAGGAGGAACACAATGCATCGATCAATCCCGGTTCTCATCGCAGGTTTTTTTGTGGCATCAGCAATGGCGGCATTCGCTGGCGGCGGATCTTCCGTCGAGCAGGGCAAGGTGCTTTTTAACAGCACATCACTGGGTACGAATGGCAAGAGTTGTTCAACATGCCATTCGGGAGGAAAAAAGCTGGGAGGAGTTGCAGCCGAAGATGTAAAGGATCTTGAAGCAATCATAAACAAGTGCATTGTTGGTGCACTCAAAGGGAGTGCTCTCCCCGGCGGTTCGAGCGACCTCACATCACTGGCATTGTATCTGAAGACGTTCGGCGCTGCTCCGTCCAAATAGCGGGCAGCCCAATAGTGCACTCGTGATGTGCTGCTCTTCGAAGGTGCCCTGTTTCTATTCTCTCTCATTCATACGCTACCAGGGATAGGGCCGGACAAGTCCGGCCCTATCCCTGCGGTCTGCTACTTCAGCGACGGTTTCGGCGTGGTATTGGAATTGGGTGGCAAGATCGGGTAAATGATTCTTGGCTGTTTACCGGTAAGAGTCATGAGGAACGCCACAATTTTACCATCATCGTCATCGTTGAGGGTAATGCCGAGTTGTGCGGACCCCATAACCCTTACCGCATCCTGTAACTTCCATACTTTGCCTGAGTGGAAGTAGGGCGGTGTCAGAAATATGTTGCGGAGTGATGGTGATTTGAAGACATATTTGTCTGAAGAGGTGTTGGTGACTTTGAAACGCCCGAAATCTTCCGTGGGGCGGACTGCGTCGGTTGGGCTCTCTTTAACTCCGAAGGGGAAATATCCGGTACCTCCGATATTGACCCCGTTATGACAGGCAGAGCACCCCTTGGCCATGAAAAGCTGCAGCCCTTCATACTCTTTGCTGTCAAGCGCTTTCCGGTTTCCCTTGAGGAAACGGTCGAAGCGGGAGTCCGGTGTGATAAGTGTCGCCTCGAACACCTCGATGGCACGAGCCATATTGTCAAAGGTTATCGGATCTTTCTCTTTGGGAAATGCTTTTTTGAATGGCGGCAGATAACCGGGAATGCTCTTGAGCGTTTCCACCACCCGCTCCGGCGTGTTGTTCATCTCCACCGAAGCCTGGACAGGTCCTTTGGCCTGGGCCTCAAGGTCTTTTGCCCGGCCATCCCAGAACTGGGCAAGATTGTACACTGCGTTCAATACGGTCGGAGCGTTACGCGGGCCCTTTTGCCAACCGTGCCCTGTAGATGTTTCCTGGAGGTCTACGCCTCCGAGTCCGACGTTATGGCAGGTATTGCAGCTGATCAGTTCGGATGAGGATAGTCGCGGGTCAAAATAGAGCATTTCCCCCAGTTTTATTTTTCCGGGAGTCGCCGGGTTACTCTTCAGGACGGGCGGTTTTGTCGGAATGGCCTTAAAGGTTGCCTGGGCCTGGCTCATTACATCATCCTTTCCCCATGCGACACCTCCCGCAAGCATTACCACCATGATACAACTCGAAAGTTTCCATTTCATGATACTGTCCTCCTTTGATTTCCCTGCAAGAAGATTAACTGCAGAATAAGTATTCCGGCGTATCGTTGCGCTATAATCATGACAAGTACCACTCAAAGCAAAGGGAAACTCGATAATATGACATGATGAAACAATGATACCATGAATCTGCGACAACTCAAGTACGTCGAGTAATAAATTGTTAAAAAATTTTTCGTCGACCAGGAAGAGTTGCGTGTCCAGTATATTGTTTATTGGTTGAAGAAATGCCGGGACTGTATAGCATAATAAAAGCGGCCGATTCGGGCTGCCTTTATAATTTCGGGGGGAAGTATGTGCGTACCGAACACGCACAAATTGTTATGTAATTGCCGATCCAGAAGAGGTGCCATGAAGGGGACAAACGTGGCGACAGCAGGATGGTTATTTCGTGGCGCATGTGCCGATGCCCAGAGCCGCAAGCAATCCATCTACGATGCTGCTACCATTTTGTTGGTGTGGCAGCAGTATCCGGTGCTCTGTTTGATCGCCACAAATTAAAATAGCTTGCGGTCGCGGTGTTTTCCTGCATATCATGCCGACACTGTACGGTAGTTTGTTCAATCGCCGATCTTGATCGGGCCGCTCCCAATCATGCATACCATAGAGGCGTGGCGATGCAGTGCCGCGGCCTGGACAGGAAAAACACAATGAGCAGGATACTTGTTACCGGCGCAGCCGGGTTTATCGGCTTTCACCTCGTACAGCGTCTGGTGCGATGCGGTCACCGGGTTACCGGATTTGACAATCTGAACGACTACTATGACGTTGCACTTAAGGAGAGCCGGCTTGCCATTCTGGATGGCCTGGACGGTTTTGCGTTTGAACGCGGCGCACTGGAAGACCGCTCGCGGGTCGAACGCTTATTTCAGGGAGGGCAGTTCGACTATGTGATTAATCTTGCCGCCCAGGCGGGAGTTCGTTATTCGCTCCAGAACCCGTATGCCTACGTTGACAGTAATATCAGCGGGTTTCTGAATATTCTGGAGGGATGCCGCCATGCACATATCAAGCATCTGGTGTATGCATCGTCAAGTTCCGTCTATGGTGCCAATGCATCGGTGCCGTTTTCCGAACACCACTCAGTTGACCATCCGGTGTCACTTTATGCGGCCACCAAAAAATCCAACGAGCTGATGGCCCATACGTACGCGCATCTCTTCGGCCTGCCGACAACCGGATTGCGCTTCTTCACCGTATATGGGCCATGGGGCCGGCCGGATATGGCCTATTTTTCCTTTACCAAGGCAATTCTGGAAGGGCGCCCGATCGATGTGTTCAACCATGGCCGGATGCAGCGTGATTTCACCTATATCGATGATATTATCGAGGGGGTTGTGCGGGTGATGGACCATATTCCGTGCCCCGACCCTTTATGGGACGCTGAATCGCCTGAATTGCCGACAAGCGCTGCCCCTTACCGGGTATACAATATCGGCAATCACCATCCGGTTGAACTTATCCGCTTTATTGAAGTACTGGAAGAGTGTCTTGGAAAAAAAGCGGAAAAAAATCTTCTCCCTCTCCAGCCGGGTGAAGTACATATAACGTATGCCGATGTCTCAGATTTAGCATCTGCTGTCGGGTTCAGGCCCGACACAAGCATCGAAGATGGTATTGCACGATTTGTCGATTGGTATCGGCAGTATTACGGCTGATCCCGCGTAACGTTAAATAGACTGCAAGCAGCAACATGACTTTTTTAAAGGAGTTCCGTATCATTATGGCTGATCAGATCGTTCGGGCATTATGCCTTTCAGGTGGTATCAGGGTACTGGCGTGTACCGCCGGGTCGCTGGCGCGCGAGATTTGTACTCTTCAACAGGCTTCGGCAACAGCAAGTATCGCGCTTTCCCGGGGGCTCGCGGGCGGTGCGTTGATGGGCGCTCTTCTCAAGACCGGCCAACGGACTGCTCTCAAGTTTGAGGGGAATGGGCCGCTACGCAAGATGATAATTGAAGCGGATAGTGACGGGGCGGTTCGCGGCTGTATCGGGAATCCTGCCGCTGATCTCGAAGCGCTGAATGGAAAGTGGAATGTGGCGGGACTGATCGGCAAAGCAGGTTTTCTAACGGTTTCCAAAGATCTTGGCGCAGGCGGTCAGCCGTATCAGGGTGTCGTGCAGCTTGTCAGTAGTGAGGTCGGCGAGGATCTGGCATATTACCTGGCCGACTCCGAACAGACTCCTTCGGCGGTCGGATTGGGGGCTACTCTTGGTGAAGACGGGCAGGTGGCCACCTGCGGCGGTTTTCTCGTGCAGGCGCTGCCAAAGGCAGACGCGGGGGAAATAGAAAAAATCATGGCACGGATTGCAGCATTGCCGGCATTGTCCGACCTGATTGAAACGGGTGGGGCAGCAGCGGTTATTGGAGAGCTTTTCGGCGACATACCCTATACCATCCTTGAATCTCATGACATCTTCTTCCGCTGCGGCTGTGGACTGGAAAAGGTTGAACAGGCTCTTCTTACTTTGGGGAGTGAGGAGTTGCAGGATATGCAGTCGCAGGAGAACGGCGCCGAAGTGACGTGCGAATTCTGCCGCAAAGCATATCATCTGGATTCGTCTGAGCTGGATAAACTGATCAGCCAGACTGCAGAAAAGTCCGGCCACTAACGTGCCAACCATTCTGGTGACAATTGCCTACGACGGCACGAACTATTCGGGGTGGCAGGTGCAGCCAAACGGCCTTGCGGTGCAGCAGGTCGTTGAGGATGCGTTTGAACAGTTGCTGAAGGAGCGCGTGCAGGTGCGTTCGTCCGGCCGGACCGATGCCGGAGTGCACGCCCGTGCCATGGCGGCTTCGTTTATGACGGAGCGGGACCTTCCGTTGCGGGCTTTTGTGGAGGGCGCTAACCGCTTTCTTCCCGCTGATGTCGCCATCCAGAGCGCCCGTATTGTTCCGGAGGGGTTCAAGCCGATTACCATGGCATATGCCAAACAGTACCGCTATACGATCATAAATTCATCAGTCCGATCGCCCTTGGACAGGCTGTACAGCTGGCAGGTCCGGGAACCCCTTAATCTTGTCGCAATGGAAGAGGCTGCCGGCCATTTTGTCGGCAGACATGATTTTGCCGCATTCCGTGCCTCTAACTGCGTTGCCAAGACCACGGTCAGACGGATAGACGCTGTTCAGATACTCCGGGAGGGTGCCCGTATTACCATTGACGTTACCGGTGGCGGGTTTCTTAAAAATATGGTGCGCGTCATGGTCGGCACACTTGTTGATGTAGGGAAAGGCCGCTTTACGCCGGCAGATATTGACAGATTGTTGCAGAGTGGGGATAGAAAAGAGGCCGGCAGTACCGCACCGGCCTGTGGATTATGTCTGATACAGGTGACGTACCCGGAGGAATTTACTTCTCTGCCAAGAGGCGCTTGATCGCCTGTTCAAGCGCGCGAGACATGTCATCGGAGTAGCCGCGATACACTTCAGCAATTTTGCCTTTTTTATCAATCAGGTACATGACCGGCACTGACCTGATGCCAAAATCGGTCGTGGTCGAATCTCCTGCCAATGCCAGCGGGTAATTGACCCGGAATTCAGCCGCAAACGATTTGATCACATCATCACCATCGTCGTCAACACTCAAGCCAAGGACCTGGAGCCCTTGCTTGCCATACTTCCGGTTCATCTCCACAAGATGGGGTATTGACTGACGGCATGGCGGGCACCATGTGGCAAAAAAATCGACTATCAGTACATAGCCGCGATAATTTTCCTGGGAGATCTTCTGCCCGGTGGTGGAGACGACCTTGAAGTTCGGAGAGGCCTGGCCCGAGCGGGGGGCCGCATCAGCCCGGCCGGTTATGGCCAGAAATGATGCGGCAATTGTGACCAGCATGATTTTGATGGAAGATGAAAAGTTCATTGATACTAGAGCGCTTTGGCTATCAGTGCGTCAAGTTGTGATTTCGGTACTGCCCCGACAACCTGATCAACTATGACGCCATTCTTGAATAAAATTATGGTTGGAATGCCACGCACGCCATACTTTCCGGGTGTAGCCTGATTCTCATCGACATTCACCTTGCCAATTTTTACTTTTCCGGCATTTTCATCGGCAACGGTATCAATTAAAGGTGCAATCGCTTTACAGGGTGCACACCACGTTGCCCAAAAATCAACGAGCACCGGGACGTCGGACTGCAACACTTCGCGGTCAAAATTTGCATCAGTAAATGCGAGGACGTTATCACTGGCCATCTGTAATCTCCTTTTGGGTACAAAATAACTTTTTCGAATGATATACCAGTCAGTGAAAAAATCAAGAGCAAACTCGGTGTGCCTCATATACTATATGCTCGGATCGTTGAAATGCAAACACGGGGAGAGTATGATGCCATTCATGGAGAAACAGGCATGTCCACGCTGGCGCTGAATATACGAATGCAGGGCAAACGGGCTGTTATTATCGGTGGCGGCACGGTTGCCCTTCGCAAACTCCATGCCCTGCTGGCGGCAGGCGCGTCTGTCAGGATCGTGGCCATGGATATCTGCCCCGACATTGCTGCCATGAAAGATACCGGCGCGTTTACCGTCAGAATCGGCAGCTACAATGTGGCAGACCTGGAAAATGCCTTCATTGTGATCGCTGCAACCGACGATGACGTGGTGAATGAACAGATTTCTGCTGATGCGCACGAGCGGGCGATTCTCGTCACCAATGCCGGTAATACGGCAGAGGGGGACTGCACTTTTCCGGCCGTGGCGAGGCGCGGCAATCTTGAAATAGCGGTTTCTACCGGCGGTATCTGCCCGACATTTGCCGCGGATGTGCGGGACAGTATTGCCGAGCATATCGGGCATGAATATGGAACTATCCTTGATACGTTGGCTAAAGAACGAGAAAAGCTGTTGACGAACGGGAGTTCAAGTACATACAATGTAAAAGTTTTACGCTCGCTTGCCAGGCGTTTGCTCGCCGAGATCGCTGAATGCAAGGAATTATTGCCATGACACACATGTTTTTCTTTCTGACTGCCGCTTTGTATGGCTGTGCCACCGCTGTTTATCTTGTCTGCCTGGTGCGGACGTCACCGCTGCTGACACGGTGGGCCAGTCGCTTGCTGACTGCCGGTTTCATCGCACACCTCCTTTCGACAATACACCTGGCCAGCAAGTTGAAATATCTGCCTCTTACAAACATGCAGGAATCGTTGTCGTTTTTCAGCCTTGCTATTGTTGGCGGCTTTCTTTTTTTCGAGCGCAGATATAAAGTAACGACGCTCGGCTCTTTTATTACCCCTGTTGCACTCATGATGTTGGCGGCCTCAAGTTCTCTCCATGGAGAGGTGCGCCAGCTTCATCCTATCCTCCAGAGTAACTGGTTCTGGTTTCATGCAATGCTGGCTTTTATCAGCTATGCCTGCTTCACCATTGCCGCCGGCGTTGCCGTGATGTATCTGATTCAGAATTATTTTCTCAAATCCAAGCAGTTCGGGGCGCTTTTCCAGAAACTTCCTTCCCTGGAAATAATGGACGAGATAAGTTATCGCTGCCTGACCGTTGGCTTCCCGCTATTAACCATCGCCATAATATCCGGTTCCATCTGGTCCGAACAGGCTATGGGGAGTTACTGGATATGGGACCCCAAACAGACCTGGTCGCTGATCATCTGGCTCATCTATGCGGCGCTTCTGCATGGCCGACTCACCATAGGCTGGAGGGGGAAGCGGGCGGCCATTCTTGCGATTCTCGGTTTCGTTGTTGTGCTGTTCACCTTTTTTGCCATGAAGCACAGTATTACCTGGTAGCCCTGCTTCCAGTATTTTATTTATTAATCCGGACTGTTCTCAATCATGAATATCATTGTTGTCGGCCTCTCTTACAAAACTGCTGCAGTTGAGATTCGTGAAAAAGTGGCATTTTCGCCCAACTGTATCGAAAAACCGCTTGGTGAACTGATCAAGCTTGAGGGCATTACCGAGGGGATAATTGTCTCTACCTGCAACAGGGTCGAGATTTATGCCACGACCCGTGATATTGCCGGCGGCATAGCCCGTATCAAACGGTTTATAGCCGATTATCATCATCTGCAATTTGAAGCGCTTGAGCCGCACCTGTACAGCCTCCATGCCGAGGCCGCCATCCGTCACGTCTTCCGGGTTGCTTCCAGTCTGGATTCGATGGTCATTGGCGAACCACAGATCCTGGGGCAGATCAAGACCTCCTACGGCTATGCCGCTGAATTCAAATCTTCCGGAATTATCCTCAATCGTTTTCTTCACAAGGCCTTTTCAGTCGCCAAACGGGTACGGACTGAAACCAAAATAGCTTCTTCTGCTGTTTCGGTAGCATTTGCTGCTGTTGAACTGGCTAAAAAAATATTGGGCGACCTTTCCGACAAAACGGTCATGCTGATCGGCGCCGGGGAAATGTGCGAACTGGCTGCCAAGCACTTTCTCAACAGCGGTGCCAAAGGGGTTATGGTCACCAACCGCACCTTTGAGCGCGCAGAAAAGCTGGCTGAAGAATTCGGTGGTGTGGCGGTGCCTTTCGAGGCACTCTTCGAGCACCTCCATCATGCCGATATTGTCCTTTCATCCACCGGTGCCCCGCACTGCATCATTGGCCCGCAAGACGTAAAAGATGTCCTCAAACGGCGTAGATTCAAGCCGGTCTTCTTCATCGATATTGCCGTGCCCCGTGACATTGACCCCAAGGTTGACGGGATCGAAAACGCCTATCTCTTTACGGTTGACCATCTTCAGGAGATAATTCAGGCAAATCTCGCCCAGCGCAGTCTGGAGGCCGAAAAGGCCGAGGAGATTATCAACCAGGAGATCGGCCAATTTCACAAATGGCTTTCGACACTGGAAGTAACGCCCACCATCGTTGCCCTGAGAAACCGGTTTGACGAGATCCGGAGATCCGAGCTGGATAAGACCATTGCCGGCTGGAAGGAATTACCGCCTGACGCCGAAAAACGGCTGGAAGCGCTCACGATGGCCATGATGAACAAACTGCTCCATGCCCCCACATCGGCGCTGAAACAGGCCGGCCAGGGCGGACGGGTTGATTTGTATATCGATGCACTGCGTCAACTGTTTGAGCTGGAAGCCCTGCAGCGCGATGATGAGGAGCTGGAGCTGGAAGAATAGTGCGTCTGCCGCCGCTGATTTCCGGTACTCTGATCAAACGTTACAAGCGGTTCCTGGCGGACGTCGTGCTTGCGGATGGCGCTATCGTCACCGTTCACTGCCCGAACTCGGGCAGTATGAAAGGATGTGCCGTTCCCGGCAGCCGGGTGCTTCTTTCCCGCAGTTCCAATCCGGGGAGGAAGTTTCCCCTTGGGTGGGAACTGGTGGAAGCTGACGGTTTCTGGGTGGGCATCAATACCGGGTTGCCCAACCGACTGGTGCACGAAGCGATTGAAGATGGCACAGTTGGGGAGTTGCAGGGATATGCGGCAATTCGCCCCGAAGTCCCCTATGGCGAGCATAGCCGTGTCGACCTGTTGCTGGAAGGCCCGGCCGGGCGGTGCTTTGTTGAAGTGAAAAACGTCACGCTGGCAGATCGTGACCGGGCCCTGTTTCCGGATGCCGTCACCACGCGGGGGCAAAAGCACCTGCAGGAGCTGATGAGGGTGGTGCGCGAAGGCGACCGCGGCGTAATATTTTTCACTGTTCAGCGCGGCGATTGCGTCTCGGTTTCTCCGGCCGACCTGATCGACCCGGAGTATGGACGGCTGCTGCGACAGGCAGTGGAAAATGGAGTGGAGGCGCTGGCCTACCGGGCGCTGGTAACGCCGGAAGAGATCAGGCTCACAGAGCGTCTGCCGGTGGTCCTTGAATGAACAAAGGTTAGGATCAAATACACATTACTGGAGAAAAATTATGCCCCCCACACAGCTACGTATTGGAACCCGTGCCAGCCAGCTGGCCCTTTGGCAGGCGAACTGGGTAAAATCCGAACTTGAGAAGCGGTACCCGGGTATGGAAGTCACGTTAACCAAGATCAAGACGATTGGTGACAAGATCCTCGATGTCCCGCTGGCGCAGGTTGGCGGCAAAGGTCTGTTCGTCAAGGAGATCGAGGAAGCCATGCTGCGAGGCGAGATCGACATTGCCGTCCATAGCATGAAGGACGTGCCGACCGATTTCCCGGAGGGATTGGGACTGTACTGCATTACCGAGCGCGAAGACCCGCGCGATGCCGTTATCTCCCGGAACCTGAAGTTTGCAGAACTTCCGCAGGGGGCCCGCATCGGCACCAGTGCACTCCGTCGGCAGGCGCAGCTTCTGAAAATACGCCCCGACCTGCAGATGGTTATTATTCGCGGCAACGTAGAGACCCGGATCAGGAAACTTACCGAAGACAATCTGGATGCCGTTATTTTGGCTGCCGCCGGCCTGAAACGCCTTGGTTTCACCGACAGCGTCGGCGAATACCTGGACGTTGACGTCTCCATTCCGGCCATTGGTCAGGGTGCGTTAGGGATCGAATGCCGACTGGCAGATCCGGTCATAACCGAGACGATAGCATTCTTCAATCATGCCGATACGAGCTACGCGGTCCGGGCGGAGCGCGCCCTGCTCAAACGGTGCGAGGGTGGCTGCCAGGTGCCGATAGCGGCACATGGAACAGTCAGCGGCGGCCAACTGCGTCTTGTTGGTTTCATCGCTGCTGTCGACGGCACGCGCTCCGTTCGCGGCGAAATCAGCGGTCCGGCCGCTGAATGTGAACAACTGGGCATTCGCCT
This sequence comes from Deltaproteobacteria bacterium, assembly GCA_021781535.1. GTDB lineage: Bacteria > Desulfobacterota > Desulfuromonadia > Geobacterales > Pseudopelobacteraceae > JACRCG01. Next base: position 76,547 of record JAJXWO010000012.1, on the reverse strand, counting down.
CGCAGATCAGTTGCTGGCCGAAGGAGGCAAGGCCATTCTGGAAGAAGTCTACCAGAGGTCAATCGGTGAATAACGGCATCGTTTATCTGGTCGGCGCCGGTCCCGGTGATCCGTCCCTGATTACGGTGCGCGGCGTGGAATGTTTGCGACGGGCCGAGGTGGTGGTCTATGATTATCTGGCGAACGAGCAGCTGCTCTGCCACGCTCCCGGAACGGCCGAACGTATTTATGCCGGCAAGGTCGGCGGTCGCCACAATCAGGGACAGGACGAGATAAATAACCTCCTTGTTGCAAAAGCGGGGGCGGGGAAGATCGTCGTGCGCCTGAAGGGGGGCGACCCCTTTGTGTTTGGTCGCGGCGGAGAAGAGTGCGAAGCGCTGCGCGATGCCGGGATACCTTTTGAGGTTGTCCCCGGAGTTACCGCTGCCATCGGGGCTTCCGCGTACTCCGGCATACCGCTTACCCATCGTGACGTAACCGCCTCAGTCGCGTTTGTAACCGGCCAGGAAGGGAAAGACAAGTTTGAATCAAACATCGACTGGGACCGCCTGTCATTAGGTGGCGGCACCGTGGTGTTTTACATGGGTATTACCACCCTGCGGCGCAACATGCAGCGACTGATAGAGCATGGCAGAGCCGCTGAAACTCCGGTGGCCCTGGTGCGCTGGGCAACTACCGCCTGCCAGCAGGTGCTGGTCGGCACCCTGGCAGATATTGCCGATCGGGCCGAAGAAAGTGGCTTCAAACCGCCGGCAATTACAATTGTCGGCGAGGTTGTTTCGCTGCGTGAGAAGCTGCAATGGTATGACACGCGTCCCCTGTGCGGAAAAAAGATCGTTGTCACCCGTGCCGCAGAACAGGCCGGTGAATTTTCAGCTAAATTGGCGGCGCGCGGGGCATCAGTGCTTGAATGCCCTACCATCCGCCTGGTGGAGCCGGAGAGCTGGCAACTGCTCGATCTCGCCATTCGTGAGTTGCCTTATTATAACTGGCTGATCCTGACTTCGGCGAATGCCGTGCGATACTTTTTCCAGCGGCTGGGTATGCTCGGGCTTGATGCCAGAGCCTTGGCAGGCTGCAGGGTTTGTGTGGTCGGGCCGAAGACCGCCTATGAAATGCGTTCGCATGGCGTAAAAGCAGATCTGATACCCACCGACTATAAGGCCGAGGGGGTCGTCAAAGAATTCTCCCGTCTGGATATGAACAACAGCCGGGTGCTTTTTCCCCGCGCTGACAAGGCTCGCGATATTATTCCCCAGGAGCTGAAACGGATGGGGGCTCATGTTGATAGTCCCGTTGCGTACCGCAATATCTTTCCTGACAGGCTCCCGCCAGAAACACTTTTTGCGCTTGAAAAACGCTCGGTTGACTGCATCACATTCACGTCATCTTCGACGGTGCAAAATCTGGCTGCCATGCTGGGGGAAGAGTTGATGCACGATATGCTGAAGGGTGTGGCTGTTGCGTCAATCGGCCCGATAACAGCAAAAACATGCCGTGATCTGGGACTGAAGGTAGATATTGAACCGCAATCCTACACGATGGATGCTCTGGTTGCGGCGCTTGAAGCTCATTTTGCCTGAACCGCCCGTTTCCCTCTTTGATACAGAAAAGGCCCCGCGATTGCGGGGCCTTTTCTGTATCTACATGTGCATGTATTATTTATACCAGCTCCAGAGCGCTGAAGAAATACGGGATTTCAAAAGCGGCAGTTTCAGGAGCGTCAGAACCGTGGGATGAATTTTCCTCGATATTGACGGCAAAATCCTTACGGATGGTGCCCGGCTCTGCGTTGGCAGGATTCGTTGCGCCCATCAGGGTGCGCCAGTCCGCGATGGCATTTTCTTTCTCAAGGCAGAGTACGATCACCGGACTGCGGGACATGAAAGCACACAGGTCGTTGAAAAAAGGGCGCTCACTGTGTACATAGTAGAAGCCTTCTGCCTGTTTTCTGGTCAGCTGGATTTTCTTCATGCCGGCGATGGTGAAGCCTTTTTCTTCGATTCGTGCCAGGATTTTGCCAGCCAGCTTGCGCTCGACTGCGTCCGGTTTGATGATTGCAAAAGTACGTTCCATGATGTTTCCTCCGATAGATATCTAAAAATGTGAACTCTTCTGATATCACCACGGGTGTCGATTTGTCAAGTTTTTAGGGCTTTTATACGGGGAGTTGTCTTTTTCTGCTTGCAATATAAAAATGGAAATGATAAGAAATCAGTTCAATTGCCCGGGTGGTGGAATTGGTAGACACGCAAGATTCAGGTTCTTGTGCTCGCAAGGGTGTGCTAGTTCGAGTCTAGTCCCGGGCACCATCAGAAGAATAAAGGCGTTACGGATTTTCCGTGGGGCCTTTTTTCTTGTCTTTTTTGCCTGCCGAAACGGATGTAGCGCAAATTTAGCGCAGTAACTACAGAACTAATTCCGCCTCCTGCCCGATGATTCTTTTTTGACGGTGTTACCTGTTTTCCGCTCATTACCGGACCCGCCCGCCAACAACACTTGCAAACCCGTTTCACCTGCTCGCCCGAGCTCTTTGAGAGCTTCCTGCACCTTAGGGCGTTCCGAGGGAAGGTGCCATAGCAACAAAGCCTTCTGCAATCCTTTTTCCCGGTCGCTCGTTGCCGAGTAGACCGTTTTTCCGGTCATCGGGTCTATGCCGCTGTAGAACATGCACGTTGCAATAGTACCCGGAGTAGGTGTGAAATCCTGGACCTGCTCAACTTGTATCCCCATTTTTCTGAGAATCAGTGCCAGTTCAAGCATGTCCGACAAGGTGCAGCCCGGGTGCCCGGAAATAAGATATGGCACAATGTGCTGACGTTTGCCAATCCGGTCGCTTTCAGCACGGAAGCGGGCCAGAAACGTTTCAAAAGATTTCTTCCCCGGCTTGCGCATGATCTCAGTTACGTGGTCAACCAAGTGCTCCGGGGCAATTTTAAGAAGACCGCTGACGTGGTGGCCTACCAGTTCGCTGAAATAGGCGGGCTGTTTTTCCAGAAGATCATAACGCACACCGGATGAAATTGCCGTATGCTTCACACCTTCCAGAGAACGAACTGCCTGTAGTAGTGACGTTGCTGCTTTGTCGCCGGTGCGCAGGTTTGAACAGATAGTCGGGAAGAGACAACTTTCTCGGTGACATTTATGCATGGCATCAACGTTGTCGCAGCCGAGGCCGAACATGTTGGCCGTTGGTCCGCCGATATCGCTGACAGTGCCGCGGAACCATGATTTTCTGGTCATAGCTGCAATTTCGGTGAGGATGGAGTTTTTACTCCGGGACTGGATCGTTTTACCTTGATGCATGGTAATAGCGCAGAACGCACAGCCGCCGAAGCAGCCACGGTGGCTGGTTATGGAGGTTTTGATCTGTTCCCAGGCGGGAATTGTCTCGCTATATGACGGATGCGGGCCCTTCTCGAACGGCAATGCATAAACGGCGTCCATCTCGGCTTCCGTCAAGGGGAGCGCGGGAGGATTGCAGACCAGCAGCCGATTGCCATGCTGTTGTGTGACTTTCCGGGCGGACCAGGGATTCTGTTGCAGGTAGGCCAGGCGGAATGCTTCGGCAAACTTTTTTTTGGAGGCTGATATCTCCTCATAGGAGGGGATTGCGATATGGGTATCGGTAACAAGCCCGCCACAGAGATATGCCGTGCCGCGTACGTCACGAATATCGCCCATCCGTTCGCCTGTTCGCATCCGTTCGGCTACTTCCAGAAGCGACTGCTCGGCCATGCCGTAGATCAGCAGGTCCGCTTTGGCATCAAACAGTATCGAACGGCGCACCTTGTTTTCCCAAAAATCGTAATGGGCGAAGCGGCGCAGTGATGCTTCAATGCCGCCGATCACAACCGGTACGTCCTTGTAGGCTTCCTTCAGGCGGGAAGTATAGACCATTGTGGCGCGATTCGGACGTGCACCATGGCGGTTGCCGGGGGTGTAGGCATCATCATGCCGCAACTTGCGGGCGGGGGTGTAGTGGGCAACCATCGAATCCATGGCTCCGGCCGAAACTGCAAAAAACAGGCGGGGACGGCCAAGTGCCATGAAAGGTTCTTTTGAACGCCAATCCGGTTGTGAGATGATGCCGACGCGGAAGCCATGCCCCTCGAGCCAGCGGGCCAACAGTGGCACGCCGAAAGCGGGATGATCAATATAGGCATCGCCGCTGACGAAGATGACATCCAGTTCTTTCCAGCCCCGTTTTCGTATTTCTTCTTGTGTCGTAGGGATAAAAGACATAGGTCAGGGGAACAGCGCCAGCCCTTCCAGACCCATCGACTCGGGAAATCCGCAGACCAGATTCATATTCTGTACCGCCTGCCCGGAAGCGCCTTTCACCAGATTATCGATAGCCGAGATGACGATGATTCGGCCGGTTCGACTATCCACCAGGGGGGCAATGTCACAGAAATTTGAGCCGCGCACGAAAGCGGTGGAGGGGAGTGCGCCGTCTGAAAGGATCCTCACAAATGGTTCACCGTTGTAGAATTCCCGGTACAGTGTGGCGATCGTTTCGTTGCTGACCGTTTTATTCGGCGCAGCGTAGATCGTTGACAGGATGCCCCTGTCCATCGGCACCAGATGCGGGGTGAAGGTGATTTTTAATGATTGTCCTGCCAGCAGGGAAAGTTCCTGCTCGATTTCGGGGATATGCCGATGTACGCCGCCGGCCCCATACGCCTTGAAGCCCTCGTTCACCTCACAATAGAGACTGTCGACCTTGGCTGAACGACCGGCACCGGTAACGCCGGAAACAGAATCGGCAATGATGCTTGACAGATCGATCAACCCTTTCTTCAGCAGCGGCGCCAAGGCAAGAATGATGCTGGTCGGGTAGCAGCCGGGGTTGGCGACCAGTTTTGCCCCCTTGATTTTGGCACGCCTGATCTCCGGCAATCCGTAGACCGCTTTTTTCAGGTTGGCAGGATTGAGATGGGGTTCGTACCATTCCCCATAGACTGCCGGATCAGAAAGGCGGTAATCGGCCGACAGATCAATGACCTTTTTACCGAGTTTGAGGAAGGTCGGCACGACCTCCATGGCAGCTTTATGTGGCAATGCAGTGAAGATTATATCTGCTTTATCGGCAATCCGCACCGGCTCCAGGTTTTCCAGCACAGTATCACAGCGGCCTCTCAGCGTCGGGAATACCTCGGAAATACGCTTGCCCGCACTCTGTTCGGAGGTCAGGCAGGAAACCGCGACTTCAGGATGGCAATGGAGGATACGGATCAATTCCAACCCGGTGTAGCCGCTGGCACCGACAATAGCAATCTTCAACATTGATGTGGCTCCTTTCATCTATCATAATCAGACAGGATAGTTCCCTGCAGAAATATACCAGTCATACAAAAAAGGGGAAACCCTTGCGGATTTCCCCTTGTACTATAGCAGAACGGTGTAATCCAGCGATTAGCGCTTGGAGAACTGGAAGCGGGCACGGGCAGCTTTTCTGCCGTACTTTTTACGTTCTTTAATGCGTGAATCGCGGGTAATGAATCCGGCTTTTTTGAGGACGCCGCGGAGTTCAGGCTCATGCAACAGGAGAGCTTTGGTGATGCCGTGCTTGATAGCACCAGCCTGGCCGGTATCGCCGCCACCGGAAACAGTGACGAATACATCAAAAATGCCTACCTTTTCAACCAGCTCAAACGGCTGACGAACAACCATCTTGGAGGTTTCACGACCGAAGTATTCATCCAGGGTTTTGTGGTTAACGGTAAAAGTTCCTACACCAGGCTTAAGCCACACGCGAGCAATTGAAGTTTTGCGCTTGCCTGTTCCATAATAACTGATTGCTGCCATATCGTTTTCTCCTCGGAGTATTAAAGTGCCAGGTTCTTGGGCTGCTGAGCTGCGTGTGGATGGCTCGGTCCCGCATAAATCTTAAGCTTGCTGAGCATGGCCCGTGCAAGTTTGTTCTTGGGGAGCATACCCTTAACGGCTTTCTTGATAAGTTCTTCAGGCTTCTTTTCAAGCAGTTTGCCGGCCGTAATCTCTTTCAGCCCGCCGACATACCCGGAGTGGCTGTAATAAATCTTGTCGGCTAACTTGCGACCGGTCAGGGCGATCTTTTCAGCGTTTACAACGATGACAAAATCGCCGGTATCTACGCTGGGTGTGTAGAGAGCCTTGTTTTTCCCGCGCAGTACACTGGCTATCTGTGTCGAAAGACGACCCAGAACCGCATCCTGTGCATCAACAATGTACCAGTCACGCTTTACATTTTCAGCTTTCGCTACTTCTGTTTTCATAAATTCCCCATCCGCAGTACAACCTGCATATAATACAGGCCATGATTTTTTTGAAGAGGTGTAACGTACCGAAAGAGTTCAATCGTGTCAAGTGAAAAATTTTCAGGGCAACACATTGAGCTGATCAATGTTGTAACGGAGCCGATTTCATGTTACAACCACGCGGCAATTATCGTTTTTTTTGGAGTTGGAACTATGAAGATGACGACAGCAGATGTTGAGTACGTGGCACGTCTGGCGCGGCTTGAACTCACCCCTGGAGAAAAAGAGCTGTTTGCCGGACAGATGGGCGCGATCCTCGGGTATGTGGAAAAACTAAAAGGGCTGAATACGGACGGGATTATGCCGACCTCGCACGCCGTCCCGATGGAAAATGCGTTTCGTGAAGATGTCATACGACCTTCTATCGGCCTTGAGAAGGCTTTGTCCAACGCTCCTGAGCGCGAAGGCGCTTTTTTTGCCGTGCCGAAAGTTATCGAATAAAGCAAGGGATACATCTACCATGAATATTTTTGACATGACCATCCATGAGCTCCACACTGCTCTTCAGGGTAAGCAGGTTTCCTCCCTGGAAGCGACCACAGCCATGCTGGCACGCATTGAAGCCGTGGAGCCACGGGTTGGCTCATTCATTACCGTCACGCCCGAACAGGCGCTTGCCGATGCCGCTGCTGCCGATATCCGCATTGCCGCCGGCGCAACGGATGTTTTGACCGGGATTCCCGTTGCCCTCAAGGACATCTTCCTGACTGAAGGTATCCGCACCACGTGCGGCTCGCGTATCCTCGACAATTTCATCCCCCCCTACAGCGCCACATCCTACGAAAAATTGAAAGAGCGCGGTGCGGTACTGCTGGGAAAGCTTAACCAGGACGAATTTGCCATGGGCTCATCCAATGAATCCAGCGCGTACGGGAGTACGCGCAACCCATGGGACACGTCATGCATTCCCGGGGGGTCATCGGGTGGCTCGGCAGCAGCGGTTGCCGCTCGCGAGGCGATTGCGACACTTGGCACGGATACCGGCGGATCGATCAGACAGCCTGCTTCCCATTGCGGGTGTGTCGGCCTGAAACCGACCTATGGCCGCGTTTCGCGCTACGGCGTCATTGCCTACGCCTCGTCACTGGACCAGGTCGGGCCGCTGACCCGGGATGTGACGGACTGTGCAATCATGCTTGGTGCTGTGGCAGGCCACGATCCCAAGGATTCGACCAGCGTCGATACACCGGTGCCAGACTATGCTGCCTCTCTGACACGGGGTGTAAAGGGGCTGAAGATAGGACTTCCGAAAGAGTACTTCATTGCCGGGCTTGATGCGGATGTTCAAAAAGCGATGGACGCTGCCATCGAAACCTACCGGCGTCTCGGGGCTGAATTCGTTGACATTTCGCTGCCGCATACTGATTACGCAGTGGCAACCTACTATCTGATTGCCACTGCCGAAGCAAGCTCCAACCTGGCACGCTACGACGGGGTCCGCTTCGGCCATCGTGCCGAAGCGGACGGACTTCTGGGCATGTACACCAAAAGTCGCAGCGAAGGGTTTGGCGCCGAGGTCAAGCGCCGCATCATGCTCGGTACCTACGCCCTGTCTTCCGGCTATTATGATGCCTATTACGTCAAGGCCCAGAAGGTGCGGACGCTCATCATGAATGACTTCATCACCGCATTTGCAAACGTTGATGTCATGCTGACCCCGGTTGCGCCGACGCCGGCATTCAAGATCGGTGAAAAGGTCAATGACCCGTTGCAGATGTACCTGTCCGATATATTCACGATACCGGTCAATCTGGCCGGCACCTGTGCCATGTCACTGCCTGCCGGTTATTCCGCTTCCGGCCTTCCCATCGGCGTGCAATTGATCGGTAAGCCATTCGGTGAGGAGGCAATCCTGCAGGCAGGCCATGCTTTTGAGCAGGCCACTGAGTGGCACACCAGAAAAGCAACGATCTAATTTTCGGAGAATAGTATGAAATACCAACCTGTCATCGGTCTTGAAGTTCACGTACAGCTCCTGACCGACACAAAAATATTCTGTAGTTGTTCAACAATGTTCGGCGCCGAGCCAAACTCCCAGACCTGCCCGGTCTGCCTGGGGTTGCCGGGGGCGCTGCCGGTTCTCAACAAGAAGGTAGTCGAATTCGCCATCAAGGCCGGCCTCTCCACGAACTGTTCCATCACGCCGCGCAGTATTTTTGCCCGGAAGAACTACTTCTACCCCGATCTTCCCAAGGGGTACCAGATCAGCCAGTTTGAAGATCCAATCTGTCAGCACGGGTGGCTTGATATCAAGGTTAACGATCAGGACTTGAAACGGATCGGCATCACCCGTATTCATATGGAGGAGGATGCCGGCAAGCTGGTGCATGGCGAACTTTCCGGCCGCGCTGATGATTCCGGAGTTGACCTGAACCGCGCCTGTACGCCGCTATTGGAAGTTGTCTCCGAGCCGGATCTCCGCTCCTCCGACGAGGCGGTGGTCTACCTGAAACAGCTGCACCAGATTGTAACCTGGCTTGGAATATGTGATGGCAACATGGAAGAGGGAAGTTTTCGCTGTGACGCCAACGTTTCGGTCATGCCGGTCGGCTCGGATACTTACGGCACCCGGGCCGAGATCAAGAACGTAAATTCGTTCAAATTTGTCAAGCAGGCCATCGAATATGAGATACAGCGCCAGATTGACCTGATTGAGGATGGTGGCACGGTCGTCCAGGAAACGCGGCTTTTTGACCCGAACAGCGGAACCACCCGCTCGATGCGCAGCAAGGAAGAAGCCCACGATTATCGCTATTTTCCCGATCCGGATCTGGTACCGCTGGTTATCAGCGATCAATGGATCGAGCGCTCGCGGCAAGAGTTGCCTGAACTGCCGGAACAGCGCCAGCAGCGTTTTATGGCAGCACTGGGGCTGCCTCCCTATGACGCCGAAGTGCTGACTGCAAGCCGTGCCCTGGCTGATTACTTTGAAGCCGGCGTTGCTGCCCATGGCAACGCCAAGTTGGTCGGCAACTGGATAATGGGTGAGATAACCAGGGCACTTAATGACAGCGGGACTTCGATTGAAGCGTGTCCGGTCGCGCCGGGACAACTGGCGGAGCTACTGAAGCTGATCGACAACGGCACAATTTCGGGCAAGATCGCCAAAACCGTTTTTGACGAGATGTGGCGGAGCGGCAAAGCAGCGCTGGCGATTGTCGAAGAGCAGGGCTTGATACAGGTTTCCGACAGCAGCGCAATCGAAACCATCATCGACGAAATCATGGCAGCCAATGCCGGGCAGGTAGAAGAGTATCGCGGCGGCAAGGAAAAAGTATTCGGTTTTTTTGTCGGGCAGGTCATGAAAGCCAGCAAAGGAAAGGCAAATCCGTCAGTGGTTAACGAGCTGTTACTGAACAAATTAAAGGGGTAGGGTGGAGGACAGCTATGAGCCGGACGGTGATGATTGTCGATGACTCTCTCTTTATGCGGAAAATTCTGCGCGGAATCCTTGTTGAAAAGGGGTACAACGTGGTCGCCGAGGCGGCAAGCGGTATCGAGGCGATGAGAAACCTCCATGCCAGCCACCCGGATATAATTCTGCTGGACATTATCCTGCCTGATTCAAACGGCCTCAGCCTCCTGGGGTGGATCATCGAATCCTGCCCGAACTCAAAGGTCGTTGTCTGTTCTTCGATCGGGGAGGCGCAGGTCATGCAGAAGTCGCTTGATCTGGGCGCCAAAGCTTTTATCCAGAAACCGTTTACTCCCGAGAAGGTTGCTGAAGTAATGGAAAGCCTGGAGGATTGACCAATGGACATGTTCCCCTATCGGGATCTGTTCGTTTCAGAAGCGCGCGGTCATCTCTCTGCGTTCAGCGAGCTGATTGTACACCTCGAAGAATCCTCCGGCGATACCGCTGCAATTGATGAACTCTTTCGCCATGCTCATTCTCTGAAGGGAATGGCGGCAACTATGGGCTATGAGCAGATTGTGGCGGTGGCCCATCTCATGGAAGACCAGTTGAGCCGGGTCCGCAGCGGAGAATTGCAGTTGCTTCCCGCTCTTGCCGATCTTTTGCTGGAAGGGGGCGATACGCTTGCCCGCCTCGTATCCCGGGTTGAGTCGGGGAGTGATCTCTTTGAAGATACCGCCGGGCTGATTGAGCGGCTGACGGCATATGATCCGGCTGCTGAAACGCCCCCCCCTGTCCACACGAATCCGTCCTGTGAGAGCACAGATACGTTCCTAGGGTCAGCGGTCTCTACTCCGCACCAATTCCGCCAGACCGACTCCTTTAAAAGCATCCGTATCAAAACCGAAACCCTCGATCATCTTGTCAACATCACCGGAGAGTTGATTACCAACCGGTATCTTCTGGATGAATCCATCCGCCTGGCTGATGCCGTCGAATGCCGGGAGCCTCTCAAACAGCTTACCGCGCTGCTACGGAATCTCCGCGATCAGGTTTTTAAAGCCCGCATGCTGCCGTTTGCCACCATAGCCGAGCGTTTCCCACGGTTGGTGCGCGACTTGGCGCGCAAACAGGGAAAAGTAGTTGAATTTCAGATCGATGGGAAAGAGATCGAGCTTGATCGCGGCATTTTGGAAGAGATTGCCGAACCGATTGTCCATATCCTGCGGAACGCAGTTGATCACGGTTTGGAGACGGCTGATGAACGGGTTATGGCGGGCAAGCCGCATGGCGGCACGATAAAACTGACCGTACGCCGCGATAAGGATCATGTTGACATCATCATCAGTGACGATGGCCGCGGCATGGATCCGGAGCAACTGAAGCTGAAAGCTGTCCAAAAGGGTATCGTCTCTCCGGAACGGGCGGCACAGATGACTGCACAGGAAGCATACCAACTGGTGTGTAAGCCGGGGTTCTCGACAGCTGCAACGGTGACGGACGTTTCCGGCCGGGGAGTCGGCATGGATGCCGTTCACGAGGCTGTGCATACGCTGGCTGGCGCATTGACCATTCAGTCGCAGCGCAGTCAGGGAAGCCATTTTATCATGCGGCTCCCGATAACGATTTCAATCATTCATGCCCTGATTGTTCAGTGTGGTCAGTTTGAAATTGCGTTCCCTCTCACTGTGGTCATGCGCACCCTTGAGCTTAACCATGCGGAAATCATCGAAGGACCTGGTGGTGGCTTGACTGTCTGTGTGGATGGTTCCTCGCTGCCGCTCCGGAGCCTGAGGCAGGTATTTCACCTGCCTCAGGCACCAGAAACGGAAGGAGCTTTGCTGCCGGTTATCGTCTGTGACGTAAGCGGCACTCTGATCGGGATTGAAGTTGACCGCATCTTCGGCCAACAGGAAATTTTTGTCCGGCCGCTGAAATCGCCGCTTTCTCATCTGAGGGGGGTGAGCGGGGCCACAATTGCCGGCGACGGGCGGGTACAGTTTGTTGCCGATGCAAGTGCTCTGGTTTAACAGGCAGAGCTGCTGAGGATATCAGTTGGAGAGTGTCTGTTGAAACGGTTGCGGTAGGCACCCATATATGTCAGAATCACTTTGTTGTAAAATTCCCAGAACATCATCAGCTTTGCCGAGAAAGGTCGCCCCATGTTAAGAATAGGTACCATATGTCTGTTCGCATTGCTTTTTACTCTACCGCTGTCTGCGGCATCACCCCCGGCTTCCCTCAAGACGGTGGTCGCCGCACTTGAAAAAGGATATGCAGGTTTGCAGGATGTGCAGGCCGATTTTTCCCAGAAAACCACCATGTCCGCCATCAATCGTGAACAGAAAGGAAGCGGCGAAGTCCTGCTGAAACGTCCCGCATCCTCAACTGCCATGTTCCGTTTCAATTATTCGCGGCCGAAACAACAGATCATCTCCAACGGCACGCAGGTCTGGTTTTATACGCCGGAGAACAAGCAAGTGCTCGTCAACAGTGTTGCCGCGATGTTTGCGGGAGGAAACTCCATTGCTCTTTCGTATCTGACCGGCCTCGGCCATATCACCCGTGATTTTGACATCAAATTTGCTGCCGAACCACGGGATAAAAACGGCAACTATCATCTTGAATTAACCCCGAAAAAGGCGAGTCCGGTTCTAGCCAGACTTCAGTTGACGGTGTCAGCAGCAGCGGTCGAGCAGATGCAGGCATCCGGAGTGGTCAAAAATATTTTTCCAATCATTTCCTCGATAATCCATGACGCCGCCGGTAACCAGACCCGAATTGACTACAGCAGGGCACGTGTCAACAAGGGGATCGACAATGGGAAATTCAACTTTAAGATCCCGGCAGGGGTCGAAATAATAAAACCGTAAGTATCGGGAGGTTACAGTATGCCGTCATTTGACATTGTATCAAAGGTTGACATGCAGGAGGTTGACAATGCCGTTACTCAGGCTTCCAAAGAGATCAGCCAGCGCTATGATTTCAAGGGATCAAAGAGCACCATCACACCTGAGAAGGATGCCGTCAAAGTACTCGCGGATGATGATTACAAACTGAAGGCAGTCATTGATGTGCTGCAGTCCAAGTTTTTGAAGCGCAACATATCTATCAAGGCGCTGCAGTACGGCAAGGTTGAACAGGCGTCGGGAGGCATGGTACGCCAGATTATCACCGTCCAGCAGGGCATTTCCAAGGAGAAGGGCAAAGAGATCATTGCCGTTATCAAGGAATCAAAACTCAAGGTGCAGGCCCAGATACAGGATGAACAGGTGCGGGTTACCGGCAAGAATCGCGACGATCTGCAGGAAGCTATTGCCGCACTTAAAGGGAAAGACCTTGATGTCGAGATGCAGTTTACCAATTTCAGGGAGTAGAACGAGGGATATTTTGAGCGAAAAAGCAAAACAGAAAGTCAGCATGGTCAGCCTTGGCTGCCCGAAAAACCTGGTTGATGCCGAAGTCATGCTCGGGATACTCTCGAAGCAGGAATACGAGATCACCACCGACGAGAAGGATGCCGATATCATCATCGTCAACACCTGCTCATTCATCAAGGAAGCCAAACAGGAGAGTATCGATGCAATCCTTGATTTGGCCGAACGGAAGCATGACGGGCGCTGTCATACCCTGATCGTATCCGGCTGTCTCCCGCAGCGCTACCAGGAAGAATTGGCCAAGGAGTTGCCGGAAGTCGATATTTTTATCGGTACCGGAGACTATCCCCGTATCGCCGAGATTCTGACCGAAAAGAGCGGCACTGAAGGACAGCTCCGCTATATCGGTGATCCCGATTTTATCTATGACGAAACACTGCCGCGTCTCAACTCCTCGCCTGCCTGGTTTTCGTACCTCAAAATCGGCGAAGGGTGCTCAAACTGCTGCTCGTACTGCATCATTCCCACATTGCGGGGAGCCTATCGTTCGCGGCCTGTCGACGCATTGGTGGACGAGGCGGAGCGGCTTGTCGCCCGCGGAGTCAAGGAGATCAATGTCATCTCCCAGGACATTACCCGTTACGGCAGCGACATGGCTGACGGCACAACACTGGAAACGCTGGTCCGGCGCCTGGCCGCGATTGACGGCCTTCTGTGGATACGGCTGCTTTACGCCTATCCTGACGGGATTACCGACAGCCTGATTACACTGATACGGGATGAGCCCAAGGTCTGCAAGTACCTGGATATTCCGATCCAGCATATTTCCGATCGGGTGCTGAAGGCGATGAAACGGAGGAGTTCAGAACAGCAGATTCGTGATCTGATCTTCAAGCTCAGGAGCGAAATTCCCGGAATTGCCTTGCGTACGTCACTGATTGTTGGTTTTCCGGGGGAAACTCTTGAAGACTTTGCCACCCTGACCCACTTTGTTGAACAGACCCGCTTCGACCGGCTGGGTGTATTCTGCTATTCACGGGAAGAAGGCACTCCAGCGGCAGAAATGCCGGATCAGGTGTCCGAACGGGTCAAACGGGAACGCTACCGCAAGCTGATGCGTACCCAGGCGCGGCTTTCCTTCCGCCACAACCGCACTTTGATCGGGACAACGGAACAGGTTATAGTGGAAGGGTACAGCGAGGAAACCGAACTGCTGCTCAAGGGGCGCTCATCACGCCAGGCCCCTGACATCGACGGGCAGGTCTACATCACCTCCGGAACAGCAGACATTGGAGCCATCATCACGCTCAAAATTACCGACTCATCTGACTATGATCTGATCGGTGAGATGGTGGAGTAATGTAACGTCACCAACGTGCTACCCCCACCCATTTTGCTAAAACCAGGTGCTTTCAAACGGACAGTAACGGGTGGGGGGCCGCTTTTAAAGGCACCCATGAAACTTAATATCAAGCTGATTATAATTATGCTGTCGATGTTTATGCTGGCCCTGCTGACACTCTTCATCCTTAACCAGTCTGCCCAGAACGCTCTGGTGAACGAAATCCAGAATAGTTCCCAAGAGATATCCAAAGCGATTCAAATGAGCATTGAGGACCTTACCTCCGATGCCGAGACCTCCAGCCTGACGGATTATTTAACCAAAGCCCGCGAAAAGGGTATAAACGAAATCAATATTTACAATACGGAAGGGGAGATTATCGACTCGTCCGATCCTGGTCAGATCGGTAAAAAGCGCGAACTCAAAAAATTGGAAAAAGGGATTCACGCGGTTCATCGCCATGTTAGCGGAGCAATGCTCTCCCAGAAGCAGTATGAAGTTGTTGTGCCGGTTATTGTGGGAGACGAGCAGTTGGGCTTTGTTCAGATTAACATGTTGATGGACAATATTCATGATATACAGCGGGCTAATTTTGTCCGTCGCCTGTTTGCAACCGGCATGGTTTTCGCCGTCGGCATCGCACTGATTGTCTTTCTTGCCCAGCGATATACGACTCCGATCAGAAACCTGGTGGATGACTTCAAGCGGATCTCGGCCGGCGACCTGTCGGTGACCATACCGGTGGAAAGCAATGACGAGATCGGAGAGATGGCAAAAGGCTTCAACAGCATGGTTGAAAAGCTGCGTGAACGTGAAGCGCTGGAGAAACGCCTCTATGAGGCAGAACACCTCTCACGGGTTGGGCAACTGGCATCAGGTATTGCCCACGAGATCCGGAATCCGCTTAACTACATCAGTCTGGCGATTGATCACCTCAAAGCCGAGATGCTTCCCCGGTGCGGCAACAACTGTTCCGAGCTGGAAGAGCTGACAGATAAGATCAAAGAAGAAGTGCGCCGCGCAAATTATATGGTGGTGAACTTCATGAACTATGGCCGGCCGCTCAAGCTGCGCCGGACAAAGGTCGAGTATCGGGAACTGCTGGCAAAAGTGCTGCCGGTATTGGAGGACCGATTAACCGAGCAGCATATTGGTGTCGACCTGCAGATACCGTCTGATCTGCCGCCGCTCTGGATTGATGGAGAGTTGTTTCGTAACTGCATTCTCAACTTCGTCACGAATGCTTCCCAGGCTATGCCGGATGGCGGTACGATTACTCTGGGGGCGCGGCTTGAAGGTGGAGTGGTAAAACTGACCTTCGACGACCAAGGGAACGGCATAGCTCCGGAGGATGTCGGCAAAATATTCCAGCCCTATTTCACCACCAAAGATGTCGGCATCGGTTTGGGGCTTGCTATTACCGAACGGATCATCAAGGAGCATGGCGGGAAGATAGAGGTTGAAAGCACCATTGGCACCGGAACGACCTTTTCCGTTTCGCTGCCGTTGCAGCCGACAGAAACCTGACATGACGATAGAGGAACCATGACAAATAAGGGCAGCATACTGATTGTTGATGATGAAAAAGGCCAGCGCGATATCCTCAACCTGATTCTGAATAAAGAAGGGTACGATATCGTTGATGTGCCCGGCGTGCGCGAGGCTCTGGCGCAGCTGGAAAAGCGCGAGTTTGATCTGATCATAACCGATCTCAAGATGCAGGGGCAGAGCGGGCTTGATCTGCTGGATGCGGTCCTTGCCGACGATCCGCAGCAATGCATCATTATGATGACGGCTCACGGTTCTGTTGATTCGGCGGTGGAAGCGATGCGCAAAGGTGCCTTTGACTATCTCGAAAAACCGCTGGATCGCGACAATCTGGTACTGACCCTGATGCGGGCCTTCGAGCGTATCGGTTTGGTGCGTGAAAACCGGGTGTTGCAAAAACGGGTTCAATCGATTGCAACAATCCCTAATATGCAGGGTGAACATCCTAAAATGAGGGAAGTTTTCAGGGTTATTACCAAGGTTGCTCCTTCTAATTCAACCGTCCTGATCGTGGGGGAATCCGGGACCGGAAAAGAATTGATTGCCCGGGCGATTCACGAAGGAAGCCCCCGCCGTGACAATCCATTTATCGCGATCAACTGTGCCGCCATCCCGGAAACTCTGATTGAAAGCGAGCTGTTCGGCCACGAAAAAGGGAGCTTTACCGGCGCCAACACCCGTGAGATCGGCATCTTCGAGGCGGCCAACGACGGCACGGTATTTCTGGATGAAATCGGCGAGATGAATGTTGCCATGCAGGCCAAGTTGCTGCGGGCCATTCAGGAAAAGGAGATCCGCCGGGTGGGAGGCAAGGCCAATATAGGTCTGGACGTACGATTGATCTCGGCGACCAACAAGGATCTGGAACAGGCGATAAAAAAAGGGACCTTCCGGGAGGATCTGTTCTACCGGTTGAATGTCATCCGCGTTAATCTCCCCCCTTTGCGTGAGCGGGGGAGCGACATCAAGACTTTGGCGGAATTTTTCCTCGAAAAATACAGCAAGGAGGCGGGGATTGCCATGGCCGGCATCTCGAAACAGGCGCTGAAACTGTTGGTTAACTACAGGTGGCCCGGTAACGTCCGGCAACTGGAATCGGTGATCGAACGCTCGATTCTGATGGCGGAAAGCAACTATATTGAACCGGACGACCTTCCGACCGAGATCACGGCATGCGGCTCATTGACCGGCGGCGTTAATTTTGATCTTCCGGCAGAGGGCATTGATTTTGAGGCGCTCGAAAAGGGGCTGATCGTTAAGGCGATGGAACGGGCGGAATGGGTGATCGGCAAAGCTGCGCCTCTGTTGGGGATGAGCTATAAAACCCTGCAATATCGTCTGGACAAGTTTGCGATCGAACGTCCGGATAAGCGCTCAAGATAGTCTGTACCAATTATGCGGGCTATAATTTGATGTGCTAAAATGGGTACCCTAATCCGACAAACACAGCCGGGCCATCCTTGCCTAATCCTACGTCCACCCTGCCGATTATATTCGGGCGTACAATTGCGCGGAAACCGACTCCGGGGTTAAGCTCGAAGTCAGAACTTTTTGCCTTGTCCAACGACTCCATCACCGCTCCCAAATCAAGAAACGGCGCTACCTCCCAGTCTGCGGTCACGCCGAATACCTCCCAGCGGAAGAGCAGGATACGCTCTTCGAGATTGCAGAGCAGATAGCTGTTGTCGATGAAGCGGTTACGGCCGAATCCCCGCAGGCTGGATTCCCCCCCCAGGATACTTTGTTCCAGAAACGGGACATCGGCACCAAGGGTCTGATTATACATCAGGCGGAACACGCTGATATACCGTGCATTATCGAGAGGAATGAACCCCTTGGTTTCAACTTCGTAATGCCGGTAATCGGCTGCTCCCCCCAAGGCCCTCACTGTCGGCTCGAACGTAAAGCGGGCATAACCGCCATACGTGGGAGTCTCCCGATTGTCAAGCGTACTGTATACCAGCGAAATACGCATGGCATGAGTCGTAAAACCGTCAATACCCGGCACGGTTGCCAACGAAAACTTGTCCTTGATATACGGAAGACGTTCAAAAGCTCCCCTGCGGATGTTGACATCACGAAAACGATCCCCAACGGTAATCTGATAGTGTGGCCCGATTTGGTAGCCGGCGGAGATGGTATAGCCGAGTTCATCATTGGCATAATTTGTTTCCATCTGTTGCGAACTGTTGGCGTTAAAACCGAAGAAGCGTGAAGAACCGTCAGACAGCTTGAAGATGAATCCGTTCAATTCAAGTTTTTTGCCGAGCAGAGAAGTATCCCTGACCCGAAGTTCGTAATCATGATTTACTTTGGCGGACTGGGAGAGGTTGGTTTCAATGTTCCGCTCGGGGGTCGGATAGAAGGCGCCATACAGCGATGCGGTAACGCCGAAATTGTTGTTGTAAGTCACCTGGGGAGCGACCAGTGTTGTGACCTCATCCTTCCTGTTATGAGCAAGAAATGCCGTCAGAGCTCCGGACGTGATCCCCTCATTGGGGCTTGACGCGATCACCGGCAGCGGAATCGTAACCAGTTTTATCTTGTCGTCTGCGGAATCGCCGGTCAGAGGCAGGAGTAAATCTTTACGTGGTATGTAGCTGGTACACCCGGCCAGCAGCACCGCGCATGCGCAGAAGAGGATGCTACTATGCCGGATCGGCCTGAATTTTGAAAAAATGGGATTCATTCCGGTTCTTGTAGCATTGGGCACCGCCGGTGTCAATCCGCATGCGGAAATTTTATCCCCGAACAATTTGCCATTTGCCGCGCAACTGGCTCATTTGTCTTGCTGGCGGGGCAATTTTGGGTAATAATTACCTGAAATTATTTTATGCGTCGGAGCTGACATTGTGAGTATTACTGAAAAGGTCGTAAAAATCGCGCAGGATGCCCGCCAGGCCTCATTGGCCATGGCGCGCCTATCAGCCGCTGTCAAAAATGATATGCTGCTGAAAATGGCCACTGCTCTTGAGCATGCAGTTTCAGTTCTGATCGCGGAGAACCGGAAAGATCTTGAAGCCGGTCGTCAAAAAGGGCTTTCACCGGCCATGCTGGACCGTCTGATGCTCGATGAAGGTCGTATCCGCGGAATTGCCAATGCTCTGCGCGAGGTCGCCACCCTTCCGGATCCTGTCGGCGAAGTGACAAAAATGTGGAAACGCCCCAATGAACTGATGGTTGGCAAGATGCGGATTCCACTCGGCACGATAGGGATTATCTACGAGTCGCGACCGAACGTAACTGCAGATGCCGCGGCCCTCTGCCTCAAGGCCGGTAATGCCGTGGTCTTGCGCGGTGGTTCCGAAGCGATCAATTCAAATGTGGCCATTGCCGGGATCCTCCGGAATGTGCTGAAAGAGATGGGTATCCCCCCGGCAGCACTATCGTTGATCCCTTTTACCGAGCGTGAAGGGGTGCTGGAAATGCTCAAGCAGGAAGAGTCCATCGACCTGATCATCCCACGTGGTGGCGAAAGCCTGATCCGGTTTGTGGTGGAGAATTCACGCATCCCGGTAATCAAACATTATAAGGGGGTCTGCCACATCTTTGTCGACCAGTCAGCTGATTTCGACAAGGCCGAACAGATAATTGTCAACAGCAAGACACAGCGCCCCGGCGTCTGCAACGCATTGGAAACGCTCCTGATCCATAGGGATATTGCGGCAGAATTCATCCCGAGAATTGCCGCTACGCTGTCTGCACTCGACGTGGAATTGCGCGGCGATGAAGCTTTCTGCGGCTACGCACCGCAGGCGAAGCCGGCCACGGAAGCGGATTGGCATGCGGAATATCTTGAATTGATCCTGGCCTGCCGGGTGGTTGACGATATTGATGCCGCTATCGACCACATCAACCGTTACTGCTCTCTGCACACTGAATCGATCATCACCAGTGACTATGGTCGTGCGCAGCGCTTCATCCGCGAGGTAAACTCCTCCTGTGTGATGGTCAATGCGTCGACCCGCTTTGCCGATGGCGGCCAGCTTGGCCTGGGGGCCGAAATCGGCATCTCCACCACCAAATTGCATTCCTTCGGCCCGATGGGACTGGAGGATCTGACCACCACCAAGTTCATCGTCTATGGTGACGGCCAGATACGGGAATAGTATTCGGGTCACATAAAACACAAAAATGCCCCGCCGGAGTTGTTCCTGCGGGGCGTTTTTTTATTGTTTATCGAGCAGGCCTATTCAGATCACGAAAAATGCAATGTAGCGCCAAAGTGGTCGATTGACATATTCGCCTCGTGATGTAATACTTCCCAAAGTATTACATCGAAAAAGAGGTACACAAATCATGCGGGTAACCAGCAAGGGGCAGGTAACAATACCACGCAACGTTCGTCAGCGACTCGGTATATTCCCCCAGAGTGAAGTCGAATTTGTGGTGGAGGGCAATACGGCTATTTTACGTACCGTTACCGGAGATACCAGCAGGGGGAAGAGGCTGGTTGAAACTCTGCGCGGACGCGCCACCGTCCGGATGACAACCGACGAAATAATGGCGCTTACGAGAGGCGAGGGGTGAGAACGACCGACGTGCTTGTGGATAGTAACGTTTTGCTTGATGTGTTGGAGGAGGACGCACACTGGTACGAATGGTCATCCACGCATCTGCAAAAAGCAGCTGACCGCTGTTCATTAATAATCAATCCGGTCATCTACGCCGAGGTTTCAGTCGGTTTTCAACGAATCGAAGAATTGGAAGACGCTCTGCCGTTGAATTTCTTCCAAAGAATGCCGCTTCCATGGGAAGCAGCGTTTCTTGCCGGCAAATGTTTTATACGCTACCGCAAGCTTGGCGGGACAAAGAGTTCACCACTGCCGGATTTTTTTATCGGCGCCCATGCATCGGTTTCGGGGCTAACGCTATTGACTCGCGATGCCGCACGTTACCGTACCTATTTTCCTTCGCTTAGACTGATCACTCCCTAACTTCATTACTCATTGTAACCTCAGCAGACAAGGAGCCTAGCATGACCATCCAAGAACAGATCAGCCAATTCCTCGTTTCACCCGCCTTTGGGGTGGTTGGTGCATCAACGAATCGTCAGAAGTACGGTAACAAGGTCCTCCGCTGTTACCTGCAAAATGGCAAAAGAGCCATCCCGGTCAACCCCAATGAAGCGGAAATCGAGGGGGTATCCTGTGCCGCCACGATCAGCGACCTGCCGCCGGACGCCTTGAGCATATCCATGATCACCCCGCCAGCCGTCACTGCGCAGCTGGTGCCGATTGCGCTGGAAAAGGGGATCAAAAACATCTGGATGCAGCCGGGCGCCGAGCATCCGGATGCCGTGGCACTCTGCCGCGCACAGGGGATTAACGTGATTGCCGACGGCAGTTGTGTGCTGGTTGTGTTGGGATATCACGAACACTGACGCGCCCGCTCGGCACTCCGAAAAATGATTAAGAAAGCCATCTCTCTCCTGAGGATGGCTTTCTTAATAGAATGGCTGTTTGTTATCGTAATTAACAATTAAACAAAACAAAATTGACATGTTGACACAAATAAAGTTCTATATTTTCTGCATATGAGTTGCAACAAATTCAAATATATAAAAATGTTTTGCAAAATTACTGCGGATGCTTTATTGTGCCAACCTCAAAGACATGTTTAGCTGCCGAAATAGTCACATAGCTCTAAAAAACAGGAAGGACAGAATCCCATGACCCAATCGGCAGTAAGCACAGAGCAGCGTGGATTTGTGGGCGCTGTCAGCGGCATGTCTCTGGCTGATATCATCCAGGTTAAAGGGGGCAACCGTTATTCGGGCTGTCTGGTAGTGGATCACCGTGGTGATACCGGTGTCATTTTTTTCCGGGATGGCGACATTGTTCATGCAGAACAGGGGGATAGTACCGGGGAAGAGGCTTTCTACGCGGTTATGGGGTGGGCCGATGGCACGTTCCGGAGCGAACCGAAAGTCTCCACAACCAGTCGGACAATCAACCAGTCAGTCGGGTTTTTGATCCTTGAGGCACTTCGCCGCATGGATGAAGCAAAAAAAAGTTCATACCAGGGGCAACGGATTAAAGCCGGCTCTTCCGGGGAGGGTGCAGGAATGAGTGATATCAGTGCAAAGCTTTCGGTCATACCGGAAATTGAGCAGGCGCTCGTTATGACCAAAGACGGCGTCATTGTTGATGATACATCATATCAGGCCGAACTTGTCGGGGCCAATGGCCTGTTCCTTGCCCTTTTCTCGGGGCAGATCGGATCTCAGTTCGGCATCGGGGAATTAAAATCGGCCATTGTTAGCGGCAGAGATCATCATCTGTTTCTATTCGATTCCAAGCGCCACCTTCTCTGTATTTCAGCCAAGGGTAGCGCCAACGTGAATTCACTCGATTCCGAAATCCGCACGGTACTGGGGCGAAAATAAGGGGGTTCGCATGCAGACAATACTGTTTGGTTTGAACTCGATCCCCGGCGTCATGGGGGGGATGCTTTCCGATGAGCGGGGCACTGTTATGGCCCATTCCTTTCCCCCCTACTTTGACGCCGCCACGATCAAGGGCGCCGCCGAACTGCTCCAGGATAACACGATCGGTCTTCATGATGTAACCGGCGGCGTAAAGCTCTTTGATATCCGTTTTGAACTTGGGCGCTTAATCATCAAGACTCTTCCGCGCATGTTCGTTGTTGTGCTCTGTCAGCCTTCAGTAAATATCCAGCTCCTGCTCATTTCTTTGAATGTTGCCAGCAAAAAACTTGAAAAACTGTCAAGCGACCAGAGCAGCGCACAGAGCGCCCACGCGGAGGTATCGCCAGTCAGAAACCCGCCGCTCGCGGCGGTCGCTCCGCCCTCTGCCGGTGCAGCAGCGTACTCCACCTATCGGGCGCTGGCAGATGCAAAGGGGGTACTGCTGACGTGTGAAACCATGAAAAAGACAGCGGGAACTTTCTGGGATTCAATGACCGACAGCGCCAGCATCAACCGGGATACCGCGCTTGAAATCAGCAGTTTTTTTAAAGTCGGCCCGTTCAAGAAACTGACGGTAACCAACCGCACCGCCGGAATCAGCAAAAACGTTCCGATTACGGTGATAAAGCATGACCGGGACCATGTCTACGATGGCAAAATAATATTGACTCAATCATTGACCGAACTGCTCCATGTCAACGATGGAGACCAGGTTCGCGTTGAAGTTATCGTCGGCGGCGGGATTTTGGGGTGGCAGGGCATTTAGATAATTTTCCGCAGCCAGCCAGTAAACACTTGTCAAATAAACAAAAACCTGACATAGTGTCTAATCTTCGACGGGCAGCAATGCCCGTCGTTTTATTTTGCGGAATTGAGGAGTTTTACCCATGCAGGAACGAATCAGAAATATAGCCATCATTGCACACGTCGACCACGGCAAGACCACCCTGGTTGATGCCATGCTTAAACATGCCGGAGTTTATCGCGCCAATGAAGCCATCACCGAGCGGGTCATGGACTCGAACGACCTTGAAAAAGAACGTGGCATCACCATTCTGGCCAAAAGCCTCTCAATCCACCACGGCCCCTACAAAATCAACATCGTTGATACCCCCGGTCACGCTGACTTCGGTGGCGAGGTGGAACGAGTGCTCAAGATGGTTGACTCCGTTCTGTTGCTGGTGGACGCCCTGGATGGCCCGATGCCGCAAACCCGTTTTGTCTTGAAAAAATCGCTCGATCTCGGTTTGAAACCGATTGTCGTCATCAATAAAATCGACCGTCCCGGCAGCCGCCCGGACGAAGTACTCAACATGGTTTTCGACCTGTTCTGCGAACTGAATGCCTCCGACGATCAGCTTGATTTTCCGGTAGTTTATACGAGCGCCAAGATGGGCTATGCAAAACTGGATATCAACGTTGAGTCAAACAACATGGAACCGCTCTTTGCAGTGGTGGAGTCCAACGTTCGCCCTCCCAAGGGTGATGCCAACGCCCCGTTCCAGATGCTGATCGCCAACATCGATTACAACGATTACATCGGCCGTATGGCCACCGGCCGTATCTTCAACGGCACGGTCAAGGCCGGCGAAACTGTTGCGATGATCAAGCAGGACGGATCAATCACGAAAGGGCGCATCACCAAACTGCTCGGCTACGAAGGGCTGAAGCAGATCGAAATCGAAGAAGCCGGAACAGGCGATATCGTCACCGTTGCCGGATTTGAGAATGTCAGCATCGGCGAGACCCTGGCTTCGGCCGAGACCCCGATCGCGGTACCGTATGTCTCAATCGACGAACCAACCCTGTCGATGAACTTCATCGTCAACACGTCCCCTTTTGCCGGCCGTGAAGGAAAATGGGTCACCTCGCGCAACATCCGCGAGCGTCTTACCAAGGAGTTGCGTACCAACGTTTCCCTGCGGGTCGAGGATACAGACAGCCCGGACACATTCCGGGTCTCCGGGCGCGGTGAACTTCACCTCTCTATCCTGATCGAGACCATGCGTCGCGAAGGGTTTGAGCTGGCTGTTTCCAAGCCTGAGGTTATCGTCCGGATCAAGGACGGCGTCAAGATGGAGCCGATGGAATACCTGGTGGTGGATGTTGCCTCCGAGTTTCAGGGTGCCATTATCGAGAAAATGGGCCCACGCAAGGGAGAGATGGTCGCCATGGCCCCCATGGGCGATATGGTTCGACTCGAATTCATCATACCGGCGCGCGGCCTGATCGGCCTGCGCGGCGATGTCCTGACCGACACACGCGGCACCGCCATTATGACCCACACCTTCCACGAATACGCACCCTACAAGGGCGAGATTCCCGGCCGTAAAAACGGCGCCCTGATGGCCATGGACCATGGCGAAACCACCGCCTACTCACTGGACGCCCTGCAACCGCGCGGCACACTGTTTATCGGTGCCGGGGTCGAAGTGTACGGAGGGATGATTATCGGGCAGAACAACAAGGACAATGATCTTGAAATCAACCCCTGCAAAGGGAAAAAATTGACCAACGTGCGCGCCTCCGGTACCGACGATGCCATCAAGCTTACTCCCCCGAAAGTGATGACACTTGAGCAGGCACTGGAGTTCATCGAGGACGATGAACTGGTTGAGGTCACTCCAAACTCGATCCGTCTGCGCAAGAAAGAACTTGATCCGACCCGCCGTAAACGATCTAACAAGTCGTGATGTTGCCACAATAATTATCAGTCTGACAACCGGAGCCTTAATTAAGGTTCCGGTTTTTTTACAGAATTTATCTAAAGAAAACCGTACCAATCAGGTAGTAATACCTTAGTATCTCTCCGCACGCATTTCATGTATCCTCTCAAAATCATGGCCAGTATTTATGTACGAGCCACATGTGCAAAATCAAACTCGTTTATAAACTTTCATTCGCTATTCTTCTCCTTAGCCCTGAATGCAGCCAGAAAACGAGTATTCACCCGTAATTATTTCAAGGTAGAGTGACATTGAGCAAGGGGGTAGTGACTATGAACGAATTGCATAGTAAAAGCTCTCCCGCACGTACCTGACTATGAATAAATTGCATACATGCAACAGGCAGCCATATAAATAGCAATAATTCAGGTGAGATACACATTCTCTTGTGGTGGCATCTCTTTTGCTTGCCTATTTTAAAGTAAACGCTTAAATCGCACATTTTAAAAATTACCCTCGCGGATATAAAACATATAACGTGCAATGAGGTGACTTATGAAACGTATTCGTTTTGAAATGATTATTTTGATGGTCGTGCTGTTATCGTTTATGCTCCTTGGTGCTGGCAATATAGCGGTTTATTTTGGGACGGTTCGCACTATTCATGATGACAGGATGACGTTGTTGTTGAAGAATGGCGGCGAAAGGACCATCAAAATGAACAAGAATACCAAGGCCTTTGCCAGTGGCCGCATTGTACCGTTCACGCGCATTAAGCCCAACTCGCATGTACAGGCAGCAGTGAACGGTGACGGGCTCTGCCTGCAGATTGTTGTTGAGGAGGGACCGAAATGAACCGCATAATTTTTTCTGCGCTGTTGCTGGTTACGATGCTGTGCATGGTCCCTCTTAAGGCATGGGCGTTCCCGACGGAGGTTAACTCAATCACACCCGCCAACGGCGCCACGGGTGTTGCTCTTACGATGCAGGTTGTGGTGGTCTTTAATGTGGATATGAACAATGTAACCATTGCCGGCACCAACAATATTGTTTTGCGCAAGTATGGAAACAACCCAAACATAAACCCGACATCGATTACATACGACAGTACGACCAGAACCGCCGTCGCTTCTTTTACTGGCCTTGCAGCAAATACGTCATACACGATTCGCCTTAAGAGTGGGTTTTATAATAATAGTATTAAAACCAGTGCCGGTACCCAAATAAATGGTGGCTACAATTACGATGGATACTCATTTACGACCGGCGGAGCTGCGGCCGTGCCGCCCGCGGTTATCACGGTCAGTCCGGCAGATGGCGCCACCGGCATAGCGCTGACTACAACCATTTCCGCCACATTTTCAGCAGATATTGACAGCAGTACCCTTACCAGTGCCAGCTTCTCTGTCAGTAACGGTGTTACCCCTGCTGCCGTAAATGGAATAAGTTACAATTCTGCCACCAAAACGGTCACTTTTACCCCATCCGCGAATCTGTCATTTTCAACCACCTACACCGTAACCATTACCACAGCTGTAAAAGATACCACTGGCACCTCTATGGCGGCAAACAAGGTCTGGTCTTTTACGACAAAACCCCCAGATACAACCCCGCCGACGGTGACTTCCACCTCTCCGGCCAACGGTGCCACGGACATCGCCCAGAATGCGGTAATCACGGCCACCTTCAGCGAAGCCATGGCTCAGACAACTGTTGAGGCTGCCGGCAGTTTTGTCCTGAATAACGGAATAACCGGTACGGTCTCCTATAACCCTACTACCTGGGTTGCCACCTTTACGCCATCAACGCTGCTTGCCAAGAATACGACCTATACGGCGACCATCTCGACTGCGGTGACGGATGAAGCCGGCAATCATCTGGTCCAGAACAAAGTCTGGACGTTTGTTACCTCCGGTAACTATGCGACAACGACCGCTCCACTAAACAATTACTGCAGCGTGCCGCCGTTTGTTACCAGCGGTGCCAACGCCTTGAACCCCAATGTATTATTGATTATCGACAATTCAGGCTCAATGAATGAATTCGCCTATAAAGCATCTGGTAAAGGCGACAGTTCACATGGCATCATCGACTGGGATGACAGCTACAGCTCGGTCACTCCTTATTACGGTTATTTCGACAACACAAAGATGTACTCGTACGATACATCCAACGGTAATTTTTATGTAGATGGGACCAAGAAGCCACAAGACGATACGTCGTTCTGGTCTGGTAACATGCTGAACTGGCTTACCATGAGGCGGGTTGATGTCGTCCGCAAGGTGCTTGTCGGCGGGAAAACAATTCCTCGCTCAGCAAATCAGGCAAACTATCTTCTTGTGTCAAACAACTCCGACAGGAATTTTTATAAAACCTATGACAGTGTACGATATGAAGTTGATGACAAGTTGTACGTTTGTAACAGTACCTGTAGCAGCCATACCGCTGCATATAACATGAAGGTTTATATCGGTACCAAGCAGCCGCAAGATGGCATCCTGCTGCAGGCAGCCGATAAACTCAATTTCGGGATCATGAATTTTAATGACGGGTACAAGTTTGAAGACAATCAGAATTCGGTGCGAGATGGCGGGCAGGTAACGGTTGATATCGGCTCAACAGGAACCAATCTGATAACACAGGTTGAAAACACCGATCCGACCACGTGGACTCCGCTTGCGGAAACCCTGTATGAATCTCTGCGCTATTTCCAGGCCACGACCAGTGCCTACAATGGCGGGACATATTCGGGTAAAGATCCCATTACCGCCAATTGCATGAAGAATTTTGTCCTGATACTTACGGATGGCGAATCGACCAAAGACCGTAATATCCCTGGAGGAAACTGGGGAACTCCGACGGTTTCAGACAGCAATTTTAACGCCAAGGACTATATGGCCAAGATCGCTGCAAATGAAGGAACTGCCAGCAAGTGGGCGGTGTCTCCAAATACCGATGAAGGGTCGTGGTATCTCCCGGGAGTTGCCTTGTTTGCACACACGACCGACCAACGCAGTGACACAATCGGAAAAAACAATCTCCCCGGCATGCAGAACATAACCATTTATACCGTGCTTGCATTTGATGACAGTACAAATGCCCAGGATCTTCTGAAACTTACCTCAAAATATGGCGGGTTCGAGGACTCGGCCATGTCATCAAGCAGTTTGCCGGATTCAACAGCAAAATGGGATTCAAATGGCGATGGTTTGCCCGATACCTTTTATATGGCAAATAATGGCGATGTGTTGCAGGCAAAACTGCTTGAAGCTTTTAACGACATTCTCTCAAAAGTGTCCTCAGGCACTTCGGCATCCATTGTCAATAACAGAGGCGAAAGCGGTGCAAACCTGTTCCAGGCGGTATTTTATCCAAAGAAAAGCGTGGGTGATCGCGATCTGTACTGGATAGGGGAACTGCAAAATATGTGGTATTATCTCGACCCGTATTTAGGCACCAGTTCCATCCGCGAAGATACCAATAACGACAAACAGCTCGATCTTAAACAAGATTACAAGGTGACAGTTGACTACGACACCACCAAAAACCAGACCGTTGCCAACTGGTTCCGCGATACGTCAGGCACCGGCATCTTCACGCCGGTAGGCACCGGCAGCCCCGATAATATTCATGCCCTCTGGAAGGCCGGAGCGCTGCTGCACTACCGTGATCCATCGACCCGTACCATCTTCACGACACTGGGCAGTTACAACAGTGGCTATCTCAGCAATACCGTGCCGCTCGCATCAGGCGTCACAAGCGGGTTGACCCTGTTTGACACCGCGCATGGAGCAAGCATCGTCTCTCTGGATTATGCCAAAGCAAACATTCCGAGCGCCGCCACATCCGCGAACAATCTGCTCAACGTTGATGGTCTTACTACAGGCAACAAGATCATAAATTACATCCGTGGTGTCGATTACTTGAACGACCCGCTGTATAGAAGCAGAACCGTAACCATAACGTATCCTACAACAGCCGCGGCTCCATTAAACACAACCATTGCTGATAAAACCTGGAAACTGGGCGATATCGTCTCATCAACGCCGCAGGCGCAGACATCCAAGCAGCTGCAGGCATATGACAGTTCTTATAAGGATAACAGTTACTCCCTGTTTTATGGATCAGCGGATTACTCAATAAAAAACATGGTTTATGCCGGAGCCAATGATGGCATGTTGCATGCGTTCAGGGTCGGGCAGGTGGCCAAGACACAATATGATTCGGCCGTTCCGAACAGGATCGCAAAGATTAATAACCTGGATAACACGTTGAACCTTGGTGACGAAGAATGGGCATTTATCCCTCAAAATGCGCTGCCGTATCTGAAATACTTGCCTGATCCCGCGTACAATCATCTCTTTTATGTTAACAACACGGTTGCCCTATTGGACGTGAGCATTAACAAAACCGCAAGTGATCCTGATCCGGCCTGTACCCAGGCGGAATACTGGAAATGCGCCAAGAAAACCACGTATTCAGATGCTGCCACCAAGACGTTGAACGCTGATGAAACCAGCTGGCGTACCGTGCTTATCGGCGGTATGGGGTTTGGCGGCGCAAGCCGCGACTATAGTGGCTACTGCAACAAAGATGACGGTACCACGCCGACAAGCTCGGCACAGGAGACAAGGCTCGATTGTGTAAAGTCACCAATTCCAGGTTCCGGTCTGTCATCGTTTTTTGCCCTTGATGTAACTGATCCCAAAACCCCCGCGTTCATGTGGGAGTTTTCCGATGCTGTTTTGCCGGATGCTGACAAGGGGCTTGGCTATACCACATCCGGTCCGGCGATTGTTCGCATCAACACCAAATCTCCTGCATCAGCAACTATTGGGGATGCGGACACAACCAAAAACGGCCGCTGGTTTGCCGTATTTGCCACCGGGCCTTCCGGGCCGATTGATACTGCATCGCATCAGTTCATGGGGCGCTCGGATAATGAACTGAAAATTTATGTCGTCGATATTCATCCGGATATGAGCAACGGGTGGGTGAAGGGTACAAATTACTGGGTGCTCTCCTCCGGAATTGCAAATGCCTTTGCCAGCGACCTGACCGATAGTGTCATTGACGTCGACAGGTGGAACTCATCATCCTCAAGCTACTACAGTGATGATGCGGTTTATATTGGATATACCAAGCCGAAATCAGGAACCAGCCCGGTTGAGTGGACCGATGGCGGCGTACTGAGGTTGCTGACAAACGACAGTCTTGATCCTGCCAACTGGTCGTTGAGCACGATGATCGACGGGATCGGGCCGGTAACATCTTCACCTACAAAACTTCAAGATCGAAAAAATGGCAAATCGTGGGTGTTTTTTGGGACTGGGCGCTATTTCTACAAGAATAACAGTGGGACAGATGACCCCGATAGCCAGAGGTATCTGATGGGTATCACGGATACCTGTTACAACGGTACGGCAAATACGATGAACGCCGGATATAAAAAAATAAACAATGTCTGGACCAAGCAGGGGTGCGGAGCGACAGCGCCGGCTGCGCTTGGACTAACAGATCTTCAGAACCAGTCAACAACAGTTGTCTCAACGCTCCCGTCCGGCAAAAAAGGGTGGTACATTGCGCTTGACCCCCCGGGCGACTATGCCCTCGGAGCACAAATGGTCACATCATCCTACAAAGCAGAACGAGTGATTACGAACACGACTGCCGCATTTAACGGTGTCGTCTTCTTTACCAGCTTCTTGCCGACTGATGATATTTGTGGTTACGGTGGGAATACACTGGTCTGGGCTGTTGACTATTTAAGCGGCGGCACGCCTCCAGGTTCCACCATGAAAGGAAAACTGCTGGTTCAGTTGTCTGGGGGCGAGTTTGTAACGGTAGACCTGGCATCAGCATTCAAGGCAAATGGCGACGATACCCAGCAGACCCATGGAGATCGTCGTATGAAGGCAAGCCTTTCCGGTCATGGACTTGCCGGTAGCCGCGGTGGCAGCCTGCAAAATGCTTCCCAGCCGGTTCGCAAGATTCTTCACATCATGGAGAGATAACGATGAACAGGGATGGCTTCACTCTCATGGAACTGATTATCGTAATCGGACTGATGTCCATCCTGCTGGCCCTGGCGACTATTAATTTCGGTGCCTGGCAGCGTAAGTCCATGGTTGAACGGTATACCAAGGAGCTTTACAGTGATGTGCAGGATGCACGGATGAGAGCAGCGTTTACCAAGAGGGTGCAACGTATAGAATTCGGAGCACAACAGGTTGTCTTCCGAAGCTTTTCAAGTGAGGGAGATGTGCTTGGTACAAAAGTGAGTACTAAAACCCTTCCGCTCTCTTTTACCCGGAATACTGCCGACGTACCGGCGCCAAGCACGAACATCGATTTTGACACCAGAGGGATCATGGTTGATTCGAATGTCCAGGTTATCTGTTTTACGACAACCGAGGATGCGGCATACGATGCCTTGATTATTACACCAGCCCTTACCAGCATGGGTAAGGTTACCAATCGGGGGAGTGCCTGTGCACAGACCAATGTTACGCAAAAATAGGCAGGATCTGAACCGGCGTGGTTTTACGCTTATTGAGGTTATGGTCTCCATAATTATTCTTATGGTGGGTCTGCTCGGCATGTTCCAGGCCATAAATCTCGCCCTGGATAAAAACCTTGAAAACCAGTTGCGGCAGAAGGGCGTTGCTGTTGCTGAACAAGAGCTGAACGATCTTAAGGGCCGGACATTCAATAATATCACCGGTAACACCAGTGGTTTTGTGTCAGTAGCCAGCGGTGCGGTTTTCAAGAATATCTCCGTTCAGAGACAGATAAATGACTTGGCAACTACAGACTCCAAGACAAAACAGGTCTCAATCCGTGTCTGGTGGAATTATCGCGGCAAACCGTATGAACACCAAACCGCTTCCGCTATTGGGAGTACCGAACTTTCAACCGGGAATTGACGAGGACAATGGCAATGTTTGGAAATGTACGCTCCAACAAGGGTTTTACACTGGTTGAAATGGTTATTGTTATGGCGATCTTTGTCATTGTGATCGGCATTACCGGCTCAGCTTTTAATCGTATCGTTACTCAAGCTCTTTCTCTTACCAAAACTGCGGAATCGAATATTGCCGGCATTGTGGGGCTTGAGTTGATGCGGGTTGACGTTGAAGCAGCCGGTTATGGTTTACCCTGGTCATTTTCACAGCCAATCACCTACAGTGAGGCCACTGCAGTTCAAGGAACCGCGTTGAACGATAACGACAGAACCTATGCGTCTGATCCCACACAGAATAATGTACCACGAGCCATCATGAGTACGAATAATATTGTCTCTACAGATCAGGCGGTTGTTTTCAATGGCTCCGACGTGATGACGGTGCGTGGCCAAACTGTTGCTACCAATACGGCGTCAAAACGGTGGACG
This sequence comes from Deltaproteobacteria bacterium, assembly GCA_021781535.1. Lineage (GTDB taxonomy): Bacteria > Desulfobacterota > Desulfuromonadia > Geobacterales > Pseudopelobacteraceae > JACRCG01. The sequence goes on along the minus strand of JAJXWO010000012.1, from coordinate 44,134 downwards.
TATATTGAATCAGCCGTGCGTCCCGACACTAACCCTAACCCCGACAAACACCGCTGGTCTGCAGACAATCTTGCGGACACGGACAGGGTTGTGCTGATTAATCCAATTGCGAACCTGAAGCCGACTAACCAGCTCGTTGTAAATAGTACATCCGGTTCCTGGACAGCGCCATTCAACAATTACTCTACCATCGGCAAACCGCCAGTATACAATGATGCAGAGAAAAAATCGGATGCCTATATTATTTATGGTGTAGATGGCAGCACCGACCTCAGGATGCCGTTCAATCGCGCCGATTTTTATGTACGTCGTCCCGCAGCAAGTGAAAACGGTTATCTGAAACTCCCACAACGCTGTAACCCGTCAACCGGGGTCTTGTTCAAAGGAGTTGTGCGCCAGGATACTGGTGCGTATCAGGAATTCCCACTGCTTGAATGTGTGCTTGACATGCAGGTGGTGTACGAATTGAGGACAGCCGGCAGTAATATACCGACAAATTCCGACGTTCTAAATACTCAACCACCTGATGTGGTACGCCCCTTAACTCCCCAAGAGGTACGCGAACAGGTGAAAGCGGTCAAAGTATATATTTTGACCCATGATGGTGGGCGGGACAGAAATTATACCTATCCCAATACGACAATTAGTGTCGGACCCGGGGACGGTACCGGGAGCACGTATAACTTTGCAACCAGCGGTATTCCTGATTGGCAAAACTACCGATGGCGGGTGTACCAGATAGTTGCCCGTCCGAGTAATCTTACCGGTAACATTTCTCAGTAAGGGTGGTGAGTTGTGAAACTTCTCAATAATGATAGAGGGATAGCATTGGTAACATCTCTCATGCTTACCCTGCTTACCCTCACTATTTCGATGGTGATGCTCTATATGGTGCTGCAAAGCACCCAGATGTCCGGGGCGCAGAAACGCTATAAAAACTCCCTTGATGCCGCGACAGGCGGAGTGGATATTGTAACCATGGATGCGCTGCCATACCTGCTTAGTTTTGCCGTGGACCCGAATGCAACATCCTTTATTGATAGATTAACTTCCAGCATGCCGGGCCTTCTGGATGCCACCGCTGGGGTAACGGATGATTGCCTCAAAGCAAAACTGACCAGCAAAGATTGGGGTACCGCGTGTGGAACAGCCAGCTCGAATATTAATGCCAAAGACACGCCAGATCTGACATTTACACTTCAGTCTCAGCTTCCTAATGCACCATCTGGATACAAAGTGTACACAAAGATCGTGTCCACAACGCCCGGTTCCACCGATATGAGTGGCAGAAATCTCGAAGGGCAATCGACAACCGGAGCGCCTCCCGGGGATGTAGGGGCACCATATTTGTATCGTATAGAGGTGTCGAGCGAGAAGGTCTCAAACCCGTCGGAAAAGGCAAATTTGTCGGTGCTCTACGCATATTGAAATGTGTACTGCATTAATGGCCATCATTGACTCACCTCAGGAAGTAGCCGGCAATCAAAGTATGAATCGACCGGATCGGTTTTCTAACGGTGAGTAAATACCTTCAACTTTTTGCGTTTTTCTTTGCCATCTTTGTTGGCATCCTCCTTTTTATCTCCCCGATAAACTCGCTTCACAACTTTTCCCAGATCGAGCAAGGGGAGGTCAGTCAAGACACCCTGCAGGCACGCAATATCATCGATGAAGAGGTGCAACAACTGTACATCACGGCCGGTGATTATGCCGGGTGGGATGATACCTATGCCTTCATGCAGGACGGCAATCCGAAGTTCATATCGAGCAGTCTCGGCGAATCATTTTACTCAAAACTCCGCCTGAACATATTCTGTCTGGTGGCAAATGATGGCAAGATGGTTTTCGCCACTGCCCATGACTACCAGCAGAATGTACATTCCGTCGTCCCGCCTTCTCTCAGTGCCCATTTCAAATCCTGGAATCTCCTGCTGAAAAATGTCTCTCGGAAAGAAGGGTTCCGTGGACTTCTTTCCCTTCCAGAGGGCTTGCTGATGGTTGTTGCCCGCCCGATATTGACATCCGAAGACAAGGGGCCCCCGCGTGGAATGCTGATAATCGGGCGATTTCTTGACCCGTCCGTGATGTCACACATCAGTACTCTGCTCAATTACAGAATCGAAGCACTCAATTATGTTTCAAATAGTAACAATCCGGATTTTATGGATCACTTGCCGCACTTTACGAATCACGATATGGTTTTGATTCGACCCGGCCAGAATAATTGCATTACTGGATATGCACAACTATCTGATATTTATGGGAAGGTTGCAGGCCTTGTCAGGCTGGAAAAGCCGCGCACTATCTATCACGAAGCCCAGCAGACAACATGGATTATGATTCTGCTGTACGTCCTAATGTGCTTTGCTGTCGTCTCCATTTTCCTGCCGCTGCGCAATAAACTGACCATAGTCAACCGGAACGAGCAGGAGATCAAGGATCAACTCCATTCATTCATTGAGCTGGCAGTTGACGGTTTTTTTAGCATCAGCAGCAGCGGATCGATACTCAAAGTCAACTCCAGAGTATGTCAAATGACAGGATATTCCCGGGAGGAATTGCAGGGGATGCGTTTTGGTGAACTGTTTGAGATGCATGAGACAATGGAGCCACCGTTTGAGAAATTACTGCTGGATAATGGCACCCAAGGTGTTGAGCAAATCCTTGTATGCAAGGACGGAGAGCACAATTTTGTCGAGCTCACTTCAAAGAACTTGCCGGATGGGACCATTCAATGCTTCATGCATGATGTTTCCGCTTACAAGGCTATGGAACAAAAACTGATTGAGTATCATAACAAGGTGAACAGCATGGCGATCGAAGTATCTCTTGCGGAAGAACGCGAGCGGAACCGGATTGCAAGCGAACTCCATGATCAGGTCGGCCCGAATCTTCTGCTGGGCAAGTTGAAAATTGACCAACTGCAGGCCCGTTTCCCTGGCACAGATAGTGAGGAAGATTTTGAGGAGATAAAAGAATTCATAAACAAATCCATTCAAGACATCAGATCACTGACTTTTCAGCTCCGTCCACCAATCCTTGCCAATGCCGGGCTTGAAGCAGCGCTGAGATGGCTCGGACAGGAATTTGAACAACAACATGGCATCCGGGTAAGAGTCCGCCACGATGATGCCCCGCTTGCACTGGAATATGGTATAAGTGTTACCTTATTCCAGTCAGTGCGTGAGCTGCTGCTGAATGTCGTTAAGCATGCCTCGGCCAGGAACATATGCATCACTCTCGACGTGAATCCCGGCACGCTTGTTGTCATTGTCGAAGACGATGGGATCGGTTTCTCTTTGCCCCATGATCATGCAGTGCATTCAAACAGCTTCGGCTTCTTTAATATACAGCAGAAGATCAAGTATCATGGCGGTCACATGCACATTGATTCGGTACCGGGTCGCGGCACAAGGGTTTTCATAACGATGCCATTTACGCCCGATATAAGCGCATGAAATTATAGAAGTCAGGAGAGGTACGCATGAGCTTGAATATTCTTGTCGTTGACGACCATGCCATTTTTCGTGAAGGCTTAAAAAGCCTGCTGGATAAGGAACCGGACATGACTGTTGCCGGCGAGGCTGGGAATGGTTCCGAAGCGGTACGCATTGCTCTTGAGCTGCGGCCTGATGTCGTTATCATGGATATCAGCATGCCAAGCATGAACGGCATCGAGGCGACTCGCAGGATAGTTGCTGAACTTCCGGACACGAAAGTGCTGGTCCTTTCCATGGAATCGGACAGAAGATTCGTCGTTGAGGCACTCGGTTCAGGCGCCATGGGATATGTCTTGAAGGAATCTGTATTTGCCGAACTTGTAACGGCCATCCACACGGTGGTCGATAATGAGACCTATCTTGGCCCTCGAATAACGGAAATGATCGTTAAAGACTATATCCAAAGAATACCGGACAAGTTGCCGTTGACATTTGAATTACTGACGACCCGCGAGCGTGAAATCATCCAGATGATTGCCGACGGCCAGAACTCAAAAGAGATAGCTCATCATTATGGCGTAAGCACTAAAACCATCGAAGTCCATCGCCACAACATTATGAAGAAACTTAATCTCAGTAGTGTAGCGTCTCTTACTAAATATGCCCTGCGTGAAGGCTTGACCTCCTCCTTCTGAAAACAGTGCCGCCCCGTTTTGAGACGGTAAGGAATTGTCAAAGTAATCTGATGATTTTTGGTTGGGTGAATGCTATAGTTTGCAGAAATACTACAAAATTATCAAGATAAGGTACAAATAATGGCGCAACAAACGATTTATCTGATAGGAGCCGGTTTTACCGGTTGGGATGGCTTCCCGGCCAAGGCGCTGGATATTATCGACAAGGCCGACATCATGATCGGCCACCAGCGGCACTTGGAAATCTTTCCAAATTTTACCGGTGAGAAAAGAGAGCTTGGCAGCCTCCCGGAGCTGATCGATTTTCTCAAAAAGACCGATCAGCGCGTGGTGCTTCTTGCGTCGGGGGATCCGACCTTTTTTGGCATTTCCCGCTTCCTGCTGCGCAATCTCCCTAAAGAACGCATCGAGATCTTCCCCAATGTAACCAGCATGCAGTACGCCTTTGCCCGGATCAAGGAGCCGTGGGATGACGGTATTTTTGTATCGGTGCATGGCCGCGGCATGAATCAGGCGATAGATAAGATTATTGCCGCCGAAAAAGCCTGCGTTCTGACCGACAAGATAAATACTCCGGCCGCCATTGCCGCCGAACTGATAGAGCGGGGTGCCGAAGGCTACGAAGCCTGGCTTTGCGAAGACCTGGGTATGCCGTGCGAGAAATTTACCAAGACAACCGTACGCGGGCTCCAGGATATCGAAGCGTCCGAGCTGAATATTCTGATTCTGATTCGCACCTATGAGCCGAACCTCGTTCATTATCCACTGATCGGCATTGATGATGAAGAGTTCCATACCTCGAAAAAACTGATTACCAAGCAGGAAGTACGGGCGGTCACCCTGGCTAAGCTCCAGTTGCAGGATGATCTGGTCCTCTGGGACATCGGCGCAGGAAGCTGTTCCGTATCGATCGAAGCCTCCAACCTGATGCCTGACGGCCGCATTTTTGCCGTGGAAAAGAACCAGCAATGCGTCGGATTCATCAATGAAAATCTGAAGAAATTCTGCACGCGCAATATTAAACTGATTGAGGCGTACGCGCCGGATGGGCTGGATGATCTTCCTGACCCCGACCGCGTCTTCATCGGCGGGGCCGGCGGCAAGCTGGATGAGATCATCGACGTCATCTCCCAGCGACTGAAGCCTGACGGAGTGGTGGTGATCAATGCCGTGACTCTAGATACCCTCACCAGGGCGGTGGAGTTTCTTGAAGACCATGGTTTTGCCGTTGAGGCAACGTGTATCAATGTTGCCAAAACCCGTGCCCTGACCGAATACAAGATGTTTGAAGCCCAGAACCCGGTTTACGTGATTTCCGCCCGCAAGGGTGGTGAATAGTGAGCTCAGTGTACGCCGTCGGGGTCGGACCGGGAGACCCGGAACTGCTGACCCGAAAGGCTGAACGGATTCTGCGGAGTGTCGATGTGATCCTGGCTCCGGTCTCAAATCCATCCGAAGCCAGTGTCGCCCTGAGTACGATCCGGGAATTCATCGACGAGAGCCGCCAGGAAATTATCATTCACCAGTTTCCGATGACCTCCGACCGGTCACGCCTGATTCCCGCCTGGCAGGAGGCGGCAGCACTGATTGCAGCTCATGCGGAGAGGGGGCGCTCTGTCGCCTTCATTACTATCGGCGATCCGCTGTTCTATTCAACCTTCATCTACCTGCTGCGCATCCTGCGCGAACAATGGCCGTTGATCCCGGTTGAAATCGTTCCCGGCATATCGAGTATCAATGCCGCAGCTGCCCAGGCGGCCATCCCGCTGGTGGAAGGGGATGAAAAGATGGTTGTGATACCGGCCACGGCGGGGATAGAGCAGATACAAGCTGCTTTGGAAACATATGAAACAGTCGTGCTGCTGAAGGTAAAACCGCTTTTCCCGGTGATTATGGATCTTCTCCGTAAAACCGGCAAGGAACAAACCACTGTCTTTGTCGAGCGGGTGGGCTCTCCCCGTCAGCGGGTGTTGACCGAATTCAGCCAGATTGCTGCCCATTCGCCGGATTATCTGTCGCTGCTGATTATCAAGTGATCTCCTCCATTCTCAATTAACCTCGCGAAAACAAAATAAAAAAAGTCCGTTCGGCCACTGCCATTGCAGGGATGAACGGACTTTTTATGTGATGTTGGAAAACGTTATATGATCTGAATCTTCCTATCCCAGAACCGCATGAGCCGCAGCCAGCCGAGCAATCGGAACCCGGAACGGCGAACAGGAGACATAATCGAGCCCGGCGTTGTGGCAGAAAATGACTGACGATGGGTCGCCGCCATGCTCACCGCAGATGCCGAGCTTGATGCCCGGGCGGGTGGTGCGTCCCAGTTCGCATGCCATCTTGACCAGTTTGCCGACACCATTCTGATCAAGAGAGACGAAAGGATCTTCCGGGAGGATATTGTTGTCGACATAAAATGGCAGGAACTTGCCGGCATCGTCACGCGACAGGCCGAACGTTGTCTGGGTCAGGTCATTGGTGCCGAAAGAGAAGAACTCGGCCTCGACCGCAATTTCGTCGGCGGTCAGAGCGGCACGCGGCAGCTCGATCATCGTGCCGATGAGGTACTCGACCTTGACACCATAACGGGCGATGGTTTCGTCGCAGATGGCCACGGCATTCTGTTTGAGGACCGATAACTCCTTGGCTGTAGCGATCAGCGGAATCATGATCTCCGGAACGATGCTGAAGCCTTCATTTTTGACCAGTTCGCAGGCAGCTTCCATGATGGCGGTGACCTGCATATTGTAAATTTCCGGATAGGTGATGCCGAGGCGGCAGCCGCGGTGTCCCAGCATCGGGTTGAACTCGTGCAGCGACTCGATTTTGTGTTTGAGGGCGCTGACCGGCACCTTCATGGTTTTGCACAGCTCCTCGATATCCTTGTCTTCCTGCGGCAGGAACTCGTGCAGTGGCGGGTCGAGCAGGCGAATGGTCACCGGCAGCCCTTTCATTTCGCGGAACAGGCCGATGAAGTCGCTTTTTTGCATCGGGAGGATCTTGGCCAGGGCAAGTTCACGCCCTTCGACATCTTCGGACAGAATCATCTCACGCACGGCAGCGATCCGCTCAGCATCAAAAAACATATGCTCGGTGCGGCAGAGGCCGATCCCTTCGGCCCCGAACTGCCGGGCCACTTTTGCATCATGCGGCGTATCGGCATTGGCCCGCACCTTCAGGCGACGGAGACCATCCACCCACCCCATCAGTGTGTTGAAATCGCCGGTTAATTGGGCTGTTACGGTTGGAACCTCACCCAGCATGACCTCACCATTTGTGCCATCAAGCGTGATCATCTCCCCTTTTTTGACAACAACGCCGTTTTTGGCAGTGAAGCAATGGTTGGCATAATCAACTTTGATATCTCCGCAGCCGGCGACACAGCACTTGCCCATGCCTCGGGCAACAACCGCTGCATGCGATGTCATGCCACCGCGAGCAGTCAGAATCCCCTGGGCAGCGTGCATGCCGTGGATGTCCTCAGGTGACGTTTCAACCCGCACGAGAATCACTTTACGGCCGGTTTTCGCTTCAGATTCGGCCTCATCTGCGGTAAATACAACTGTGCCTGAGACTGCCCCTGGAGATGCCGGCAATCCTTTGGCAATAATATTTTTTACCGCTTTGGGATCAAGAGACGGGTGCAGCAGCTGATCAAGCTGCTCGGGAGCTACACGTTTTACGGCTGTTTTCTCATCAATCAGTCCTTCGGCAACCATATCCACCGCAATTTTGATGGCGGCAGGCGCGGTTCGCTTGCCATTACGGGTTTGCAGCATGAAGAGCTTGCCTTTTTCAATCGTGAACTCTATGTCCTGCATATCCTTGTAATGTTTTTCGAGGATTGACCGGATGGAAGCCAACTGCTGGTAGCACTCCGGCATTACCTCTTCCATCGGGGGCAACGTCGTGGCTTTGGCGCGGTTGATCGGTTGCGGAGTGCGAATGCCGGCAACGACATCTTCACCCTGGGCATTTACCAGGTATTCTCCATAGAAATAATTTTCACCGGTAGAGGGGTCGCGGGTAAATGCCACACCGGTGGCACAATCATCACCCATGTTTCCATAGACCATTGACTGGACATTGACGGCGGTGCCCCATTCAGCCGGGATATTATTCAGACGGCGGTAGGTGATAGCGCGTTGATTCATCCACGAACCGAACACAGCGCCGATCGCTCCCCATAATTGATCCTGCGGATCTTCAGGGAACGCTACTCCGAGCTCTTCCTTTATTTTGGCTTTGAATGCGCCAACCAGACCCTTCCAGTCTTCAGCGCTCAACTCCGTATCGAGGTGAACGCCACGCTCTTCCTTTTTTTGCTCCAGCAGGTGTTCAAGGGAGTGTTTGTCCATCCCCATGACAACATCGGAATACATCTGGACAAAACGACGGTAGGCATCGTAAGCAAAACGTTCATCACCGCTCTGGGCAATAATGCCCTGCACCGTGGTGTCATTGAGGCCAAGATTCAGGACGGTGTCCATCATGCCCGGCATGGAAGCCCGGGCACCGGAACGGACTGAAACCAGCAGGGGGTTTTGGGGATCGCCGAACTTCCGGCCCATCAGAGCTTCAACCTGAGAAAGGTGGGTGGCAACTTCTGCCGCCAGCGCGTCGGGGTAATTACTGTTGTTTTTGTAAAACTCGGTACATACTTCCGTACTCAGAGTGAATCCGGGCGGAACCGGAAGTCCGATACTGGACATTTCGGCCAGATTGGCTCCTTTGCCTCCCAGAAGATTTTTCATATCGGCCCGACCTTCAGCCTGACCATTACCAAAGAAATACACAAACTTCTGCGCCATTTGTACCGCCTCCTCTTTCGTAGATGATTCATGTGTGCTTTACAGGCACTAAAAACATTTATTCATAATTAAAATAATAGTTTAGAGGATCAGACTATAGCGCAGATTTATAAAATATCAACCATATTGTGCGAAATATTTTATTATTTGGTCTCCCAACTGGTGATATCGGCATTCTTCCCTTCCCCCCCTTTGGCGCCATCAGAGCCGTAGGAGTAGAGATCGTAGTCGCCGTGTTCTCCCGGGGAAAGGTACAGGTAGTCGTTGCCCCATGGGTCCTTGGGAATCGTTTTTTTCTCCAGATAGCCATCTTCCTTGTAGCTTTTCGGTATCACGCCAACAGTCGGCTTTGTAACAAGTGCGCTCAGCCCCTGCTCCGTAGTCGGATAGTTCCCGTTGTCAAGCTTGTAAAGCTTGAGAGCGGTCTCGATGTTTTTGATCTGTACATGTGCATCGGTGATCTTGGCATCATCAGCGCGCCCCATCAGCTTTGGAGCGACCAGTGCCGCCAACAGCGCCAGTATGACAATTACAACCATGATCTCAATCAACGTAAAACCTTTTCTATTTTTTACAATCTGCATGTTGATGTATTCCCCCTGCGTAAATTGATATAGCTTTTAAAGTTTACTCAATTGATCAACTGTATGGCAAGCTCTTTCGGTATTGACGATTGCTTCAAATACGTTTAGCTACGCTTCAATTGCGGCATAAGATTCCGCCATGTTTTTCAGTATAAATTATTTTATCAAATATTTATAAGTAGTTACAATTATTATTGCGGATTGGTATTCAATATGCTAAATCATTGACAAAAGGGAAAATTAGGACATAATTAAAAAAATTACGTCTGCGTTATAGCGCAGAAATAAACCAACAAGGAGAAAATCAGATGAAAAAGATCAGCGCAGTAGTAGCAATGTTTGCGGTAACCGCTTTTGCCGGAGCAGCCTTTGCAGCCGATGTAATAGAGTTGCCGGCATCCTTTGGTACGGTATCCTTTCCCCACAAGATGCATCAGGAAAAACTGAAAGATTGCAAAAAATGCCATGAAGGCGCCCCTGGCAAAATCGCCGGATTCGGCAAGGATTGGGCTCACAAGAACTGCAAAGGGTGCCACACTGAAATGAAGATGGGCCCGACGAAATGCAAAGAGTGCCACAAGAAATAAGCTGCGTGATCTTTTGAGTAATGGCTGACAAGGGGGGCATGCCACACTGCCCCCCTTGTTTTATCCTGCTATTCTGAAGCAATCGCCCTGCTTAAACAGAAATCCCTCCTGCTGCAACGCATCAAGATTCCGTTCCACGGCTTCATGACCTGCTGCCACAATCCTGATCAATTCTTCCCGTGTTATTCCCGGCTGTACCATTATCTCCCGTAATAGCCGACTGCGCATCTGCCTGTTGGAACCTTCAAAAGGGCTCTGCTGTGTGTGGTGACTGCTGCGACGCCCCGGATTGGTATGGGCCTGTTTGAGCATGGCCCCATAATCCATCAGCCCATAATACCATTCGCGAGGATTATCCCGGTCAAGAGTCGCCGCGACCAACGGCATGATCCTGCTGTCGGAAACCTTTTCACAGCCATGAAAAAAAAAGTGGATAAAAATGGTACGTATGTTGGTCTCGATCAATGGCTCGGCTATACCATACGCAAAGGCCGCTACGGCACGGGCAGTGTAGGGGCCGATTCCTGGCAACGTCTGAAGTTCCACGGGAGTGTGAGGAAAGCAGCCTGCATATTGGGTGGCGATCATTTCGGAGCAGCGCTTCAGATACAGAGCCCGGCGGTTGTAGCCCAGCCCCTGCCAGACATGCAGTACATCAGACAACAGTGCGTCTGCCAACGTCTGCACGGTCGGGAAAGCACGTATAAATTCGGCATATTTGAGCCTTACCCGCTCTACCTGCGTCTGCTGCAGCATTATTTCCGACACCAAAATCCGGTACGGGTCATCGGTTTCGCGCCACGGCATCGGGCGGGGATGAGCACGGTGATAGGTGTAGACCATCGCGCGAAAAGCGCCGATGACCTGTGGGGGGAGCACCTTCGTCCTGCAATGGATACTCGTCAGATATGCGGGTGTCAGCGGTTTCACCGCAACGCCAGCTCCATCGTTTCCAACCTTTTTACCTGATCGCGAAGCTCGGCCGCTTTTTCGAAGTTCAGTTCTTTCGCCGCCGCCAGCATCTCCTTGCGGAGCTTTTTAACACGTTTCGGGATATCTTTCGGTGCGATGTATTCCACTCCTGCCTCGGCGATTACAGCCGGCTGCGTGACATAGTCCTTCTCCTCAATCGACTCAAGAATACTGCGCAACCCTTTTTTAACTGTTTCTGGTGTAATGCCGTGTTCTTCATTGTAGTCGAGCTGTCTGGTTCTGCGCCGCCCGGTTTCATCGATACAGGCCTGCATGGAACGGGTCACGATATCGCCATACATCAGTACCCTGCCATTGATATTGCGGGCGGCACGACCACAGGTCTGGATCAATGACCGTTGCGAACGGAGGAACCCCTCTTTGTCGGCATCAAGAATGGCAACCAGAGAGACCTCAGGCAGATCCAGACCCTCACGCAACAGGTTGATGCCGACCAGCACGTCGAATTCCCCTAAGCGCAGGTCACGAATAATCTGCATACGTTCAATGGTAACGATGTCTGAATGGAGATATTTGATCCGGACTCCCAATTCACGATAATAGTTCGTCAGCTCTTCGGCCATTCGTTTGGTCAGGGTTGTTACCAGGACCCGTTCACCACGGGCAACAGTCTCGCGTACTTCATGAAGGAGGTCGTCTACCTGGCCGAATCCGTCTCCCTTTGCCGTTGCCGGGCGCACCTCGATAACCGGATCAACCAACCCGGTGGGACGGATGACCTGTTCGACAAATACTCCGCCACTCGACTCAAGCTCATAGTCGGCCGGAGTTGCCGAGACGTAGACTGCCTGCCGGATGCGGGCCTGGAATTCCTGAAAATTGAGTGGCCTGTTATCAAGCGCTGCAGGCAGGCGAAACCCGTAGTTGACCAATGTTTCCTTGCGCGAGCGGTCACCCCGGTACATGGCTCCGGTCTGGGGGATGGTGATATGGGACTCGTCCACAAAGAGTACAAAGTCATCCGGAAAGTAGTCGATGAGGGTGTACGGGGCTTCACCCGGCAGACGACCATCAAAGTAGCGCGAATAGTTTTCTATACCGTGGCAGAATCCCATCTCCTCCATCATTTCAATATCATAAAAGGTGCGCTGCTCGATACGTTGTTCTTCCAGCAGCATGTTCCGTTCGCGAAAATAGCTGATCCGCTCCGCCAGATCGACCCGAATCTGCTCCACCGCCCGTTCCAGGGTTTCCCGTGTGGAGACATAATGCGAGGCGGGATAAATGGAGCACTTGGAGAGTTTTTGCAGTACGATCCCTCGAAGAGGATCAATTTCGCTGATGGCCTCAACCCCATCACCGAAAAATTCGATCCGGAGCGCCCGTTCACTGTCATAAGCAGGGAAAATTTCTATAACATCACCCCGCACCCGGAATGTACCGCGATGGAAATCCGTGTCATTACGTTCGTACTGTATCTCAATTAGTTTCTTGAGCAGCTCGTCGCGACCGTATTCGTCCCCTTGATGAAAGAAGATGTGCATGGCTTGATATGCGGCGGGTGAACCGATGCCGTAAATGCAGGACACCGAAGCAACGATAATGACATCGCGCCGTGTCAGCAGGCTGCGCGTTGCCGAATGACGCATCTTGTCAATTTCGTCGTTGATGGCAGAATCTTTTTCAATAAAGGTATCGCTGGACGGGATATAGGCTTCCGGCTGATAGTAGTCGTAGTAAGAAACAAAATACTCGACGGCATTATCCGGAAAAAGCTCCTTGAACTCGCCGTAAAGCTGCGCCGCCAGAGTCTTGTTGGGAGCCAGCACCAGCGCAGGTCGGCCGGTGCGTGCGATAACGTTGGCGACGGTGAAGGTCTTGCCTGAGCCGGTAACCCCAAGCAGGGTCTGGTGGCGGTCGCCCCGTTCGATTCCCTCGGTCAGCTCCGTGATAGCCTGTGGCTGGTCGCCGCGGGGAGTGTAGGTAGTTGTGAGATTGAAGGTTGTCATAATATGGTATGTCAGTATATACTGCTGTTCTATAAAAGCAATAGGTGCATCCGTTCAATTGTGTACAGAGCTGGTGGCACGAGGCAACAAAACTACGTCTGGGGCATGCCAACAATATAGGAGACTACGATATCACGAGGCTCATCATGAAACAAGCGATCTCGGAAGGATCTGCAAGCATGTGCCGGGTTTATGAACAGGCGAGAGTCTGTCACCTGTTACAGGGAAGCCCGATCCCAACCTTTGTTATCAATGAAACTAATACGGTTATCCTCTGGAATCGCGCCTGTGAGCATATTACCGGATTGGACTCCGATGAAGTAATTGGAACCAGACAGGCCTGGAAAGCATTTTATCCCTTGGAGCGCCCGCTCATGGCTGATCTGATCATGTCCGGTGCTTCTGACGAGGAAATAAATCGACGCTACAGCAATATCTGGCGCCGCTCCTGCACTATTGAAGGAGCGTATGAATCTGAAGATTTTTTCCCGGATATGGGAAAGGATGGTGTCTGGCTTTTTTTTACGGCCTCTCCTATCACCGATGCAAACGGCCGCATGATCGACGTAATCGAAACATTGCAGGATATTACCGCTCGTAAACAGGCTGAAACTGATTTGAAAACGTATCGTGACAATCTGGAGGGGTTGGTACGCCTGCGCACGGCAGAGTTAAGGGAGGCGCATGGCGAGCTGGTGGCGAAGGCTGCGATTTTGGAGCAGGCGAACGAGGAGCTGTCGCAATATGCCTTTGTTGCTTCACATGATATTCGTGCACCGCTTCGCGCCGTACGCAACTATGCAGATTTTCTTCGTGAAGAACTTGAACCGGTGCTGACCGAAGAGCAACAGGGCTATTTCGAGGGGATCGGCAGTGCTTTGCGACATGGCGATGAACTGGTGACCGACTTGCTGGAGTTTTCCCGGGTCGGTAATGCAATAATAACCGTTCAGGATATAGCTCTGGAATCTTTTTTTGCAAAATTACGCGATTCAATGGAATGTGCGCCGGGCGATAAACTTATTGTTGTCGACAATCTGCCGACAGTGCTGGCGGGACTGGCGGAGGTCATCAGGACGGAGATTCGCGGTTCCGACTCCGCCTATCGTTATGGTGGCGAGGAATTCATCGTGATATTCCCGGAAACGATTCCTGATGAATCACAGGTTGTTGCCGAACGATTGCGTCGAGCTTTTGCGGAGCGGGAATTTACGACAGCCTCGGGAGAACGGTGCCATATGACCATAAGTATCGGCGGCGGCAGTTACCGGCCCGGATAAGAATTGATCCCGTTTGTCAAACGGATCGACGAGGCGATGTATTCGGCAAAGAATTGTGGCAAGAACGACGGGTCGTATTTGTGTAATCAGGGCTGCCGGTGTACTATTCCGGCAACCCTGTTATTAATTCATACCGGGAACGGTTATTTTCCAGCCATATACTCCCGTGTCCTGCTAATCCGCCTGAGAGTCTCGTCTATTCCAAGTGTTACCACGATTTCACCAATCCCCGGCGCCTGTGTACCGCCGGAGAGGGCGATCCGGACCGGCTGGCCAACCTGACCCATCTTCCAGCCCTTTTCAGTGCAGATTTCTTTAAAGAGTGTATCCACCCCGGCAGCTGCATCGACAGGTGCCGAAGAAAGCTTTTCGGTGACTGCGTCAAAAACAGCCAGAACCTGTCCCTTGTCAAACTTGGCAAGAGCCGCGTCATCATAACTGTCCGGTGCATTGTAGTAGAATACGGCGCGGTCAGCCATTTCTACCAGTGTCTGGGCCCGTTCCTGCAGTGTTTTGACGACCGCCATCAGATCCGGTCCGCCAAGCGTCGTCACTTCCCGGCTGGACAGGTGCGGCAGCAACAAGCCTGCCAACCGTTCCGGGTCGCCGCTCTTGATGTAGTGGGCATTCAGCCAGAGTAGTTTTTCGGTATTGAATACCGAAGCGGAACGTCCCACATTGTGGATGTCAAATTTCTGAATCATCTCGTCACGGCTGAAAATCTCATCATCGCCGTTACTCCATCCCAACCTCACCAGGTAGTTTAGTAACGCCTCCGGCAAAAAACCCATATCACGGTAGGCAATAACGCTGGTGGCACCATGCCGTTTGGAGAGACGGGCCTTGTCGGAGCCGAGGATCATCGGAACATGCGCGAACTGCGGCACCGGAAAGCCGAGTGCTTCGTAGAGTTGAATCTGGCGCGGCGTATTGTTGACATGATCGTCCCCCCGGATGACGGTCGTGATACGCATGGTGGCATCGTCAATCACCACGCAGAAATTGTAGGTCGGCGTCCCGTCGGTGCGCTGGATGATCAGGTCGTCCAGCTCTTCGTTCGGGAACGTGATAACCCCTTTGATCAGGTCATCAAAAGCGGTCACTCCGCCCTGCGGCGCCCGGAAGCGAACAACGTATGGCTGGCCGTCAGGCTGATCCGCCCGCTCGCGGCAGGTGCCGTCATACTTCGGTTTGCGCCCTTCCTGCATTGCGAGGGTACGTTTGGCATCAAGCACTTCGGTTGTGCAGTAACATTTGTAGGCCTGGCCGGAATCCAGCAGTTTCTGGACATGCTCCTTGTAGAGCGGAAACGAATCTGATTGATAGAACGGACCCTCGTCCCACTCCAGTCCGAGCCACTTCATTC
Organism: Deltaproteobacteria bacterium; assembly: GCA_021781535.1. GTDB lineage: Bacteria > Desulfobacterota > Desulfuromonadia > Geobacterales > Pseudopelobacteraceae > JACRCG01. Next base: position 28,429 of record JAJXWO010000012.1, on the reverse strand, counting down.
CATCAAGAATTGCATCAACAGATTCTTTCGTGGAACGCTCCACGTCGGTGTCCTCAATACGCAAAATGAATGTGCCACCCTTGTTTTTGGCCAGCAGCCAGTTGAAAAGCGCGGTACGGGCGCCGCCGACGTGAAGGTAACCGGTTGGGCTGGGGGCAAAGCGGACACGAAGTTCAGACATTGAGCAACTCCTTTGAAATGGTTCTCCCTGAGGTAAATATAGGAACAGCACTATAGCATTCCCGGCTACGCCGAAAAAGCATTTTCTGCCGGATAACGGCTCATTTAGCTTTGACAACATGCGGCGCGGTCGTGCTAGTATACACAAAATACCGTTTTGAGGTCAGTTATGCAGACCATAGATTCCTTGATCAGGGAAAGTTGCCAGAAGTATAGCGAGCAGCCGGCATTACGATATAAGCGTGCCGGGGTTTGGCACCACATGACCTATGGCGCGCTGTGGGAACTGTCGGACCGGATTGCTGCCGGTATGATCAAAATCGGTTTCAATTCTGGAGACCACGCGGCCTTGCTGGCGCCTTCATCACCGGAGTGGGTGGCAGCCTACCTGGGGATTCTCAAGGCTGGTGGAGTCGTTGTCCCTATCGACAAGGAATTGAAGGCGGCGGAACTGCGCCATGTTCTCGCTGACTGTGATGCCCGTATCGTGTTCAGTGCACCACCCTGTCTTGATCTGCTGCTGGAAGTTTTTCCGGATATCCCGGGTCTGGAATGTCTGGTGACGCTTGCTTCCGCCCCGGCAGCAGGTGGAGACCCCCGGATTGTGCAGGTGCTTGACGCTCTGGTTGAAGAGTGGAGAGATCTGGTCGCTGCAGTAGATCTGCCGGCGGACCGGCGCACGGCAATGGAGGTGCTGGCTCGTCAGGCACACCGGCTGTTATGCTCTTCAGGTTCCAAGGCAGGGGCCGTGACCGGGCCAGCTGACCCTTTTGACCCGGTGGAGCGGCTTCGCAGCAAGCTCAACCGCGATGGCAAACTGCTCTCGCTAAACGCACTTTGCCACAGTGCGCCGCTCCCGGTAAAACCACGGAGCGATACCGATACAGCCGTGATTCTTTACACCTCCGGGACCACCGGGCGCTCCAAGGGCGCCATGCTCAGCCACGCAAATATCGTCTCCAACATCAACGGAGCTGCCCGCCATTTTCATCTCGATAACAGCATCCACACGTTGTCGTTCCTCCCGATCAACCATGTATTCGAGCAAGTGTGCGGAGTCCTGCTGCCGCTCTCGCTGGGGGGGCAGGTTTCCTTCAGCGAATCACTGAAGAAACTGGGGGAGAATCTTGCGGAAGTCAAGCCGACCTTTTTTCTGGCAGTCCCGGCCGTGTACCGGATGATTCTTGACCGGATTGCCAAGAATGTTTCTTCAAAGAAACTTTCACGGCTGCTTTTTTCTGTCCCGGTTATGAGGTCGATCGTGACCTCGAAAGTGCGGCACGCGTTTGGTTCCGGCACAATCTTTATCAGTGGCGGGGCGGCGCTTGATCCGGCTATTGCCAAGGGAATGACGGAATTCGGATTGTCGGTGTATCAGGGCTACGGCATTACGGAAACAGCGCCGATAATCAGTGCGGAACAGCCCGGAGCCAAGCGGTTGGGCACGATCGGGCGGCCGCTGGATCGTGTTGAAGTGAGGATTGATGAGCCGAACGATGACGGAGTGGGAGAGATAATTGTAAAAGGGCCTAACGTCATGCAGGGGTACTACAAAAATCCCCACGCAACGGCTGAAGTGCTCGTCGATGGATGGTATCGCACTGGCGACCTCGGGTTTCTCAGCCCGGACGGATTTCTGACTATCAGTGGCCGAGTCAAGAACCTGATTGTGACCCCCAATGGCAAGAACGTGTATCCGGAAGAAGTGGAAAACGAGCTTCTGAAAAGCCCGTTCATTTCCGAGGTAATGGTCTATGGCTACCGGGTCGGCACAACGTCCGAGGAGATTCACGCGATAATCTATCCCGAGCAGGAAGCGCTCGACAGCCAATGTCGAATGAACGGTACATGCCCGATGAGCGAGGCGGATGTTGAAGCACTGCTGAGGGTTGAAGTCCAGAAAGCCTGCAACGGTCTGGCGGATTACAAGCGGGTTCGCAAGTTTACGATCCGCGAAGACGAATTTCCCAAAACAACGACCCGCAAGATTAAACGCTTCGCCGTGGAGGCCAGTATTTCAACCGGTCATTAAGCCGCCAGGTTCAATGAACTATATCAGTCCCTGGTTTTCCACCAACCGGCACCCCTGCCAACTCCCTCGTCTTGTCAATTCGTTGACAATTGCGTACCACATCTGGTTGTTCTTCAGTCCCCACCGCGGGGCAACGCTTATCTCCAGAGGGGCCGAGCCATACAGGCGCTGGATGGTTATCCCCGGTGAGAGCTGTTCCAGAAAGTCGGCCACTGTTGTTATATATTGCTCCAAAGTCAGCGGCACAAACTCTCCCCGACGGTAAAGCTTAGCCAACTCGGTTCCCGCTACGGCATGCAGTTGGTGAAGTTTGAGTGAGTCGATCGGCAGAGCTGCCATCAGATCGGCGGTTTTTAGAAACTCTGTGGGGCTCTCTCCCGGAAAGCCATAAATGAGATGGGCGCAGATGTCAAAATTCCGACCAGAAGCGCGGTTGGCTGTCTGTACAAAATCCTCCAGCGTATGCCCCCGGTTGATACGATTCAGAATAGCATCATCCATCGATTGCAATCCCAGTTCAAGACAAACGTATTTTGTCCGTGCTATCTCCGTCAGCAGATCGAGAGCCTCATCGCTCAAGGAATCGGGGCGTGTTCCGACCGAAATGCCGATTACATCCGGATGATTCAACGCACGCCGATACAGGTCGGACAATAGTTCTGCCGAACCGTACGTGTTGGTGTACTTCTGGAAATAGATGATGAACTTTTGAGAGCCGAGCCGAATACGGTGATAGGCAATTCCTGCCGCTATCTGCTCTTCAAGCGGTACGACGGCTTGAGTCTCTTTGGGGGAGAATGATACGTTATTGCAGTAGATGCACCCGCCTGTCCCTTTGCTGCCATCGCGATTTGGACAGGTGAAACCGGCATCCACGTTAACCTTGCTGATGCGGAAGCCGAAGCGACGGCGCAGATAGAGGCCATAGGAGTTTATATGAAGTTGTGGGTGGATTCTTTCGTCAGGGGCGATGGGCATACTCTTCAATCTTTTTCAGCAGGGCTGCGGCTGCAAGGCACGGATCAGCTGCGGCCAATATGGATGATATAACAGCAATGCCCTGTATGCCGGCAGACAAGGCTTCAATGACGGTGGCCTGTGAAATCCCTCCCAGGCCAATGACCGGTATTTCCAGCACAGAAACAGCATCTGCCAGTTTCTTGACACCGCACGGCTCGCCGTAAGCCGCTTTGGAGGGGGTGTAGTACACCGGGCTGAACGTGACGAAATCGGCGCCATCGGCCTGGGCACGTTCTGCCTCATGAACGGCATGGGCAGAGTAACCGATAATCTTATCCTGTCCGAGCACCCGGCGAACAATGGCCACCGGAACGCTGTTGACTCCAAGATGAACGCCATCTGCCTCCACCGCCTGGGCGATATCCAGTCGGTCGTTGATGATAAGGCGGGCGTCAAAATCAGAGGTAAGGCGTCGCAAATCCGCAGCCAGCCGGCATAATTCCGCGCTGGAAAGATCCTTCTCCCGCAGCTGGACGGCTGTAACGCCCCCCTCCAGCGCCTGACGCACTACTTCTGTCAATGGCCTGCTGCCGGTCTGGTGCCGATCGGTGATCAGATACAGCCTGATATCAGTTAGTTGCATCAATGCCGAGGTGTTTAACCGATCATGCCATCCAGCGGACTGGAGGCATTGGCATAGAGTTTACGCGGTATCCGGCCAGCCTTGAATGACAATCTACCGGCAATTACCGCCAGTTTCATTGCCTCCGCCATGGCAATCGGATCTTGCGCTCCGGCAATGGCAGTGTTCATGAGGACGCCGGAGCAGCCCAACTCCATTGCGATGGCGGCATCAGATGCCGAACCGACGCCCGCGTCCACAATGACCGGCACGCTGACATTCTCGAGGATGATACGAATATTGTAAGGGTTACGAATACCAAGGCCGCTCCCGATCGGAGCCCCCAACGGCATAACGGCCACACACCCCAGATCTTCCAGTTTTTTGCAGACGATTACATCATCACTGCAGTAGGGAAGTACGGTGAAACCCTCGGCCACCAGTATTTTTGCGGCTTTAAGCAGCTCTTCATTGTCCGGGAAAAGGGTTTTTTCATCTCCCAGCACTTCTAGCTTGACGAAATCAGACATACCGGCTTCTCGGGCCAGGCGGCAGGTCCGTACGGCATCATCAGCGGTGTAGCATCCAGCAGTGTTGGGAAGCAGGGTATATTTTTTCGGGTCAATGTAATCGAGCAACGACTCTTTGCTGCGATCGAGATTTACCCGCCGGACCGCTACCGTAATAATCTCGGCTCCGGACATTTCCAGCGCCCGGGCGGTCTGTTCGAAGCTGGCATACTTGCCGGTACCCACCATCAGGCGTGAAGTAAATTCCCGCCCGCCAATAATCAATTTGTCCGCAGTCTGCGTCATCTCGTTACCCCCCACCAACAAAATGGACTATTTCGATTTTATCGCCATCAGACAGAAGCTGCTTTTCATAGCCGGCCTTTGGCACGATGCCGGCATTTAACTCGACCGCTACGCGGTCCCGGCTAATTCCGAGCTGCAGCAACAGAGTCTCGACCGTTAAACCCTCTGCTTTTTCAACGGCATCACCATTTAATATGATCCGCATGTCAACCTCCACAAACGAAAAAAACCGCAGAAGCGGCTTGTTTGAATACAACAATCGGTCGCGCTTCCCTACGCCGGCATTACCCGGATCAGGTACGAAGGGTCGCGGCGTATATCAGCCGCTCTCAGTCTAAACTCCCCCAGCAAAACCAAGGTAGTTGATTGCCGATGCTCTGTCAATTCAATTTTAGTGACGTATGTGCTGCCGCTCAAAGTGAAGTGTTTTATCGATTATTCTGCTAGTTATTGAAATTATGGTATGTTTCTGGCATTATACGAACGCGTCGGTTTGATTCTTTCTTGATAAAGCGCGGGGACGGGCAGAGTGGCTGATAAACGTGACATTAGGCGCATCAAAAAACGCATTGCAATCCGTTTTGGCATTGATGAACCCGCAAGAGTTGCGTATACGGAAGACATTTCCATGATCGGGATGTTTATCAGGTCTCCGTATATCATCCCTCCTAACTCAAAAATAAAAATTGAGATCGTGCTCCCGGGAGGAGCAATTGTAGAGTTGGAGGCACGTGTCATGTGGGCGAAAAAAGTCCCGCCGAATCTCTTTCATCTCGTCAAGAAAAGCGGCATGGGGGTACGTTTTTTACGCTTTCATGCAGGCGAAGATGCGTATGACAATTTTTTCGAAAACATAGCAACGCCGCATACATCCGTTGCAGGAGAGACGCAGCCATGTGTAGAAAAATTTTTATAGGTGCGACCGGGCAGCATTGCGGAAAAACCACCATCAGTCTCTCATTGATGCATCTGGCACTGAAGAAGTACGGGCGAGTCGGCTTCATGAAACCGATTGGTCCCAAATGGACCGAGTTTAACGGTACTATTGTCGACAAGGATGCCGCCATGTTCTCCAGCGTTTTTGGTGTTGAACGTGACGTAGCGCTCATGTCTCCGGTTACCCTGACTCCCGGGACGACCCGTCGGTATCTTGACGGTGTTATTGACTCTTCAGCTCCGCGCAAAGCGATTCGCTTCGCCTGTGAAGAGCTTGAAAAGAAGTATGATTTCCTGATTATCGAGGGCGCCGGTCATGGTGGAGTCGGTTCGGTCGTCGGTATGAATAACGCGCAAATAGCAGCTGAACTGAACGCTCCGGTCCTCCTGGTTACCGGAGGTGGAATCGGGAATGTCGTAGATGCCGTTGAACTTAATCTGGCGCTGTATCAACGGGAGAAAGCGGATGTTCGCTTCATCATGGCCAACAAGCTGGTTCCTGCAAAGAGGGAGAATACCCTCGGCTATCTTGAGAAAGCTTTTGCAGGAAGGAACGTTATGGTCACAAGCGCTTTTGACTATCTGCCGACATTGGCAGATCCGACGCTTCTCCATATCGCCGATTTGCTGGGACGGCCTCTTAATGGTGATCCTGCCGACCGGAAGCGCCTCTGCCACACCATTCAACTGGGAGCGGCGTCATCGCAACGCGTTATCGACAATCTCGATGACTCAACGCTACTGATTGTGACAAGTTCACGAGACGAGTTACTGGTTACCGCCTCATCACTTCACCATATACCGGAATACAAGAAAAAACTGGCCGGTCTTGTTATCGGCGGGCATGTGGCGGTTTCCGATATTACCCAGCGTATTATCGATGACAGTAAAATTCCCTATATCCGCATTGTAGAGACATCATCAGAAGTTTTTTACCAGTTACGCGAGCACGTTTCAAAAATCGGTCCCGAGGATCGCGAAAAGATTGAACTGATAAATTCGATTGCAGAGCGCCATATTGACTTCGATGCCATCGATGCCATGATCTGACCGATTCCCGCATCAGGGGAGTCATAAGCAGCAGAAAGTTCTTGACCTGGTACAGGTTTTGATATTTATAGAAAAATACCCATCAGTCGAGCGGAGTTTTCATGATTGTCGTGACGCGTCTGGATAAACAGCGGATGTACCTGAACCCGGACCATATTATATGTATCGAAGAAACGCCGGATACGGTCATTACTCTCTTTAATGGCAATCGGTATATTGTGATTGATCGCGCAAGCGCCATTATAAGCCGGATCGTTGCCTTTCGCGCCAAAATTTCGCGCCGGGCGGCGTTTCCGGCTGCCAGACGGTATCTCGGCCGCACTTTGGCTCATCGCCTTGATTGGTCAAAGGACCGGGTGGAAGAGGCTTCGGCGGATTTACAGGGTGAACAGAACACTATTCCATTCCACAGTCGGGATTTATAGCATATGGATTTAGCTACGATCATAGGATTGTTGATGGGCTTCGGCGCCATTTTTGGCGGAGCGGCGATCGAAGGTGTCCACATATCAGCGCTGATACAGCCGACAGCAGCGCTGATTGTTCTGGGGGGCACTTTTGGTGCCACGTTCGTCTCATTCCCGCTGTCTGCAATCATCGGAGCACTAAAAAACATCAAGATCGCGTTCCTTCCTGCAAAGGTTGATCACGAGCAGGTGGTAAAAGACATTATTAACTATGCCACCAAAGCCCGGCGCAACGGGTTGATTTCGCTGGAGCAGGAGGCGCAGTCGGCTCGCGATCCCTTCATCAAAAAAGGGATATCGCTGGTGGTTGACGGCATCGACCCCCAAAAACTTCGTGAGACTCTTGAAGCGGATATTATGGCTTACGAAGATACCACCAAGCACAGTGCCGAGTTCTACGAGGCCGCGGGTGGATATTCTCCGACAATTGGTATTATCGGGGCCGTTCTTGGTCTGATCCACGTTATGGCCAACCTTTCCGACACTTCCAAGCTCGGGGGGGGGATCGCTGTTGCGTTCGTTGCCACCATCTATGGCCTGATTGTCGCTAACATCGTCTGTATTCCAATCGGAACCAAGATTAAAATACGGATGAAAGAAGAAGTGCTCAGGCGAGTCATGATTCTGGAGGGGCTTATCGCCATCCAGAATGGCGAGAACCCGCATTTCATTGAACAGAAACTGATGGCCTTCGTAGGTGGGCACTAACCAGCCATGGCAATCAAAAGAAAACCGGAAAAAGAGGGAAACCACGAGCGCTGGCTCGTTTCCTACGCAGACTTCATCACGTTGCTGTTTGCTGTCTTCGTGGTTCTGTATGCGATGGGGCAGAGCGACAAGAAGAAGGTTGAAGAGGTCATGCAGGCTATTCAGCAGTCTTTCGGCATGGCGGCTGCCGGTGCAACTGCCCCGAAAGTCAACGTCATTCCTTCGCAGGCGATTACTGTAATTCCATCGCTCGTCCCGGAGATAAAGTTGGCGCCGATGGGCAGGGCGCGGAGCGGGCATGCAAAAACACGGGCTGAAGAGAAGGATTTCCGGCAAATTAAATCGGCCGTGGAAGCATACCTTGTTAAGCAGGGCGCGCAAAACAAGGTGACCCTGGAGATAACGCGTCGCGGCCTGATCGTCAGCCTCAAGGAAGCCGGCTTTTTTAATTCCGGCCAGGCAACCATCAAGCCTGAGGCTTATGATCTGATTAATACAATCGCGGAAGTGATGAGCCAGTATAACAACCCATTGCGGCTCGAGGGGCATACCGATAACATGCCGATCAGCACGGCCCAATTCCCATCCAACTGGGAGCTGTCAACGGCACGTGCGACAAATGGCCTGAAATATCTGATAAAACACTTTGACATAGATCCCAATAAAATATCGGCAGCCGGCTATGCCGAGTTCCGGCCGATCGCCGATAATGCCACTCCCGAGGGACGCGCCAAAAACCGGCGGGTTGATCTTGTCATGCTTTCAGGTGAAGCAGAGCGCGGCGAACCCTGACGCGCGTACACCCGGTGCTGGCTTGACCGCAGTCATTTCAACCTTTTCCAGATATTGATCTCCGCACAACAGTCCCTCGCAGTTCACGCAGCCACTCATCTGAATCATTCATCCATCGATCTTCTGGCAGGCAGGGGAATCCGGATCAGCAAGCACAGCCGGGTTTGCATGCCGAGTAGCGGTCTCTCCATTTCCCACCGCATCCCTGCACAGCGATGTGTCAAGCAGGTGGCGGGGGTGAACATTTGAAAGAGCTTTCAACAGGCTGCTTTTGACATGCGGAATAGTGGTCTGCAACTCTTCAAGCAACTGTTTCATCCGCTTGCGCTGCATATCGGCACTACCGCTGACAGGACAAGAGCAGCAGACTACCGGCAACTGCGCCTGGCGTGAAAATGAAATGATGTCTTCTTCGGCGAGATAGACAAGTGGCCTGATGACAGTAATTATGCCGTTATCGGCCAGCATGGACGCGGACATTGACTTCAGTGAGCCGACGAAAAACTGGTTCAGCAGGAGCGTTTCAATAAAATCCTCCCGATGATGACCGAGTGCAAGCTTGTTGCACCCTAATGCTTGGGCGGCTCCATAGAGCGCACCCCGCTTCAGGCGCGAACAGATCGAACAGTAGGAGGAGCCGGGACGGCGTTTCTCTTTAATAATATCATAGTGCTCACTTGGCACCATCCGATAGGAAAAACCGTTTTTCCGGAGAAAATCTTCGATGATATCAGACCGGTAGCCGGGGTAGCCGGAATCAATATTGACGGCGATAAGCTCAAATGGCACCGGAGCCCTCCTGCGGAGTTCCTCCAGCAGCAGGAGCAGCGTGTAGGAATCCTTCCCTCCGGAAACCGCTACCGCGATACGATCTCCCTTCTCAATCAGTCCGAAGTCACCGATGGCTTTGCCGGTACCATGCCGCAACTTTCTGAACAGCCGGTCATGCTTGAATTCTGCGGATGGATTTTGTTTGTTAGGGGTATTCACCATTTCAGATCCGCTCAAGAAAATCGCGCACCATGGGGGTGAAGGTCTCATGCTCCAGCAGAAAAGCATCGTGACCATATGCCGACGTAATTAGATGATATTCAGCATGTTTGTCGAGTTCCTTGAGGCAGGTGACCATCTCTTCCGTTTGATACGGGGGATAGAGCCAGTCAGAGCTGAACGCATAGAATTGAATCGGGACCTGGACCTGGCTGAAAGCCTCGGACATTGACTCATATCCCCAGGAAACATCGTAAAGATCCAAGGACTTGGCCAGATAAAGAAAAGAGTTGGCATCAAAACGATCTACAAAATTATAGCCATTATAATTCAGGTACCGCTCGACCTCGAACTGGCCGAAGAAGTCAAACTGGCCATCCCGTGCCGAAAAGCGGCGTCCGAACTTGGCGTTCATTGATTCGTCGGAAAGAAAGGTAATATGGCCGATACCACGGGCCAGCGCCAGGCCGTCTTTGGGATTATACTTGTATTCACCCTTGCGCCAGGTGGGGTCATTGAATATTGCCCAGCGGGCGATGGCGTTGAGCGAAATGGCTTGTGGAGACGGCCGCGGTGTCGTAGCCAGGACAATCGCTGAAGCAATGCTGTCAGGGTATTGCGTCGCCCACTCCAGAGCCTGCATGCCCCCCATGCTTCCACCCATGACGGACAGTAACCGCTCGATACCAAGGGCTTCGATCAGCAGTTTTTGGGCGCGAACCATGTCGCGAATGGTGACAACCGGAAAAGAGAGGTTATAGCGTTTACCAGTTTTGGGATTGATCGAGGTGGGCCCGGTAGAGCCGAAACAGGAGCCGATGACATTTGAGCAGATAATAAAATAACGGTCGGTATCAAGCAGGCGGCCAGGGCCGACAATGGCATCCCACCAGCCGGGTTTTGTTTCAGAGGCGTTCCGTCTTCCGGCCAGATGAGCATCGCCGGTCCAGGCATGCTCAACAAGAATGGCATTGGTCCTTTGCTTGTTAAGGGTGCCGTAGGTTTCGTACGCCAGAGTAACCGGAGCCAGTATCCGGCCGCTATCGAGACGGATGCCGGATTCAAAGGTTATGGATTGTTCAGTGATGTAATCTTCAGACATAAAAAAAGCCCTTCACATCATATGAGAAAGGGGCTGGTAACGGCACAGCACACCTCTCATCTTTGCCTTGCGGCAGGATTTAGCACCTGGCGTCATGTGACCGGTTGCTGTGGTTTCACAGGGCCTTTTCCCTCCACCACTCTCGATAAGCAGGTATAGTAGCAAGACGATACGAAATAATGCCGCATTTTGTCAATCAAATTGAATACAAAGAGTGCCATCGCAGCCCCTCGCCACGCAGTCAAATTGAGTAGAAAACAAGCTTGCTTTCTGCTATAAGTGCTACATAAAATCAGGAATTATGAGAATTAAGAAATCGAACGAGCCCTGTTAAATGTATACTGCGGAGCACCGCCAAGAGTTGTCTTTGATCAAGGACAGGGATCTGGGAAAAGCGATGGCCCCGTTCTTTTTCCCAAACTTTATGCCATGTGGAGTTTTAAATGAAACGATTCGTTGTTAGTTTGTTTGCCGTTGCCGCAATAATGCTTGGCTGTGCCCAGAATCATTTCAATATTCCGGCCGATACGTTCTCTGAAAAAGTAAAGGTTCTTGGTATCGCTCCGATTTTTATTGATGCCGACTCAGACATTATCTACCCGCAAAAAGAGTTTCTGCTGCCGCTCATTACTGAACTGAATCGGAAATATGAACAGCTGCTTGTGCGGAAACTCCAGAGCACGGGCAACTTCTCTGCGGTAACCCAGTTGGCTGATGATCCGGGGCACCTTTTCAGTTCACTGGTAGCGCGCCGTGAAAAACGGGATGATGCCGGCATTCAGTACAACAAATATTTTTGGAAAAATGATGAAATCGGTACGTACATAAAGAAAAACCGGCTGGATGCCGTCATGCTGGTTGTTGTCAGTGGGCTGACAAAAACCAGCAAAATTTATTCCAGCAATCTGCTCGCTTCTCTTGAAACCGACTTCAATTTTTTGACGATGACGGCGCAGATACTTGGCCCCGACGGCACCGTCCTGTGGGAATACCCGAATTTTCGCACGAGATTGTTAACCTATTACCCGCTGGTAAACCTGCAATATCCGGATTTTAGCGAGACAGAAGCAAACCTGTCCAAAAGGACGGAGTTGCGTTTCAAGTCAATTGACGGAATTCGCCGAACTCTTGAGCAGAAAAAACGCGACTGGCTACACCGGGAGACTCAGGAGCCTGAGGTATACGGCAGGCTGTTTGATGAAATGGCCTCGTTGATCAAACATGATAACGATAATCAAACAAAGGGAGGTGTGGTCGTTAACCGAAAATCGCTGCCGCTTGCGGACGGCTCACTAATGCCGGCTGAATCGCCGGTGCAGTCGGCTGTTCCCGGCCAATCTCCAGTCCTGGCACCAGCTGCTGAAACACCTGTTCAGGCCCCTGCTGAAGTGCCGGTGGCAGAGAAAGCTGTTAAGGCGCCCGATACTCCTTCCGCGGGACCAATCGAAATAGTTCCGGCCACCGGGAGTACCCGCTAATCATTTGTTTGTCTTTTATTTTGACATGCCATCCGGATTTTGCGACAATAAAAGTTTGCAGCAACCTTTGATTGCTGTAACAGATTTATACATCACCGGCGCTGATTCGTACCGGTGTACTAATGCACACCCGGAAAAAATGCATGATACATTCACCAACCGACATAGCGCTTCCACGGGGCGTAAGTGATTTCCTGCCGGAAGCGGCTGCGAAAATCGGTTCTATTGAAAGCCGTCTGTTGCGGGTATTTGAATTGTGGGGGTTTCGGCGCATCATTACCCCCCGGCTGGAGTATGAAGATGTGCTGGCCACCGGCATGGGCGACGAGCTCAAAGGTAAAACCTACCGTTTTGATGACCGGCAGTCAGGCAGACTGCTTGCGCTCCCTCCCGATATAACTCCTCAGATAGCGCGCATCGCGGCCACGCGTATGACAAGCCTGCCACTGCCGCACCGAATCAGCTACAACGAACGGGTGTTACGCCAGACCGAAATTCAGGCAGGTCGCAGCAGGGAGATATTCCAGACCGGAGTTGAGCTGATAGGACTTGACTCTCCCGAGGCTGACGCCGAAATGATTGTCATGGCTATTGAAGCCATGCAGGTTCTGGGATTGGACAACTTTACCATTGATCTCGGACAAGTTGAATTCTGCCAGGGCGTTTTCCAGGCTTCCGGTTTGGATGGCGAACCGCTCCGGCAATTGCGTGAAGCGGTGTCACGAAAGGACAGTTCTGCGGTGACATCCCTGCTTGATGAACATACCGTTTCCTCTGACTCTGTCCGCGAAATAAGTGCACTGCCACGTCTGTTCGGGGGGCGGGAGGTGCTGAAAACGGCGCATGGCATTGTGACCAACCCTCGTTCGCTCGCCGCTCTTGAAAACTTGCAGCAGGTTCTTGAAATTCTTGATATTCATGGTGTTGCAGATTTTCTTTCGATCGATCTGGGTGAAACGCGAGGGCTCAATTATCACTCCGGGATTACCTTCGAAGGCTTCGTCACCGGCTTTGGTGAGCCGGTCTGCAGCGGGGGGCGGTACGACAATCTGACAGGGCGGTACGGATTTGCTGCCCCGGCCACCGGGTTTACGTTCAATCTGCTTAACCTGCTCCAGACGATCGAACGTCGACCGGAACTGCAAGGGTGCGCCGCAACCGATTTCTTGCTGTTCAACACCTGCCAGGACCGGCGGAACGTATTGAAGGTTGCCCGTCAGCTCCGTTCCCAGGGGTATACAACGGCTCGGGACATTATTCGCCGTGATTATTCCCAATCGTTGGAATATGCAAAGAAAATGAACATACGCTGCATGCTAGTTATCGGCGACACCCAGGAACCGTACCAGGCAGTCCGCAGCGTTGATGGATGTGTGATCCCGATCAAGAGCAGCATGATCGCCCAATCGGGACTTATGAACTATATCGAAGAAAGCCAGGGAGAAAACTGAACATGGCAAACGTAGTTGTTGTAGGGGCCCAATGGGGCGATGAGGGAAAGGGTAAGGTCGTCGATATTTACACTGAGCATGCAGACGACGTCGTCCGCTATCAGGGGGGTAACAACGCCGGACACACCCTCGTTGTCGGCAACGAGAAGGTTGTCCTGCACCTGATTCCGTCCGGTATTTTGCATGAGGGAAAGCGCTGTATTATCGGTAATGGCGTGGTGCTTGACCCCGAGGTGTTCATCAGGGAGATCACCAAGCTCAAGGAGTCGGGCCGGATCAAGGACGATGCCTGCCTGCTGCTGTCAGAGTCAATGCATATTATCATGCCGTACCACAAGCGGATTGATATTGCCCGTGAAGCTAAAAGCGGTGATAAGAAGATCGGCACCACCGGCCGCGGCATCGGTCCCTGCTATGAAGACAAAATCGGCCGCCGCGGAATCCGTCTGATGGACCTGATTGACCCCGCCATATTTGCCCGTAAACTGAAAGAATTCCTGGTGGAGAAGAATTTTCTGCTGGAAAATTTTCTGGGAGAGCCTCCGTGTAACTATGATGAGATTTTTGCTGAGTACCAGGGATATGCTGATGTCCTGCGCCGCTATGTCGCCGACACCGCCCTGATCCTCAACAAGGATCTCAAGGCCGGAAAAAAAGCGTTGTTTGAGGGAGCCCAGGGGACACTGCTTGATATCGACCACGGCACCTATCCCTTCGTCACCTCTTCGTCGACCTGCTCCGGTGGCGCATGCACCGGTTCCGGCGTCAGCCCGCGCGACATTCACGAAATCATCGGCATATCGAAGGCGTATGTGACCCGCGTCGGCAGTGGCCCCTTTCCAACCGAGCTGGTGGATGGTGTTGGTGAAGAGCTCCGTCAGGTTGGCGGCGAGTTTGGCGCTACGACCGGCCGTCCGCGTCGCTGTGGCTGGTTCGATGCCATGGTGGTACGCTATGCCGTCCGGGTTAACGGCCTGACCGGGATCGCCCTGACCAAGCTCGATGTATTATCCGGATTTGACACCATCAAGGTTTGCACCGGTTATACGTGTGACGGAAAGACTCTGGAAACCCTGCCAGCCCAGTTGGAGCTGTTTGAAAAATGCCAGCCGGTTTATGAAGAACTTCCCGGCTGGAAACAGGACATTACTTCTGCCAGTACCTTTGAAGAGCTGCCGGCAGCCGCCAAAGCGTATGTACATCGCCTCGAAGAGTTAGCCGGCTGCCCGATTGTCCTGGTGTCGGTAGGACCGCGTCGTGACCAGACGATAACCATCAGAAACCCTTTCGCTTGATGGTGACACCGGACTCTGAATAAGGAACAACCGGTAACCTGGCGTTTCAATGTGCTGGAAAAAAACCCCGTCTTTTCAGGCGGGGTTTTTCAATATATGCTAAAGAGGGCCCATGGTGACGCATCTCTTTTCTGCCGGAAACCTTGACCTGCCCGCTGGCCGGTCTTATAAATGAGTCATGCTGCTTCCTATTTCCACCATTACCTCGAAACGCCGTAAGCCGGTCTCAATCCGCCGCGATGTTTTTCGCCTCTCACTGCCGGTCCTGCTCTCATCCCTTTTCCAGCGGTTGGTCTCCATTGTTGATGTCTTTCTGACCGGCGGTCTTGGAGCCTCTGCAATTGCTGCTACCGGGCTCGGCCAACTCTTGATGGTCACCACCATGACGGTTTTCTGGGGGCTCTCGACAGGTGTTACCGTTGTGATTTCACATCTGTGGGGTGCCGGACGGCGAAAAGATGCCGGGAGGGCAGCTTCAGTGGCGTGTCTGGTTGGTTTGGCGATGACGGCGCTCTGCTCGCTGGCCGGTTCTCGATGGGGCGGAGATATCGCCCGGCTGATGGGTGCATCGGGGGGTGTCCAGGAAATGGCTGCCGAATATATCCGGCTGGTGTTCCTCTGGATGATCTGGACTACCGGGTTGAATCTCCTTTCGGCAATCATGCATGGTACCGGCGACACCCGCACCCCGATGGAAGCAATCATCCTGGTGAATGTCCTGCATGTACTGTTGGCCTGGCCGTTGATATACGGTACATTCGGGATGCCTGCTCTGGGAGTCAAAGGGGCGGCGATCGCCATCAACAGCTCCGAGTTCGTCGGCTTTACCTACCTGCTGATTCAAGCCCTGCGCAAGAGATATATTACGTTCAGCCGTCCCGATTTCGGGCTCTTTGGGAGAATCTGGAAAGTCGGCTGGCCAGTAGCTTTGGAACGGGTCGCCCAGCAAAGCGGCCAGCTGTTCTACTCCAGCTTTATTATCGGGTACGGTACAACCGCCTACGCCGCTCATCAGATCGGCCTTTCAATCGAATCACTCTCCTTCATGCCGGGAGCCGGTATGGGAATCGCCGCGGCAACGCTGATGGGGCAGTCCCTTGGTGCCGGCAAGGTCCGCCGTGCCAGGATCAGCCACAACGAGGCGCTGCGGCTGGCGGTTGCCGTGATGACCGTTATGGCGCTCATATTTTTCTTTGCGCCGCACTTCCTGATCGGTCTCTTCAGCCACGACCCCGATGTGATCGAGAAGGGAAGCATGTTTTTGAAGCTGGTAGCCTTCGCCCAGATTCCGCTGGCACTATCGTTCGTGTATGCCGGCAGTCTGCGCGGCACCGGAGATACCTTCTACGTCTTTATCGTTACGCTGGTTGCCATGTGGGGGATACGGGTGGCGCTGTCATGGGTGGCGTCGAGTTGGCTGCACCTTTCTCTCTATGCCGTGTGGGCGGTCTTTCTGATCGACTGGTATTTCCGCGGAGTGGCTTTCGCCTGGCGGTACCACCGGCGGGATCTGCATGGAATAGTGATGTAAAGTCGTTTTACGCTGTTATTTATTATGCCCGCTCCAGTCCTGCAAAGCGAAGCATCAGTTTCTTGCACTCGACCGAATTGAACCAGACTACTACCTTCTGCCCATCGCCTTCACCTTCAATTTTTCGAACGGTGCCGACCCCGAACTTGCCGTGCTTCACCCGCATGCCGAGATAGACGCCGTCTTGCTCTTCCGGCGGTTCCGGGACAATTTCAATTTCGTCGCTGAAGGCACCGGCAATAGCGGACAGGTTATGGGCCGGAGCAGTATTTTCGGGTCGGGTAATGGCAGCGCCAGCGCCTCGTATTCGGCTTGAGGCGGCAACGGAGCCTCTCTCAGCAGCAGAGGGATAGGGGGTGGCGCCCATTGCATGGGTGGAGACTCTGCCCGTGTCCACCGAATCATCCAGCAACTCCGGTGGTATATCCTTTAAAAACCGCGACGGCGGATTGCACTGCTCCTGGCCATACAGGTACCTCCTGCGGGCATTCAGCAGGTAGAGCCGTTCGCGGGCGCGGGTCATGCCGACATAGCAGAGGCGCCGCTCCTCCTCCATGCCGTCCAGATCGTCCAGTGAACGGGCATGGGGGAAAAGGCGCTCCTCCATGCCAATCATGAATACCGCTTTGAATTCCAGCCCCTTGGCGGCGTGGAGTGTCATCAGGGTGACTGATGGCTGGCCGGCCTCTCCCTGTTCAAGATCGGAAACCAGCGAGACCTGCTCCAGAAATTCGGACAGACCCGCGTCGGGGTTCTTTTCACTGAATTCCTCGATTGCAGCCAGAAGCTGCTCCAGGTTCTCCAGGCGCTCGGCGTCTTCTTCGTCGCGGCTGCTCTTCAGGCGATCCAGATAGCCGCTCCCCTGCATGACCGAGCGGGCCAGTTCCGCCAGGCTGCTGGTGGCGGCGGTTTTACTAAAGTTTTCCAGCAGGGTGGCAAAGGCACCAACCTTGCCGCGTGGTCCGGCGCTCAGCAGTCCATCCTGCGCGGCATCCCGCAGGGCGTCAAAAAAGGTGCCCCCCTGCCGGGCGGCCTGGAGTGATATCTTGTCCACCGTTGTGGTGCCGATGCCCCGGGCGGGGACGTTGATAATCCGTTTCAGCGAGACCTCATCGGCCGGGTTGTCCAGTACCCGCAGGTACGCCAGAATATCCTTTACCTCCATGCGGGAGTAAAAACGGACGCCGCCGACGATGTGGTAAGGCAGTGCGCCGCTGACCAGCGCTTCCTCAATCAGCCGGGACTGGGCATTGGTGCGATAAAAAACGGCCGTCTCCTCCAGGGGCACGCCGCAGTTTCTCAGGCGACTAATCTCGCTCCTGACAAAGCGGGCCTCTTCGCGGTCGGACTCGACCCGTTCGTAGTGGATCTTCTCTCCCTGCGGGTTTTCAGTCCAGAGAGTCTTCCCTTTGCGCCCGAAATTCTGTTTCACTACCTCGCCGGCTGCGGCCAGAATGGTGGCAGTGGAACGGTAGTTCTGTTCCAGCCGGATGATTTTCACGCCGGGAAAATCTTTTTCAAACTCGAGAATATTACGGATGTCCGCCCCGCGCCATGAGTAGATGGACTGGTCGTCATCACCAACAACGCACAGGTTGCGGCGATCCCCCGCCAGCAATCGAATCAGGCTGTATTGCACCGGGTTGGTGTCCTGGTATTCGTCCACCAGCAGCCACTGAAAACGTTCCCGGTAATAGCTGCAGACTTCAGGGAAACGGGACAGGAGGCGGACGGTCTGAATCATCATGTCGCCGAAATCGAGAGCATTACATTTTTTAAGGCGTTCCTGGTAGGTCGCGTAAATCTCCACCACCTTCTGGTTATAGACGTCGCCGGGAGGGATGGAGCCGATATCCTCCGGAAAGAGGCCGCGGTTCTTGAAGTCATCAATTCGCCCGGAGACCGCTTTGACAGCAAAGCGCTTTTCATCAAGGTCCATTTCGGCAATAACGTCTTTCAGCAGTCGGTCGCTGTCCCGGTCATCATAGATTGCAAACGAGGATTGAAAGCCGAGATGGTGAATGTCGCGGCGCAGGATGCGTCCGCAGGCAGCGTGAAAGGTGGATATAAGCGGCAGATCGCCCCCTCCCAGCAGTTTGCCGACCCGTTCGGCCATCTCCCGGGCGGCCTTGTTGGTGAAGGTCACCGCCATGATGTTCCAGGGGCGTACTCCCCGTTCGCGAATCAGGTGTGCTATGCGGTTGGTGATAACGCGGGTTTTGCCCGAGCCGGCGCCGGCCAGAATCAAAAGCGGCCCTTCGCCGTGCAGCACGGCTTCCTTTTGAGGAGTGTTAAGGTGGGAAAGGAGGTCTGTTGTCATGGGAATATAGTTTGTTCCTTTTTTGTCGAACGACGGAGTGAACGTGGCTTCGGCTGGACTGCCAGTTTTTGGGCAGGTCGTGCCGATGGTTGGAACTCGTTGTTATCTTCCCTCATTTTTTAGCACCGCCGCTCCACGGCACACCTTACGCATAACACATCTCTGGCAGGTGTGTCATGCAAAGATGAACGGTGTCAAGCCCGTTTAGAGCGTTTGATACCTCATCCAACGCCAGTACATAAGATTTTAACGTTAATAACTCTTTCTCGTATCCCTGTAAGATATTTTAAAATGTCTGATATTAAAAATAAATAAACTTCTTGCATAAGTAACTTAAAAGAGTTTATATATGAGACATTAAATGATGTATACATAATGTGCAGCTGCCGATAAGAGCAAAATCAGAGTAATCTGGTGACGCAAAACCCAAGGGTCCATATATATGGATTGCCGGTTACCGAAGAGCAAGTGGAGTTTTGAATTAAAAAACGCCCGTTCTTGGCCTAGAGTGGGCGTTTTTTATTTGTGATCAGTATTTTCCGCATAGGCGGTAGTTATCTAAAAAAAGGAGAGGTAAATGAAACGAAATTTATTATGGTTATTCCTGTTGTTGAACTTGACACTCTTGTCGGCATGTGGAGGCGGTAGTACCGGGACGACTACCACCACATTAAAAGGAGCAGTAGAATTTCCAGACGTGACAACCACTGCCAAGACTACCGCAAAACTGGTTACGGAAAATGATATCGCTGTTGAAGTTTACGACCTTAACGGGAAAAAGATTGCAACCGTTAAACCCACATACGACGATGCACAAACAACGCGGATTTATTCCTACGAAGTTACCGGACTGACGCCAAACGTTGATTACGTGCTGAAAGCAAAAAGGACATCTACCAACCAGGTCGTAAAAAAACTCATCGAGAAGGAAAAAGTAATTGTTGGAACCGTCGCAGCGCAGACTGTCAACCCGGTTTCCACCACAGCAGTAGTCATGGCGGAAAATAAGATAGCATCCACATATAGCCTTACCGCCGGAGCTATCAAGCTTGGCGAAGAAAACTCCCAGCTTCCCGCAGCTGTATCTGTAGGGATTGTATCTGAAACTATCCGCACGGACATACAGCCAGCAAACTTAGAAAGCCAGATCAACACGCTTGCTACCGCATTCGCTAACGGCAGTGTGTCAAGCATTGATACTCAGGCAAAAGCAGACCTTATAAACAGCTATCTGATCGTCAATGCGGCGATCACGCAAAAGCTTGACGCCCACGATTTCATGGCAGGGACATCGACAACAACCATAACTGTACAGACAATCGTCTATAACACTGCCACAAACACAAGTTCTGCTGCCACATCAGCAACCACCATGACGAGCGCAACCGCGACCGAGACAATTACAACAGCTTCAGGAAGCTACACACCGCCTGCATCGACTACACCGGCTACAGGGTTGACAGCTGCGGAATATGTCACTATGGCCAATGCTTATCTCACTAAGCAGGATATTGCTAACGCCAGTATAAACTATGAAAATGCCCTTGTTGCGGACCCGACAAACAAAGAGGCCAACTTCGGCGGGGCGATCACCAGCGGCCTGATGCTGATGGAAGATGCTGACGTCAAGTCTATCGTTACGAAATGGGGCGGCATGCTGCCGACGGTGAACCAGTTTGTCCAGGGGACCAGCCCGATCAAGCTTCCATTCGGCAACATGACCTCCATCCAACTCACCAGCGGCACTTCCCTTATGAAGTCAACGGCAAAGACCGTTGCATCAACAAGCAGCGCCCAGGATGTGTTGGCTGCTTTCAAAGCCCTGCAAGGCAAACTGCCGCAGCAGAAGACCGGTTTCAAATCGCTGGCAAAACAGCTGAACCTGGTGCCGACTACAGCGCCGACCATCAGCGAAATGCAGACCCTCATCGACAACGTGATCATCCCCAGGATCGATAAGATCCTTGCCCGTCTGGCAAAAGTGGAAGGAAACAGCTATTCCTTTACCGTGACCAAAGCGATGCAGGGAAACCCGATCAACGGTCGGGACGTGACCTTGAACGATGGCGAGTTTTATACCTTGGATGCGGCTTTGAATCTTTTCCAGGTTCTTTTCAAGACCGCCACAGCCTACAACTTCGACATCCCTTCTCCATATAACTACAATACCATCGGCCAGGACCCACTGGCGCTGATCAACAGTGCAACGGTCTTTACCCTCAAGAGCGGGGGGGCGGCAAAAATGTCAGGTGCCTTGACAAATGCCCAAGCCGCGGCTGCGAAGGCTAAAAGCGCTTACGACACCCTTGTCCTACGCGCTGCAGGGGCAGGTTCATTCGATCTCGCAAGCTGGACTACATTGCAAAAAACAGACTTCACGACTGCCCTCACTGATATAACTGCATCGCTCCAGGGGGCGAAAGTATGGACCATCGGCGGCAAGTCGGTGACTATCGACGCCACCAAGTTCTTCACCAACCCGCTGACCAGGGCTAACCTTCCTATCTTTGGTTACGACGTACCGCGTGATGTAACGCTGTCTGTCACGTATAACACGCCGGTAGCCGGTGAGAGGTCCTATAGTTATACTGATTATTCAGGCAATACTATTACCAAATATTATCCGATCTCTTCCGAAATTGTCCCCAAGAGCGATCTGCCTGACTACACCCTCAACGGCATCCTGCCGGGCAATACCCTTGTTAACAATGTGGCCGGCTTTAACGGCATTTTGCCTGTGATCGATGGTAAACTGCTGACCGGTGAATCTCTGGACAATGGCTACTATGGTTATGGTCAGTTTACGTCAGACGGCACCTCTGCCTATATTCTGATTTACAATGGCAATACATATGACAATGTTAACTACACATATACAAATAACTACGTCATAAAGAAAGTAGCTCTCTCAACCGGAAACGTTACGAAGGTCGGCGATCTGGCAACATCAGCTAATATTATGCAATTGCTCTTCTACAACGGCCAGCTAAATGCCATTATCGTGGAGCAGACGTTGAACTCCACGACTAATGTGTATGATATGACATTAAAGATGTATTCCATCTCAGATACGACTACCTTGACACTCGGGACGACCCCTGCGTTCCAGTATATCGTCCCAACAAATGCTTACCCCGCTGCAGTTACTGCGAACGGTACGGATATTTATTATGCCATATCCAGCTGGGATCAGCTGACCGGGACGGATTCGGCCGAGGTGCGGAAATTGAGCAATCTCTCCACCGATGTTTCTCTTTTTACCACATCGGAGTACGTGGACAGCTTGGCCTTCCAGAATGGTTTCCTCTATACCAACGGCGAGAAGCGCGATCCGGCATCCAGCTATTCAGTTGTGGCTTCCTATGCCAATGTTGGCGGCAGTAGCGTGATGGTTGGCGGTTACTTCTACCGAATCGAAGACGGTAAAATCATCAAATTCGCCGGCACACCTGCCGGCGGTGTTGCCAAGCTTACCGGCTTGCTCGGCCAGTTCTTTTAAACTGATCAGTCGGTAATTCAATCGGGGGCGGCCAATCGGCCGCCCTTTTTTAATTTATTGATAAAGCAGGGATCTGATGCGCAATTTTATTAAGTTTTTACTGTTTGTTTGTATTGTGAGCGCTCCCGGCCGGGTCTTTGCCTATACCGAGATTGTTGGCCTATTAGTTGATGACGGCATCAATTCGCTTAGCCGGGGCGGCATGGAGCGTTTACCGGAGGGGAGGGACCACCTCGATTTTCAGTCACCGCTGTTTCTTGACAGCAAGGGGAAATATCGGCTTGATACGGCATATGAAAACCAGCGCACCATCAGGATTTACAACGGCAGCTGGGCAGGAAGCCATGCCTATGCAGAGCATCTGGAGAGCGCCATTGCCGCCCCTTTTTCCCTTTGGGACGGCAATGTTTCCGGCAATGTGGCAGCTGGTTATGGCTATCGTTCGTTTGATGTCAAGGCTGCCAGCGTCAAAGATGATGTTTTTGTAGCCAGTGATGAAAAGTTCAATGCAGTTAAAGGAGGGTTGTTTTTAAAGCTTAATGACAAGGCTTCCCTGGGGCTTTCTGTTGTAGATACGGATTACCGCAGTGCTCCCGAAATTCCCCTGACACTGGAGATTTCTCCGCTTGAATCCGTTAAAGTCGGTTACAAACGGTCATACGTTGATGTTGCTGGTGATTTTACGGTCAGACTTTCTGGAAATGACGGGACTGTTCCGATACATTATCAGGAAAATGTTGATGAGTTGTATGTCTCCTGGCATTACAATGACATATTCTACGCAAAATATGCCAATGAGCTCAAACATCCCGACAATCGGCATTTCACCGCCAAACTGGCTCTGCCGGCTTCTCTGTATCTTGTCGGGGACTATGTACGGCATTATACTGATTTTAATCAGGATTTTTTTGTCGCAGCAAACCCGGGAGGCTACCTCAAGGGAACGACCGCATGGCAGCAATATCGCATCGGTCTGGGGGCACAGTTGGGTGACCACTGGACAGTGGAAGCAAACTACCGTCGGGGGGATCTTGCCGCCAATGGCGGTGGGATTGCGAACAGTTCTTCGGTAGTCAGCTTTTGGCCATCATTGGTCGTCGGTAACTACAACCACACTTTTAATGCAGAATTAAAAAGTGAACAGTACCATTTGGGGACGGAATATCAGGGGGAGCATTTTTCAATGGGGCTTGGATGTCAGTATCTGGATATCAGGCCGGTTGCCCAACTGGATTACTGGCGCAGTCTTCTCTTTGGATTGGGAAAGACGGGTGCAGGCAGCTTGAAGTTAACTACGGACCGTATCCAGATGCTGTTCTTTTCTATTGGTTTAGGTTACAGGTGGGAACATCTGTCGGTTGGTTATGCTTTTGGACAATTTATTCCCATCGCTACCCACGATGCCAACGAAAAGCCGGTGCAGGGTTCTACTACTACCACTGCCAGCGGCAGTTCGGGTGGCGGCACCGATATCTTTTCCAGTATTGCCAATAAGATTAACTATAATCCGGGGGGCAATATCCAGAGAGTGATGCTGACGGTTACTTTCTGACCATTTTGCATCGAACAGTCGCTTCGGCCATTCGGCACACCGGAAATCTTTAATACAAGACCAGGAATGCCCGTTCACGAGCGATGCTTTTACCGGTGTCCTAACGTTGGACAGCATCGCTATCAGCATGAACGACCGCGGTCGGGGATTGAACAATATTTTTGTAGAACGGCTCTGGCGAAGCGTCTAGCATGAGGGCGTATGTATGAAAAAGTGCATCAATATGCCGGGCTACCATCTGTAAACTCAACAGATTGTTGTCTTGACCAAAGGGGCCACTAAAACTGAACGGGCATAGGTCACATATGCCTCCAGCAACTCCCCCTCCCCTGACACTATCGGCAAAGGTGGCCGAATAACTTCCGCTCAAAAAGGTTAACTGTAATTGTTTTCAACGGTTTCATCTTAGCCTGCCTGTGCTCCCCCACACAGTGTGTCGACCTGTTCGGCCATCTCCCGGGCGGTTTTGTTGGTGAAGGTCACCGCCATGAGGTTCCAGGGGCGTACCCCGGGCTCTTGTGTGGATATTGTCAAAAGATTGTGTACCCATTCGAGTGCTATTACTACTCACGATTGCGCTGCAAATGAACTGATGAATCACCTCATTTGCTAAAATGACCGGCATAACGTGTTAACATAGTGAACAGAATTTGGTTACCAGACACATTCCCCATAAAGTCTGGCACACTCCCTGCTTACAAAAATAACCCGCCCCCGTTGCGGGGAACTCAAAAAAGAATACGTTTACGAAGGCTGCTTCCATGAAAACCAATAAACGACCAGTTAAACAGGGCCTCTACGATCCTCGATTCGAACATGACGCGTGCGGTGTCGGCTTTGTCGCCAATATGAAAGGTAAAAAGTCCCACGAGATCGTCAGTCAGGCGCTTGAGGTACTCATAAATCTTGATCACCGCGGTGCTACCGGCAGTGAACCGAACACCGGGGACGGCGCCGGTCTTCTCATGCAGATGCCGGACAGCTTCCTCCGGTCAGTGTGTTCGCCACTCGGCATTGAGCTCCCCGAGCCGTTTCACTATGGCGTCGGCATGGTGTTTACCTCTCCGAAAGCGACCGAGCGCAATGCTGCCCGGCATATTATGGAAAAGATCCTGGTCGAAGAAGGGGTAGAGCTGCTCGGGTGGCGTAACGTGCCCACCGACAACTCTTCGCTGGGGAATACCGCCTGGGAAGGGGAGCCGATGGTGCGGCAGCTGTTTCTCAAGCGTCCGCTCGGCTGCATTGATGAACAGGATTTCGAGCGTAAACTTTATATCATCAATCAGCGGGCAACCAACGAGATCAGGCGTGCCGATGTCGATGATCATTGGTATGTCTGCAGCCTCTCGACGCGGACCATAATCTACAAGGGCATGCTCATGCCGGTGCAGGTAGACCAGTACTTCCCCGAACTGCGCGATCCTGCCATGGAAACCGCTATTGCTCTGGTGCATTCGCGCTTCTCTACCAATACCTTTCCCAGCTGGGATCGTGCCCATCCCTATCATTATCTTGCCCATAACGGTGAGATCAACACCCTGCGCGGCAATGTCAACTGGATGAACGCCCGCCAGAATCTTTTTGAAAGCGCCCTGTTTGGTGATGATATCAAGAAGGCGCTGCCGATTATCAATGATAATGGTTCGGATTCTGCCATGTTTGACAACTGTCTGGAGCTGCTCGTCATGAGCGGTCGTTCGCTGCCGCACGCCGTCATGATGATGGTGCCTGAACCATGGGAAAACCACACCGGCATGAGTGACGAAAAGAGGGCGTTTTACGAATATCACTCCTGTCTTATGGCACCATGGGACGGCCCTGCCGCAATCGCCTTTACCGATGGCCGTTGCATCGGGGCGGTTCTTGACCGCAACGGGCTGCGCCCTTCCAGGTATTACATAACAAACGACGATCTGGTTATCATGGCCTCTGAAGCCGGAGTCCTGCAGATTGAACCACGCCGTATCCTGAGCAAGGGCCGGCTCCAGCCGGGGCAGATGTTCCTGGTTGACACGGAGCAGGGGCGCATTGTACCCGATGAGGAAATCAAGAAGGAACTTGCAGCAGCAAATCCGTATCGCCAGTGGCTGGAAGAACACCACGTAACCCTCGAAGAACTGCCGGCCGTACCTGATGCCCCGCTTCCGGATCATGCTGACCTGATTCAGCGCCAGCAGGCTTTTGGTTATACGTATGAGGATCAGCGTGTTGTCCTGGGGCCTATGGCTCGTGACGGCATCCAGCCGCTCGGCTCCATGGGTACCGACACGCCGTTGGCAGTGCTCTCAAGCCAGAATCAGCTGCTGTACAATTATTTTAAACAATTATTCGCCCAGGTTACCAACCCGCCTATTGACCCCATTCGTGAAGAAATTGTCACATCAACCTTCACGTTGATCGGCTCAGAGGGCAATATACTGGAGCCGACAGCAGCGAACGCCCGGAGGATCAAGCTTCAGCATCCGCTGCTGGGCAATCAGGAACTGGAAAAACTGCGCCAGATTGACCGCCCTGGTTTCAAATCCGCAACTCTCTCACTGCTTTTCCCAGCGGCACGAGGTGCCAGCGCCATGGAGAAGGGTCTGGAGGCTCTCTTTGCTGCTGCCGATGTGGCGGTTGAGAGCGGGTGCACTATACTTATCCTCTCAGATCGTGGCGTCGATAAAGATAATGCCGCTCTTCCAGCGCTACTGGCGGTTTCCGGCCTTCACCACCATCTCGTCACCAGCGGCACTCGTACGTTGGCTTCACTTGTCCTGGAGTCGGGGGAGCCGCGCGAGGTCCATCATTTTGCCGTGCTGCTCGGCTATGGTGTCAATGCAATCAACCCTTATCTGGCCTTTGAATCTTTAGATGACATGATTCTGCAAGGGATGCTGCCGGAACTCGACCACAAAACAGCGGTCAAGAACTATATCAAGGCCTCCATCAAGGGAATTGTAAAGACTATGGCCAAGATGGGGATCTCCACTGTGCAGAGCTATCGAGGCGCACAGATTTTTGAAGCGGTCGGCCTGCATCAATCCGTGATCGACCGTTATTTTGTCTGGACGCCCTCGCGTATCGGGGGGACTGATATTAACGGAATTGCCCGGGAATTGATGGAACGCCACGCCCGAGCTTATCCGGAGCGGGTTGCCCCCGAGGTGACGCTTGCACCTGGCGGAGTGTATCAATGGCGCAAGGATGGCGAAGAACATCAGTATAATCCGTTAACCATAACGTCGCTGCAGAAAGCGACCCGTAATGACGATTATCGCGAATTCAAGGTATTCTCTTCGTTGATCGACGAACAGAGTACACATCAGTACACACTGCGCGGCCTGCTTGAGTTCAAGGACAATATGCCTTCAGTGCCGCTTGATGAAGTCGAGCCGGTAGAAGAAATCATGAAACGATTCAAGACCGGCGCCATGTCCTACGGTTCGATCAGCAAGGAGGCCCACGAAGCGCTTGCGATTGCGATGAACCGCATCGGGGGAAGATCCAATACCGGCGAGGGGGGCGAGGACCCTGAGCGCTTTACCTGGACCAACGAGCTGGGGGATTCAAAAAACAGTGCCATCAAGCAGGTTGCTTCCGGCCGTTTCGGCGTCACCAGCGATTACCTGACCAATGCCGGTGAACTGCAGATCAAGATGGCTCAAGGGGCAAAGCCGGGCGAGGGGGGAGAGCTGCCCGGCACCAAGGTTTATCCCTGGATTGCCAAGACTCGTCATACTACTCCGGGAGTCGGTCTGGTATCTCCACCACCGCACCACGATATCTATTCCATCGAGGATCTGGCCGAACTGATTCATGATCTGAAAAATGCCAACCGCCGTGCCCGCATCAGCGTGAAGCTCGTGTCTGAAGTCGGTGTCGGAACGATTGCGGCGGGTGTCGCCAAGGCCCATGCTGATGTCGTGCTGATCAGCGGCTATGATGGTGGCACCGGTGCGTCACCGATCTCCAGTATCAAGCATGCCGGCCTTCCCTGGGAGCTCGGCCTGGCCGAAACGCACCAGACCCTGCTGCTGAATAATCTGCGCAGCCGGATCATTATCGAAGCTGACGGGCAGTTGAAGACCGGCCGCGATGTAGCCATTGCCGCCCTCCTGGGTGCCGAGGAATTCGGTTTTGCCACTGCGCCGCTGGTGACTTTGGGATGCGTCATGATGCGCGTCTGCCACAGCAACACCTGCCCGACCGGAGTGGCGACCCAGGACCCGAAACTGCGCAAAAACTTCAGCGGCAAGCCGGAGTACGTTGTCAACTTCATGCGCTTTGTCGCCCAGGAGCTGCGCGAAATCATGGCGCAACTCGGTTTCCGCACCTTGAATGAAATGGTCGGCCGCTGTGATGTCCTTGAGTCCAACAAGGCTATTGACCATTGGAAGGCACAGGGGCTCGATTTCTCCAACATTCTTTATCAGCCGAAAGTTGCCTTGAACGTTGGGCGCTACTGTACCGAGCAGCAGGATCACGGCCTGGAAAAATCGATCGACATGACCAGGCTGCTTGAACTCTGCCAGCCGGCAATCGAGCGGGGCGAAAAGGTTACCGCTGAACTGCCGATTACCAATGTCAATCGCGTTGTCGGGACCATCCTCGGCAATGAAATCACCCGCCATCATGGCGCTGCCGGGCTGCCGGACGATACGGTGACT
>JAJXWO010000098.1 GCA_021781535.1 Deltaproteobacteria bacterium | reverse complement strand
TCAGCCAGGCCGTCGAACGTGTGAAGTTAATTTATTCACAAAACTATTTCCCGGAAATGAAGGTCAAGTGGAATACCTATCCGAACTATATAGGCCACTTCTATACTCCGGGTTGTTTCAGGTGCCATGACGGCAAACACAAAACTGCCGAGGGGCACGTCATATCCAAAGACTGCAAAATTTGCCATGAGGTGCTTGACCAGGTACAGGAAAACATACCGGTCGGCAAGCACGTTAATCAGTTCGTTCACCCTGTGGATATTGGTGATGAGCTCTACAAGACCAACTGCAGTGACTGCCACTCCGCTGGCGGTCGCGATATCCCCGGTGAGGGGCAACAGAACAAATGAAATAACACGGGGCAAACGCAAAGCCCCCGGAGATATCCTCCGGGGGCTTTGTTCATTCTCAATTCAATTGCAAACATTCCTACAGTTCTTCGAAATCCTCCTCACCTGCCACTGCTTCTGGGCCGTCCTCCGCATCAACTTCAATCGCTTCATCCACCAGTTTTTCAAGAAACTGTTTGTTGTCACTAATGGTTTTACGAACATCAGTGAGGAGCGATTCAAGATCGTCAGGCACTGTTGACATATTGCTACCCCTATTTATTAAATATATCCAGGTACCGTTCCGCATCTAGGGCCGCCATGCAACCCGTTCCAGCCGACGTGATGGCCTGACGATAAATGTAATCCTGAACGTCTCCGGCGGCAAAGACCCCCTCGATACTGGTAGCGGTTCTGTTTCCACTCAAGCTGCACATGGTTCTGATATAGCCGTTATCCATATCCAACTGCCCTTCGAACATACTCGTATTAGGTGAATGACCGATAGCTATAAAGGCGCCATGTACCGGGAGTTCTTTAGTAGAACCGCTGCGATGGCGGATACGGATTGCGGTCACACCGCCCGCATCGCCCAGCACCTCATCGAGCGTATAATGCCACTCGATGGTAACATTCCCGCCTTTGGTTTTTTCGATCAGGCGATCAGCGAGTATTTTCTCCGACCGGAATGTTTCGCGACGATGTACCACCGTCACATGGCGGGCAATATTTGACAAATAGAGCGCTTCTTCGACCGCTGTATTGCCGCCACCGATTACAGCCACATCCTTGCCGCGATAAAAGAACCCATCGCAGGTGGCACAGGCGGAAACACCTCTGCCCATAAAGGCCTGCTCGGACGGCAGGCCCAGGTATTTGGCTGAGGCCCCCGTAGCAATGATCAAGGCGTCACAGCTATAGCGGGCTGAATCGCCATCGAGCACAAAGGGACGTTGCGATAGGTCGGCACTCTTGATGGAATCATAGAGCATCTGGGTGTTAAAACGTTCGGCGTGTAGCTTCATGCGCTCCATCAGATCAGGGCCCAGCACGCCCGAATGATCTCCTGGCCAGTTATCGACATCAGTTGTGGTGGTCAGCTGACCACCAGGCTGGAGACCGGTGATGATGACCGGGCTGAGATTAGCCCGCGCCGCATAAATGGCGGCTGTATACCCAGCCGGCCCTGCGCCCAGAATAATAAGTTGATGATGAACCGTGGTCATGTAACCTCCGACAGATAAGATTGCTGCAAATGTACCAGCAAACAGTATTGTTGCCAAGAGTCAAACCGCTTTGATCGTTATTTGACCCGACAGCACGGCTCTGCTACTATGCTCCCATATTATTCAGGAGCTTTCCACCCATGCACCTCAACGATCTCATACGCGAAGCCTATGATCGGCTCAAGAAACGTGTTCGCCGGACGGAATTGATCTATTCCCACTACTACACCGAGAAGCTTGGACTTCCTTTGTACTTTAAGTGCGAGAACCTGCAACGCACCGGCTCCTTCAAGATTCGCGGCGCACTTAATTTCATGACCGCCCAGCCACGTGAAGCACTTGCAAATGGTGTCATCACCGCCTCGGCTGGCAATCATGCGCAAGGTGTTGCCTTTGCAGCAGATCTGCTGGGTGTCAAGGCAACGGTTTACATGCCTGAGATAACTCCGCCTCAGAAGGTACAATCGACGCGTGACTACGGGGCTGATGTGGTGTTGGTTGGCAGAAATTTTGATGAAGCCTGCGAGGCTGCCCTGGCGGCTCAAAGTTCATCCGGTGCCCTGTTTGTGCACCCCTTCGACGACGAGCTTGTCATGGCGGGACAGGGCACCATAGCGCTGGAGATACTGGAAGAATTACCGGATGTGCGCAACCTGATCATACCGGTCGGTGGTGGAGGCCTGATCTCTGGCATGGCGTCGGTGTTGCGCGAGAAGGCCCCCCATATCCGCATTATTGGCGTCGAGTCCGTAGCGGCTCCCTCCATGTCGGCATCCTTTGCAGCGGGCAAGCCTGTCGAGAAGCCGGTCGCTGTCACCCTGGCCGATGGTATTGCCGTTAAGCGTCCCGGCAGGTTGACCGTGCCGGTCATCCGCGATTGCGTTAACGAGATCGTCTTGGTGCAGGAGGAAGACATCGCCCTGGCCATAGTCTCGCTGCTGGAGAAGACCAAGATATTGGTAGAAGGCGCCGGTGCGGTGACACTGGCGGCGGTTCTGAATACAGAGATACTGGACCTGCAAGGCAAGACTGTCTGTCTGCTGTCCGGCGGGAATATCGACGTTAAGACCATCTCGCAGGTTGTTGAACGGGGGCTCATTGCCGGAGGGCGCTACCTCAAGCTGACGGTCGAGCTGGATGACCACCCCGGTGCACTGGCATCCCTGGCTGAAAACATTGCAGCTACACGGGCTAATATCTTTCACATCACACACGACCGCCGCTCCAAATCGCTGGCCATTGGCAGAACAGACGTTTCCCTTGAGCTGGAAACTCGTGGCTATGAGCATATCAAGGAGATTGTCAGTTACCTGGAAGGAAGGGGCTACAACCTGACGGTAATGTAGCAAAGGTGTTTCATGAATAACCGGAACCATCAGCTGCAACAACTGTTCAGGGAAGGCTCTGATTTATTGCAGGCCGGGAATGCCGCAGAGGCATTGATCCGTTTTCAGTCTGCGCGGAATATTGACTCCTCGAACGCGATTCTGCATCTGTATACAGGTGCGGCGTTGCACGACCTGGACCGCTTTGAAGAGGCTATTGTATGTTACCGGCTTGCCCTCGTCATCACGCCGAGCATGGGCGAGGCCTATAACAACCTGGGCAACTCACTGCTGGCGCTCGGTCGCTTGCGTGAGGCTGCCGATAGTTTTTTACATGCAGCAATGCTTTTGCCTGCATCGCCTGTCCCGCTGACAGCACGGGCAACGGCGTTGCAGGCACTGGGTAATATTTCGGAAGCGGAAGCTGACTGCCGTAAAGCGCTGACGATTGACCGCGCTTTTGCAGCTGCCCACTGGAATCTCGCCTTGAATCTGCTGCTGCAGGGCAGCTATACGGAAGGGTGGCAGGAATACGAATGGCGCTGGCTAAAGCCCGGTTTCACCTCTCCATGCCGTCATAGGGATATCCCTTTGTGGGACGGTTCGCCGCTCCACGGACGCACCATCCTGCTGCATGCCGAGCAGGGTTTCGGTGACGCCATCCAGTTTATGCGTTATGCACCGCTGGTAGCGCAACGTGGCGGCGTGGTGGTCATTGAATGCCACCCGGAACTCGTGCAACTCATACGGTCCACAGAGGGCATTCAGGAAGTTGTACCTTTCGGAGCACAGCTCCCGCTATTCAGCTGCCAAGCACCATTGCTGTCGCTACCCCGCATCTTTGGGACAACACTCCAGTCCATCCCGTCACAATGCCCCTATGTGTCCACAAGCTCAGAATTACGCGAAAAGTGGACAGCGCTCACATCTGCCCATTCAGCGGATCTGCGGGTCGGCTTGGCATGGGCCGGTAAAAGTTATCCCGATCCGCTCCGCTCCTGCCGGCTGGCAGAGTTTGCTCCTCTGGCAACAACTCAAAACGTAACCTTTTATTCTCTGCAACTTGGCAGCGGCTCAGAACAGTCCGGTTATCCACCTCCTGGTATGTCGCTGATCGACCTGACAGGCCAGATTAATGACTTCGCTGACACGGCCGCTTTGATCGAACAACTGGATCTGGTTATCAGTATTGATACAGCAGTCGCCCATCTGGCCGGGGCGCTGGGCAAACCGGTCTGGTTGATGCTGCCATTTGCTCCGGATTGGCGTTGGCTCCTTGATTGCAGTGACTCGCCCTGGTATCCGACCATGAAAATCTTCCGGCAAAAGCAGCCCGGCGCCTGGGATGACGCAGTAAAACGGATGTATGCTGCGCTCGAAGCATGGAATGGCATCAATAAAAAATCCTTTGAGGTTGCCCCAAAGGATTAGATTCAGCAAAAAAGCAATGAAGATAATTTATTTTTCCGGATTCGTTCTCAAACCTGAGGCAATATTGAAATCAATATCAATGACAATCGCCAGTTTCTCCGGGTCGGGAAAGGCCATGACCTCGAAGAGACGTTTATCGATAAAAAGGCTGAGGTTGAGAATGTCTTCGCGCAGATTTTTAGGAAGAGGATTTTCAGGATCCGACAGCTCTGCCTGAAAGAAGCTCCAGACTTTTTGATTAAACTTAACAGCCTCCATCAGCTTCTGGTCACGATCGGGTGCGTCCCAGTTGTCCTTGACGCTTTTCAGCATGAGCCCTGCACGTGAAAGGACCGAAGCCTCCAACTCCCTGCCGCTCAAACCTTCCTTTTGTATCGCTGTGTAAGCATTAACCGAGTTTTGTTGCATGTTCCAGTAGCTCCTCTTCGTAGGAAATCAGTTTTTTTGCGACCTTCAGAGCAGGATAGTAACTCAAATCAACAATATACGCGCTTATCTCGGAAATCAAGTCGTTTGTACTCGGAGCGGCGGCAAGGACATCCCGGACAAGCTCCCAGTATACCTGAGCAAGTTCGGATGTCAAGCCGCCGCCGATATACATAAGCTGGATAACCAGATATATTTTTTTGCAGGGGGTTGTTGCCTCAGCCTCAGTCAGTA
>JAJXWO010000097.1 GCA_021781535.1 Deltaproteobacteria bacterium | reverse complement strand
ATCTTATCGCACTCGCTCGTCTGCGTCATAAAGCTGGAAGTCTGGCTGAGGCAGAAAAGCTGCTTGACCAGGGTATGAAGCGATTCTCGGACCTGCCGTCGCAGAATGCTATAGCTGCTGCCAGAGACCGCATGCGCCTGACTGAAATGTTTCTAAAAAAACTCCGCAGTGCAGGTAAATAATGGGCTATCACAATCTGCAGGAATGCGTATCCGACCTTGAACGGCGCGGGATGCTGCGGCGGATTGATCTACCGCTTGACCCCAGGCTGGAGATCGGCGCCGTGCAGCGGCGGGTATATCAGGCCGGCGGTCCGGCACTGCTCTTTACCAAGCCCGTCAACTGCAACTTCCCCTTGCTGGGCAACCTGTTCGGCAGCCTGGAGCGCACCCGTTTTATCTTTCGTGATACCCTCGATGACATCCACCGTCTGGTGGATCTGAAGGTCAATCCCTTCTCTGCCCTGAAGCACCCGTTGAACACCTTGAAGACACCTTTCGCAGCGTGGAATCTGCTTCCGAAGACCGTCACCGCCGCTGCGGTGCTGGAGAGCCGCACGATGCTCTCGCAGCTGCCGCAGGTTGTCTCCTGGCCTATGGACGGTGGCGCCTTCGTCACCTTGCCGCAGGTGTACAGCGAGAGTCCGGAAAAGCCCGGCTTTGCATCATCCAACCTGGGTATGTACCGGGTACAGATATCCGGCAACAGCTTTGACCAGGACCGGCACGCAGGCCTGCACTACCAGATCCACCGCGGCCTCGGCGCCCATCATGCCGAGGCCATTGCCCGTGGCGATCTGCTGCGGGTCAACGTCTTCATCGGTGGAGCACCAGCTATGACGGTAGCTGCGGTTATGCCGCTACCGGAAGGGATGCCGGAGATCTCCTTTGCCGGCCTCCTGGCCGGTCATCGCATCCCTATGGTCCGCATGCCCGGTCATCTGCCGGTTTCGGCCGAAGCCGACTTCTGCATCAGCGGTGTGGTTGATCCGAAGCAGACACTGCCAGAAGGTCCTTTTGGCGATCACCTGGGCTATTACAGCCTGGCACATCAGTTCCCCTATATCCAGGTTGAGGCGGTCTACCACCGCAGGGACGCTATCTTCCCCTTTACGACGGTGGGTCGCCCCCCTCAGGAGGACACCAGTTTCGGTGCCTTTATCCACGAACTGACCGGCCCGTTGATTCCGACTGTTGTAGCGGGTGTCAAGGAAATTCACGCGGTAGACGCAGCCGGTGTCCATCCACTGCTTTTGGCCGTCGCCAGTGAACGGTATGTCCCCTACGCCGCACAGCGCCAGCCACAGGAACTACTGACGGTTGCCAACGCCATCCTCGGCCAGGGACAGCTTTCACTGGCCAAGTACCTCCTGATCGCCGCCCAGGAGGACGCCCCCGCACTGCACACCCATGACATTGCGGCATTTCTTGGTCATATCCTGGAACGAGCCGACTGGCGCAGGGATCTGCATTTTCAGACCGCGACCACCATCGACACCCTTGACTACAGCGGCAGTGGACTCAACGAGGGTTCCAAGCTGGTCATAGCCGCTGCCGGTCCTGTTCGCACGACACGTTCAACAAAGATTCCGGCCGGTCTGGAGTTCCCAGCCGGTTTTGGTGGGGCGAACATATGTCTGCCGGGTATTTTAGCAATCCAGGGGCCAAAGTCGGGACAGGACAGGGGAGAGTGCGATGATCGCATTGAGGAGTTCTGCCGTTTCTATGGGGAGCGGGACTGTTTTCAGGGCTTCCCGTTGATCGTGATCTGCGACGACAGCCACTTTGCCGCTGCCACTCTCAACAACTTCCTCTGGATAACCTTTACCCGTTCCAACCCGGCCTCGGATATCTATGGCATCAATGCCGTAACCCGCGGCCGTCACTGGGGGTGTATCGGACCCTTGGTCATCGATGCCCGCGTAAAGCCTTTTCATGCCCCGCCGCTGGAGAATGATCCGATCGTTGAGCGCAAGGTGGATGAACTGGCAGCTAAAGGCGGGCCGCTGGCGGGGATATTTTAGTTTTGATGCTTATCTTCGTTTCAGTTGCTATCCGGGAAAATGCGGCCCTCACGGAGCAATCTAGATGTCCGATCAAGCATGACCGCCGCATCAAGGCTGCACATTCCAGCTATGCCAGGTTCTTCGAGTACGGCGACGCCGAAAGCTATCGCAAGGGACTGGAACGACTGCGCAACGAGTACTAAAATGAAAAAGGGGACGGTAACGTCCCCTCAATACTTTGCCAAGCACACTTTCAACCAGACGTGTTCTAAAGACTGGCCTTCAATTCCGCGATCAGTCCTCCCAGGAAGTCATATCCCTTCTGCCAGAAATCGCCTTCTGTAATATCAATCCCGGCCAACCGTGCCGTATCAGCTGGCGAGAGTGCTCCGCCGGATTCCAGAAGACGACGGTAGCCCGGCTTGAAGCTGTTGCCATCTTCGCGATATTTTTGAAACAACGCCAGCACAAGCAGCTCGGCAAAGGTATAGGAGTAACAGTAAAAGCGGCTGTGTATGAAGTGGCTGATATAGCTCCAGCCCCAACGGTAAGCCGGGATCATATCGACCGCATCGCCGAAGAGCTTACCGTTTTCTTCCAGCCATATTTCTGCAATGCGGTCGTTGGAGAGCAAACCGGTCGTGCGTTCAGTGTGCAGTCGCAGTTCAAAGCGGGTCAGCACGGTCTGGCGGAACGTAGTGGCGATAATGTCCTCTATCTTGGCGCACAATAGAGATTTACGCACCGTGGGGTCGCATTCGTTTTCCAACAGGGCCCTAGTCAACAACATCTCGCCAAAGACCGAGGCGGTTTCGGCCAGGGGGAGCGGTGCATGATAATTGAGCATGGTCTGTTTCTGTGACAAGACGAAATGTAGACCATGTCCGGCCTCATGTGCAATGGTAGCCAGGTCGCGCAGGGTACCTGTGAAATTGAGAAGCAGAAAGGGCGGGGCCTCTGGTGATATGCCCATGGCAAAGGCGCCACCTGATTTGCCGGTGCGCGGCAAGACATCCACACGACGCTCATCAAAGAAGGCCGCAACTATACGTCCGAAGTCAGGATCATAGTCGGCATAGGAAGCCACGACCATGTCACGTGCCTCATCAAACGCATACGTGCGTTCGGATTCAACAACCGGCGCATAAAGGTCAGTATTGTTGATTTTCTCCATACCGAGCATCTTGGCCTTCAAACGGAAGTACTCCTGTGCCAGACCGAAATTTGCCTCGGTTACTGCCATCAGGTGTTCGACAGCTTCATCCGGGATCTCGTTGCCGATGTTGGTGGGCTGAATCGGTGACCTATAACCACGCAGCTCCATCTCCTGGCCATGGTCCAGGGCCATGTTATTAAAGACCGCGTTATAAACAATACCGTTTTCGCCGTGCTTCTCCAAAAAGGTCGTAAAAGCCCGGAAACGGACATCGGCCGAGGAGTGGTGAAGCAGGGACAGTAGTTCTTCACCCGTAAAATCCTGTTCGGTGCCATCCAGTTCCATGCGGTAACTAAAAGAGGCCGAAAGCTCATCGAACAGCTTGGTAAAAGCGCGCATACCGGTAAGTTCCTTGCGGGTCAGCAGCCGTTCTTCGTTTTCCTTGAGGGTGTAGTGGCGGAACTTGCGGATGCCGCTAAGGAAATGCACATAGTTTTTTGCGTCCGGTAATGCGCAGAAGGCTTCGAAGCGCTCATCTGACAGGTTCATCAGCTCCAGGTCAAAAAACAGGAGTTGCTGGGAGAGACGATTTCCCAGCTCCGAACAACGCTGTGAAAGGGCAAGATAGGGTGTATTTCCTGAGTCGTCCGCAAACAGCAGATGGGCGTAGCAAAAGGCTTTTGACATCTTCACCTGCAAGCGTTCATATTCCCGGACAGCAACCAAGATTGCTGTGACGTCAAGCTCTGCAGTTCTTTCAAAATAACGATTACGGAAGTCGGTGGCCAGAGCCTCGAACGAAACAAGGTCCAATTCAAGTTGACGCGAATCCGGCGCAGGGTAAAGCAATGCTGTGTTCCAAGTAAGATCAATGGCACTCATGTATACTCTCCAATTTTGCGGTGGTGGTTTATAAAACGGCAGGTGTGAGAAGCTCAACTTCGCAGAGATACTCTATCAGATCATCAATATTTTAGTGCAAAAAAACAATTGATGTGTATAATCTTTGAAAATATTCACATGATAACAAAGTGTTGCAGAGGAGGATCTTCAGTCGCTGGTGGGCTGCCCAGTCTTCAAAACTGGTGAGGGGGATGAGAAATCTCCCTGGCAGGTTCGATTCCTGTGATTCTCCGCCAATTTTGATGCTCTCGCAAGTTGTCATTCCGGCAGTGATTTTAAGCCGCAATCCAGTCGTTAACTCGTTGGAATCATGGATCCCCGATAGAAGCACTCGGGGATGACAGTCAGAATCAGCGAGTGCATCAATTATGATAACTGAGGAATATTTAACCCTGAATATTTTGAAATCTGACTCATTTGAATAAGTTTTCTCTACCCCCCAACTCTGACAAAGGGATTTTGGGGGGACAGAACCTGCTTTACTGACATTACAAATCGGAACGATCTAACGATTAATCTTGACAAATCACCGTGTTTAAGGATTATTTACAGGTCAATGCATATAAGAAAGCTACACATATCAGTTCTACTGATGCTGCAGATATGTCTCCTGGTTTGGATCGCCAGACCTGCCGCTGCCGATATCTATCGGTATGAGGATAATGATGGCATTATTCATTTCACTGATGCACCCACAGATAAACGCTTCAAGGTGTTCATGCGTGATCTGAAAAAAGATAAACAACTTCGTACAAAGCTTCACCTAGCCAGATCTGTCAATACTGCGGATTATGATCTAATAATTTCAAAATGTGCTGCTAAATACGGGGTTAACCCTTCACTCATCAAGGCCGTCATTCAAGCAGAATCAGGCTACAACCCCAATGCAATTTCTAGAAAGGGGGCTAGTGGTTTGATGCAACTCATGCCTGAGACCGCTCGCTCACTCAAAGTCAGCAACAGCTTTGATCCGAAGGATAATGTGGAGGGTGGGGTCAGGTATCTGCGTTTTCTTCTGGATACCTTTCGCGGGGATGTCTCGCTGGCTGTCGCTGCCTATAACGCCGGTCTGAGCAAGGTTGCCAAATATGGCGGCATTCCGCCATACAATGAAACGCGTTCC
>JAJXWO010000011.1 GCA_021781535.1 Deltaproteobacteria bacterium | reverse complement strand
AGAGTGCCGGTAATGGCGGTCGATAATGCACCGATGGCTATGAGGACAGCGGCAATAGCCGAAGCAAAGCTGGTGGCCCGGGCAGCTTCAAAGCCCCAACCGACCAGCGCCGACGAAAAGAAGGGTGCCAGCCAGCTGCGCATGCCGTACATCTCCCACATGTGGGAGCCATAGCCATAAATCATCAGCAGGGCGGGGCGGTTCTTGATGACCTCTCCCGTATATCCGGCCGCGCTGCTACTGTGCGGGACAGGGCGATATCCGGCAAAGAGCGGAATGGAGAGTGCCGCTCCTATGCAGACACCAATCGAACAGGCAATGAAAGCGATTCTCCAGCCGTAAAGTCCCGTCAGCCAGCCGGTTACTGCCAGAGAAAACGATCCTCCGAGCACCAGCGAGCCGACATAGATGCCGATCGCCTTGCCGCGCCGGGCCGGTTCAAAGCGTTCTGCCACCAGCTTAAGTCCCGGCATATAGGTGCCCCCCATGCCGATTCCGGTCAAGGCCCGGAACAGCATGCCGCTGGTAAAATCGTGAGCGTACAGGGCAAAGAGAAGATTGCCGGCTGCCGAGCAGAAAGCGGCAGTTATAAAGATGTGTTTGGTGTTTATGCGATCAGAGAGAATGCTGAGGATGACTCCTGAAGCGATGTAGCCAAGCTGATAGACTGAAAATATCATCCCGGCACGAGTGTTATTCATGCCCCATTCTTGCCGGAGAATGGGGAGGACGGCGGAGTAGTTTATGAATACAAGCATGATGAAGAGCTGGCAGCAGCAGAGCTGCAGCAGCCAGCGCTTGTTTGAGCGGATCATGGAAACAAGTCGGCGTCCTTGAATAACCGGCCTTGGCGGTCTTTGGCTGAGACATTCGGCTCTGCTGCAAGCGGCCAGCGTATGGCCAGATCCGGATCATTCCAGGCAATGCAGCGTTCATGCTCCGGCGCGTAATACTCGGTGGTCAGATAGAGAAATTCGGCAACGTCGGACGTTACCGAGAAACCATGGGCAAAACCGGGCGGCACCCACATCTGACGTTTGTTTTCGGCTGAGAGAAGGGTGCCGAACCACTGTCCAAAACTTGGCGAACATTGACGCAGGTCAACAGCAACATCGAACACTTCGCCGACAACAACCCGCACCAGTTTCCCTTGTGGCTGCTGAATCTGATAATGCAGCCCCCTTAGAACTCCGCCAGCCGAGCGGGAATGGTTGTGCTGCACAAAGCGAAGATTAACACCGGTCAGTTCGCGCCAGCGGTTTTCATTGAAGCTTTCGAAAAAAAAACCACGATCATCGCCGAATACTTTCGGCTCCATGATCAGGACATCAGGAATGGTTGTGGGGATAATTTGCATCTAGGCGTCTCCAGAAAAATTGGTTTGAGCGGGCTACAACTGGTGTTGGGCAATATAGGCGCTGCTGCGCCCTTCGGCAAAAGTCAGGTGTTGAGCCATGGCATCGCGGGCGGCCTGGGGATCTTTGGTTTTGATTGCCAGTACAATTGCACTGTGATGCTCATAGAGGAGCTGGTGGTCTTCCCGGGTCAAATATACCGCACGCCAGACGGTCTGCTGAAATTCTTTCATCGCATCAAACAGATTTTGCATGAGGTGCAGCCAGACAATGTTATGAGTGGAGCGGGCAATGACAATGTGCAGATTGGCATCAAGGTCTTCTGAGAGCTGCTTTGTTTCAAGATTATGTTTCATTCCGGCAATAATCTCATCCATGCGCCGGATATCGTCAGGTAGTGCGCGCTCTGCAGCGTACCAGGCGGTCCACGATTCCATGCATTTACGGACTTCGATAACGTCAAGCGCCCGATCCTGCTGAACGCGGATCAATTCACTCAACGGGTTAGTGGCCGAGGTTTCCACCAGTGACTTGACTACTGTGCCACCACCTTGATACGACATGACCAGCCCTGATGATGCGAGGATATTTAGCGCTTCCCGCACGGAAGGGCGGGATACTCCGAACATCTCGGCCAGTTCGCGTTCCGGCGGCAGCTTGTCACCCGGCGCAAACTCTCCGGCCAGAATTGAAGCACGAACCTGTTCAGCTATCTGGGTTGAAACTTTTTTCGGTTTTATCGGCTGAAAATTCATGCGTTGATCCAATCAAAAAGATGGGTGTCATTAATGGCACTCCTCTTTTTATAGTATTTTTTGCAGTTCTGCAACCGCCACTATCTACTATTGAGACATACTGAGCGCCAGCAACTCGGTCAAGTGCATGATTCTGACTGCCGGCAGATGATCGCTCAGCCCCTTCTTGAGTTGCAGCAGGCAACCGGGGTTAGAGGTCACCAGCACCTGGGCACCACTTTCCCGGATAGAATCCAGTTTGCGCTGCAAAATCATGTCTGACATCTCCGGTTGCACGATATTGTAGGTTCCGGCACTGCCGCAGCACGCATCAGCCGCCTCAAGTTCAATGTATTCCAGTCCCGGTACCCGTTTGACCAGTTCACGCGGTTCCGCGCGAATACCCTGACAATGGGCGATGTGACATGGGTCGTGGTAGGTAACCTTAAGCGGCAACGGTTTGAGGAGCGAGGCAAGTTCATCGGCATGCAGTACCAGAACCTGTGAAATATCCCGTACCTTTGCACTGAATGCAGAGGATGACTGGACGTCAATATAGTGACGGTATTTTTTGAGTTCAGCCCCGCAGCCGCCGCAGTCGGTGACGATAAAATCAACCTCGCAGCTGCCGAATATCTTTATATTGGTGTGGGCTGCCTCTTTTAAGCCATCCAGATCGCCAGCCAGCATGTGTGGTGCGCCGCAGCAGAGCTGGTTCCTTGGCGTAATGACCGTGTAGCCGAGTGTGGATAGTAACGTGATTGTGGCGCGGCTGGCTTCGGAGAACACCAGGCTCATGACACACCCAAGGAAGAAGCCGACCGTACCTCGCTCTTTCCCGAGCGCTGGAGTTATTTCCTTGATCTCCTGGCGGAGAGGCCGGGCGGGGAGGGGAGGTAACAGTCCTTCCATCCGCCCCAGCGGTTTGGGGAACATCTTAAGGATGCCGAGAGTCCTGACCAACTTCTGCAGACCGGTGTTTTGGTAAAAACGCATCGGTACGATAGAGGCTTCCAACCGGTCAGGGTGTGGCACAAGCTTGCGCAGAATTAAATCTTCCATGAAGTTGAGGCCGGCGTCTGACTTTTGCTCGCAGGTGAATTCAGCCACCAGTTCACCGGCATTCACTCCGCAGGGACAAGCAGAGGAACAGGCCTGGCAGTCCAGGCAGAGTGAGAGATATTCAAGCAATCGCTCCGACTGATCCAGTTCACCTTCCTGCAGTTTGCGGATCAGGGCCACTCGTCCCCGTGGTGATGCGGTTTCAAGGAATGTTTCCCTGTAGGTCGGACAGGCCGGCAGACACATTCCGCAGCGCATACAGTTGATAAGTTTGACGTAGTCCATATCAGAATATTTTCCCGGGATTAAGTATCCCCTTCGGATCGAACGCGTTCTTAATTCCTCGCATGACCCGGATGCCGGACTCTCCGACCAGTTTGGGCAGATACTTCTTTTTGGCCAGACCGACGCCATGTTCGCCGGTAATGGTACCACCCATGGCGATGGCGGCAGCAAAAATATCGGCAAAGGCCGCGTGGGCGCGAGCGATCTCATCCTTGTCCCGCTCGTCAGTCAGGCAGGTTGGGTGGAGATTGCCGTCGCCGGCATGGCCGAAGGTCCCGATGATGACATTATATTTTTTTGCCGAGGCCTGGATGATCTCCAGCATGGCTGCGATGCAGCTGCGTGGTACGGTGGCATCTTCCAGGATGGTGGTTGGCTTGAGCCGGGCCAGGGCTGAAAGAGCAGTGCGGCGTGCTTCAGTCAACTTGAGCGCTTCGGCAGCGTTCTGCGCGGTCTGAAAAAATGAACAACGCTGCTTTTTACAGATCTCCGCCACTGCTGCGGCCTCTTCTGCGATCACCGCCGGATGGCCATCAACCTCTATCAGCAGCACGGCGTCGACATCAAGTGGTAATCCGACATGGGCGTACTCCTCGACACATTTGATGGTTACCTTGTCAAGAAATTCGAGGGTTGCCGGAATGACCTTGGCGGCGATGATAGCAGATACCGCCAGGGCGGCATTCTGCAATATCGGGAAATGGGCCAGCATAGTGATCTTGCCCTGCGGTTTGGGGATCAGTTTGACCGTGATGCCGGTAAAAAAACCGAGAGTTCCCTCGGATGAAACGAGCAGTCGATTGAGGCTGTAGCCGGCCACGTCCTTGACAGCTTTACCGCCGGTGCGGAGCAATTCGCCGTCAGCGATAACAGTTTCAAGGCCCATGACATAATCGGCAGTGACGCCGTATTTCAGGCCGCGCAGACCGCCTGAATTCTCGGCTACGTTGCCCCCCATTGTGGATATGTTCATGCTCCCCGGATCGGGAGGATAGAACAGGCCGCGCGACTCAACTTCTCGGTGCAGCGCACTGGTAATGACACCCGGTTCGACCGTCGCGGTCAGATTCTCTTCGTCAATCTCGATGATCCGGTTCATGCGGCTCGTCTGTACGACGACTCCACCTGCGGAAAGTGAGCCGCCCGACAGATTGGTTCCTGAACCGCGAGGGGTGACGCAGATTCCAGCGCCGTAGCAGAGGCGCTGGATGCGGGCCACTTCAGCGGCGTTTCCCGGCAGCAGTACCATCCCCGGCAGTCTTTCCAGCTCCGGCGTTGAGTCATAGCCGTA
Organism: Deltaproteobacteria bacterium; assembly: GCA_021781535.1. Lineage (GTDB taxonomy): Bacteria > Desulfobacterota > Desulfuromonadia > Geobacterales > Pseudopelobacteraceae > JACRCG01. The sequence goes on along the minus strand of JAJXWO010000011.1, from coordinate 86,597 downwards.
AACCGCCAGAGATTCACGGTCTGTCAAAGCGAACGGTGTGCCAACGATATTTTTCAATTCGTTGATCAGAGATGGTTTCATGTGGACTCCTCTCGTGCCGCGCGTGTTTCTGTTTTTACGTAAACATCGTTGACCAGTTATGTCCTGTAAAAAAATAAATGGACTTTTGTATATTGGTAATACCAATTATATGCGTTTATGCTCGACTGTCAATCATAATTTAAGATGCTATATATACTTATAAAAACAAGCTAGTTATGTGTCATACATGAATGTATGTAATGTGGTTATACAAATTAATTGCTGTTTGATGATGGCATCTATATACTGGTTTCAGATAAACCTGCAGGCGACAGACGAGAACCTTTTTTCACAATATTCGAAACAGCACATCTTTAAGTACATTGGCAGGGGAGGCACACATTGATATACGAGCAATTCAAGGCCAGGGCGGAAGGTGTCAGTGCCGAGGTGTATCGTTTTGCAACCAAAGAGGTTGCATTGGACTTCGTGATCGGTTTTTTACAGGGGGAGGGCTTGGCCGATATGCCACAGCAGTCTGCTCTGTGGGCGGAATGTGCTTTTCTTGATGGCGTCGATCGAGAGGTGATGCAGGGACTTGCAGGTTTGAAATTTGCCGTTACACGCGAGCGGGCATCGGAGGCCCGTTTCGGAATAAGCCAGATGGAGTGGGCTTTGGCGGATACCGGAACGCTGGTTCAGAACTCTACTGCCATCGAGCAACGTCTGGTATCATCGCTGCCGACTATCCATATTGCACTGGTGCCGACAAGCGGAATACTTCCCGATATGCCGGCGTTGCTTTCCCGGGTCCAGTCTAAAGAGTGCGCGTATCTTGCAATGATTACCGGTCCGAGCAGAACGGCAGATATCGAACGGGTGCTGACAATCGGAGTGCATGGGCCCGAGCGCCTCGTTATTGTTTTTGTCGATGACCTGGGAGGTGCTATCTGATGGGAAATAAATTTAAAGAATCTATCCACTCCGCTGTCAATAATGCCAATCTGACCGGGGCGCTCGGCAAGTTTTCCGAGGCATATAAGATCAATCGTGCCAAGGCGTATGAGGGTATCGACTTCGAGGAGTTGCGCGGGAGGATCGCCGAACTGAAGTCCTCTGCCGCCTCGCACTTTGAAGAGCTCTCTGCACAGTTTACACAGAATGCCGAAGCCTGCGGAGCCACAGTTTTCCGGACGAATGACCCGGCCAAAGTCAGGGAATACATCCTGAAAGTTGCACAGGACAACAACGTCAAAACCGTCGTGAAATCAAAATCCATGGCGACGGAAGAGATCCATCTCAATCATTATCTGGAAAAGGCCGGCATCGAAGTCGGAGAAACAGACCTGGGGGAATGGATAATCCAGCTGGCCGGGCAAACACCATCGCACATGGTCATGCCGGCGATCCATATGACCAAGGAAGAGGTTTCCGACCTGTTCAGCAAGGAGGTCAATGAACGTTTGACGTCAGATATCCCGAGGCTCGTCAAGGTGGCCCGCGAGAAACTGCGTCCGACATTTCTTGCCGCCGATATGGGTATTTCGGGCGGGAACATCGCCGTCGCGGAATCCGGCAGCATTGTCCTCATGACCAATGAGGGGAATGCCCGGCTGGTCACGTCGCTTCCCAGAATCCACATCGCGCTGGTCGGCATCGAAAAGCTTATTGAGAAGTATGCCGATATTGCCACTATTTTAAAAGCGCTTCCCCGGAGTGCCACCGCACAGCTATTGACCAGTTATGTCTCGATCATCACCGGTCCGACGCCGAACAGTGATGGGACAATGAAGGATCTGCATATTATCCTGATGGACAACCGCCGCTCCGAGATGGCGGCAGATCCTAAATTCAAACAGGCGCTGCAATGCATTCGCTGCGCCTCCTGTCTTAACGTCTGCCCGGTTTTTCGGCTGGTTGGTGGGCATGTGTTCGGCAAGGTATATACCGGCGGCATCGGCACCATACTGACCGCCTGGTTCGATGAGTTGAAAAAATCGGAAGATATCCAGGGACTCTGTATCCAATGCGGTGCCTGTAAGGATGTCTGTCCCGGCAAGATTGATATTCCGGACCTGATTATGGAGCTCCGGCGCCGGTTGGTGCTTGAGCAGGGGGTGCCGCTGCTGCAGAAATCGATCTATGCCGTGGTGAATAATCGCACGCTGTTTCACGGCATGCTCCGGGCCGCTTCAATCGCGGGCAAGCCGTTCACATCCGGCACATTCATCCGCCACTTGCCGCTGTTCCTTGCGGATCTGACCGATGGCCGCAGTCTGCCGGCCATTGCGGCTGAACCATTTCGGGATCGTTTTAAGAAAATCCAACAGCCGAAACTGAAGGAGAGGGTGGTATTCTATGCCGGCTGTCTGATCGATTTTGCGTATCCGGAAATGGGAGAATCTCTGGTGAAAATTCTCAACAAGGCCGGTATCGAGGTGCTGTTCCCGGAGGAACAGACCTGCTGCGGCGCTCCGGCCCGCTACAATGGTGCCTATGAAGTCGCAGAAAGAAACGCCATCGACAACATCAAAGCTCTGCTGAGTGTGGAGGCTGCGTATGTGGTTTCGGCCTGCCCGACCTGCACCGTGGCGCTGGCACATGAATTCATCAGCACCTTTGAAAGCGTCGGACAGACCGAATGGATGGCGAAGGCGAGGGATCTGGCCGATAAAACGGTTGATTTTTCAACGCTCGTCAAGAGGCTGGTCGATGAGGGGAGGCTGTCTCTGAAGGAGGGGCAGAAACTTGGCACGATTACTTATCATGATTCCTGTCATCTGAAGCGGACGCTGAAGGTGTCGGAGCAGCCGAGGGAATTGCTGCAACGCGCCGGCTATGAGCTCACCGAGATGTTCGAGTGCGATACCTGTTGCGGCATGGGTGGCTCGTATTCGCTCAAGCTGCCGGAAATATCAGCGCCGATTCTGCAGCGCAAACTGAGAAACATTAAGGAGACCGGCGCGGCGGTCGTCGCCATGGATTGTCCCGGATGCGTGATGCAGATCAGGGGGGGGCTCGATCAGGACGGAGCGGCTATAAAGGTCAGGCACACTGTTGAACTGTTGGCTGAACAGTTGGATATATGATGCTGAAGTACATGATGAAACAATAAAGGCGATCAATTGATCGCCTTTATTGTTTCGATATATTCAGTAGCGCTATGGCTTATACACCTTCATCAGTGCTTGTGCCATCTCGGCCGGGCTGGCGGCGACGCTGATGCCGCACTCTTTCAGGACCGCAACTTTTTCCGTTGCCGTTCCTTTGCCGCCGGAGATGATGGCGCCGGCGTGTCCCATGCGTTTGCCGGGAGGTGCGGTGACGCCGGCAATGTATGCTGCTACCGGTTTGGTCATATTCTCTTTAACGAAGCGGGCCGCCTCTTCTTCCGAGGTGCCACCGATCTCACCGATCATGATAACTGCCTGAGTGTCCGGGTCTTCCTCGAAGAGTCGTAATACGTCGAGATGGTTAGTGCCGTTGACCGGGTCACCGCCGATGCCGACGCAGGTGGATTGACCAAGTCCCATGCAGGTAAGCTGCCAGACCGCTTCGTAGGTAAGGGTGCCGGAGCGGGAGACGACGCCGACTTTGCCCGGCTTATGAATGTAACCGGGCATGATGCCGATCTTGCACTGGCCGGGGGTGATAACGCCGGGGCAGTTCGGGCCTACCAGGCGGGTTTTTTTCCCGATCATGAAATGTTTGACCTTGACCATGTCGAGGACCGGAATCCCTTCGGTGATACAGCAGACCAGGTCTATGCCGGCATCAACAGCCTCCATGATGGAGTCGGCCGCGAAGGGTGGCGGGACGTAAATGACCGAGGCGGTGGCGCCGGTCTTTTCAACCGCTTCCTTGACAGTGTCGAATACGGGAAAACCGTCAACAGTTGTGCCGCCTTTGCCGGGGGTGACACCTCCGACCATCCGGGTGCCATATTCACGGGCTCCTTGCGCATGAAACAGGCCGGTTGCACCGGTGATGCCCTGAGTAATTACTTTGGTGTTCATATCAATCAGAATACTCATTGGTTGGCTCCTTTCACGGCCTGGACAATTTTTTGCGCTGCGTCGGCCATGCCGTCGGCGGCGACGATGTTCAGTCCGCTTTCGGCCAGGATCTGTTTGCCCTGTTCAACGTTGGTACCTTCCAGTCGGACAACCAATGGCACATTAAGCGCTACCTGACGGGCCGCCGTCACTACGCCGGTGGCTATGATGTCACATTTCATGATGCCGCCGAAGATATTGACCAGGATGCCTTTGACGTTCTTGTCGGAAAGGATGATTTTGAATGCTTCGGTGACACGTTCGATAGTGGCTCCGCCGCCAACATCGAGAAAGTTGGCCGGATCGCCGCCGTAATGTTTGATGATATCCATGGTTGCCATGGCCAGTCCGGCACCATTTACCAGGCAGCCGATGTTGCCGCTAAGGGATATGTAAGAGAGGTCGAACTGGGATGCTTCAATTTCCTTGGGGTCTTCTTCGTCATAGTCGCGCATGTCGGCAATTTTGGGATGACGGAAAATTGCATTATCGTCGAAACCGAATTTTGCGTCCAGTGCCAGGAGTTCGTTTTCTGCAGTGACAACCAGAGGGTTGATTTCCAGAAGAGAACAGTCACAGGCGGTAAACGTTTTATAGAGTCCCTCTAAAGCAGCGACGGCTTTGCCGACCAGTTTACCGGTCAGGCCAAGGCTGGATGCGATATTCCGGCATTGAAAAGCAGTAAGGCCGACCAAGGGGTCAATAGCTTCAACAAAAATCTTTTCGGGTGTTTTGGCAGCGACCTCTTCAATATCCATACCACCCTCGGTAGAGGCCATCACGGTAACTTTTGAAGTGGCTCGGTCAACCAGCAGGCTGACGTAAAGTTCATTGGCGATGGTACACCCTTTTTCCACCAGAACGCGAGTGACCAGCTTCCCTTCGGCGCCGGTCTGGTGGGTGCGAAGTATCATGCCGAGCATTTCACGTGATATGTTTCGCACTTCGTCCGGGGTGCGGGCAAGTTTTACGCCGCCGCCTTTGCCGCGTCCGCCGGCATGGATTTGAGCTTTGACAACCCACGGACCGTCACCAAGGCGTTTGGCTCTTTCGCGGGCGCCGGCACTGTTGTAACAGACAGAGCCGTCAGGGACGGGTACGCCAAACTTTCTGAGTATTGCCTTTGCCTGATACTCATGAATATTCATAAAAGGGCTCCTGTTCTGATCTTTTGTATACCGTTTTATCGGTTGTTTGTACGTGATTGATGATGTGCTGATAATGAAAGGTTAAGCAGAAATATAAATAAGTTATATTATGTGGTAATACCAGTGGTACCGAATGTCAATATTTTTTTAGTAATGCGAAAAAAATAATACGGTAAAATTCATAATCAATTAAATGATAGGCCGAAAAGTTATGCATAAAATTTTATTTGTTTTACTTTAAGTAAAAACAGTTTGTTGGTATATTGTCAGATAATGACAAAAAGTAACCCCGTAAAAATCTGCCATGAACAAAATATCCCTGCGGGATTCGGTTGCATGATGGAATATTCGTGACTTTGTTTTTTGGTTGAAATAGTCAAAAACTAGGGTATGCTCTACGGATGATAACGACAACTACTCTTGATAATGGCGTGCGCATCGTCTCCCAGAACATCGGTTATATGCACACCGTAACAACCGGCATATGGGTGGCAAACGGTACCCGACATGAAGCTCCTGAAGATAACGGTGTTGCTCATTTTATTGAACATATGCTGTTTAAAGGGACAAAAAGACGTAGTGCCCACCAAATCACCCGTGAAATTGACTCAATGGGTGGAATTCTGAACGCATTTACCGGGCATGAATATGTCTGTTATTATGCCAAGGTTCTGGCTAAATTTATCCCTAACGCTGTTGACCTGCTGGCTGACATTTTTTTGAATTCAACCTTTCCGCTTGATGAAATTGAGAGGGAGCGCAAAGTAGTCCTTCAGGAAATAAAGATGCGCGATGATGCTCCTGACGAGTTTATTCATGACCGTTTCCATCAGAACTTCTGGAGAGGGCAATTGCTTGGCATGCCGGTTCTTGGCAGCGAGGAAACGGTCACCGGTTTGTCGCGCACGTCAATTTTGTCGCATAAAATGAGCCGCTATCGGCCTCAGGATATAATTATTGCAGCGGCAGGCAATGTGCGTCACGATGAACTGGTTGCCATTCTAGCTCCGCTGTTTTCAGATCTCTTTTCCCCGTGGCAGCCAAAATTAAACGATGCCTTTCTGTGCGCTGAAAAAGAGGTAAATCTTATTGAACGCGAGATGGAGCAGACTCTCGTCTGTCTCGGCACCCGTTCGCTCTGTTATGATCACCGGGATCGGTATGCTTTGTTCCTGCTGACGACAATTCTGGGCGGAGGGATGAGCTCACGGTTGTTTCAGGAAATTCGCGAGAAAAAGGGGCTGGCGTACTCGGTTTATTCATACATCATATCACATGCTGACTCGGGGGCGCTGGTTGTGTACGCCGGTACTGAAAAAGGTCATTGTCTTGAAGTCCTTGAAATTGCTCAACGCGAGATGTCACGGCTTGTTACTGAAGAGGTGCCGCAGGATGAGCTTGATGCTGCTCGTGAACAACTGAAAGGTAAAACCCTGATGTCGCTTGAAAGCAGCGACAGTTTGATGATGCGCCTGGCTAAAAACGAAATTTACCACCAAAAGCAGCAGCCCATCGAAGACGTTCTTGCTAATTACGATTTGGTCAAGAGTAGCGACTTGCAGAGAGTGTCACAAGAATTAATACGGAGTGAATTTCTGCATCTTGAAGCAATGGGACAAGTTGCCGGCCTGGGGATATCAGCGGAGATGCTGGCTGTTTAGCGATCTGGTCCAACGTTTTTTAGGCAGAAAGCATATTTTGCTGAAATCTTGCTTGACCTGCTTCAGTTTTGAATGCTAGAGTGCCGCCACTACATACACTACCCTTTTAATTTAGTCCGAGAGACTAACAAAGGCGACACCATGATCAAACGAAATTCATAACGGAAGAGTCTTGCCGCTTGGCGCGGGGAGGCTCTTTTTTTTGTGCCTAAGGAGGATTTGATGACAACTGAAAAAACCGTGCTTATGGATGGCGCAGGAATCAAGCGTGCCTTGACACGAATTGCGCATGAAATTCTCGAACGCAACAAAGGGGTTACGGATATTGTCCTGGTCGGCATCCGTTCCGGTGGCGCATATCTGGCTGACGGAATAGCGCAACAGATCGGTGTTATTGAGGGAGGAGCCGTTCCGGTGGGAGCCGTCGACATTACTCTTTATCGTGATGATTGCTCCGGTCAGCTGCCGCACCACCCGGTCGGCAAAACCGAAATTCCGTTCTCCCTGGAAGCAAAGAAGGTCATCCTGGTTGATGATGTCCTGTACACCGGGCGCACGATCAGGGCCGCCATGGATGCATTGATGGATTTCGGGCGTCCCCAGTCAATCCAGCTGGCGGTGCTGATTGATCGTGGTCACCGCGAATTACCAATTCGTGCCGATTTCGTGGGTCGCAATGTTCCTACCAGCCAGAAAGAAAATGTCCAGGTTGTTTTTGACGAATCAGACCAGCCGATTGAAGTGGTACTTGAAAAATAGGGGAGGGTGAACTGATATGGCCGAGTTCAAGCACAAACACATTATTGCCCTGCGTGACCTGTCGAAAGAGGATATCGAACTGTTGATTTCAACCGCCGAGAACATGCGGGAGATTAACAGCCGCGACATCAAGAAGGTCCCGACGCTACGTGGTAAGACGATTATCAACCTGTTCTACGAGGCTTCAACCCGCACCCGCACTTCTTTTGAAATTGCCGGCAAGCGCCTTTCGGCTGATACCGTCAACATTACCCCGTCAAGCAGTTCTGCCACCAAGGGTGAAACGTTGTCTGACACGGCTTTGAATCTGCTGGCGATGAAACCTGATATTATCGTCATGCGCCATGCTGTTTCCGGAGCGCACTATTTCCTGGCGAACAAGATTAACTGCTCGATTATCAACGCCGGAGACGGTGCGCATGAACATCCCTCACAAGGTCTCTTGGACTTGCTGACCATGAAAGATCGTTATGGGCGCCTGGACGGTCTGAAAGTGGCGATAGTCGGTGATATAACTCATAGCCGTGTTGCCCGGTCAAATATCCAGGGGTTGACCAAGCTTGGCTCAAAGGTGTTTCTTGCAGGTCCGCCAACAATGGTGCCGCCGGGAGTGGAAAAACTTGGTGATGTAACAGTTTGCGGCACAATGGATGAGGCTTTGCAGGATGCTGATGTGGTTATGATGCTGCGTATTCAGCAGGAGCGTCAGGGGAAGACTCTTATGCCGAATGCCCGAGAATATTCCCGTTATTTCGGTCTTAATCCGCAGAATATCACGCTGGCTAAGCCGAATGCCATGATAATGCATCCCGGCCCGATCAATCGTGGGGTGGAGATGTCCACCAGTGTGGTGGATGGCGACCAGTCCTGGGTATTAAAACAGGTAGAGAACGGCGTCGCAGTGAGGATGGCGATGTTGTATCATGTCTGCGGCGGCGAACTGGAATAAACTCAAACTTCATTTTCGAGGTGATACTATGAATTTGTTGATAAAAAACGGCCGAGTGATTGATCCCTCACAGAACATTGATGACATGCTGGATGTTCTTGTGGAGAATGGTCTGGTCAAGGAACTTGGGAAGGGACTTGCTGCAGCGGCTGGAGTTGAAATTATCGATGCTGCCGGCAAATATGTGGTGCCTGGCCTGATCGATATGCATGTTCATCTGCGTGATCCGGGACTTGAATACAAGGAAGATATAGTCTCCGGTACAAAAGCCGCAGTAGCGGGCGGATTTACCTCAGTTTGCTGCATGCCGAACACCAAGCCGGTCATCGACAATAAAGCGGTTGCCAGCTATATTATCAACAAGGCAAAGACGGAAGGCCTCTGTAACGTTTTCCCGGTTGGCTCCATTACCTATGGGCTTTCCGGAGACCGCATGGCAGAGATGGGCGAGTTGAAGGAATCGGGGTGCGTTGCAGTCTCTGATGACGGTAGGCCGGTCATTAACAGTGAATTGATGATGCGCTCCCTGCAGTATGCGGCCGGCATCGGCATTATGGTGATTTCGCATGCCGAGGAGCTGGAACTGGTGGGCGAAGGGGTTATGAATGAAGGCTTCACCTCTACCGAACTGGGGCTGAAGGGGATTCCGTGCGTCGCCGAAGATATTGCCACGGTCCGAGAGACTCTGCTGGCGGAGTATACCGGTACGCCGATTCATATAGCCCATGTTTCTACAAAGGGTTCGGTACGTATTATCCGCGAAGCTAAAGCGCGCGGCGTTAAAGTGACCTGTGAAACAGCGCCGCATTATTTCACTCTGACCGATGATGCGGTGCGCGGCTATAACACCAATGCAAAGATGAACCCGCCTTTGAGGGAAGCTGCAGACGTAGCCGCTATCAAGGAAGGGCTGAAGGACGGCACCATTGATGTCATTGCGACCGATCACGCGCCGCATCACCAGGACGAAAAGGATGTCGAATTCAATGTGGCCATGAATGGCATAATCGGGTTGGAAACATCCCTGCCGCTGTCGCTTTGTCTGGTTGATGAAGGTGTGCTGACACTTAATCAGCTGGTTGAAAAAATGTCTTGTAATCCTTCGAATATACTCGGTTTAAACAGAGCAACTCTTAAGCCGGGTTCGATTGCTGACGTCACCTTGATCGATCCAAAGTTTGAGTGGCTTGTTAACGCTGATGCATTGGCAAGCAAGTCTAAAAACTCCCCCTGGCTTGGCCAAAAGCTTAACGGGGGGGCTGTTGCAACCATAGTGGGCGGTAAGCTCGTATACAAACGTTAAAAGAGAATTCAGGAGCTATAGTCTATGAAAGCAATCCTTGCGCTCGCCGACGGGCGCATTTTTGAAGGAAAGTCATTCGGAGCACCGGGAGAAGCCAGCGGTGAAGTAGTCTTCAACACCGCCATGTCCGGGTATCAGGAAGTGTTGACCGATCCCTCCTACAAGGGGCAGATGGTCACCATGACCTGTCCCCAGATTGGCAACACCGGCATTAACTCCGAAGATATCGAGAGCCGCGGCCTGTTCTTATCCGGTTTTATCGTCAAAGAGTACCTTGAGTGTTATTCAAACTGGCGTGCCACCATGAGCCTTGCCTCCTACCTTATGGAGAATGGGGTGGTCGGTATCCAGGGAATCGATACTCGTGCCCTGACGCGCCACCTGCGCGACAATGGAGCACAGAACGGTATCATTTCCACCGTTGATCTTGATCATGCAAGCCTGATCTCCAAGGCTCAGGCTGTCCCCAGCATGACCGGGCTTGACCTGGCGTCAGACGTATCCTGCGACAAGCCGTATCACTGGACAGAGGGTGTGTGGGATCTGGAGGGGGGCTATCCTCAAATCGATCCGTCGACATTGAAATATAAGGTTGTGGTCTACGATTTCGGTATCAAATACAATATTCTGCGTTGCCTGGTACATGTTGGCTGCGACGTAACCGTGGTACCGGCCAATTTTCCTGCAGAAAAAGCGCTGGCCATGAACCCGGACGGCATTTTTCTCAGTAATGGACCAGGAGATCCGGAGCCTCTGGTCGACGTACAAAATGAAATCAGAAAATTTGTCGGCAAAAAGCCGATCTTCGGTATCTGCCTCGGGCACCAGTTGCTTGGGCTCGCCTTGGGTGGGAAGACGGCAAAGCTCCCGTTCGGTAACCATGGCTCAAACCTGCCGGTTATGGATATGCAGACCCGCAAGGTTGAGATTACCTCCCAGAATCACGGCTTTGCCGTAGATCTCGATTCACTGGGGGATGCAGCCTGCCTGGGGCATGAGAACCTGAATGATCAGACCGTTGAGGGGATCCACCACTGCGAATTACCTATCTTCTCGGTTCAGCATCACCCCGAGGCGTCACCGGGGCCGCATGATTCTCAATATTTATTCGAGCGGTTTGTTGACTTGATGGAGAAGCATAAGGCGGTGTAGGTGGTGACGTATACGGCTCTTTATCATTCCGGCGAATTATTAGACAGAATTGGTGAGTCTTACCGTCGGCTGGCTGCCTGTAATCTCTGCCACCATGATTGTGGTGTCAATCGCATTAAAGGTGAACGAGGCATCTGCGGGGCGGGGTTAAAGCCAAAAATTGCATCGGCAACTGTGCATAAGGGAGAGGAACCACCGATCTCGGGGACAAAAGGGTCCGGTACCATCTTTCTGTCAGGATGCTCTTTGAAATGTGTCTTCTGTCAGAATTTCCCTATTAGCCAGTTTGGCAACGGTGAAGTGATCACCACCCGAGAGTTGGCCGGTCGCATGCTCAAGCTGCAGCGACAGGGTGTTCATAATATCAATTTTGTTACTCCGACCCACTATCTGCCGCAGATCCTGGCGGCACTCTGGCTGGCGATTCCGCACGGTTTTACGTTGCCGATTGTCTGGAACAGCAGCGGGTACGAAAAGGTTGATGTTCTGCAACTTCTGGACGGAATTGTCTCGATCTACCTGCCGGATATGAAATACAGTGACGATGTTCCGGCTGTCGAGATCTCTTCTGCTCCTGGTTATTGCCGGATCAATCGCGCTGCGGCGACAGAGATGCTGCGCCAGGTTGGGCAACTTCAAGTCGATGATAATGACATCGCCACTCAGGGTCTGCTCGTTCGGCATCTCGTCCTGCCGGAGGGGAAGGCAGGAACATCTGAAACGCTCCAGTGGATTGCCGATAACCTGGGCCAGGAGACTCATGTCTCTTTGATGAGTCAATATTTTCCGGCACACAAAGCGGTTGAAATTGCAGGGATGAACCGCCCCGTGAATCATGAAGAGTATGACGCGGCGGTTGATGCACTGGAAAAAGCGGGCCTTGAAAATGGATGGGTACAGGATCTTGACGAAGAGCGCGGTGCGGTATGAAGACCATCATTTTGCTGGTCTTCTCCAACATTTTTATGACCTTCGCCTGGTATGCGCACCTCAAAAATTTGCGCACCCGCCACTGGTTGATCGCAGTTGCAGTTTCCTGGGGAATCGCTTTTTTTGAATATCTGATCCAGGTTCCGGCGAACCGGATCGGCTATGGCCGGTTCACTCTGGCCCAGTTGAAGATCATGCAGGAAGTCATTACCCTGACGGTGTTCGTCCCCTTTGCCGTTTTTTATATGGGAACAAGTCTTACCTGGAATTACCTCTGGGCCGCCTGCTGTCTGGCCGGAGCCGTTTTCTTTATATTTCGATAAATACACGAAGGAGTGGTGTGTAAATGCCTAAAAGAACAGATATAAACAAGATACTTATTATTGGCGCCGGTCCGATCGTCATCGGTCAGGCCTGTGAATTTGACTATTCCGGCACTCAGGCCTGCAAGTCGTTGAAGGAAGAGGGCTACGAGGTTGTACTACTGAATAGTAATCCGGCCACCATTATGACAGATCCCGATTTTGCCGACCGCACCTATATTGAGCCGGTGACGCCGGAAATCCTTGCCAAAATTATCGAGAAGGAACGCCCCGATGCTATTTTGCCGACGCTTGGTGGCCAGACGGCGCTTAATACTGCAGTCTCCGTTGCTGAAATGGGTATTCTCGAAAAATTCGGCGTAGAACTGATCGGCGCAAAGCTTCCGGCAATCAAGAAAGCGGAGGATCGCACCCTTTTCAAGGCGGCCATGGAGAAGATCGGGCTGGCGGTTCCCAATTCAGGTTTGGCACATAATTATACCGAAGCGATGGAGGTTATCAAAACCATCGGTTTTCCGGCCATTATCCGGCCATCATTCACCTTGGGGGGAAGCGGCGGCGGCATCGCCTACAATCTCGAGGAATACGAAAAAATGGCACTGGGCGGAATCGATGCCTCGCCAACGGATGAAATACTGATTGAAGAATCTGTTATCGGCTGGAAAGAGTACGAGTTGGAAGTCATGCGCGATACGGCCGATAACGTCGTGATCATTTGCTCGATCGAGAACTTCGATCCGATGGGCGTTCATACCGGTGACTCTATCACCATTGCTCCTGCCCAGACTCTGACCGATAAGGAATACCAGATCCTGCGTGATGCTTCGCTGAAGATCATTCGTGAGATCGGTGTCGATACCGGCGGATCCAACATCCAGTTCGGCATTAATCCGCGTGATGGTCGTCTGGTCGTGATCGAGATGAATCCGCGGGTGTCGCGCTCATCGGCGCTGGCCTCCAAGGCGACCGGTTTCCCGATTGCCAAGATTGCGGCGAAGTTGGCGGTCGGCTATACGCTGGATGAGGTCACCAATGATATTACCCGCGAAACTCCGGCCTGTTTCGAGCCGAGCATAGACTATGTTGTCACCAAAATCCCCCGCTTCACGTTTGAGAAGTTCCCGGCCGCCGACGCAACACTGACGACGCAGATGAAATCGGTTGGTGAAGTCATGTCTATCGGCCGAACCTTCAAGGAATCATTCCAGAAAGCGATCAGGTCGCTTGAGATCGGCGTCAGTGGCTTCGATTCCAGGATGTTTGAACTCGGGAGCGAAACCAGGCGGGCTCTGACCGGCAAGGAGCAGCAACTGCTGCTGGAAAAACTGCGGGTACCGAATGCCGACAGGCTCTGGTATATCGGCGATGCCCTGCGCAGCGGCATGAGCGTGGAGGAAATTCAAAAACATACCGCCATCGATCCCTGGTTCCTGCACAATATCCGTCAGATCATAGAAAAAGAGGAAGAGCTGAAGTCTCTTACCCTTGCGGACGTTTCCGTTGCAGTGCTGCGTGAAGCCAAGCAGTACGGTTTTTCGGACAAATTCCTGTCCAAACTCTGGAGATGCAGTGAGGATGAGGTGCGCGAACTGCGCTGGAAGCTGGGTGTGCGTCCCGTTTACAAGCGCGTTGATACTTGCGCCGCCGAGTTCGTTGCCTACACGCCGTATATGTACTCAACCTATGAGGAAGAGTGTGAAGCGGCGCCGACAGACCGGAAAAAGATCATGATTCTGGGCGGTGGACCAAACCGGATCGGGCAGGGAATCGAGTTTGATTACTGCTGTGTGCATGGCGCCTTCGCGTTGGCTGAAGACGGCTATGAGACCATCATGGTCAACTGCAATCCTGAAACGGTTTCCACCGATTATGATACGTCGGATCGACTTTATTTTGAGCCATTGACTCTCGAAGATGTACTGGAAATTGTTGCTATCGAGAAACCGGTTGGTGTGATTGTCCAGTTTGGTGGCCAGACACCGCTTAAACTTGCGGTCGCGCTGGAGAAGGCCGGTGTGCCGATTATCGGAACGTCACCGGATGCGATCGATCGTGCGGAGGATAGGGAACGGTTTCAGGAGATGCTTCAAAAACTAGGTCTTCTTCAGCCGGAAAACGGTACTGCCCGCTCATTTGAGGAAGCGGAAAAAGTGGTGGAGCGCATCGGGTATCCGGTTGTCGTTCGCCCCTCCTATGTGCTTGGCGGACGCGCCATGGAAATCGTGTATGACTCGGAAAATCTGCAGCGTTATATGAAAACAGCCGTGCTGGTTTCTCCGGAACATCCGATACTGATCGACAGTTTTCTCGATGAGGCGATCGAGATTGACGTTGATGCGCTCTGTGATGGAACAGATGTTGTGATTGGCGGGATTATGGAGCATATTGAGGAGGCAGGTATTCATTCTGGTGACTCGGCCTGCAGTCTGCCACCATATTCGATCAGCCAGGAAATCGTTGCCGAAATCCGTCGTCAGACGGTTCTGATGGCGCTTGAGCTGAACGTGATAGGGTTGATGAATGTGCAGTTTGCAGTCAAAGGTACTGTCGTCTATATTCTCGAAGTCAATCCTCGTGCCTCCCGAACATCTCCTTTTGTCTCCAAGGCCACCGGTCGACCGCTTGCCAAGATAGCAGCCCGCATCATGGCCGGTAAAACTCTCAAAGAGCTGGCGGTTCTCACCGATATTATTCCGAAGCACATGTCAGTAAAAGAGGCGGTATTTCCTTTTGTAAAGTTCCCCGGTGTTGATACTCTGTTGGGGCCTGAAATGAAATCAACAGGTGAGGTAATGGGAATCGGTGAAACGTTTGCCGAAGCATTTGCCAAATCTCAGCTAGGGGCCAATGTAAAGCTGCCGTTATCCGGAAATGTCTTTATAAGTGTACGGGACGCCGACAAGAAACATGTTGTCAGCGCTGCTGAAAAACTGTATAAAGCCGGTTTCGGTATTCTGGCAACCGGCGGTACGGCCCAGTTTCTTGAAGAAAAAGGAATTCCGGTTCGGCGCGTCAATAAGGTACTGGAAGGAAGACCGCACATTGTCGATGCAATCAAGAACGGAGAGGTCCAGTTAGTACTTAACACCACCCATGGTGCTCAGGCGGTTGCCGACTCATTTTCGATCCGGCGAGAGGCCTTGATGCATGGTCTTGCGTATTATACAACTGTTGCCGGTGCAAAAGCTGTTGCCGACAGTATCCTCTCATTACAGACGCAGAAGTTGACCGTCAAGCCGATACAAGATTATCTTGCAGTAATTTAGAAGTTGTATTCTGTGCATTCTCATAAAAAAGTTTCGTTAGCGCACGTTCCACTTTGTTAGGGCCAGTTTAATTTATATTTACAGGAGTAGACCACTCGATGTCTCATTCGATACCTTTAACAAAAGAGAGTTTTGAATCTCTGCAAGAAGAGTTGAAACGTCTTATCCGTGAAGAACGGCCCAAGGTCATCCAGGATATCGCTGAAGCTCGCGACCATGGTGATTTGTCAGAAAACGCCGAATATGATGCCGCTAAAAACCGTCAGGGTTTTATTGAAGGGCGCATTCAGGAAATTAACGGCAAGTTGGCTCGTGCGCATGTCGTTGATCTTTCCGGTATGAACCCGGACAAGGTTGTGTTTGGTTGCACGGTGACCGTGTACGACACGGGATTGGAAGAAGAGGTAACCTACAAGATCGTCGGTGAAGATGAAGCTGATATCAAATTGAGCAAGATATCGTGTACCTCACCAGTCGGGAAAGCACTGATTGGTCATAGACTGGATGATACAGTCAAGGTAATTGTTCCGTCCGGTACCAAGGAATATGAAATAATCGACATAAAATACGAGTAGTCGCAAAAATAGCGGCAACTCTCATTACGAGGAGTACAATCATGGCAGACAAAATTTCCAAAGACATGACTTTTTTTGAGCTTATGCGGACCTATCCAGAGTCGGTCAAAGTTCTTCAAAAACACAATCTGGGATGTATCGGCTGCATGGGGGCCCAGAACGAGAGTCTTGAGCAGGGTGCCAGAGCGCACGGTCTTGACATCGAGACACTTTTGAGTGATTTAAACTCGGCAATCGGTTAATCTACCTCTTAAAGTCCGGTATACGACCCCCATGAACTGTTTCCTGGGGGTCGCTTTATTTTAATGGTATACTATTCAAAAATTGTTACCAGTTATGAGGTTTACTGTGAGTAACGCAGTCCGGCCGCATGCCTTTACACATTTGTTTGAAGTACTCTCCCGTGATTATTTGCAGGGCAAGGAAGAGGTGTTGCGCTTGTCGGTAATCGCTCTTTTGGTGGGTGGGCACATACTGGTGGAAGACCTTCCCGGTCTTGGGAAGACGACAGTAGCTCTTGCGCTTGCCGGAGTCACCGGACTCTCTTTTGGCAGGGTACAGTGTACCAGTGATCTGCTTCCTTCCGATATTACCGGGCTATCGATCTTTAACCGCGAAGAGGGGCATTTCAGTTTTCAGCCCGGCCCGATCTTCAACAATATTGTACTGCTGGACGAGATCAACCGTGCAATGCCTCGCACCCAGAGTGCCATGTTGGAGGCGATGGAGGAACGTCGCGTGACCATCGAAGGTGTAACGCATCCATTACCGGATCCATTTATGGTATTTGCCACCCAGAATCCATCTGACCAGAGTGGCACCTTTTTGTTGCCGGAATCTCAGTTGGACCGTTTCCTCATCTGCACCGGCATCGGCTATCCGGCGGAGAGACTGGAACGGGAAATAATCGCTGGAGGCGGCATCCGCGAACGGGTCGGCAGCATGGTACCGCAGATAACATCTGCTGAAATCATGGTTGCACGAAACGATGTCAAATCGGTCTATCTCTCGGATAAGGTGCTTTCCTATATCCATAATCTTGTGCTCGCAACACGTTCCCACGATCTGGTCCTGACGGGACTATCGACCCGGGCTGCCATCAATCTGGCTCAGGCGTCCAAAGCTGCCGCTTTTCTCGCAGGGCGTGATTATGTCGCTCCTGATGATGTCAAGGGCATTGCTGTGGCGGTCTGTGCCCACCGGTTGGTCATGCGCAACGACATGACAACGGTCGACAGGGGAGGGGTAATACGGACGATAATAGCCGGCATTGCGTTACCTTTGGACTGAAAATCAGCACTTCCGGTGCGCTGTATATTCTGATCACACTACTGGTCGGTTTTGCTGCGGTGAACACCGGTAATAACCTCCTGTTTCTGGTCGTTGCCGGACTACTGGCATTTATGTCGGTGACCGGACTGGCCGGAATGTATAATATCAAAAAGTTGATCCCTGACCTGCAGCCTCCTGAAGAGGTTTACGCTGGAATTCCTGCCCCCTTCCATTTTTCAGTAAAAAATTCCAAACGGTTTCTTCCTTCATTCCTGATCCGTCTTGAGTGTTACGCCGGGCAATCTCTTGTCTTTCCTGTCGTTCTCAAAAAATCTCATAAGAGCGGTTCTGTTATGCTTACCTTTGCGCAACGGGGAAAAGTGTCACTTGGCAGAATAACAATCAGCTCTCCCTATCCGGTTGGTTTTTTTACTCGATACTGGAGTTTTGAAATTGATCGCACGGTGACGGTATTTCCCCATCCGGTTGCAGCGGATGATTCATACGGAGTCGTGGAAGATTCACAGGCAACCGGGGTTGGGCTGAGTCGTGAACGCGGTTTGAGTGGTGAATTAGAACGGATATATCCATATTCCGGTTCTGAACCGCTCCGGATGATTCATTGGAAGCATTCGGCTCGCAGCCAAGACTTTCTGGTAAAAGGCTTCGGTAGAAATACCGTTGCTCCGCTGGTGATTGATCTGGAAACATTGCCGGGACAAGGCATGGAAGAACGCTTATCCCGGGCCACCTGGCTGGTTAAGCGCTGGGGTCGCGAACGCCCGGTCGGATTGCTGCTCGGTGGTCATCTGATTCCCAGTGCGAGTGGCAAGCAGCATAACCTGCTGTTGCTGAAGGAGTTGGCCTTGTATGGTAGCGATTAGATCTCTGACTGCGCTACTCACGTATGGTATCGGGGTGTGCGGGATGATGCCGCTCTTTCCCTGGCTGACGCTGTTTCCGCGTATTGCCCTTGCGTCCGGACTATTATCAGGGATCTGGCAAGATCGCAGAGGAAGATGGTCGCTGAAGCCGTGGATGCAGAACGCCGTAATTGTCCCTGTTTTTTTCTATTATGCCCTCCAATTCAGTCGTGCCAACCCGATTCAGCCGGTAATCAGCATGTTGACAATTATGCTGGCGGTACGTCTCGGTGGTGAAAAAACAGTTCGTCACAGCTTGCAGATATACGTCCTTTCAATGTTCTGCCTTGCTTCTTCCTCGCTGTTCGATCTAAGCCCCATATTTTTAATATACCTCGGTTTACTCCTTTTTATGGTTGCACTTGCGTTGGTGTTATTGACTTTTCAAAATCAGGATCATGCTATGACGGTAGCGGTACCTGACCTGAAAAGGATTCTATTCTCCGCTCTGTTGATGCCTGTTTTGGCCGTTCCACTGCTGCTGTTCTTTTTTCCAATCTTGCCGCGTACCCAGTTGCCTCTCTGGCATTTCCTCAGTCCAGCGTCAACGCGTACGACCGGTTATTCAGATACGGTAGATCCTGGTAGCCAAAGCAGCATCAATGAATCACATGCGCTCGTTTTTCGTGCTGAAATGCCTCGCCAGGCACAGAATCAATTGTATTGGCGTGGGACCGTATTTAACCGGACAGACGGGATCAGGTGGACACGAATAAGTCAAATACCTTTTGAACAACCTGAAATTACCGCCCAGACGGTTACGCAGGTTATGTATCTGGAACCCTCGTCTAATCGTAATCTTGTAGCACTTGATCGTCCCGCTACTCTTGCGTTGCGACACGTAAAGCGATCACCGGACGGAGTCTTTGAGCTTATTGGAACAACAGGAACGCGTCTGAATTATGCAGTCAATTCGCTTTCAGGCGGTATAGTTGCCCAACGAAATCCGATCAACAGCTTGTTTTACCTTCAGCTGCCGGATAAATTTCCGGCACGGATTAAGCTTCTTGCCTCGCAGATTACCCGCAAGGGAATTGATGATAGGGCTAAAGTTACGCTGCTGGAAAACTATTTCCGTCACGGAGGCTACCATTATTCGACAAAAGATCTGGCGACCGGTGACAGGGCTATAGAACAATTCCTGTTTGAAAAAAAACAGGGACATTGTGAGTTTTTTGCATCTTCATTTGCCCTGATGCTGCGCGCTGCCGCTGTGCCATGCCGGCTGGTGGGCGGTTATCTCGGGGGAGATTATAACCAGTTGGGAGGTTATTATCTGGTGACCGACGATAAAGCTCACGTCTGGGTTGAAGCATATATCAAGGGGAGCGGATGGGTGAGAATAGATCCCAGCAGTTTCGCCACAAACGCTGGAGAAGTCTGGAAAGCACCCGGTTCACCTGATATCAAGATTCGCATCGCGCAGATATTAGATGCGTTGAATTATGAATGGAACCGGTCTGTTGTAGTGTATGACTTTGAGCAACAGATGAACATAGCCCGCCGTGTTGGCTCAATCTTACAAGGGTTCAACCCTGTAAAAATAGTGCTGCGTTCTGTGCCATATTTTGCTGGTAGTTTGTTGCTTGTCGGCCTGTTATTCGCAGCCTGGCGTGCTTCACTTTTCAGCTCCCGTGAGAAGCGCATTCTGAATCGTTTTCTCCACACAGTAGAACGTAAGTTTGGTGTCATAGCAGGCGCTGGTTTGTTTGAAATTGTTTTGTCAGCAGATAATAGCAATGTTTCCGACTTTGTTGAAATATATGCCGGTGCCGTTTATCGTGACCGAAGGTTAACGGACAACGAATACCTTCGGTTGCGGCAGATTCTTCGGGTCCTGAACAAATAAATATGCCGGTCCTGATTAGATGGCAATCTAAAAATATCTTGACTTGCAGACCCAATTCAGGCTATTTAAAGTATTCTTGTATGGTGGCTATGGTGAAGCGGTTAACACATACGACTGTGACTCGTACATACGAGGGTTCAAATCCCTCTAGCCACCCCAAAAATTCAAAAGCTACGTCAACCGACGTGGCTTTTTTTCTTCAATCTCATCCTCCCATCGTTATCCGCCGGTACTATAGGTTGAATCTAATCTATTTTTACGTTATTTTTAATAAAATCATATAAAGGGGGTAGGACATGAGTATTGCAACCTGTGTACGTTCTGTTTTTCGGGGAGGCACGATTTGCCTCTGCTCGCTACTGATCGTTTCCGCGCTCTCCAGCTCCAGCGGTGCCGCTAAAAGCGATGGTACGCTGATAGTCGGCATGGAATTGGCCTACCCGCCTTTTGAGATGACTGATACTAAAGGCCAGCCGGATGGCGTGAGTGTTGATCTGGCAAAGGCGCTTGGCACAGCATTGGGAGTACCGGTCCGGATCAAGAATATGGCTTTCGATGGCCTGATCCCATCTCTAAAAACCGGTAAGATCGATCTGATTATTTCGTCGATGACCGCCACGGCAGAGCGGGCCCAGTCAATCGACTTTTCCGACCCGTACCTGCATACCGGCCTCTGTCTTCTGGTGCGTAAAAATTCTCCTGTTCAGGGTATCTCCGATCTGGACAAGCCAGGCATGACAGTAGCGGTTAAAAAAGGGACAACCGGTCACACCTATGCCAGGAAACAGCTGCACTTTGCCAGGGTGCTGGTTTTAGACAAGGAGGCAGCTGCTGTGCTGGAAGTTGTGCAGGGGAAGGCGGATGGCTTTATTTATGACCAGATGTCTACCTACAGCAACTGGCAACGCAACCCGATGACCACCCGCGCTATCCTGAAGCCATTTCAGCAGGAATCCTGGGCCATCGGCATCCGCAAGGGTAATGACGCGCTTAAAACGCGCATCAACGTTTTTCTGAAGGAGTATCGAGCCAAGGGTGGATTTGAAAAACTCGGTGATAAGTGGCTGAAGGAACAAAAACTGCAGTTCAAGCGGCTCGGCTATCAGTTCTTCCTGTAGCCCTCCTGATTGGGACACGTACGTTAGCGAAATATTTTTGCGAAAATATGCAGAAATAGTTTCTGAAGTACAAAGGAGCATCATCTATGGGACGATCGGCGCCGATGACATGGTTTACGCCTGATGATGGCACTACAGCGCCGTTGGCATCGCGGATAGCGGCGTTTACCGTTGTTTTTCTTCTGATTTCCGCCATCTTCTGGTTTGCCTTCAGCCAGCTTCAATATGGCTGGAACTGGCATGCGGTCTGGCAGTATCGGCAGAAGTTTCTGCAGGGGTGGCTGGTCACAGTACTGATTTCGGCCGCCGCTCTCTGTCTCAGTCTGCTGATCAGCATTTTTTTTGCCCTCGCCCGCCGCTCGCGATTTTTGCCGCTTCGCTATCTGGCCATACTCTATATTGAAGTGGTGCGTGGAACACCGCTGTTGGTGCAGATCCTGGTATTTTTTTATGTGGTGGCAGATGCTTTTGGCATCAGCAACCGTTATGCAGTCGGGATCTTGACCCTGGCACTTTTCGCTGGAGCCTATCTAAGCGAGATCATTCGGGCCGGTATTGAGAGCATTGGCGAGTCACAACTGGAATCTGCACATGCCATCGGCCTGACTACCTTCCAGACCTACCGTTTTGTCATACTTCCGCAGGTGGTGAGGAGGATTCTGCCACCTCTGGCGGGGCAGTTTGCTTCACTGATCAAGGATTCGTCACTACTGTCAATTATTGCCGTCAGCGAGTTTACACTCAATGCCCAGGAGGTCAACGCATTTACTTTCAGTACGCTGGAAAGCTATCTGCCGTTGGCGGTAGGGTATCTGCTGCTGACATTCCCTGTTTCGCTGCTCAGTCGTTATCTGGAACAAAAATACCGTTATGCAACTTAGACTTACTAATCTTACCAAAACTTTTGGCCAGCATCGGGTACTTGATGATATTTCCATCGATCTGCCGGAGGTCCATGCCCTCGTTGTGATCGGTCCCTCCGGCGGCGGCAAGACGACATTGTTGCGCACTATCGCCGGCTTGGAACGGCCTGATTCCGGAGAGGTGTTCATTGACGGGGAAATGCTGCATTTTGATGAGGTCAGTCTTTTAAGGCATCGCCGCAGCATAGGCACGGTCTTCCAATCTTTCAATCTGTTTCCACACCTGACTGCGCTTGAAAACGTTATTTTGCCGCTGGAGCAGGCGCAGGGTTATGGGCATTCCCAGGCTCTTGAAACCGCACAGGCAATTTTGAGACGCTTTCAACTTGAGGAACACGCTGACAAAAAGCCTGCCCAATTATCCGGCGGCCAGCAGCAGCGGGTGGCAATTGCGCGAGCCATTTCCATCAAACCTCGTTTTTTACTGTTTGATGAACCGACTTCGGCTCTTGATCCGGAGATGACCTCAGAGGTGCTTGATATCATCGGAGAGCTGCGGGATGAAGGGCGTGACTTGCTGCTTGTTACACATCATATGGGGTTTGCCCGTACAGCGGCAGATCATTGCCTGTTTGTTGCAGAGGGAAGGATCGTGGAAAGTGGCCCGGTCGAATGTTTATTCACCGAGCCGCACAGCAGTGAACTCAATCATTTTCTTGGAAGGGTGATGCGGTATTGATTAATACTCACCCGACTTCAGTATATTCCCGTACGCGAAACTCCGCACCGAGCGATTCTGCGACTATCCGGCAGGCCGTGATGTCAACACCTGGCACTGTTACTGCTGTGGCTACGACCTGTGGAATCTGATTTACTGCTTCCTGGATGAAGCCGCAGACCCCGGAAAAACCGGCTTCACCGAAAGGGGTGTTGCAGAGGCGGCTGTATGTTGCTGCATCGGGAGCATTCAGGCTGACCGATATGCTGTCTACCAGTCCTGTCAACTCAGGCAGGATATTCCGCCCATGAAACAGGTTGGCCTGACCATCTGTATTGATTCGGATCTGGTAGCCGCGCGCCTTGAGGGCAGCTGCGACGAGTTTGACCAGGTCCAGGCGGATTAAGGGCTCTCCATAGCCGCAAAACACCACCTCATTGATTCCATCCGGTTGACCGATTGACGCCATTACCTCATCAAATGATGGTTCACTGTTCAGCATCAGATTGTGCCCTTTTACCGTAAAATCATCAAATTTGGGGCAGAAACTGCAGCGGTTTGAACAGCGGTTCGTGATATTTAAATAGAGCGAGTTACGAATTTTATAGGCAATTTTTGTCGATTGGTCCCAGAGGTTGATTCCAAACAAATCGCTGGCATTTTTAGTTGTAATGCGGGCGACGTCCTCCAGGGTCAACCCTTTTACTTCGGCAAGTTTTTCGGCAGCCAACCGGACGTAAGCAGGTTCATTGCGACTACCGCGATGCGGGACAGGGGGCAGGTATGGGCAGTCTGTTTCTACCAGGATGCGATCTATGCTGACGGCGCTTACTACATCCCGCAAGTTTTTGTTGCTAGGGTAGGTGATTGTTCCCGGTATTGAAATATGGAACCCGAGTGTGAAAGCTTCGGATGCCATGACGGCGTCGCCGGAAAAACAGTGGAGAACGCCTTTTCGTACTGTTTCTTCCCGCAGGATTGCCATGACACGATCATGGGCCTCGCGATCATGAACAATAACCGGTTTGTGCAAATCAGCTGCAATCCGGAGAAAACGTCGAAAAACAATTTCTTGAAGGTCACGAGGTGAACGATCTCGATAGAAATCAAGCCCGATTTCTCCGATTGCAACAACCTTGGCGCTGGAAACCGCCATGGTACGGATGATGTCATAACACCCTTCGGTCACCCTTCCGGCGTCATGTGGGTGGATACCGACGGCAGCATAAAGTTGCGAATGTTTTTCGGCAAGCTCGACTGATTCGCGACTCGATTCGATATCGGTACCAACCACCAGAATGGCTGCTACGCCGGCATCTTCGGCACGCTGTAACATATCATCAAAGTCTCCGGCATAATCGCGGTAGTATATGTGGGAGTGTGAGTCAATCAGGACCGGCTTTTGATGCGACATTGTTACCCCTTTATTTCTTCTTTAAGTCCTTCAACAACCGCTTTGACTTCGGCAATCATGTCAGCGGCCTGGATTGATGTTTCATATTTCAGATATTTTTCAAAATATGCTATTGCATCGGCAGTACGGTCCTGATCCATGCAGATGCCCCCCAGTGTCAGGT
Organism: Deltaproteobacteria bacterium; assembly: GCA_021781535.1. Taxonomy (GTDB): domain Bacteria; phylum Desulfobacterota; class Desulfuromonadia; order Geobacterales; family Pseudopelobacteraceae; genus JACRCG01. The sequence goes on along the minus strand of JAJXWO010000011.1, from coordinate 62,135 downwards.
ACGCCATGCTGTAGGTCTGATCACATCGAACCGCTTCAAGACACTCATCCTCTGCTTCTTCCAGTTCCTCCAGGTCATAATACAGTTCGCCCAGGTTGAAATGGCCAGCCGGGTCTTCGGGATCAAGTTCCACTCCTTTGGTAAAGGCGGCGATGGCTCCATCGACATCTCCTTGCCCGTAAAGTGCATCTCCCAATGCATTGAGTGCAAAAACGTTGTCAGGTTCAAGCTCAAGAGCCTGACGAAAGACACGGATAGCATCATCACAGCGATCCTGGCTGTTATAGACCAAGCCAATACTGACCAGCGCATCGGCGTCTTTCGGGTCGATAGCCAGAACTTTTTTGTAGCAGGTGAGCGACTCCTTGTGGTCACCTGCTTCGAGCAGCATGTCCCCGAGTGTTGTTAAGGCGTCGGCATCTTCCGGCGACAATTTGAGCCCTTCACGGTAGCGGGCAATAGCGTCATCCAGGCGCCCGTCTTCAGCCAATGCATCTCCAAGATAGAACCAGCTGTCTGGTCGGCTTTTGTCGCTGTCCCAATATCCTTCAAAGATAGAAATAGCTTGTTTAACATCTCCCTGATCGAGAAGATCAAGCCCTTTTTGTACGGTTGCATTCAATTCAGTATTCCTCATTTTTATTCCTTTTGTTTCAATATGTAATCTATGTGCATTCCAATGGAATTTTTTTGGTTCAGGTAACCAAATCGACTACCAGTCCTTTGATGCCGATTACTTTTGCCGTGATGGCCATGGGATCTCGATTTTCTTTGATAATAAGATTGTAAAGATTATCAGCTTCCCGATTAATCACGGTGATTATTTCGTAACAGCGCGGATTCTGAGGTGTCCCTCCCGTTTTGTCCAGGCGGTATGCTTCATTAGTCACTTTTTTTGCGATTTTACTCAACAGATCACGAAAATGCTTAAAGTTTGCGAGCGTTGGTTCAGTAGTCAGGAGATTTCCTGTTTTCTCAATGTCTGCTCTGAGGTTTTCAACTTCATCCTGATACGATGATATTTCCTCCTCATGCTGGCTCAATTCATTTGCAAAGAATGAATTCATTAGTTTTTTTACTGGTGAAGAACTTTTTTTATTCTTATCAAGTTCTCTTACTGACGATGAGTCCTGGATGCGCATGGTTTCACTCCAATCAGCTATTTCCACTTATTGTGAACAGTATCATACTTGAATGCAATCAGCAATTGATGCAAAAACGCAACAATGAGTTTAAACCATGATTCACTTGTGCTAGAATTCATCACGTTGACTTATGGAAAGGAATTTCGATCGTATGGATCCCAGTGTTTCACCGGAAGAGCGGAGAAAAAGGTTTCGCGAAGCGCTTGTTATCGTTTTTGCAATAGTATTAATTGCTTTTCTGACCAAGACTGAAATTAATCTGACCCAGTTGAGTGCAGACGCCAAGCTGGGGAGCAATATTGCTATTTTTGCTGTAATCAATATTGTTATTCTTCTGGTTATTTTGCTGGTGTATCTGGTCAGCCGCAATGTCGTGAAACTCTTTGTAGAAAGTCGTACAAATCCATTTGCAAAAAAGCTTCGAACAAAACTTGTCCTTTCATTTGTTGCCCTGTCACTTGTCCCAACCCTTCTGCTTTTTTTTGCCGCTGCCGGTTTTATAAATAATACGGTTCATAATTGGTTTAATACTCAGGTTGAAACTTCATTAAGTGAGTCGCTTGAAGTAGCGCAGACCTACTATAAAAGTTCAGCTCTAAATTCGATGTATTACGGTAAGCAGATCAGCCGCTTTATTAAAGATAGAAAATTGCTGAATGATGCAAATCTTCCTCAGCTCAAACAGCTTATTCATCAGAAACAGAATGAATATAATCTGGGGGTAGTTGAGGTTTACTCAGCACAGCGTGAGGAACTGGTCCGTGCTTCGAATCCGGCTGTTCCGAAAGGTGAGTTTACAAATCCATCTTCAGAAGATATCAAGCGCGGGCTGGCAGGTGAGACACTGACCAGGGTAAACCAGGCTGGAAAAGCCGATTTAATACGGGGAATTGTGCCGATTCGCTCAACCTGGAATGAGTCGGATATTGTTGGAGTCGTAGTTGTTAATTATTATGTGCCGTATTCGCTTGTGAACAAAATGAAAGAAATTACCTCTTCATACCATGAATTTCGCCAGCTAAAAATCCTGAAAAATCCGATCCGGACAGCGTATATTGTTACACTTTTTTTAATTGCAATGGTGATTGTGTTTTTTGCCTACTGGATGGGTGTCTATCTGGCAAACAGTATGACGAAACCGCTTCAGGAGCTGGTAGATGCAACACATGCCGTAGCGGGTGGCAATCTTGATGTCAGGATAGAGTCCTATTCAGCGGATGAAATTGGAATGCTGGTTCAGTCATTCAATCTCATGACCGAGGATTTATGTACGAAACAAAATGCGCTGAATGTCTCTAATGTAGAACTACTTCGCAGTAACCAGGAGATTGAACGTCGTCAGCAGTATATGGAAATTGTACTGCGTAATATTGCTGCCGGTGTGATTTCAATAGACAGCGAGGGGGTGCTGCGTACAATTAATACATCTGCCGAGCGCCTGCTTGGTTTAAGCGCTGCGAATGTCCTGGGGAAAAATTACCGCGAGGTTGTCTCAGATAAACACCTTGAAATAGCTTCGGAATCTATCCGGGAATTGTTACAGTCGAAGCAGGGAACAATCAGCAAACAGATTTTTCTTGACCTGAATGGCTCTCGTCTTGCTCTTCAGTTGCATTTGACGTTGCTACGTGCCGGAAATGGCGAAATTGTTGGAATGGTAGCCGTTCTTGATGATCTAACACAGATGATGCGAGCTCAACGTATGGCAGCCTGGCGTGAGGTTGCTCGTAGAATAGCCCATGAAATAAAAAATCCGTTGACCCCGATTCAACTCTCTGCCCAACGCCTCAGAAAACGCTATCTTTCCCGCTTTAGCGACGATGAAAAAGTCTTTGACGAATGTACCGAAATGATAATTAAATCGGTCGATGATTTAAAAACGCTTGTTAACGAGTTTTCAAATTTTGCCCGTATGCCTGCTATTCAACCTGAACCAAATAATCTCAATATGTTGATTCGTGAGTCGTTGACACTTTATCAGGAGGCACATCGAGGTGTTAAATTTGTCATCTCAACAGATGCCAGAATGCCGCTTCTCATGATTGATCGCGACCAGATTAAGCGGGTGCTTATCAATATTCTTGAAAATGCGGTAGCCGCCATGGAGGAACATGGCACTGTTACCCTGTCGACATCTTTTGATAATGTCTTGAAAATGGCAGTTATCAGTATTTCTGATGATGGACCGGGAATTCCAACGGAAGACAAGTCACGCTTGTTTGAACCATATTTCTCAACCAAGAAGAGTGGCACGGGTCTTGGCTTAGCCATAGTGAGCAGCATTGTGACTGACCATGGCGGTTTTGTACGAATACGTGACAATATACCGCACGGAGCCGTATTTGTTGTCGAGTTGCCGGCTGGATAAAAATATTAGCACGAGGAGTAAATATGCAGCATTCAATTTTGATAATTGATGATGAAAAAGATATCAGAACAGCGTTGACCGGAATTCTTGAGGATGAAGGTTATCAGGTTCTGACTGCGGAAAGCGGTGCTGAAGGTATTGAATGTGCTCGACAGGAGCTTCCAGACCTGGTTCTGCTCGATATCTGGATGCCCGGCATGGATGGTTTGGAAACACTTGAAAAACTTAAAGGGCAACTTCCTCAGATTACAGTTATCATGATTTCCGGGCACGGAACGATTGAAACAGCGGTTCGTGCCACCAAACTGGGTGCTTTTGATTTTATTGAAAAGCCGCTTTCGCTCGAGAAAGTCCTGATCAGCGTTGCTAATGCACTACAGTTGCAAAAACTGAAAGTAGAAAATGCGGAGCTCAAACGCTCAGCTTCTATTGAATATGAACTTATAGGTGATTCTCCGATAATTGTTTCCATGCGGGAACAGATTCGACGTGTAGCTTCAGTTTCAACATCTGTACTGATAAGTGGTGAGAACGGTTCTGGAAAAGAAATGATCGCATGCTCGATTCATTGCAATAGCCCGCGACGGGAACGACCTTTCATTGTCGTACACTGTTCTGCTATTCCGGCTGAACTGATCGAGAGTGAGCTGTTTGGCCACGAAAAAAGTGCCTTCGTCGGTGCCACGTCACATAAAAAAGGTCGCTTTGATCAGGCTGATGGCGGTACGTTGCTCCTGGATGAAATAAGCGAATTACCACTCAACACCCAATTAAAAGTTCTTCGTTTTATTCAAGACCAAAGCTTTGAACGAGTCGGAGGAATCCGCCGCCTTACTGCTGATATTCGAATAATCGCTTCTACTACACGATCTCTTGAACAGGATATGGTTTCTGGGAAGTTCAGCACTGATCTTTATTATCAATTGAGTACCATACCATTTCGAGCACCATCATTGCGTGAACGTCCGGAGGATATCGGACCGCTTGTTCAGCATTTCGTTACTCATTTCTTTCGCCGTGAAGGTGGGGAAGCAAAGGCGTTTCTACCGGGGGCGCTTGACAAGCTGCAGCGCTATTCGTGGCCTGGCAATCTGCGTGAATTGAAAAATGTGGTCGAACGTATACTGATCGTTGCTTCTGGGCGAGTTATTTCAGCTGAGGATATTCCCGACTTATCGGGTGAAATCTTAATCGGGCCAGGCCATGCTCCTGTGCATGCCCGATCGGCCCTCCGTGATGCGCGGGAAGATTTTGAACGGGAATTTATTATTCAGAAGCTCGAGGAGAACGACTGGAATATTTCCCGTACTGCCGAATTGATTGAACTGGAACGTAGCAATCTACATCGTAAAATTAAAAGTTATGGGATTGATGTACGGAGATAAATGTGACGTTGCTTGACGGGAGTGCGCGGGCTCAGGTAAGCCCGCGATTTCTGAATAATCTCATCAAAAGAACCCCCATGATCGAGAGACACAGGCCTACGCAAAAAAACAAATAGCCAATTGCTCTTCCTTCTCCCCATCCCAAGAGATCTTTGTTTTTCATAAAAAAAATCAAGGCAAGTCCACCGAATGTGCTTATGCCGCCAATTATGTATACTGCAAAGGCAATTATTGCCATGCCGATTCCCTGTTTTTTGGCCATTTGTCACCTCTTCCGGAGTATCAGATGTGTAGCAGTTCGCGCAGTTTTGCACCTATGTCATTTTCCCTTATCATTGCTTCACCGATCAAAAAAGCTTTGGCTCCGTCGGCCTGTAGCCGGGTGATATCATCGCTATTGTGAATTCCGCTTTCAGCTACAAGCAGGTATTCTGACGGCACCATACGTGCCAGTCTCCCTGTGGTGTTCAGATCAGTAACAAACGTCCGCAAGTTTCTGTTGTTAACACCGATTAGAGTGCAGTCGGTCTGAAGTGCCATTTCCATCTCAGTTTCATCATGTACCTCCAGCAGCACATCAAGGTGAATCTCTTTCGCAACGCTGTAAAACTCGCGTAATGTATTCAAATCAAGTATGGAGGCAATCAGCAGGATTGCGTCGGCGCCGGCGGCGCGAGCCTCAAAGATCTGGTATGGATCACAGATAAAATCTTTACGCAAAAGCGGCAGTGATACCATTTCACGGATCAGGGCCATGTAGCGTAGATGGCCGAAAAAAAATTGTTCATCGGTCAAGACCGAAAGGCAGGTAGCTCCGTTATCCTGGTAGATCCCGGCTATTTCCAGAGGGTCAAAATTTTCGCGGATGATCCCTTTGCTTGGAGACCCCCTTTTGACTTCGGCAATGATGGCTATCCAATCCGAAGCCGCCGCTTCCCGTAGATGACGCTCAAAGCCGCGGGGCACGTCTTCCAGATCGCCTATGCGCGTTTTTAGCTCAGTAATCGATATGTTTACCTTGGCAGCGGCCACTTCTTCCCGCTTGTGGATAACGATTTTTTTTAGAATATCAGGTATGTCTGTGGCCATGAGAAATTATTCCGTTCTGTTTGCTTAGCAGGTTGTAAATGCGGGTAAGAGTTAACACCGGTTGGTCAGTGCCGCCAATTTTTCCAACTGTTGCAGGGCCCGCCCTGAGTCTATAGCTTCGGCGGCCTGTGTAAGACCTTCCTTCGGTGTGGCAGCTTTTCCGGCGGCTACCAGAGCATAGGCAGCGTTTAACAGAACGATATCTCTCCGAGGGCCCTGTTCTCCGGCCAACACTGCCTTCACAATTGTGGCATTGGTGTCGGCATTGCCTCCTTTGAGCACTTCCATCGAGCAACGGGACAGGCCAAGCTGCTCCGGGGTGACGGTTAACGTTTTGATGCCTTTCGGGGTGACCTCGGCCACCAATGTTTCTCCGGTCAGAGTTATCTCATCCATGCCGTCTGATCCATATACTACGAAGCCGTGGCGGCACCCCAGTTTGTGAAGCACTCCTGCCAGCTTTTCCACCAGGTCGGCACGGTAGACACCCATAACCTGACAGTCTGCTCCTGCCGGGTTGGTTAATGGCCCGAGAATATTAAAGATGGTGCGGATGCCGATTTCGCGACGTGGTCCAATGGCATGTTTCATGGCACCGTGCAGGGCAGGGGCAAAGAGGAACCCGATGCCAATCTTATCAATACAGCTTTCTACCAGATCGGGAGTTATTTCCAGGTTAATGCCCAGCTTCTCCAACACGTCGGCACTGCCGCAGACGGAGGAAACCGAACGGTTACCGTGTTTTGCAACCTTTACGCCGCATGCGGAGACAACGAATGAAACGGTGGTGGAAATATTGAAGGTGTTAGTGCCGTCGCCGCCGGTGCCGACCACATCCAAGATGGTCTCCCGGTCAATGTTGATATCATCCCGGTCAATATCAAGCACTCCTCTGCCGACTCGAATCGGTGTGGCATATTCACGCATAACGCGTGCCGCGCCGGTGATCTCTTCGATGGTTTCTCCCTTCATACGCAGGGCGGTGATAAAAGCTCCGATCTGTGCCGTAGTGCACTCACCGGACATAATCTGATTCATGACCTCGATTATCTCTTCTTCAGTCAGATTTTCGCGTTCGACGATCTTGGCTATGGCTTTTTTTATCACTTCCCTACCTCCATACGAAAAAAGGGGATGTTGCCATCCCCTTACGGCTGTTATGTAATCTTAGGAGAAACTAGAGCCCTTTTTTGATCTTGCTGATTGCCTCGCGGATCAGAACTTCGGCCAAATCAGGTACAACTTCCCAGACAATTCGCTCGATGACGTCTTTTGCTACGCTTGAAAGAGCAGCCTTTAATTGCTCCTCTGTGAGAGTTACGTGAGGGGATGTCGTTCCTGTTGTCATTGATTCCGATTCTATCCCGGGCGTAGGTTCAAATGTACGGGAGAAGGAAGTGAATTCGGAAGGGTCCGGCGCAGGAAGTGCTGAAAATGACGGAGCTGGCGGAGTAGGTACTTCGTCCTCAAAAGCTATTTCTCCGCGTGACGTTTCAGGAACCAGGATTGATTGTTCAGTTAAAGTTGTTTGAGGCGGGTTTGAAATCACTTCTTCTTCAAACTCAAACGTATTTTCTTCAACCGGAATCCATTGTGAACCGGTGTGATTTGGTGGTGCAATATCAGCTGTTGAAGCCAGAACTATTTGTGCATCATTCTCTTCTGTGACAATTGCAAATACATCGGGGGCGGCTGTCGCTGCAGAGAGAGCCGCATCGGTTGGAATCTCTGTCGATTTTACCGGCTGTTCTGCATCTGGTGTAAAGGCTCCCCAGATATCATCCGGCGCGGCCTGTTGTAAAATTTCAGGTTGTTTAACAGAGGGTGGGGCCGGGGTATCAATGATGGGAACTGCAATTTCAGGAGGGTGTTCACGAACTATTTCAGAGGTTGGTTCTGGTTGTAAAAACTGACTATTCTGTGCTCGTGAGTTTCCAAGTTCCAGCAGCTCTTTTACCTTGGTGATAATCTGCTGCGACTCAAACGGTTTGGAAATAAAATCATCCGCACCGCTTTTTTTTGCCTTCTCCTCGTCAAATGGTTCAAATGATCCGGTTAGAATCAAAATAGGTTTATAAGCCAGCGACGGCGTCGCACGAATTTCTTCAGCTACTTCATAACCGGTCATGCCAGGCATAAGGGCATCAATCAGCAAGATATCCGGATTGATTTCGCGTGCCTTATCGACAGCTGTTTTGCCGTTATCAACAATCGTTAAGGAATATTCGTCTCCTCCGAAAATGATTCCGATTACTTTCTGAATGGTGATACTGTCATCGGCGACCAGCACTTTAATGCTCATCGATCCCTCCCTTGCTGAATGGTTACGCAAGAATACTTGTATCGAAAAAAACTAACACAGGCGCTATATCGTGTCAAGGTATTAGCGTTTCTAGGGATTTCATGTCTTTAGTTGTCTCGACAGCAATACGCGGAACTCAAAAAACGGAGACTGTCACGGACTGCGGTAAAATATATGCAACGATAAAAAATTTTAAAAACATACTCTGTATGCAGGCGCTCTCGTGTGGAAAATTTCGGAGCATTTCAGGATCTATAGTCAGCGTTAATGCTAATGTATTCGTGGGTTAGATCTGAAGTGTACACGGTGGCAGTTCCACTCCCAATACCAAGGTCTATCGAAACGGTAAACTCTTTTTGTTTCAGAACCTCAGTACCGCGCGCTTCGGCATCTTCACCGGCAAAAATGCCATTTCTGGCCATACAAACATCATCAAAATGCAGTGATAGCAATGATTGATCAACCTCAGCTCCGGAATATCCGACAGCAGCAAATATTCGCCCCCAGTTGGCATCTTGACCAAAGAATGCTGTTTTGACCAAACTGGAGTTGGCAATTGCCATAGCAGCCCGTTTTGCATCGAAATCATTTTTAGCGCCGTTGATCCGTATTTCAACAAACTTTGTTGCGCCTTCGCCATCTTTTACGATCTGTTTTGCCAATGAAAGTAAAACTTCATTCAAGATTATAGCAAAGGAGTTTCCTTCGGGTGATCCAGCAGTGATGGGAGGGTTTCCTGACATTCCGTTAGCCATAATCAAACACGTATCATTGGTTGACATGTCGCCATCGACGGTGATGGCATTGAAAGAGCAGTCAACCGCGTGTCGAAAAGCCTGCTGCAAAAACGTCGGTTCTACGTTGGCGTCGGTCATAATAAAAGACAGCATGGTGGCCATATTCGGCATAATCATGCCGGCCCCCTTGGCAATGCCAGCTACAGTGTAACTGGCTTCACCCGCCTGGCCGCTGCGTGCTTCCATCTTTGGAAAAGTATCGGTGGTCATGATGGCTTGGGCAATGTCGTCAAGCGTACCGGAATTGAGACCTTCAACAAGCACCGGTATGGCGTTCCGGATTTTTTCCAGCGGCATCTGTACGCCAATTACCCCTGTTGAGCAAACCTGGACCGCCGTAGTATCAATGCCGAGACCATTTGCAACCAGGCGCGAAGTTTCTCGGGCAACAATCATTCCCGGTTCGCCGGTGCAGGCATTGGCATTGCCGCTATTAACGATCAGCGCCTGGGCAAATCCGCCCTCAATATGTTCACGTGACACCAGCACCGGGGCCGCTTTGACGGTGCTGGTGGTAAAAACTGCAACAGCGGCGGCGGGAACTTCGGAATATATAAGCCCCAGGTCTTTACGGCCAGTTTTTTTTATTCCTGCTTCAGCAGTGGAAAATAAAAACCCCTGAATATTCATTATGATAAACCTCCTAAAAGGACAAGCTGTTTACCGGCGTACCATTACTTCCCGCAACACTTTTTATATTTTTTGCCGCTTCCGCACGGACAGGCGTCATTTCGTCCAGCTACTTTCTGGCTTTTGGCCGGTTCCTGAGCCCGGTCTTCTCCGTCTCCCAAATTGAAAACCAGTTTTTTGCTGCGTTGTTCCACTTCAATCTCTTCGATTTCTTCACCTTCATTATTTACCTGAACCCAAAAAATACGTTCAACTACTTCCTCACGAATATGAAACATCAATTCCATGAAAAGTTTATAGGCTTCGATCTTGTATTCTTGTTTGGGGTCTTTCTGACCATAACCCCGCAGACCGATACCTTCCTTCAGGTGGTCAATATTGAGGAGGTGATCTTTCCAGTGGGAATCAATGGCCTGTAACATCATGACTTTAATGAGGTGGTCGATGAGTTCATCTCCCATCTCATCAACTCGCGCCGTAAAGATAGTGTGAGCCTGCTCGCTTAGTAGATCTTGAAAACTAACAGGTGTCAGACGGCTTATCATTTCCTGTGGCAGATCAAGCTGAAGATTGAAATATTTGTAAATGCTTTCACTTATCCCTTGCCAATCCCATTCGTGCGGCGCAACTTTGTCAATTGCGTAGGATGAAGTAATATCTTCAATAGTATCATCCAGCATTTCCACAAAACTCCCGCGAATATCCTTGCCACCCAAAATCTCGCGACGCTGGCTATAAATCACTTCGCGTTGTTTGTTCATAACATCATCATATTCAATAAGGTGTTTACGGATATCAAAGTTATGTGCTTCTACTTTTTTCTGAGCATTTTCAATTGACCGTGAAATCATGCCGTGAGTAATCGCTTCACCTTCCTCTATTTTGAGAAGATCCATAATCTTGGAAACACGTTCGGATCCAAAAATACGCAACAGATCGTCTTCCAGTGACAGGTAGAATTTTGATGACCCAGGGTCTCCCTGACGACCGGAACGTCCACGTAGCTGGTTGTCAATACGGCGAGATTCGTGGCGTTCCGTTCCAAGAATATGAAGACCACCCAGTTTAACTACTTCATCGTGCTCGGCAAGACATTCAGTTGTATACTTGACGAGTTGGGCTTCATATTGCTCGTCAGTCGCTTCCGGATTAAGTCGTCGCCACTGCTTGGCCAGAGCATCAGGGTTGCCTCCCAATACTATGTCGGTTCCGCGTCCAGCCATGTTGGTAGCTATTGTTATTGCGCCTTTACGGCCGGCTTGAGATACAATTTCTGCTTCCCGTTCATGTTGCTTGGCATTTAGAACGTTATGTGGGATACCCTGACGTTTCAATAATTCTGACAACACTTCTGATTTTTCGATCGAAATGGTTCCTACAAGGCAGGGTTGGCCTGTAGCATAATGCTCTTTGATATCTTCAATAACCGCTTTGAACTTTTCCATTTCGGTTTTATAGATAACGTCCGGAAAATCCGGGCGAAGCAGTGGTCGATTGGTTGGAATAACACAGACATCCAGTTTGTATATCTTGTGAAATTCTTCAGCTTCAGTATCGGCAGTACCGGTCATGCCGGATAGTTTGCTGTACATGCGGAAATAGTTCTGAAAGGTGATCGTCGCAAGGGTCTGATTCTCGTTTTCTATTTTGACCCCTTCTTTGGCTTCTATCGCTTGGTGCAGACCATCAGACCAGCGGCGACCGGGCATAAGACGGCCGGTAAATTCATCGACAATCAAGACTTCGCCATCTTTCACGACATAATCCACATCACGTTTGTACATGGCATGGGCGCGCAGAGCCTGGTTGACGTGGTGGAGAATTTCAATGTTACGCGGATCATACAGGTTATCAATTTTTAAAAGTTTCTCCACCTTCAAAACGCCCTGCTCGGTCAAGCTGGAACTCTTGGCTTTTTCATCAATGGTGTAGTCACCGGAATACTCTTTACGTTTGCCGGAAAGCGTATTTGCTTCGACTTCGGCGACTGCACCTTTTTCCAATTTTGGAATAATGGCGTTAATAACATAGTATTTATCGGTTGAATCTTCAGTTGGGCCTGAAATAATCAGCGGAGTTCGAGCTTCATCGATAAGAATTGAGTCAACTTCGTCTACAATTGAATAGTTAAAGCCGCGCTGAACGTAGTCCTCAAGGTCAAACTTCATATTATCCCGCAAATAATCGAAGCCAAATTCGTTGTTAGTTCCATAGGTGATATCAGCAGCATAGTTAATACGACGTTGCTCGTCTTCAATACCATGAACAATAATACCGACTGTCATGCCGAGAAAACCGTACAAGCGTCCCATCCATTCGGAGTCACGTTTTGCCAGATAATCGTTTACCGTTATAACGTGGACCCCTTTTCCGGAAATTGCATTAAGGTAGGCGGGCAGGGTGGCAACCAGTGTTTTGCCCTCTCCGGTTTTCATTTCGGCAATTTTTCCCGAATGAAGTACCATGCCACCTATCAACTGGACATCGAAATGGCGCATACCAAGCACTCTCTTGCCAGCCTCACGACAGACAGCAAACGCTTCAGGGAGCAATGAATCAAGAGATTCTCCCCGTGCATGGCGTTCCTTGAATTCCTGGGTTTTATTGGCCAACTGTTCATCAGAAAGAGCGGAGATTGCAGCTTCAAGTGAATTTATTTTCCAAACAATTGGCCACATTTTTTTAAGTTCGCGTTCGTTCTTGCTGCCGATAAACTTTTTTACAAGGGAATTGAACATATTTATTTTCTCCCGCAGGTTAAATATTTGATAAAATAGCTTTGTACAGTAGCATAACTCAGGGTGCTGCTCAATAAAAAAGGTCGAACAAAACATGTGATGTAACTTTAATATGAAATATACTAAATTAAACAAAGCAAGAAGTTTTTTAGATACAAAGTCAATAAATTATGGTATGAAAAAAAAATTCAAGTCACGAGATTATAGTTGCTTGTAACTGTTTTGTGGACACTTACGCTATCGTGAGTGCATTTCATGAGGTAAAATAAAGGAGCCGCAGCATGACAACAGGCAGAGTTAAATGGTTTAACGACAGTAAAGGATTTGGTTTTCTTGAACAGGAGCAGGGGGAGGATATTTTTGTTCACTTCTCGGCAATCTCTGGTGAGGGATTTAAGTCTCTTGCTGAAGGTGATGCGGTTAATTTTGATATTGTTAAGGGGCCAAAAGGTCTTCAGGCTGCTAACGTTACACGGATTTAACAAAGTGGGATTCCAACACAAAAAACCCCGGGCTGAACCGGGGTTTTTTGTGTGCATATTATTTGATTCAAGTGTAATCGTACAACTTATACGTTGAAGCGGAAATGCATGACATCACCATCTTTTACTATATATTCTTTCCCTTCCAGTCTCATTAATCCCTTTTCTTTAGCACCAGCTTCTCCGTTACAATTTATGTAATCAGTAAAACCGATGACTTCAGCTCGAATGAATCCTTTTTCAAAATCAGTATGAATCACGCCTGCTGCCTGCGGGGCTTTGGTGCCGTCGACAATAGTCCAGGCGCGAACTTCTTTGACACCGGCGGTAAAATAGGTAATAAGTCCCAATAGTGCATAGCCATTCCGGATTAGACGATCCAGGCCGGCTTCTTTTAGGCCCATATCATCAAGAAAAGCCTTCTTTTCAGGGCCGTCCAGCTCAGCAATTTCTGCCTCAAGCTTACCGCAGATGACTACAACGCCGGCTCCTTCAAGCGCGGCAATTTCACGAACTTTGGCAACATTGGGGTGACCGCCTTCCATGTCGTCTTCCGCTACATTGGCAACATAAAGCACCGGTTTGTCAGTTAGAAGATGCAGGTCGCGCATCCAGATTTTTTCGTCATCACTCTGGGCAACTCCTTGCAGCTTTTTGACCTGTTCGAGAAGGTTTCTGACCCGGAGATAAAAATCAGCTTCTTCTTTTGCTTTTTTATCCCCGCTCCGCGACATTTTTTCTGCCCGCTGTAATTTCTTTTCTATTGTATCAAGGTCTGCAAGAGCAAGCTCTGTATTGATGACCTCAATATCATCAGCCGGTGAAACGCGTCCATTGACATGGACAATATTATCATCATCAAAACAGCGTACGACATGAACGATTGCATCGACACTGCGTATATGTCCCAGAAACTGGTTTCCAAGACCTTCACCCTGGCTCGCTCCCTTGACCAGGCCAGCAATATCAACAAATTCAATTGTCGTTGGCTGTATTTTTTGGGGCTTGACGATTAAGGACAATTGATCCATGCGCGGGTCAGGTACCTGAACAATTCCAACGTTCGGTTCAATTGTGCAAAATGGGTAATTTGCCGATTCGGCCCCGGCTGAGGTCAGAGCGTTAAATATGGTAGATTTGCCAACATTCGGCAGTCCGACGATTCCGCAGTTAAAACCCATATATCTATCCTTCCAGAAAATTCTTGTTATTAAAGATACTCATTGATTTAGGTAGCCCTTCTTTAAGCATTACTTCAAGCATTTCTATGCCGCCGTCAAGTACCCGCGAAAGTCCTTCCATTTGAAGGGGGGGGATGTTTCCAAGGACATGACCGGTTGTATCTCCGTGCGGTGATTTTCCGATTCCTATTCGAAGTCTAATAAAGTCACCTTTGCCCAGGTTTTCCATTATGGAGCGTAATCCATTGTGCCCGCCATGACCACCTCCAAGCTTAAATCGCACGGTGCCAAATGGGAGATCAAGCTCATCGTGAATGACAATCAGGTTCGAAACAGGAAGCTTATAGAACTGAAGAGACTGTCTGATAGCATTTCCTGACAGATTCATGAACGTCTGCGGTTTAAGCAGTATCAACCGGTGTCCGGCACAATTCCATTCTCCACAAAAACCTGAAAAAGCTTTTTTGGAAATAGAGATATTTTCCAGATGTGCAAGACGGTCCAAAAAAAGAAAACCCGCATTATGGCGGGTCCATTGATAAGTGGGGCCGGGATTGCCCAGCCCCGCAACTATATAGGTACTCATGTCAATTATGAAGCTGCTATGCTACCGGTGGCCGGAGATACTTCTGCTGCTTCTTCCTTGACTCTGCCAAGAACGCTGACAACAGGAATCTTGGGCTGATCAAGAATAACGATACCATCAGGAAGTTGAATATCGCCAACATGAATTGAGTGAGCTATTTTGAGCTCAGAGACGTCAATGGTAATGCTGTCAGGGATGTTTCCTGGAAGGCATTCAATGTGCAATTCGTGGTGACCCAGATCGAGCAACCCGCCTTCCTTCACGCCTATTGCGGTGCCTGTCAAAACAACCGGGACGGTGATCCGGAGTTTCTCATTGGGATTGATGCGATGGAGGTCAACATGCTTGACGGTACGTTTAATTGGATCACGTTGAATATCTACAACAATTGCAATATTCTGATCCAAGCTTCCGCCGCCAACCAAAGTGATCAGGTTGTTCTGTCCACCTGCACCGGAAATGGCTGCCTGCAAATCACGGTATTTGATGCTGACCGCCACCGGATCAAGACCCTTGCCGTAAACGACACCCGGTATCATGTCCGCATTACGAAGTCTTCGGCTTACGCCTGTACCGGTCTTGGTGCGCAGTTCAATATTCATTTGTTTCTGTTGCATACGTTCCTCCACGTGTAGTGACGGGTCAATCCCGTCCTATTCATAATCGATATATTTAGGTACTATACAAACAACGAACTTACAGATTCATCCTCGTGAATACGTCGGATTGCTTCGGCCAAGAGGTCAGCCACAGAGAGTATCCTTATTTTGGAAGTTACTTCATCACGAGTGCCGCCAGGGATTGTGTCTGTCAATACAATCTCTTCAATATCCGACGAATTAATGCGATCTATGGCAGGGCCTGACAACACTCCATGTGTGGCACAGGCGTAGACAGCTTTGGCGCCGTTTGCTTTGAGTGCTTTGGCCGCTTGCGTCAGGGTGCCGGCAGTGTCAATCATATCATCGAGGATTATAGTAATTTTATCGCGAACATCCCCGATTAGGTGCATAACTTCTGCTACATTGGGACCGGTACGGCGCTTATCAATTACTGCAAGTGAATATTCCAGGCGTTTGGCAAACGCACGGGCTCTTTCGGTACCACCCGCGTCAGGAGAAACCATGACAACTTGTTCACCTTTAAAGCGGTCTTTAAGGTAATCAAGAATAACCGGTGCAGCGTAGAGGTTATCAACCGGGATATTGAAGAAACCCTGGATTTGTCCAGCGTGCAGGTCAATAGTGACAACCCTGTTGACGCCAGCTGTTGTTATCAAATCTGCAACAAGCTTGGCAGTGATCGGGGTGCGGGGTGCCGCTTTGCGATCCTGGCGGGCGTAGCCATAATAGGGAATTACCGCTGTTATGGTGGCTGCCGATGCTCGCTTCAATGCATCGGTAATAACAAGTAATTCCATCAGGTTGTCATTGGTCGGTGCACAGGTTGACTGGACAACATACACATCACGACCGCGAACATTCTCCCCGATTTCTACTAAAACCTCACCATCGGAAAAGCGCCGCACTCGAGCTGCGCCAAGTGGAACACCAAGACTGTCACATATTCTCTGGGCCAGATCCGGGTTTGAATTGCCGGAAAATACTTTAATTTTATCGTGCATGACGATCAAACACCTTTCAAAATGTGAACAGCGTAAAAAACGCGCGCTAAAGAAAAGAGAGATATACTAAAAATTTCACCAGAATGCAACTTCTTTCAATTCACAGTGTAAAGAGAAATAGCGGAACTTGCTACTTCGTTCTATCCAATTTTCACAAGAAATTTTTCCTGGAGAGCAAATACTAGAAAATCATGAATTTCATCTTTAGTAAGGCCTGTTTCAGGTATATTGATTTTGCCGCCCCTGTCCCGTATCTGCTCCAGCAGGAGGATGTAGGCGGCATCGAGTGATTCAGTGCAAACCATGCCATCATTACGGTAGACAACAGCATGAGAACCCGATTGAGAGAGGTTGTCGTACATCCTGTGTATCTGTGGTTCTCCGTAATTCAGAAGCTCAGTAATTTCATACGTAAAATTAGCGAGTTTAGTTGACGGATCAAGTCTGAAACGAACATTATCTACATTACTGGGTAGATGGGAATCTTTGCCGGGTTCCGACAGCGGCGCAAGCAGTGCCGCAGCATACAGACGGTGATAGTTTACCAGATCAAGCACAAGAGGCAAAAAACGATTTACTTTTTTGTTGGTGAAGAGCTGTCTTAGAAAGAGCTGCTGCATTTCGCCAATATCATCATCGCTGAAATCAAATTCCTTTGTCGAATGTCCTCTGTGATCAATCAGCCAACGACTAAACTTCTGTAACAAATCCGATGGCTTCAAACCAAGGACGACGACGATGGCATTAAACCATGCGACCGCTTTTCCACGAGTATAAAAAACATCGCATGCGTTAGCCAGTTCGGCAGCAACGGCCATATCAGCCGTGCTGAAACTGTCAGTCGATTCAAGTATATAGGGTGGGCTTGGATTCCAGCACAAATTTAAAGATTTTCCGTTAGATGCCAGCGTTGTTCCTGGTAGTACTGCAAGTGGAAATATATCAAGATGGTTCGGGTAAAGTGACAGCGCGTAATTTAGGCTGCGACGAAAACCATCCAGCGTGTCGCCAGGCAACCCATAAATCAGGTCAAAGCCGAATACCGCTCCGCTCTTGTTCAATAATCCGACCTTTGCAGTAAATTCAGTTTTATTGAATGACCGCCCAACCAACTTAAGAACCTCTCGATCTGCGCTCTGTAGTCCAATTTGCAACGAGCATGCAATCTGTGCAAAGAGTTCTGCCATTTCACGATCAATCAATTCATTACGAACCTCAAAATGAAAGTGAATGTTTGGAGCGTGGATTCTGATCATTTTCAGGATGTTTTTTGCACGATCCGGATTTAAGTTAAAAGTTGAATCAAGCACAAATATCTGTGAAACTCCGGTTGCGGCAAAATGCTGTAACTCCGATTTGATTCTTTCCAGCGAAAAATGTCTCACACCATGGATTCCGCGCGAATCAAAACAAAAATCACAAGTGAAACTGCAACCCCGCGATAATTGCCAGAGAATGCCGGGATTAGAATGTGTGTCTATTATTCCCGTCAAGTAAGGAGATGGTATTGTATCAAGGTTTGTTATCGGGGGAGGGGGGGGAAGTATGGAAGAATCGGGGAGTATCACCCCCGGTATTTTTGAATAATTCCTACTTTCTTTCAGTGCGTGGCACAGCGACAAAAAAGGGACTTCTCCTTCGCCGGTGATAACAAAGTCGAAGATCCCCAAATTTAAAACTGATTTAGGATCAGCGGTGACTTCCGGTCCTCCGCAGAACAGTTTGATATCAGGCTGATTGCGCCGTAGTAGGGTAGCAATTTCACAACTAAGATCATGATTCCATACATACATCGAAAAACCGATTGCGACGGGGGCGGGGGTGGTAAGTGCCAGTGCGCAGTCAGCGGCATCATCCCCCAGAAAGAAGTCAATCAAATTTATCGGCACAGCGCTGTTAATTGCATATGCCTTAAGAAAGGCGTTTGCCAATGGAATTGATTGTGGAGAAGGGTAGGGGTGAATTGAAACGAGGTTTATAAACACGCTGCCGGATCCTTGCCATATTGCTAGTAATAACTTTAAAATGTAATATATCGGTTACTATACACAGTTGCACAAAAATAGTCTTTATTTTGCCATGCGTCAGCTTGCATTATGAAGCTACTTGTCCATTTATAAGGTAAAATCTAAGACAGTTACCTGTCATGGCGTTGACTTCGAGTACAGCTATTCGTTGGTACAAATTCTAACGGCATATAGCTATCGTGTAGCGATCCTATCTACTTTTACCATAACCTGTGCAAAACATGGAGTAATCTTGTCGTCTTGTACCGGCATGGACATTTGTAATTGGTTGAATGGTTGCCATCCATCAGCCAGCAACTCTCTTACTTTGGTTTGTAAAACCCAAATATCATGTCCGTAGACTATTTGATAATCAGTTATCACTTTTTTGCCTCCTATCGAGCAGACTCGTTATTGATCGAGTAGAGAAAGGTAACTGTTTGCATATATTGATGCGGCAGGAAAGTTAAATGGATTTTCATGCATAGAAAAAAACCAGAAGCAGTGCAATAAAGGGTCTAATAGCAGCATGAATGTAGGATGGAAGGATACATCCTTACTAGGCTACAACTCCATACTTTAAGAGAAAATTATTGATCTCTCGTTGTGAGAAAAGTAACACCTATTTTTGCTGAACCATGCCTGACGACCCGACAGAAATGTTTTGTAGGACATGAACCTGGGTCGCTACATAACATCAAGCTGCATGCATCTCCAACGTGTAGGCTAGGGGTACCGCTTCTCATGGTAATCAATGCACCTCCGAGAGAAAGATCCTCAAGTAATGCACTATAGGTATCGCCATCAATTTCCATTAGGATGCACTCTGAATCACACTCGACTCTGGTATATTCTCTTCGATTATCCATAAGATTTACCTCTCTCACGATATAAAACTGACCCCTATGTAATTTTCAGGCTCAAACCTTACGATTTTGCCGGTGCGTTTTAAAGGAAATAACGCCGGCTTATCACTCAACATCAATTCACACAAGTCACCAACCTGTAAGTGAGTATCACTGTTTACCCTTACCAAGGCTCCACCGAGTGATAGGTCACCGAGCAGAGCATCATAGGCATTACCATCACGGCAAATAACGAGACAGTATGTATAATATTTTGTTCTGGAATGCAGTCTCTTCTGGCTCTCCATGTGATTCACCTCCCCTGAAGAAAACCTGTAACTTCCTGTCAGGCAACAATATCTCACAGATTAAATATACATTGGAAATGAAGAAGCTCAACTAGATGAACCTTAAATATTTCAACTTCAGCATCAGATACCACGAAAGATGCTGATGTCAATCTATCCAGATCTTCAAATAAAGAGATTACCTGACTGCAATTTCCCCAATTGACATAAAAAAAAGCGGGTTTCACAAATTCTGTGAACCCGCTTGGGTTGTGGCTGGGGCGCCAGGGATCGAACCTGGGAATGCCGGAATCAAAATCCGGTGCCTTACCGCTTGGCGACGCCCCAATACAAGATGTTACGTAGAATTACAGTGTTTCAACTGTCGCTGCAAACCAGTCTGTGTCTTTCGTTAGTTCATGCCGTGCTGTTTCAGCTGTTGTAAAACTTTTAAATACACCGAAAACCGTTGGTCCACTGCCTGACATCATACTTCCCGTTGCGCCCATGCTCATCAGGCGGGACTTGATGTCGGCAATGACCGGAAATGCCGGAATAGTTACCGATTCAAGATCATTGGAGAGCACTGAAACAATTTGGTCGATTGACTCGAAAAACTTCGGCAGTTTATTCAGCTTTCTCTTGCTTGTCAACTGTAAAGATTGATAAACCCATGAAGTTGAAACATGGACACCTGGGTTGACAAGCAATATCCAACATTTAGGCATTTCAGGGAGAGGGGTAAGCAAATCACCTATTCCCTCTGCAAGCGCTGTCTGCTGGAAAATAAAAAATGGTACATCGGCACCAAGTTTACTGCCAATATTCATAAGCTTCTGTGCAGGAAGCTCCAGCTTCAGAATTTCATTCATTCCCATCAGTACCGATGCTGCATCACTGCTGCCTCCTCCAAGTCCTGCAGCGACAGGGATTTTTTTAATGATTTCAATATTTACTCCGTAACCGGGCTTTGCTAGGCCAAGTAGTGCATGTGCTGCTTTCCAGGCAATATTTTCAGGACCGTTAGGAGCTCCTTTCGAGTTGCAGGAGACATTAATGACTGGGGTTTTTGTTAAGGTTAAAATGATTTCGTCACAAAGATTTACTCGCTGCATGATCATGCGAAGATCATGATACCCGTCAGGTCGTTTTCCTATGACATCGAGCAGATAGTTTATTTTAGCCGGGGCCGACAGGGTTAATGAATCCATATAAACTCCAAAACAGTGAAAGTGGTTTGTCTCGTCCGTTATAAGAATAAACAACATTTTTGTCGAGCAGGAAGTTGTTCTGCAAAATGAAATGAATTTGACAGTTTTACAAACAGTGTGTTACCTCTGAAAAATATTATAGATATATAAGAGGTAGGAAATATGTTTAAAAATCTTCGTGAAGACATCAATTCAGTTTTCGAACGTGACCCAGCCGCGCGAAGCATGCTGGAAATTGTTTTCTGTTATCCGGGACTTCATGCGCTTTGGTTCTATCGTATCGCCCATTGGTTCTGGATTCATGAGTTCTTTTTTGTTGGGCGATTTACGTCCCATCTCGGACGATTCTTTACCGGAATTGAAATACATCCCGGGGCCAAGATCGGCAGGAAATTTTTTATTGATCATGGTATGGGGGTTGTTATTGGGGAGACGGCTGAGATTGGTGATAACGTAACACTGTATCACGGCGTAACCCTGGGGGGAGTTACCTGGGATAAGATTAAACGACATCCGACTCTGCTTGATAACGTGGTGATCGGTTCCGGTGCCAAGGTATTGGGACCGTTTACTGTTGGCAGGGGTGCAAAAATCGGTTCCAATTCTGTCGTTGTAAAAGAAGTTCCGGATAATGCCACGGTTGTCGGAATTCCCGGAAGAATAGTTATGGCTGAAGAAAAAAAAGCGGATGGTCGGGCAGATCTGCAACATGGGCAGTTGCCGGACCCAGAAGCAAAGGCTATTGCCTGTCTGTTCGACCAGATTCGCGAGCTGGAACGAAAATATGATGCCCTTGCAGCTGAATACGCAGAGCTCAAAAACAAGATCATTGGCTAAATCGATAGTAACCAACGAAAACAGTGATTCCCATGCTCCTTGACGCCCCACAGAAAATCTGACATATTCCCACCTATGATAAAACGGCAAACAACAATAAATCGTATTTTTAAAGTTTCCGGCATCGGCCTGCACAGTGGTCGGGAAGTAACATTAGAGTTTCTTCCCCGCCGTGAATTTGGCATTGCTTTTGTGCATAATGGGCAACTTATTCCTGCCCGTTACGACATGGTCGGTGACACGCGACTTTCCACCCAGATTTGCCGTGATGGAGTTTCCGTTGCGACAATTGAACACCTGATGGCGGCGCTCTATTTTTCCGGCATTACGAACTGTCTGGTTTATATTGACGGTCCAGAAGTGCCGATTATGGATGGCTCGGCCTGGGAGTTCTACCAAGGTATGTGGAAGGCAGGAGTGTATGAGTTTCCTGAGTCCGGTGTGTATTTGAAAGTACTTCGCCCGATTGAGGTTACCAGAGATGATGCATACGTGCGGGTAAAACCGCTCAATACGCTGGATATTACTATGTCCATCGAGTTTCGGGCACCGGTGGGAAAGCAGAAAAAACGGGTTACGGACGTTGAGAATGCGTTTTCGATAATCAATTCCCGTACGTTCGGTTTTCTTGAGGAGCTTGAAGCGATTCGCAAAGCAGGTCTGGCTAAGGGAGCATCACTGGACAACGCCGTAGCGATTGGCGAAGACAGTATTGTCAACCCTCACGGACTACGCTACAAGAAAGAGCTGGTCAATCACAAAATACTGGATTTGATCGGAGACTTTTATACGTGCGGATATCGTATTCTCGGCAAGGTTGATGCCAATAAGACGGGACACCATCTCAATAACCTTTTTCTGAAAGAACTTTTTTCAGATCCTCAGAATTACAGCATTTATTGACCCAGAATAACTTCTCCGGTATCAGTAAACAGTTTCACCGGCAATTCAAATGCCCTGATAAATATATGCAGTATGCCCTTGCTCATTGATTTCACCGGAATGGCACTCACCTGAGGAGCAGACCATTTCCCTTTAGCCTCGAAATATGCGGTCAGTAAACCCTTATCCTTTCCAGTCAATAACCAGCCGACGATTGGAATCCGGTTGACAATCTTGTCCACGGTCTGAAGCGGCTGGACTCCGATGGTAAGATTTAAATCCTCTTTAACAATATCTGCATTTCCAATTATTGAAATGTTTATGGCATTACTGCTTATAAAAAGATCCTGGGTACCCAGAATACCATCTTTCACCGAAATACTTCCTTTAATGCTGCTGTATGGCATTCCGCCTGAGGCCATATCCGGTAATTTGAATTTCAGCAACTGGGAAAAATTTAAAATTGAAAAAACCTTGGAGAGAGTGTTGAATTTGCGCAACTTCCCGTTGTTCATGCTGAGCTGTATATTTCCTAACGTGTTTTTTTTGATATCGAGAAGGGTGTTTCCACGGGCTGTAAGATTGCCGTGAAGCGTTAATACCCCTGTGACTTCATGGGAAATATCGAGGGCAGCGAACAGTTTTTCCGCATCTGCTTTAGAGATGTCAAGTGTCAAATCATAGCGATCACCCAGTTCGCCACCGGGAGCAATTCTTCCATTGGCCGTAAATTTACCGCCCATCATTTCTGCAGTCAGGTGTTGCAGGTAAACAATGCCTTTCTCCTGTTGAACTTCGGCCTTCAATTTACTGTACGTCAACTTACCATAATTTCCGGATTCGACATTCAGGGAAAGCCTTAAATCCAATCCGGGACTTTGTCCCTTCTCTGCCTTTTTTGGCGGTGACGTAAATAGGTGAAGGTCATCCAGATCAAACCTTGATGATGTCATCGAAATAGTAGCCTGCGGGGTCTGACCGGCCTCATAGATTCCGCTCAGGGTGAAGTCGGAAGAATTGATCAATCCGGATACGTTTTGAAAAACTATGGAGTCACCACGTTGTACACCTCTTGCTTTCAAGTGCCTGATACCGGCAACGCGGTCACCTTCAGCAAAATTTAAATCACGCAGATAAAGATACGGTGATGAGAACGTAATGTCTGCTTCCGGCTTTTTAAGGCTCTTTATGACGGTTTTCAAGGTTATCATGGAGCTGCCGTAGCGAGCCTCCATAGTGGATGTTTCCAGGCTGTTGCCTTTGAAATTAATCGTACCGCTGATGTCACTGACCCGTTTCAGCTTATCATCAGGTTGAAAGCCAAATCTGGTGATATCAACGGTGCCATGGTAATTCATGGCACTCAGATCATCCGGGTTTCCCCCTGCCAGAATATGAGCCTGCACCGTTCCTTGTGCTTTATATTTTTGCCACATGGAGAGAATTGGCAAGGTTTCATTCATTACAAACCGGTTAGTTTGGAGATCAAAACCCAGATAAGGTTTTTCTCCGTAGCCGATCAGACCACTGCCGGTGATAACGAGAGGTTGGAGATTGTAGTGTACTGACGTGACTTTTGTGGAATCTTTGCTTATAACCGTAGTGAACTTAAGAGTATTCTGCATTGAGGACGGTTTGTTGACATAACCGGTCAGCCTGTAAGCTGTTTGTTTGAGATCCCAGTCTCCATCCAGTTTGTAGGCAGAATAGTGCCCGTTGCCGTTTAACATTAGCGAGGAACTGCCATTGTATTCAAGTTTAGGAATGCCGGCAATTTTTGCCAGCCAGGCAATCTCCGGTGCACGTGGTACAATAGACATTTTAACCGGGTAATCAGCCTTCCTGCCGGTGTTGTATTCTGTTATGGAGCCGTCCAGAGTAAAAGGGGATGTTCCAAAGTTTCCGCTCATGCCGATCAGGTTGAAATTTTTACCTTTTAATTCAACAACGCCTTTTAGGTTATTAAATACAGGAGTTTTGGGGCCATAACTCAGGACTGCCTTTTCAACCGGTCCGCGGATAAGGAGGGTATTATAGTTTTGACCAATCTCCATATGGGTAATCTGGCTTATCCGTCCATCCAGCACACCGGTATCCAGCTTGAATACACCTGACTTAATCTTGTTTTCGATATAGTCTGAGGTGCCGCTTTCAATGATTCCGTAGGGCACATAATCTTTCACGTCTTCGTAGCGGAATGTTGATGGTGTGCTGGCTTTGACAATAATGTAAGGATCTTTGGTTAAGTAATCCTGCATCTGGAAACTTCCCTTGATTCTGAACCCCTCCATACTGATGTCAACCGTGGAAATATCGATCAGTTGCTTTGTCAGGGACATTGTATATTCAAGTTGAAGTTTTTTGGGCGAGAGGACCGAGTGAAATACTGTCGGCCACGTAACGTTTACGCCGCTGATCAGCACTTTTCCTTTAGCAGAAAAATCCTCTGCTTGGCCCTTGATATTGGTGATAAAATCAAGTCTGCCGCCAATGTTGGGAAATGGAACAAAATGTCCAAAGTAGGGCCAGAATCTGTTTATTTCTGCCTGTTTGACAGAAAGATCACAGTCTACTACAGTTTCCAATAACGATTTTTCACCTGATGGGAGCCGTATGTCGCCAGAAAGAGCTATGTGTGTTGGGGTGACGCCATGTGTTGGGGGGATCTCGGCAGTCAATTTAAGATGCCCCTTTTGTCCGCGTTCAATATGGTCAGCGGTGAGAGAAATATCACGAAGGGTAGCTGAAAACGGCTGCTTTCGTCCTGCCAAGTCACTCCAGAGTATCGCCCCTTTATGTATCAGTATTTTCTTGAAATTGACGCCGACATTGTTTTTGCCCGGTTTTAGCAAATCATCAATATTGTATGTGCCATCCGAGCTGCGAAAGAGTGAAATAGTCGTATCATCCAAAATCAGGTTCTTTAACACAACCCTTTTTTCCAGTAATGGTATTAGAGCCACGGTAACGGTTATCTTTTTTGCTGTAATAAAATCGGCGATCCCGTTACGTTCTTTAACTGTGAATGATTTAAATTCAAAAGAAGGTCCGAAATGCCAGGCAAATGACCCTGAGCCGAATCTGACAGAGCGATTGAGGCTCTGCTGGAGTGCGGATACAATTTCAGTACGGTAGGCATTGACATCCAGAAGATAGGGAAGGAAAAAAGCTGTTGCAGTCACGAACGTAGCAATTATAACCAGCAACATACCGGATATTTTGATAATCCCCGATGTGATTTTCACGCCATTTGCCTTTCTATCGTGACCCTGACACGACGGATTCTTTTTCGATCAACGTTCTCTACTTTAAATCGGATGCCCTCAAAAAGAATACTTTCACCTTGTTGCAACAATCGTCCGGCCTGCGCGAGCAGGAATCCGGCTATTGTAGAATATGGTGCGTCTTCAGGAAGATGTAAATTGAGCTGGAGATTAACTTCACGTACGGTCAGCATCCCGTCAAGAAGATAATCATTATTTTCTGCAATACACTGCGCTGGAGAAATCTCATCAAACTCATCATCTATTTCTCCCACTATTTCCTCAAGGAGGTCCTCCAGGGTTATGATGCCTTCGAAACCACCATATTCGTCAACAACAAAAACCATGTGAGTACGCGATGACTGCATCTGTTTTAATGCCGTGCTCAATTGGGCATTTGTCGGGATAAAATATGGCTGGTGAATAAGCTTGCCAAGATCAAAGTCAGGTGTATGAGTATGAGACAGAAACGGCTCGAAGTCTCTTCTGACGATAACACCGATAATATTATCAAGTTGATCCTGATAAACTGGAATGCGTGAAAAACCGTGGAGATTAAAGGTCGACTGGGTTTCTTCAAGAGTAGCAGTGACCGGGAGTGCGGTAACAGCATTTCGTGGTATCATTACATCTTGGACTTCCGAGTCAGAAAATTCAAAAATTCGATGGAGCAGGCGCCGTTCATCCGCCTCAAGAGCACCGCTCGTATGAGAAACATTGATAATCTGTCGCAATTCGTCAACGGTATATACACTGTCATGGTCTGGAGAAATCCGTAGTCCAAACATCCGGACTGTGCTTCTGCCGGCAAAATCAAGCAGGCGTATCGGCCAGCTGAACAGAGTATGAAAAAGCCGCAACGGCCATGCCACTGCCAGGGCAACGCGTTCTGCTTGGTCTAGGGCCAAAGTTTTTGGGGCAAGCTCACCGAGTACAATATGCAGAAAGGTAATAACAGTGAATGCAACGGTAAATGCAATCGTGTGGCGGACAGCGTCAGAAACCAGGCCATGCAGAGGCGCTTCAAGTAGACGTGAGAGTGCAGGCTCGCCAATCCAGCCTAATGCCAATGATGCCATGGTAATACCAAGTTGAGTGGCGGATATGTACGAATTCAGGTTGTCCAGCATCCCAAGCAGTGTTACGGCACGAGCATTGCCGTTCTCCACTAGTGAGACAATCCGTGAACGTCGAACCGAGACAAGGGAAAATTCAGCAGCTACGAAAAAACCATTTGCAGCCACCAGCAGCACCACAAGCAGAAGATATGGTAAAGTGTAATTCATAGTTGCATATTCTATCCGGAAGTGTGCGATGTCAACTGTAACATTTCAATTATTATTATCGTTTGACCATTAATATGTTTCATGCTACTTTTTTTATAATTTACTTTAAAACGGGATTCCTTCTTGATGTACATGCGGCTGATCATACTGATGTCCTTCCTGCTTTTAACTGCGTGTGCCGGATTCACACATCCTCCAGAAAACGCCCCATCTCTCACCTCTACGTTTTATGATAATCATTCCCACGCTTTGTATCTGTTTTCTCGGGCGAGAATTGCTGCATTAGACGATGACTATCCTGCCGCGCTGACTCTGTTGCGTGAAGCAATCTCGCTTGATCCAGGTTCGGCCAGGCTCCATAGTGAAGTTGCTGACATCAAGCTCAAAATTGGACAAATCCCGGAGGCTCTTGAATATATTAACAAGGCAATTGCCCTTGACCCGAATTATCGCCCGCCGTACGTTCTGGGAGGGATTGTGATGGCGTCGGTGGGAAAGGACCTGGAAGCGGCAGATTACTTGCGCAAGGCGATCAAAATTGATCCTTCCAAAGAAGATGCCTACTTGCATCTGGCCCTGTCTCTGACGCGCCTGTATGAATATGAAGAAGCTGTGACCACGCTCAAGGCATTGGTAAAAATCAATCCTGATTCCATTCTAGGATACTACTATCTGGGGCGCACTTATAGTCAGATGAAGCTCTATCGCGATGCCCTCGGGTACTTTACAAAGGTGTTGGAGCTGAAGCCTGATTTTAGCCAGGCGATTATCGACAAAGCCGCTACGTATGAGGCGATGGGCGACTATTCTCTTGCAATAGACACGTACCGGACCCTTCTTGGCCAGGATGAACACCGTGCTGCCGTACTGCAGCGGATGACCCAATTGCTGCTCCAGCAACGTCGATTTACCGAGGCACTTGTATATCTTAAGTTAGCCGCTCAATCAGGATTTGGAGGCCAGGAAACTACTCGAAAAATCGGACTGGTACATCTCGAACTTGAGCAGTATGACGAAGCGATTGCTGTATTTGGTGACATGCTTGAAAAAGATCCCTCTGCCTATAATATTCGCCTCTACCGCGGCATTGCCTATGAAGAAAAAGGTGACCTGGATAAAGCCTATTCCGAGTTCGGTAAAATTCCTCATAATACGCCGCAGTACTTGGAAGCGGTAAGTCATATTGCGCTGATATTGAAAGAACAGGGTAAAACTGACGCCGCAATTGCCGTACTCAAGGAAGCGATTAATGACAACCCGGATAATCTTGATTTGTATTTGAATTTATCTACTCTATATGAATCAATAGACAGGCCTCAAGCCGGGCTTGATATTCTGCTTGAGAATGAGCACTTGTTTTCAAAAGAGCCTCGTTTGCACTTCCGGATTGGGGTGTTGCTGGATAAGCTGGGCAAGCGCACCGAGTCTATCAAGCGGATGAAGCAGGTATTGCAGCTTGATCCGAAAGATGCCCAAGCCCTTAATTACCTTGGCTATTCATATGCCGAAATGGGAATACACCTTGAAGAAGCGCTCAAATACATAAAGCAGGCTGTTGCAATACGCCCGCGCGATGCATTTATCCTCGACAGTCTCGGCTGGACTTATTTCAAGCTTAAACGCTATGATGAAGCGGAGAAGTCACTTGAAGAGGCAATCGCCCTGATTGATGATGATTCTACCATTGTGGAACATCTGGGTGATGTTTATGCAGCCCGCCGTGCCGTCAAAAAAGCACTGAAGCAGTATCAAAAAGCGCTTAAATTAGCTCCCGAGCGCAACAAAGAACTCGTTGAAAAGATGCACAAGCTTAAAGGGGAGCTGAACGAAAAATGATAGTGTCAGGTGTGCGATGCCTCCTGATGGTACTGCTCTGCAGTGCCATTCTTGTCGCGTGTAATCGCCCTGAAACTTCGCACACACCCGTTATTGTCCATGCATCGTCCCCCTCTCTTCCTGCAACGGGCGATGCCCTTGTTGAAGGCACCATTGGTGAAGCCTCCACCCTTATTCCTCTTCTCGCAACTGACTCAGCCTCACATGAAGTTGCCGGCCAGATATATAATGGGTTGGTGAAGTACGACAAAAACCTCAACATTGTCGGTGATCTGGCAAAGTCTTTTGATATTTCAGATGATGGCCTGACCATCACGTTTCACCTTCACCACGGAGTGAAGTGGCATGATGGTGCTCCGTTCACTTCAAGAGATGTAATCTACACTTACCGTGTCACGATTGACCCCAAAACACCCACCGCGTACGCCGAAGATTTCAAACAGGTAAAAAACATTACGGCTCCCGATTCATTCACTATACGAGTGTCATACAATTCTCCTTTTGCCCCGGCCCTGGCATCATGGGGGATGAACATACTCCCTGCCCATCTTCTGGAAGGGAAAGATATTACCAAGAGCCCACTGGCTCGAAATCCGATTGGTACCGGCCCTTACCGATTTAAAGAGTGGGTATCGGGGCAAAAAATAGAGCTGGAAGCAAACAACGATTATTTCGAAGGCCGTCCCTATATTGATCGTATTGTCTACCGCATTATTCCTGACACCTCCACCATGTTCATGGAGCTTAAAGCTGGTGCAATAGACCTTATGGACCTGACGCCGGTTCAATATGCACGCCAAACCGAATCAAAAGAATTTACAAGCCGATTCAACAAATATCGGTATCCATCATCCAGTTACTTGTACATGGGCTACAATCTGCGACACCCGCTCTTCGGTGACAAACGCGTCAGGCAGGCACTCACGGCTGCCATCAACAAGGATGAACTGATCCAGGGGGTGCTGTTCGGTATGGGGCAGAAAGCGTACGGCCCGATTATCCCGGGCCGTTGGGCCTATAATCCTGCAGTCAAAGATATTGCGTATGACCCGAAACATGCTGCAGAACTCTTGGCACAGGCCGGCTGGAAAGAAAAGAACAGTGCCGGAATACTCGTAAAGGATGGCAAGCCATTTACGTTTACTATTCTGACCAATCAGGGCAATCAACAGCGTTTGATGACAGCCCAGATTATACAGCAGCGTTTGTTACAGGTCGGGATTGATGTCAAAATAAGAGTCGTCGAATGGGCCGCGTTTTTAAAGGAATTCATCAATAAAGGAAACTTTGAAGTTGTGCTTTTAGCCTGGAGCGTATCCCAGGACCCGGATATGTTTGATGTCTGGGATTCCAGCAAGACCAAGCCGGGTGAATTGAATTTTATCGGCTATAACAACCCGGAAGTCGACCGCCTGCTGGTTGAAGGTCGCAGTACCTTTAATATTGAAAAGCGTAAGAAGGCCTATTTCAGGATCCAGGATATCCTGGCTGATGAACAGCCGTATACTTTCTTGTATGTTCCTGATGCATTGCCTGTGGTAAGTGCACGGTTTCGTGGGGTCAAGCCTGCTCCGGCCGGGATTGGGTATAACCAGAATAAATGGTATGTGCCGAAGAACGAGCAGGTGTATTAATATGAGCCGTTATCTTTTTAAACGTATCCTGATGCTGATTCCGCTGATGATCGGCATTACCTTGATCACCTTCTCCGTGATTCATCTGGCACCCGGCGAACCGGTTGAGATGCAGATGGCGATGAATCCCAAGGTTGGCAAAGATGCCAGAGATCGACTCACAAAGTTTTACGGACTCGATAAACCACTGCATGAACAGTACTTCAGCTGGGTTGGCAAAATAGTTCGGCTTGATCTGGGACGTTCGTTTTCATCGGATAACCGTCCGGTGCTCGACAAGATCAAGGAGCGTCTGCCGGTCACCATTTCTTTAAACGTGATCGCCCTGCTGCTCGAATTCGGTCTGGCAATACCGATTGGGGTACTTGCCGCTACGCGGCGTGACTCATTGCTTGATAAAGGAATTACTGTTTTTGTATTTGTCGGTTTTGCCGTACCGACCTTCTGGCTGGCGTTACTGCTGATGTATTTTTTCGGAGTAAGGCTGGGATGGCTGCCGATCTCCGGTCTGCATACACTGGGGAGTAGTTCCTGGGGAACGTTTCCCTATTTGTGGGACCTTGTCAAGCATCTCATCATGCCGATCATGGTTGCCTCTTTCGGCAGCCTCGCAGGGCTATCCCGTTATATGCGTTCTTCCATGCTGAATGTTATCAACCAGGATTACATTACCACTGCCCGTGCCAAAGGATTGCCCGAGCGGGTAGTGATTTATAAGCACGCCTTGCGCAATGCACTGCTTCCATTGATCACACTGTTCGGCTTCTCAATTCCCGGCTTGATCGGTGGCAGTGTTATTTTTGAAACTATTTTTGCGATACCTGGGATGGGGCAGCTCTTTTATCAAGGGGTTATGTCACGCGACTATCCGGTGGTCATGGGGATTCTTGTGATTGGCGCTTTTTTAACATTGATTGGCAATCTTGTTGCTGATCTATGCTATGCGGTGGCCGATCCACGTATCCGGCATGGTGAAGGGTAATACTATGGGTTTAAAGCATTCCTATCTCATATCCATTTTCTGGCCGCGTTTCAGGCGCAATCGTCTTGCACTATGTGGCGGCTGCATCGTGCTGGCACTTCTTGTCATTTCGCTGCTTGCGCCGCTGATTTCTCCATATGATCCTGGTGCAATAAATGCCTGGAAGGTGCTTTCCCCGCCCTCATGGCAACATTGGTTTGGTACTGATGAACTCGGGAGGGATGTTTTCAGCCGCGTTATCTACGGCTCACGAGTATCACTAAAGGTCGGTTTTGTAGCGGTTGGAATTGCCGTTTCAATAGGAACAGTGGTCGGGCTGGCATCAGGGTATTACAGCGGTCTTGTTGATGCCGTACTTATGAGGTTGGTGGATATAATGCTCTGTTTCCCGGCATTCTTTTTGATTTTGGCGGTCATCACTTTTCTGGAACCATCGATCTGGTACATCATGATGGTGATCGGCCTGACCGGATGGATGGGGGTGGCGCGGCTCGTTCGGGCCGAAACCCTCTCGATCCGTGAAATGGATTATATTCTGGCCGCCCGATGTATCGGTTGCTCCAATACCAGAATTATTTTTCGTCATATTCTCCCCAATGCGATTTCTCCGGTGCTCGTGTCTGCAACGCTGGGTATTGCCGGTGCGATTCTAACAGAATCCGCCCTGTCGTTCCTTGGTATTGGTGTCCAGCCACCAACCCCCAGTTGGGGCAATATCCTCACCTCCGGCAAGGACTATATCGAATTTGCCTGGTGGTTGTCGCTTTTTCCCGGCCTGGCCATTCTGGTAACGGTGCTTGCCTATAATTTATTAGGAGAGGGCGTCAGGGATGCACTTGACCCTCGTGTAAAGTAATGTTCCATCCTTTTGCTGTTAATCACCCCGTATAAATATTCTCCCAACCTTCCTCTTTTATCTGTGCCACGCGAGATCAGATAGCGCAGTTTAAACTGTGTTTTTCTTCAGACCGAAATAATCATACTTTTTCCTGATGCCCTACGATTACATCAAAATCTAACAGTTTCCATCAAATGCTTTTACTTACGATTTGATTTTTTGACAATTAAATAAACACGAGTATAAATAAAGTTATATTAAACGCAGAATATTCAGAATTTGTCCTAAAATAGAACAGTGATACACTTAATTATATTTCCATTGATACGTGCGTATCAACTTATAAGTGACTGTATATACTGTTAAAAAAATTGTTATATTACTTTAAATAATAATATTGACAATTATGAAACGTTGTATTATAAATTTAATATATACACAGGAGTTATTTTTTATTGAATTGATTGCGAAGTAAATATTTTGTAGATGGCACGGAGGTTCACTATGAAAAGGTTATGGGTGCACTTTTTCCAGAACAAGGTTTCTCTGCTGTGCCGGCAATATCAGAATTTAGATTTTTATCAAAAAACACCCATAACATGGTTCCTCCCGCTTTATCACTCCAGAAAGCTTCTTATAACGCCCAACACGGAACATTTATTTACGTATCACTGCTCTTTTGGCTCTTTGCTCACCGTCAGATAGGGATGCTAACCTAAGCTATTTATACAATCGGGGTATAAATCATGAGAGAGAAAGGTCTGTATTCGGTTCAAGCGGTTATCAAGGCTATTGACCTGCTTGAAACTCTTGCTCAGGACGGAGATAACCCATCCATTGCGGTTATCGAAAAAAAGCTCGACTTAAGTCATAACAAGGCCTTTCGTTTGCTCGCTACATTAGAAGACAAAGGTCTGGTGGAGAGAGATGGTTTGACGGGAACTTACTGCTTGGGACTGCAAGCGTTTGAGATGGCTCAGCATATCCTCAAGAGCGACAATCTCATCAGGCTTGCCCACCCGATCATGGTAGAGCTGGTGCGCAAGTTGGATGAGGCGGTCTATATCACGGTTATGAACAATGATGAGGTGCTGTTTCTTGATATGGTCGATTCATTTCAGCAGATCAAAGCGGTTGACCTTGTCGGACGTCGTTTTCCTATTTTATCCAATGCTGCCGGTAAGGTCATCAAGTCGGTCAGTTCAATTGATCTCTTCAAACGCCGCGGCATCCAACACTCAAAGGAGCTTGAAGAGGAACTGGAAGAGATTCGCCGGAAGGGCGTAGCTGTTGATTTTAACGGGCTGGGTGAGGGGATCTGCGCCGTGGCGGTTGTCATTCGCGATTATGCAGGCAAGGTTGTCGGTGCTCTGACATTGCTGGCGCCATCTTTCCGCATGCTTCAGGATCGCCTTGAAAAAGAGGTAATCCCCTGCATGATGGAAGGGGCCGAGCAGCTCTCAATGAAGTTTGGCTATACGCGAGCGTACGCATAATGTGCCCGCGTAACTGTTTGCAGCACGTTTTCAGCAATAGAGGCGAAGTTCAAGTCTAACTAACCATTAACCGCCCGCAGAGAGGGGTAAGGGGTCGGCTGGCATCCACCCCGCACAGAAAGGAGGAAATGCCAAAGCTATAAGCAGCAAGCAGACAGACATGATTTAAGGCACCAAATCCCACAGTTTACGGTGCAAGAAGCTGGTTAGGGAAAAGATTTGAATACATCCCAAAAGGAGAAAGATATGTCTTTATTAATTGCAAGCAATATTCAAAACAATCCAAAATATCTTAAATTGGTCCATGCACGCAATACTCTTGGCTGGTCTCTTTCGGCAATTGTCTGCATTATGTATTTCGGTTTCACCCTGATGATTGCGTATGCCCCCGATATTCTCACTAATCCCATTGCCCCCGGCAGCGTCATTCCGATGGGTATGCTGATCGGCCTCGGCGTAATACTGGCCTCATGTGCAACGACAGGGATATATGTTTACCTGGCAAACAAGACCTTCGATCCAATTATTGCAGAAATCGTTCGGGAGGCATCCAAATGAAAATATTTAAAGCATTTTTCCTCTCCACGCTGGCTTTTACTACATTGTGTGCCTCAAATCTTGCCCACGCCATGACTGTTGATACTGGTCCAGCAGCGGCAGCACCGGCAGTACCGCCGCCCCTTAACTGGCATGCCATTATCATGTTTCTTATCTTTGTTGCCATCACCCTGGTCATCACCTACTGGGCTGCAACCCACACCAAGACTGCGTCCGACTTCTATGCAGCTGGCCGCGGCGTCACCGGTTTGCAGAACGGCATGGCTATTGCCGGCGACTACATGTCGGCCGCCTCGTTCCTGGGTATCGCCGCCTTGGTGTACTTCAACGGTTTCTATGGCCTGATCTTTTCGGTCGGCTGGTTGGTCGGTTGGCCGATCATCCTGTTCCTGGTTGCTGAACGACTCCGTAACCTCGGTAAATACACCTACGCCGACGTGGTTTCCTTCCGTCTCCAGCAGAAGCCGATCCGCATCATGGCGGCCATAAGCTCGCTGATCGTCGTCATCTGGTACCTTATCGGTCAGGCGGTTGGTGCAGGTCAGTTGTTGCACACCCTTGTGCCGCAAATGTCCTACAAGCTGTCCATCGTCATCGTTGGTGTGTTGATCATCCTCTACGTTACTTTGGGCGGCATGAAGGCTACAACCTGGGTACAGATCATCAAGGCCGGCCTGCTGTTAGGCGGTGCGTCCTGTATGGCGTTCGGTGTTATGTACCATGAAGGATTCAGTTTTGCGAAACTGTTCTCCGACGCCGTGGCCCTTCATCCCAAAGGTATAAAAATCATGCAGTCGGTAGTGCCTATTGGCGCCAAGGCTAATCCCATCGAGTCCATTTCATTGGGTCTCACGCTGATGTTCGGTACTGCCGGCCTGCCGCACATCCTGATGAGATTTTTCACCACAACTGATTCCAAGGCTGCCCGCAAGTCTGTTCTGTACGGTACCTGCTTCATTGGCTATTTTTACATCCTGACCTTCATCATTGGTTTCGGCGCCATCATTCTCGTTGCCAACAATCCGGAGTATGTGGTCAATGTCACCAAGAGCGTCCTTGATCTGAAGGGTGGCGGCAGCATGCCGGCTATTTACCTGTCGCACGCCATCGGCGGTAACTTCTTCCTCGGCTTCATCGCAGCGGTTGCCTTTGCAACCATCCTTGCCGTTGTATCCGGACTGACGCTGGCAGGCGCCTCTGCCCTGTCACACGACATCTATGCGAGCGTTATCATGAAGGGTAAAGCGGACGAGAAGAAAGAGGTCTGGGTATCGAAGATGAGTGTTATCGGGCTGGGCATTCTTGCCGTACTCCTCGGTATTGCCTTTGAGAAACAGAACGTTGCCTACATCGTGGCGCTAACCTTCTCAATTGCCGCCTGCACCAACTTCCCGATACTGGTACTGTCAGTTTTCTGGAAGGGACTGACCACCCGCGGAGCAGTGCTTGGCGGTTATACCGGCATCTTTGGCTCTATCGGATTGTTGATCATCGGCCCGACCGTATGGACTAAGGTACTCGGAAACGGACCGGCCATCTTCCCGTATGACTTCCCGACCTTTGTTGTCCTGCCTTTGGTGCTTATCGTTGCGTATGTTGCTTCGGTAACTGATAGCAGTGAGAGTGCAAAAAAAGAGCGTGCTGCATTTGATGCCCAGATGATTCGCGCCGAAACTGGTTTAGGTGCAGAGGCAGCTGCTGAGCACTAATTCTTAATACTTTTTATTTTGACAGGCTGCCGGAAATTCTCCGGCAGCCGAAAGGCAGTGGCACTAATATAGCCACTGCCTTTTTTTATTTAGCGCTTGGCAAGGCGCGTAAGCGGTAGTGAATCATCCATGGTGGCTGGTTGTTACGAACGGTAATCGCAGTTTTAAATCAGCTATATCCAGACAGCGGAGTATATGGTATGCAAACACCGGCAGATTCAATGGAGAGAACAGACAAAACATGATACTGAAAATGAGTCGTAATCGTATTAGAAACTGTTTGTTGTAATTTAGAGGAATACTATTTTATGCGTTATCGCCTTAACTTGCTGAGAGAATTCTCCGTACCATTGTTGGCAGGTGTCGTTCTTGCCGTTGTCTGGGCTAATTTGGATCCTGCCGGATATCATAGTTTCAATAGTACTCCCCTTATAGGTGGACTTTCGTTCCACTTCATTTCCAACGAACTGTTCATGGTTTTCTTCTTCGGCATTGCTGCCGTTGAAATAACACAGAGTTTTCTGCCGGGCGGCGACCTGAATCCTGTCTCAAATGCGGTGAACCCGCTGCTGGGAACTCTGGGTGGGGTTATCGGACCGGTTGTCGTTTATACGTGCATGAATATCGTGTTTGGATCTGCGGCTCTGAACAATGGCTGGGGTATTCCTACCGCCACCGACATAGCCCTGGCTTGGCTGGCCGCCCGTATGATCTTCGGCGCGGACCACCCGGCTGTATCATACCTGCTGCTCCTGGCTGTGACTGACGATGCCATAGGTATGGGCATCATCGCCATTTTCTACCCAAACCCAACCATGCCCTTCGAGCCAGTATGGCTGCTACTCATCGTTCTTGGTATGGGAATTGCCTGGTTTATGCGGCGATCAAATCTACGCAATTACTGGCTCTACCTGTTAATCGGCGGGAGCTTGAGCTGGTCCGGTCTGTACCGCGCCCATCTTCATCCGGCGCTGGCATTGGTCTTTATCATCCCTTTTCTACCCCATGCCAAGAAGGAGCATAAACACCTGTTTGATGAAGACCGAAACGATCGCACCCCCCTCGCCAGATTTGAACATGAATGGAAGGTGGTGGTAGACTTCGGCCTGTTCATGTTCAGCCTCTCCAATGCTGGCGTACAGTTTTCAAACATGGGGGCGGTCACATGGCTGGTGTTTGTATCTCTGTTAGCAGGTAAAACCATCGGTATCTTTGGCTTTGGCTGGTTCGCATCCAGACTCGGCTTTGGCTTGCCACGAGGTATGAAGTTGGTCGACCTGCTGACCGCCGGAATGATTGCCGGCACCGGTTTCACGGTAGCACTCTTCGTTGCCGGTGAGGCCTTTACCGATCCGAATATCCGGGGGGCCGCTAAAATGGGAGCTATTTTCAGTTTGGCGGCGGCATCTCTGGCACTTGTTCTTGCAAAGATTACCGGCGTCGTGAAAAGAACGTGAGCACTATCCATGCTCTGCTAAACTGAACGAACCGCGAAAAAATTGAAAAAGCGGTAGCATGCGGTAGAATTAACGGCGGGGAGGCAACTTCTCGCCGTTTTCATTTACCGGGATGACAGGGACATCAATGACGCTGGATATCGATCAACCGTGGCACCACCTGACGGAAGCGGAACT
Source organism: Deltaproteobacteria bacterium (assembly GCA_021781535.1). GTDB lineage: Bacteria > Desulfobacterota > Desulfuromonadia > Geobacterales > Pseudopelobacteraceae > JACRCG01. The sequence continues at coordinate 24,504 of JAJXWO010000011.1, read as the reverse complement.
GATTGAACGACTGGAAACCTCTCAGGAAAAGGGGCTCGACAGCTTTGAGGCAAAACTTCGGCACGTGCAGTTCGGTTTCAACCGGATTATGCAGAAAAAGGGAACCGGTTCGCTTAAGCTGTTCCTGCTGCAGTTTCATCAGCCGTTGATCTATATTCTGCTGGCCTCAGCAATTATCACCAGTTTTCTGCGGGAATGGGTTGATGCGGGGGTCATCTACGGGGTAGTTTTGGTAAACGCTGTTATTGGCTTCATCCAGGAGGCCAAGGCGGTAAAGGCGATCGAGTCATTGTCCCGGATGATGACCAGTTCAGCAACCGTTATGCGGGACGGTGAACGACGGCAGGTTTCAGCTGTGGAACTGGTCCCCGGTGATATCGTGCTGCTCCAGTCCGGGGACAAAGTGCCGGCTGATCTTCGTCTGCTCACCGTACGTGAGCTGCAGATAGACGAATCGGCGCTTACCGGAGAATCGGTGCCGGCGCACAAATCAAGTTCAATCCTCCCGGCTGACACACAACTCCCGGATCGCACAAACATGGTCTACTCATCAACTCTGGTAACCTACGGTGTTGCCACCGGCGTGGTTACTGCTACCGGCGATCGCTCCGAAATAGGTCGTATCAATGAACTCATCGCTTCCGCAAACGTCCTGGCAACCCCTCTCACTAAAAAACTGGCCAAATTTAGCACGTTGCTGCTTTACATCATCCTCGGACTGGCAGCGGTCACCTTTGCGGTGGGGATTCTGCGCGGCGAAGGGTGGCTGGACATGTTCATGGCAGCAGTTGCCCTGGCTGTGGGGGCTATTCCTGAGGGGCTTCCGGCGGCGGTTACCATCACCCTTGCCATCGGCGTCAACAAGATGGCGCAGCGTAACGCCATCATCCGTAAGCTTCCGGCGGTGGAGACCCTCGGAAGTACCACGGTCATCTGCTCCGATAAGACCGGAACCCTGACCCAGAATCAGATGACCGTGCAGCAAATTTACGCAGGCGGTGAGCTTTTTTATCTTTCCGGCGGCGGGTATGAACCGGTGGGGGTATTTACCAGCACCGACAGCGTCATTACTCCCCAAAAACACCCGGCGTTGCACGAATGCCTGGTGGCCGGTCTGTTGTGTAACGATGCGAATCTGCTCCATATTGACAACAAATGGCAGATAGAGGGTGATCCGACCGAAGCCGCCCTGGTTGTTGCCGCTCAAAAAGCAGGGTTGCAACGGTCAGAATCGCTGCAGCACCTCCCGCGGTTGGATGCCATCCCCTTTGAATCTCAGTATCAGTATATGGCTACGCTTCATGGTGACGGAGAACGTACCGTCGTGTATCTAAAAGGAGCGCTGGATAGTCTTGTCCCCCGCTGCAGTGTGATGCTGGCGGCAGACGGTGATACGCACCCTCTCGATCCGGATGACATTCACCGCCAGGCGGAGCATATGGCAGAAAAGGGCGTGCGGGTGCTGGCATTTGCCCGTTTGGAACCAGCCGGATTATCAGGGGAATTGGGGCATGGCTCTGTGGGTAGCGGGCTAACCTTTCTGGGTCTCCAGGGGATGATTGATCCACCGCGTGAAGAGGCGATCAGAGCGATCAAGGTCTGTCTGGATGCCGGTATCAAGATCAAGATGATAACAGGTGACCATGCTGTCACCGCAGCAGCTATTGCCAGGCAGATCGGTCTCTACGGAGAACAAAGTACCGATGATGAGCTATTGGCTCTGACCGGCAGGGAACTGGCAGAGCTTTCTGATGACGAGCTGATTGAAGCGGCGGAACGGACTCAGGTCTTTGCGCGGGTGGCACCGGAACAAAAGCTGCGGTTGGTGGAGGCGCTCCAGGCACGGGGTCATATCGTCGCCATGACCGGCGATGGGGTAAACGATGCGCCGGCGCTGCGTCAGGCCGATATCGGCGTGGCCATGGGGATATCAGGCACCGAGGTCGCCAGGGAGGCGGCTGACATGCTGCTTACCGATGACAACTTTTCCTCTATTGAGGCCGCAGTTGAGGAGGGACGCGGGGTCTATGATAATCTGGTCAAGTTTATAATCTGGACGCTGCCGACCAATCTGGGGGAGGGGTTGGTGATCCTGGCTGCAGTCTTTGCCGGGGTACGGCTGCCGATATCGCCGGTGCAGATCCTCTGGATCAATATGACCACAGCAGTGCTTCTGGGGTTGATGCTTGCCTTTGAACCAAAGGAACCGGGGCTGATGAATCGCCCCCCCCTGGATCCCCGTAAACCGTTGCTGACCGGTGAGTTGATTATGCGCATCATACTTGTCGGTTTTTTATTGCTCACGGGATCATTCGGCCTGTTCGAGTGGCAGTTGCGGCAGGGGAGCAATCTGGCGGAGGCGAGAACCTGCGCGGTCAATATATTTGTGTTTGGCGAGATATTCTATCTGTTCAACTGCCGCTCGCTACGGTACTCGATGTTCCGGATCGGCCTGTTCAGCAACCGCTGGGTGCTGGCCGGAGTCGGCCTCATGGTGCTGCTACAGATGCTGTTCACCTATCTGCCGGCGATGAACAGCGCATTTGGCAGCCGTCCGATCGGTCTCACGGAGTGGGAGGTGATAATTGGCGCTTCGACTATTGTCTATTGTGTGATCGAATGTGAAAAATGGATCAGGCGGAGGAGGGAAACCCTGGTTAGAAATTCCTTATGTAATAAAAAACCAGATTTACCTTAATTGTCAGGGTTCGGACCTTTCTTGTTCGAACGTTTTTTCGCGGCAGATTTGTTGCCGTATTTTATCACAAACTGGAGAAGTGATTTATCGCGAGGGACCACGGTTGCACATTTAATGTCGCCGAGCTGGCTCCCTTCCGGTGCCGAAAGAGAATCGCTTTTCTGAATTCCCAACAGCTGGCTCGGATAGACGCTGTGGTATCCGACGATCAGGAAACTGGTCATGCAGGCGACCGCGGCATGGGTGCCAATTGTCGAACCGAACATCTCCATGGCCATGATGGAGGCCGAAATCGGCGTGTTGGCGGCTGCAGCCAGCACTGCGACCATTCCGATGGCGGAAAAAGCTGCAATATTCTGCTCATGAAACAGTGTCGCGAACAGATTGCCTGCGGCAGTCCCTATAAAGAAAACGGGAGTAAGTACTCCGCCACTTCCGCCGCATCCCAAGGTGATAGCGGTGGTGACGCTTTTCCAAAAAAGCGCTCCTGCCGGAAGATGCGCTCCACTTAATCCTGCTTCAATGGAAGTCAGTCCCAAGCCCAGATAATCCTGAGAAACAAACATGCCGATCAGTACCAGCAGGACGCCACCGATGAGCGCATTGGCAATCCAGTGCCGCGATATTCGTTCCAGCATTTTTTCCATGACTTCCAGTACTTGAATGAAGAAGAGCGCTACCAGGCCACACCAGAGTCCAAGCAGCAACATCTCGAGGAAACCCCATTCAGTCATTCCCGGAGAGATGGAAATGGCTGTGTAGGGGTAGGTAATACCCAGCAAGGTCGCCACATGATATGCGACAATGCCGGCAACGAACGAAGGAAACATTACATCGTACATCATCTGCCCCAGCACCAGGACCTCTATGCCAAACAATGCCCCTGCGACCGGCGTTCCGAAAACTGTGGCGAAACCGGCACTGATACCGCAGATTACAAGTTTTTTTCTGTCTTTTTCAGGCAGACGGGCAAGAGTGGCGAATACAGAGGCAAGGCCTGCTCCGATTTGTGCGCACGGCCCTTCTTTACCTGCTGACCCTCCGCTTGCCAGGGTAATAACTGTCGCCAGCATTTTGACAGGCACGACTTGAAACGGGATACGACCCATATTCTGGTGTACCGCTTCGATGACCTTTTCAGTGCCGTGTCCGGCAGCGCCTGGAGCCAGATAGCGCACAAAAGCACTACTCATAAGTAGGAACAGCGGCAGAAGAAACTGGTAATGGGGGGTTGCTGCGGCAATGGACGTGCTCCTTCGTAGCAACATCAGGAACAGTGATGTGCCACCGCCTGCCAGTATCCCGACGACCGAGGCATAGGCTGACCACTTGACGATACTGGCAAAGAGTGTGAGTTGTTCGGATACATGATCTTTCATATGTACTCTAGGGATAACTGTTTTATTTAATTGTCTTGACCAGCAGATAATTTATAACACAAATCATTTGTAAATCAAGCCAAATGAAGGCATCATATTGTGATTGACGGCGTCAAGATAATAGTCAGCCTTAACACTCACTCCTCTCAAAGAATCCCTCAACATATTGAGGTACCGCCACATATTGAGGTCAGCAAATCATCTGAAACGTTTCTGACGTTCTCTCCTGTCCTCTAATGTCTTGTTATGTAGATAAAAATTAATTTTTTGTCTTTATTCGTATATTGGCAGGCTCCTTGCTTTTTAATACTTCCACGTTCAGCTTAAACAGCCATGTCAGTCCCCGCGTATTGCCGGGAAAGTTGCAAATACCCTGATGTGAGGTATCGTTATTAAGTATCTGAAATCAGGAAATCATCACAATCTGTTCAAATAAACGAGTAAAAACCCGCAAAGGGAAGGACGTGTGAGATGGATAGCATTACCCTCGATATCGGGGCAACCCGCGTAGCTGACAAGACCCGCTTCAGGGTCTGGGCCCCGGCGGCCACGTCAGTCGAGGTGGAACTGGTGGAGGGCGTCCCGTTGAAGACACCTCTCCAGCGGGACGGTGAGTACTTCCAGGGAGAGGTGGCGGCTGCGCCGGGTGATCGTTACTGGTACTGGCTGGACGGCACGCTGCGTCGTCCCGATCCCGCCTCCAGAAATCAACCTGAAGGTGTGCACGGCCCTTCCCAGGTGATCGATCCGACGTTTGCCTGGAGCGACGTTCAGTGGCGAGGGAGCGCTCTCGAAGAGTACATCATCTACGAGCTGCACGTGGGTACCTTTACCCGTAAAGGTACCTTCGAGGCGATCATCCCGCACCTCGACTATCTGATAGACCTCGGGGTCACGGCGGTTGAACTGATGCCGGTCGCCCAGTTCCCCGGGGAGCGCAACTGGGGCTACGACGGCACGTACCCCTTTGCCCCCCAGAATAGTTATGGCGGCCCGGAGGGGCTGAAGCGGCTGGTCGATGCCTGCCACTCCAGAGGACTGGCCGTGGTTCTGGATGTGGTCTACAATCACCTGGGACCGGAAGGGAATTATCTGCATGTATTCGGCCCCTACTTCACCGACCGCTACCGGACTCCCTGGGGAGACGCGGTCAATTTCGACGGTCCGGACAGTGATCAGGTCCGCCATTACTTTATCTCAAATGCCCTTCACTGGATAACCGAATACCATATTGACGCACTGCGGCTTGACGCAATCCACGGCATCTACGATTTCAGCGCCCTGCACATACTTCAGGAGTTGACCGACGCCGTGCACCGGCAGGGCGACTCACTCCGACGCCGTGCCTACATTATTGCCGAAAGCGACTTGAACGATGTGCGGGTGGTACATGCCACCGAGGCGGGTGGATACGGTCTCGATGCCCAGTGGAACGATGATTTCCACCATTCACTGCGAACCCTCCTGACCGGGGATCAGTCCGGATACTACGCTGATTTCGGCACGTTTTCAGATCTGGTCAAGAGCTTCCAGGAGGGGTTTGTCCTCTCCGGCGGGTATTCATCCTTCAGAAGACGGCGGCACGGTACCTCCTCGGCAGAAATTCCTCCCAACCAACTGGTGGTATTTTCCCAGAACCATGACCAGGTGGGGAACCGGATGCGCGGAGAGCGACCGAGTAAGCATCTGTCGGCACAGCAGCTCATGCTTGCCGCCGCAACGGTTCTTCTTTCACCCTATCTGCCGCTGCTTTTCATGGGGGAAGAGTATGCAGAATCAGCGCCGTTTCCATATTTTGTCAGCCATGGAGATGCCACTCTCGTTGAGGGGGTCAGGCGGGGGAGATTCGAGGAATTTGCTGCGTTTGCCCATCAGGGTACACCACCAGATCCCCAAGCAGAGGGTACGTTCCTGTCCGCAAAACTGGATCCGGAACAGCGACTTTGCGGCACCCACAGTGCCATTTTCAAATTTTACCGTGAATTGATACGGTTGCGTAAGGAATGTGCCCCGCTAGCCAATCACAGCAGGCATGACATGGAGGTGGTCGCGTGCGAGGAGGATCGGTTGCTGGCAATCGTCCGGAGCGCCGACGACGAGCAGGTGTTCTGTCTGTTCAACTTCAGCGACCAGGACCGAGTAATCCCCCCGCAACTGGCGAGCGGCACACTGCGCATCCTGCTCGATTCCACCGGCAACTACCCGTCGGGCAGTTGCGTAACCGTGTATTCCACCCGCCCAAAAACATTTCCGACGCTTGCCCCATTCGGTGCCATGATCTACCGAAAGGAATAATCAATGGAACGCTTCCTCTGCATACATGGCCATTTCTACCAGCCCCCCCGCGAGAACCCCTGGCTGGAGACCGTAGAGATCCAGGATTCAGCCCATCCCTACCATGACTGGAACGAACGGATTACCGCGGAATGCTATGCCCCCAATACCGCCTCACGGAATCTGGACGGGGAGGGACGCATCATGGGGATTGTCAGCAACTATGCCCGTATCAGCTTCAATTTCGGGCCGACCCTTCTCTCATGGATGGAAAAACATGCTCCCGACACCTACCGGGAGATCCTGGCGGCCGATAGGAAGAGTATGCTCTGGCGCTCCGGCCATGGGGCCGCCTTGGCCCAGGTGTACAATCATATCATCATGCCGCTGGCCACCCTGCGCGATAAACAGACGCAGGTGCGGTGGGGAATCAGGGATTTCGAGCATCGCTTCCAGCGTTTCCCCGAAGGGATGTGGCTGGCGGAAACCGCCGTGGATACGGAATCGTTGGAAGTATTGGCCAAGGCGGGTATCCGGTTCACCATTCTCGCTCCTCATCAGGCGGGAAGGGTACGGAGAACCGGCACCGGCCGGTGGAAGGACATCTCCGGTTCACATATCGACCCTTCACAGGCGTATCTCTGCCGGCTTCCCTCCGGTCGAAGCATCACCATCTTCTTCTTCGACGGTCCTATTTCACATGCAGTGGCGTTCGAGAATCTGCTGAACAGCGGAGAACAGTTTGCCGACCGTCTGATGTCCGGCTTTTCGGATCACGGTATCCATTCCCAACTGGTACATATCGCCACTGATGGCGAAACCTACGGTCACCACCACCGTTTCGGCGAGATGGCGCTGGGGCATGCACTGGACCACATTGAGGTGAACAACCTTGCCCGTCTGACTAACTATGGCGAATACCTGGAACTGCACCCGGCCACTCATGAAGTGCAGATCATTGAAAACAGTTCCTGGAGCTGCATGCACGGGATCGAGCGCTGGAGGAGCGACTGCGGCTGCAATTCCGGCGGGAACACCGGCTGGAACCAGCAATGGCGCCGGCCGCTGCGAGAGGCCCTCGACTGGCTCAACGGACAGTTGGCCGCACGTTATGAGGATGTCGCATCAAGGTACCTGAAGGATCCGTGGGAAGTCCGGAATGATTATATCGACGTCCTGCTTGACCGCTCTGAGGAAAACGTCGCCTCTTTCCTGCTCAAACATTCCCGGCGTCCCCTGGATGAAGAGGCAACCGTAACCGTGCTCAGCCTGCTGGAGATGCAACGACACGCCATGCTCATGTACACCAGTTGCGGTTGGTTTTTTGACGAACTGTCAGGGCTGGAAACGGTGCAGATCATCCAGTATGCCGGCCGGGCAATACAGTTGGCAGAGGAGGTTAGCAGCCAGGGCATCGAAGCACCCTTTCTGGAACGAATGGCTCTGGCCGGGAGCAATATCCCCGAACATAAAGACGGGGCTGAAATTTATAACCAAGGTGTTAAACCTGTTATGATCGATCTGCTCAGAGTCGGCGCGCATTACGCCGTCAGCTGTGTCTTCGAGGAGTATGGAGAGGAAACCGAAATCTTCAGCTATCGGGCCATCAAGGAGGATTCTCTTGTACTCCATGCCGGTCAGATGAAACTGGCGGTGGGAAAAATGTTCATCCGTTCCTCCATTACACGCAAAGCGGACCGGATAAGTTTCTGCACCCTGTACTTCGGTGGCCATGCGCTTAACTGCGGAGTCCGATATTTTCTTGGCGAAGATGTGTACCTGACCATGAAGGAGGAGCTTGTCACCGCCTTCAAAGAGGGTGATTTTGCCGCTGTCATCAGGCTCATTGACACCCATTTCGGCACGCATAGTTACTCCATTAAGGACCTTTTTCGAGATGAACAGCGTCATATCCTCAATCTTATCATTGCCGGGACGCTCCAGGATTTTGAAGAAAAGTTCATCACCCTCTACGAAAACAGCAAAAGCCTGATGAGATATCTTCGGGAAACCGGCATGCCGGTGCCAAACTATTTCATGACCACAGCCGAGACAGCACTTAATCTTTCGCTGCAAAAAATGTTCACCTCGGAAACAGTCGACGCAGACCGACTGAAGGAGGATGTGGACGAGATCAAAAACTGGAATGTTGTTGTAGACAGCGTGGCTCTTGAATTCATCATCCGCCGCAGAGTGGAAGGAGCGATGACCGCCCTGCGGGATGTGCCGGACAGTTCCCCGCTCATGGACGAGGTTCTTCATCTGATACAATCGCTCGCGGCTCTCCCGATTGATGTGAATCTCTGGCAGACCCAGAACATCTATTGGGACATGGTGCAATCACATACTGCGGACATCCTCTCCGACACCGATCGGGTGATCGACCGGATCTCCTGGAGCGAAGAAGTCGGACATCTGGGACAACTGCTCTATTTCAATATCCCTGCGGTACTGGCAGCAGCAAAGGGAGAAATATGAACGGCAAGGGGCTCAGAATACCGGCAGCAACCTACCGGCTGCAGTTTAATTCACACTTCGGCTTCAGCGATGCCAGAGAGATTATTTCCTATCTGCGTACCCTCGGCATCAGCGACATCTACGCATCCCCTTACTTTAAAGCAAGCAAGGGGAGCCTGCACGGGTATGACATAGTGGACCAGAACAGCCTGAACCCTGAAGTCGGCACAGAGGATGAGTACGAGGCCCTGATTGGCGAACTGAAGCAAAATGGTATGGGGCAGATTCTTGACATTGTCCCGAACCATATGTGTATCGAGGGGCAGGGGAATGCCTTCTGGATGGATGTGCTGGAAAACGGGCCGAGCTCAATCTATGCGGACTTTTTCGATATCGACTGGCACCCGGTCAAGAAAGAGTTGGAGAATAAAATCCTGATTCCGATCCTGGGAGACCAGTACGGTGCAGTGCTCGAAAACGGCGAACTGCGGCTCTCCTTTGAAGAAGGCTCTTTTTTTGTATCGTATTGCGATCACAAACTGCCGATCGTTCCGAAGAGCTACAACACTATCCTGACGCACCGCCTCGAAGCTCTGGAAGCGGAACTTTCTGCCGCTGCCCCCCAGTTTCAGGAACTTATGAGCATTGTAACGGCGCTCAAGCATCTCCCCCCCAGCACTGTGCATGATCCCGAGCGGATTGAGGAGCGCTACCGTGAAAAAGAGGTCGTTAAACGCCGCCTCTGGAGCCTGTATCAAAACAGCAGCGCGATTGGCGCGTTTATTGACGGCGCTGTGGCAATCTTCAACGGAACAAAGGGGGAACCGCGCAGCTTTGACCCGTTGGACGTGCTTCTTCGGGAGCAGGTCTATCGCATCTCCCACTGGCGCGTCGCCACCGAGGAGATCAACTACCGGAGATTCTTTGATATCAATTCCTTAGGTGCCATCAGGGTTGAGGACCCGGCCGTCTTCGAAGAGACTCACCGTCTTATCTTCAAGCTTGTGGAGATGAGGAAAATTACCGGCCTACGGGTTGACCACGCCGATGGCTTGCTGGATCCGGAAGATTATTTCAGGCGGCTTCAATCGGCCTGCTTCATCAGGATGTACGGAGGTGCCCTTGATGAGCAGCAGCCTGCGGACAACGGAGTGGGGGATAACGGAGCGGCCGTACGGGAAAAATATGACCGGGTTATTGCCGTAGACCCTTCGTACAAGCCGTTCTACATTGTTGGAGAAAAAATACTCATCAAGGCCGAGAAGCTGCCTGATGGCTGGCCGGTTTTCAGTACAACCGGGTACGATTTTGCCATCCAGGCCAACGGTCTTTTTGTAGACACTTCACATGCCAAGGTCTTTGAAACTCTGTATACACGCTTCATGGGTCACCGCATAGACTTCCCGACCGCCGTCTACGACAAGAAGAAACTTGTCATGCAGGTCTCCATGTCGAGTGAAATCAACACGCTGGGACGCTACCTGAACAGGATTTCCGAGCAGAACCGGCATACTCGGGACTTCACCCTTAACAGTCTGATCAAGTCGATCGTGGAGGTGATCGCCTATTTCCCGGTATATCGAACCTATATCAACAGCTACGAGGCATTGGAGCGGGACTGTCAGTATATCGAAGCGGCGATCGGCCGGGCAAAACGACAGAACCCGGCTATCAGTGCCTCGGTGTTCGATTTTGTCCGGGATGTTCTCCTCCTCCGTTTTCCTGACAGCATGACCGATGAACACAAACCGGCGTGGCTTGATTTTGTGAAGCGGTTTCAGCAGATCACCGGCCCGGTCATGGCCAAGGGGGTCGAAGATACGGCATTTTACCTCTACAACCGCCTTGTCTCCCTGAACGAGGTTGGAGGGAGCCCGGAACGGTTCGGCATTACCCTGGAGGCGTTCCATGGCCAGAACATCGAACGGTGCAAATGCCGGCCGCTGGCAATGCTGGCCACATCAACCCATGATACCAAGCGGAGTGAGGATGTCCGGGCCAGGATCAACGTACTCTCGGAAATCCCCGAACTATGGCGGATGGGGCTTTCCCGCTGGAGCCGCCAAAATCACAAGCTCAAAATGATTGTCGACGGTAAACCCGTACCGAGCCGTAATGAAGAGTACCTGCTCTATCAGACGCTGGTGGGAACATGGCCCTTCTGCAATCCGGACGAAGATGAATTTACGGAATTCCGTACCAGGATCAAGGAGTACATGCTGAAGGCCATGCGGGAGGCCAAGGTACATACAAGCTGGATCAGCCCCAACTCTCTACGGGAGGACGCGGTGCTGTATTTCGTCGACTCGATCCTGAAAGAATCCGGGGGCAACAATTTTCTGCATGATTTTGCCTCATTCCAGAAGCTGACCGCCGCCTGCGGCATCTTTAACTCTCTGTCCCAGACCCTCCTCAAGATCACCTCGCCGGGGATCCCTGATTTCTACCAGGGGAATGAGTTGTGGGATTTCAGCCTGGTTGACCCCGATAACCGTCGACCGGTCGATTATCGCGTAAGAAAAAAACTGCTGGATGAACTGCTTCGAAAGGAAGCGTCGGAGGGTATCCTAAAAACGGCCCGCGAGGTGGTTGCGACCCGGAACGACGGCCGCATCAAGCTGCACCTGACCAGCAAGGCGCTGGGCTTTCGCCGGGAAAACCGCGCACTGTTCGAATCCGGACGGTATCTGCCGCTGACTGTGGAGGGTACCGGCCAGGAACATGTCTGCGCCTTTGAACGCTCGGTAAATGACAGCTCGGTCCTGGTGGTGGTGCCCCGTTTTTGCAGCCGCCTGATGGGTGACAGCAGCTCTCTGCCGCTTGGAGCGGAGGTATGGCAGGACACCCGGGTAATTCAACAGTTCGACACCGCTACGAGCTGCTATCGTAATATTTTTACCGGAGAAGTTTTGCACCTGGATCAACAGGATGGCCAGCTGACCCTTGCTCTTCAGGACATACTCTCTGAATATCCGGTGGCCTTGTTGGAACGGTTTGATGCCAACCCCTCCCCGCTCCCCTTATCAGGGGAGAGCCTTTAAATATTCCCCCTGATAAGGGGACCCTCTGGGCCCTAAAGCGGGATTACAGGGGGGGTGTTTTGAATCTGACCTAATAGAACCATCAATGGAGTTCTGATGCTGAACAAACGTGGCTGCGGAATACTGCTTCACCCGACGTCGCTTCCCGGCCCCGGCGGGATAGGCTCGCTGGGGACGGATGCCAGACGCTTTATCGATCTGCTGCAAGACATGGGAATGTCATACTGGCAGGTGCTCCCGCTGACACCACCCGCCTGCGGCAATTCCCCTTATTCCGCCTTTACTGCGTTCGGGGGGAATCCTCTCCTGCTCGATCTGGAACAGATTGCCGGTGAGGGTGATCTTTCCGATGCGTCCTGCAACGGCCGGTATCCCGAAGATCGTGTCGATTTCAATGCCGTTGCCGGGATCAAAATGGAGCTGCTGTATCAGGCAGGCTCAACCTTTCTGACCCAGCAGGGGACACCTCGCACCGTAGAATTCCGGCATTTCTGCGATACGACCCCCTGGCTCCATGATTATGCCCTATTCATGGCGCTGAAACGGCGCTTTCATGGGAAGATCTGGAGCCGGTGGCCTGCAGAAGCGGCGCGCATTACCGAGGAAATGTATTTTACCTATTCGGATAAACTCGGCCTCGAAATCGGAGTGCAAAAATATCTGCAGTGGCAGTTTTTACGGCAATGGAAGGAGTTGCGCGCGTACGCCAACGAGCGGGGCATCGCCATCATCGGCGATATTCCCATTTTTGTCGCCTATGATTCTGCCGATGTATGGAGCCACCGCGAACTCTTTCTGCTGGATTCGAAGGGGAGACCGACGGTCGTGGCCGGCGTTCCCCCTGATTACTTTAGTGCCACCGGACAGTTTTGGGGCAACCCGCTCTATGACTGGGATGTCATGGAGCAAAGTGGATTTCAGTGGTGGATCGACCGCTTCACGTCGGTATTTGAACTCTTTGATATTGTCCGTATTGATCACTTCCGTGGCTTTGAAGCCGCCTGGCATATTCCGGCGGCAGAGCAAACTGCCGAGCGGGGGGCATGGATCAAAGGCCCGGGAGAGCGCCTTTTTGACACCCTGCGTGCCGCCCTGGGGGAACTTCCCATTATCGCCGAAGATTTAGGAGTCATTACCCCCGAAGTGCTGGCGTTGCGTGATCGCTACAACTTCCCTGGCATGAAGATTCTGCAGTTTGCCTTCGAATCCGAGCCGATCAGCCTCCCGCACCATCATGTCAAAAACGGGGTCGTCTATACCGGTACTCACGATAACGACACCACAGCAGGGTGGTATAGCTCAATTTCAGTGGCAGAGCGCCATGAGATGCAGGAATATCTCGGCTGCACGGGAGATGATGGTGTGGGAAGTCTCACCCGCGCCGCACTGATGTCTGTGGCGGATACGGCAATCATACCGTTTCAGGATATTCTGGAACTGGGAAGCGAGGCACGCATGAATATTCCCGGCACCCCCTATGGCAATTGGGAGTGGCGTTTTTCCTGGAGCATGCTGCCGCGCGACCTGGCCGCTTCGGTACGGGAGCGGGTGGAGCGGTACGACAGAGCAGCACATGGAGAAAAAACATATGCCCCATAAAGATTCTCTCCTTGAGGACAATCCCTGCTGGTACCGGGATGCCATTATTTACCAGGTGCACATCAAGGCCTTCGCCGACTCCAATGCGGACGGTTCCGGTGATTTCCGCGGTCTGATCGGCAAGCTTGACTACCTGCAGCAGCTCGGAGTCACGGCGATCTGGCTGCTCCCCTTCTATCCCTCTCCGCAGCGGGATGACGGCTACGACATCGCCGACTACTATACCGTCAACCCCACATACAACACCCTCCGTGAGTTTAAACAGCTGCTCCGTTCAGCCCACAGTCGCGGCATCCGGGTAATCACCGAACTGGTGCTTAATCACACCTCGGACCAGCACCCCTGGTTTCAGCGCGCCCGCCGGGCCAAACCGGGATCCGTGTACCGGGACTTCTATGTCTGGAGCGACACGCCCGGGAAATACCGCGAAGCGCGGATCATCTTTCAGGATTTTGAAACCTCCAACTGGACCTGGGACCCGTTGGCCGGCGCCTACTTCTGGCACCGCTTCTACTACCATCAGCCGGACCTCAACTTCGACAACCCGAGGGTGCAGTCCGAAATGCTGCGGGTGATTGATTTCTGGATGCGCCTGGGGGGTGACGGCGTCCGGCTCGACGCCGTTCCCTACCTGTTCGAGCGGGAGGGGACCAATTGCGAGAATCTTCCCGAAACCCATGCCTTCCTCAAGAAGCTGCGCTCCCACCTGGACAGCTCCTTCAAAAACCGTCTGCTCCTTTCAGAGGCGAACCAGTGGCCGGAAGATGCCGCCGCCTATTTCGGCGATGGGGACGAAAGCAACATGGCCTTCCATTTCCCGCTCATGCCGCGCATGTTCATGGCCATCGAAATGGAAGACCGCTTCCCGATCATTGACATCATTGACCAGACACCGGCCATCCCCGACGGCTGCCAGTGGGCCATATTCCTCCGTAATCACGACGAATTGACGCTGGAGATGGTGACCGACGAGGAGCGGGACTATATGTACCGGGTCTACGCTTCCGATCCGCGGGCACGCATCAATCTCGGCATTCGCCGCCGTCTTGCCCCGCTGATGGGTAACAACCGCCGCAAGATCGAGCTGATGAATATACTGCTCTTCTCCCTGCCGGGAACCCCCATCATCTACTACGGCGATGAAATAGGTATGGGCGACAACTACTATCTGGGTGACCGGAACGGCGTCCGTACCCCGATGCAGTGGAATCCGGACCGAAATGCCGGTTTCTCCAAGGCCAGCCCCCAGAAACTGTTTCTGCCGGTCATAATTGAACCGGAATATCACTATGAATCGATCAACGTCGAGAACCAGGAGCGCAATTCATCGTCCCTGCTCTGGTGGATGCGGCGCACGATTGCCATGCGCAAACGCTTCAAGGCATTCGGCTGCGGCGTCCTGGAAATGCTGCCGTCAGACAACCCGAAAGTCTTGACCTTTATCCGCAGCGTTGAAGAGGAAAAAATTCTGGTTGTCATCAATCTCTCCCGCTTCTCTCAGACGGTCACCGCTGACCTTTCACGCCACGCCGGCATGATTCCCGAAGAGGTCTTCAGCCGCAACCGTTTCCCCATGATCCAAGAGTCCAGATACCATTTTACCATGGGACCCTATGACTATTTCTGGTTTGTGCTGCGCAGCAGCGAAGCGAGGACTGAACTTCGCGAGGAAGCCCTGACGCTTAAGCTAAGGGAGGGGCACCCCTGGTGGGACGTGCTGAAGGGCAAAACCGGAGAACGCTTATGCGGCATCGTCATGCCACAGTATCTGCAGCGCGTCTTCTGGTTTAGCGGCAAGGGGCGGGTTATCAGCCAGATCAGCGTGGTCGGCAGTTGCCAGCTGAGACAGGATGATCAGCTGTTTCTGCTGGCGTTTATCCAGGTTACCTACACCGAGTGGGATCCGGAAATCTATCAGATTCCGATAACCTGGCTTTCCAACGAACAGCTGCAGGCTCAAACCGACCGGCATCCGCTGGCAACCATAACGGCTCTTGTCCTCGGAGATATTGAAGGCGTGCTGTGTGATGCGATCTACTTCGAGGAATTCCGGGAACTGCTATTTGAGCTGATGAGCGGCCGTGCGAAAGTGCATGGAGCCAACGGCTCGGAGCTGTTGGGCATGAGAGGCGGCGGTGTTTCGAAAATTTCACCCCCCAGGACAGAATTGTTTCCCAGCAGGGTTGCAACTGTCGAACAGAGCAATACCAGCATTCTGTATGGTGAGCGGATGCTGTTCAAAATGTACCGGAAGCTGCAGGATGGGGTCAACCCGGAGCCCGAAATACTCCGGTTTTTCGCCGATAAAAAAAGATTCCGGAATGTGCCGGCCTATGCGGGAGGGATCAAATACCATGCTGCCAGCGGCAGAACATATGATCTCGGTGTCCTGCAAACCTATATATCCAGTCACGGCGATGCCTGGCGCAACACCATGACAAGTCTTACGCAATTTGTGGAGCATGTGCTGTCACACAAGCTTGATCTGCCAAAACTTTCGTCACCCTTGCCGACGCTGCTGGAAGTCGTCGACAGCGGCATCCCGGACCAGTTTCGTGACCTCGTACGCGGATTGCACATGGAGATGGCCCTGCTGCTCGGCAGGCGCACTGCGGAGATGCATCGCACGCTGGCCTCCAGCTCAACGGACAGCGCCTGGGGTATGGAAGAGTTTTCGACCCTCTACCAACGTTCCATCTTTCAGTCCATGCGCGGTGTTGTACGGCGGAATTTCCAGAAACTGTCGGCAAACCTTCATCGCCTGTCTGACGTACAGCAAAAAAGAGCTGCGCAGGTCATTGCCACAGAAAAGGAGATTATTGCCTGCCTGCAGAAAATTACCGGCCGACGTCTATCAGCGATGAAGTGCAGGATTCATGGTGATTTCCATCTGGGACAGGCCCTTTTCACCGGCAAGGATTTCACCTTCATAGATTTCGAGGGGGAAGCGGCCCATTCCCTGAGCGAACGACGACTGAAACGCTCTCCGCTGCGGGATGTGGCCGGCATGATCCACTCCTTCCACTATGCCGCCATGACCACGCTGGTCCAACACGGCGCCAGCCACCCTGACGACATACCTCTGCTCGAACCATGGCTGGAGGCGTGGCATGTCTACGTTAGCGGTTCGTACCTGAAAGCCTACCTGCATGCAATGAAGAGCTCACCGCTGGTACCGGAGGACAGGGCGGAACTTGTCATCATGCTGCGCTGTTTCCTGATTGATAAAGTGGTCCACGAGTTGGGTCAAGAGTTGAATAACCGCCCCGACTGGGTCGATCTCCCCTTGCGGGGAATCGAGATGCTGATGAGGGAATGCCGCTGCTCTGTGCCGGAAGTCAAAAAATAGCAGCGTTGTCATCTCGCTCATAGTGGATCTTAAAGGAGTACCTGATGCGCGGATTCAGATCACTTAAACTTTCGTTACGCTTTGTCATCCCCTTGGTGGTGGCTCTGGGGATTCTTGCCTTTGCCGTAGTTCCGCTGGTGGATAATCTGACTCTTCGCTGGTCTGTCCGGGATATGGATGTCAGGTCACAGCTTATTACCAGTACTCTGCAGGAGCCGCTTCTGGAGCTGCTGCCGCAAAAGAACCGGCAAAAGATCACTACTCTTCTGCAGCGGGCTACCCAGGATGAGCGCTTGCTGGCAGTGGGGTTCTGTAATCAGGAGCAGAAACTTGTCTACCGTACCCCCGCGTTTCCTGCCGAGATTTCATGCCGTTCAGCCAGTGATGAGACGCAAAAATCACCCCACCTGATCACGCTGCCCCAGGGCCCGGTGCATGTTTCTGTCAACGCCATTGAACAGAACGGTACACAGGTCGGTTCACTGGTGCTGGTGCATGACATGAGTTATATGGTGCGTCGCAGTGCCGATACGCGCGAATACGTGATTATTCTTTTTGTCGTGCTTGGAGTTGTCGTCTCCCTCATCACCGTGTTTGTGGCACACCTGAGCTGGCAGGGGTGGATGAATGGTGTCCGGGCGATGCTGCACGGCGAAGGGATCCTCAAGCCATTTGCCCGCCAGGCCGTTGATTCGGAGTTGCAGCCGCTGGTGGGTGACCTGAAAACCCTGATGCGCTCCATTGAGGCGGAACGTCGTCTGGCCGATGACTCAACCATTACCTGGAGCCCCGATACGCTGCGCACGCTGCTCCATAAACAGCTTACCGGGGAGCGGGTTATTGTTGTCTCCAACCGCGAACCGTATATCCATAGCACAGTTGATGGTGAAATTCAGGTACACCGCCCTGCCAGCGGCCTGGTAACCGCCGTTGAGCCGGTCATGCGCGCCTGTTCCGGCACCTGGATCGCCCATGGCAGCGGTAATGCCGACCGTGAAACGGTGGATGCCAACGACCGTGTCATGGTGCCGCCGAACAAACCGGAATACAACCTGCGGCGCATCTGGATGACCACGGAGGAGGAAAAGGGGTATTACTACGGATTTGCCAATGAGGGGCTTTGGCCGCTCTGTCACATCGCCCATGTCCGGCCGGTGTTTCGCACCGGCGACTGGGAGCAGTACGTGAAGATCAACCAGCGCTTTGCCGATGCTGTCGTCACGGAAGCGAACAGCGACAACCCGGTGGTGCTGGTGCAGGATTATCACTTTGCCCTGCTGCCGGAGATGATCCGCGCGGCGCTGCCCAAGGCGACCATCATCACCTTCTGGCATATTCCCTGGCCAAACCCGGAGTCATTCGGCATCTGCCCCTGGCGTTGGGAGCTGTTGAAGGGGATGCTGGGAAGTACCATTCTCGGTTTTCATACCCCCTATCACTGCAAGAATTTTCTCGAGACAGTGGATCGCTACCTTGAAACCCGCATCGAGCACGAATCATCCACGGTCTCCCGTCGCGGCCAGCTGACCATGGTGGAGAGCTACCCGATCTCGATCCAGTGGCCGCTTCCCTGGCTGGGGGCAGTCCCGCCGGTGGAACAGACCCGGAAGGAGATTCTGGCCGCTCTGGGTCTCCCACCTGATCATCTGCTGGGGATCGGCGTTGACCGCATGGACTACACCAAGGGGATTCCTGAACGCTTCGCCGCTCTAGAGCGGATGCTGGAGCTGCATCCTGAACTGGTGGGGCGCTTCAGCTTTATCCAGATCGCCGCGCCAAGCCGCTCGGCGCTCGAGGAGTACCAGTCTTTCGAGGGGAGGGTGCATGCCATGGCAGAGCGGATCAATACACGCTTTAGCGGTAACGGCTACCCGACAATCATCCTCAAGGCCGAACACCATGAGCCGGAAGAGGTGAATCGCTATTTCCGGGCGGCACAGGTCTGCATGGTTACCAGTCTCCATGACGGCATGAACCTGGTGGCCAAGGAGTTCGTGGCGGCCCGTGACGATGAGAGGGGAGCGCTGGTACTCAGCCAGTTTACCGGTGCTGCCAGTGAGTTGTTCGAAGCGCTGATCGTCAACCCCTACCATGTGGAGCAGACTGCCGAGGCGCTCTATCAGGGACTTTTCATGCCGGAATATGAACAGCAGGAGCGGATGCGCAGCATGCGCGCCCAGGTACGGGACTTCAACGTCTATCGCTGGGCAGGGCGGATGCTGCTGGATGCTGCCAGGGTTCGCCAGCGCGAGAAGCTTGCCATGCGTATAGCGCAAAATTATTAGCCAGAGGGGCAACAAATGATGTATCTTTTTACACCGGTCGGCTTGGCTGCGCTTCATACTTTTGCCACCGGTTCGACACTCTATGCCTTTGATCTCGATGGAACCCTGGCGCCGATCGTTGCCGATCCTGCAGGAATCGTCATCCCGGATGAGGTGCGCCGCTGTCTGATACAGCTCAACAGCATGGCTCCTGTAGCGGTCATCACCGGCCGTTCCCGTGCCGATGCCCTGAACCATCTCGGTTTCACCCCTCACTGTCTGGTGGGAAACCACGGCGCAGAGGGACTTCCCGGCGAGGATGCCGCCGATCACGATTTTATTCGGCTCTGCCAGGGGTGGAAAGAACAGTTGAAATTGTTACTGCCGGATATGCCCGCACGTGGCATCTCACTGGAGGATAAGGGGGAAACCATCGCCCTTCACTATCGGCATGCTCCCGACATGCCCACAGCCCGGGGTAGTATTTTGGCTGCCATTGCGCGTCTGACACCGGCTCCACGGATGGTGTCAGGAATATTTGTTGAAAATATCGCACCGCAGCACGCACCTCACAAAGGGGCGGCAGTGGAGATTCTCATGGGATATCTGGGGTGTCACCGTGCAATCTTCGTGGGAGACGATGTCACCGACGAAGATGTTTTTAGCCTCGGAAATCCGGCTGTTCTTGGCATTCGCGTGGAAAAGGACGAGGGAAGCGGGGCCGGTTATTATCTGCAGGGACAACATGAGATGGTTAAACTGCTGCGGGAGATGATCGCTCTTCATGAATGGAAGTAGCCATGACGCCGGTAAAGGAGGATACTGAAAGAGTGTTTATCTCAAATTTAAGAAGTTTCACTATTACAAGTACAAGGAGACAAAACATGAAAACAACAATCGAAAAGTTTAACCTGGTGCCGTTAGTCATGATTATCACTCTTGCGTGCATGCTGCTAGTAAGCGGTTGTGCACGCTATGCCCGCACGGTGAATACGTTCTACGATCCTTCAGCGACGGTTCGAAGCGGCAGTGGGAACATATATGTCATTATCCCGGAAAACCAGATAACGCAGTCATCGGATGTCAAATGGGTGCTCGGGAATGTCAAAAATGATGACAACAAGACTATCGACGATGTGTACAGTTCCCGTTCTCCGGCAGAAATCATCCAGGCGGCATTCAGCCAGGAATTCCAGAAGGCTGGATATACGGTTATACCTGCCACTAAGCGAACCGGAACGGAAGAACGGGTACTCGACCTTACCACATCAAAGATCCAGCTGGAACAAATCTCCGATGTGATGGATATCAAGGCAAAATGCCGGGTGCTGGTTGGAGTGGATGTGTTCAAAAACGGTCAACTGCTCAAACGGCTTCAATATGAAGCAACTTCATCGAAGACCGACATCAAGGATCGTGACCTGCTTGCAGAAAGCGTGCTGCAAGAATCACTAAAGTCGATCATGAAGCAAGCCGTGCCGGAACTGCAAGGCATAATAAGTCACTAACAGGGACAATGTTGCTTGGAAACAGCCTGATTGAGGGCGTCTTTTAAATAAGGCGCCCTTTGTTATTATGGCAAAGTCTGATCTACCGTTTGATTTATATTTCTTTACAAATTGTTATCAACGCTTCCATCAGATTAGTAGTTGTCAGTAGCCCTACAAGGTTATTGTTGGTGTCGGTTACGCACAACCCGTTAAGCTTGTTGTCGTGAATTATCCGGGCGGCCTCACAGAGCGGGGTGTCGGGGGTGATCGTCATCGGATGGGGGTTCATCGCATCTTTGATCGTTGTCTTTGCAAGAATGTAATGTACCTCCCACGTGTCCAGAGAGGTCGATTGCCCCGGTATGAAGCTCTTGATCATAAGGTCTGTGATCAGACCGCAGAACTTACCTTCGCATGTTACCGGCAGGCGGCGAATATTATGCTCCTTCATTAGATGCATGGCCTCAATGATGGATGCATCCACTTCGATGGTGATCGGGTCAGGTGTCATCCATTGATCGACTGTTTGCATGGTGGATCTCCTCACATTCCGAGAAATGCTTTCTTGACGTGGTCATTACTCAAAAGATCGCTGCCGCTGCCTGACAGAACGACACGGCCGGTCTCCAGCACATAGGCCCGACCGGCGATCTTCAGTGACTGGAAGACGTTCTGCTCTACCAGTAGAATCGTAACCCCCTGCTTGTTGATCTCCTGGATAATCTCAAATATGATTTTAACAAACAATGGCGAAAGTCCAAGTGACGGTTCATCCAGCAGCAAAAGTTTAGGGTTGGTCATCAGGCCTCTCCCGATTGCCAGCATCTGCTGCTCGCCCCCGGACATGGTGCCGCCCAGCTGCTTTTCCCGCTCCTTCAGGCGTGGAAACATGGCATATACCCGTTCCACGTTGGCCTCGCGGTCTTTTTTTGCACTTTTGATGTACGATCCCATGCGCAGGTTCTCCAGTACCGTCATCTCGGGAAAGATCTTTCTCCCTTCAGGCACCTGGACGATACCGCGTTCAACAACCTGATGCGATGCCAACCCGTTAATACTCTCACCATTGAAGATAATAGAGCCGGATGAGGGCTTCACCAGACGGGAGATGTTCTTGAGCATGGTGGACTTGCCCGCCCCGTTGGCGCCAACCACGGTGACGATCTCGCCTTCATGGACCTCCAGTTCAATATCCCACAGTACCTTAAGATCACCGTAACTGAAATTGAGTTTGTTGACTGATAACATTGATTACCTCGATGGAAACGGCAGGAATTTACTCACTACCCAGATACGCAGCGATTACCTCGGGATTGTTGACTATCTCCTGAGGGGCGCCCTCGGCCAGTTTTTCACCGGAACAGAGCACCACCACGCGATCGGAAATGCGCATGATTGCTTTCATGTCGTGTTCGATGACCATCTGGGTGATTCCCAGCTTCCTGATGTCGAGGATCAATTGAATGATCTCCTCGCTCTCGGCCGGGTTGAGGCCGCCCATGACCTCGTCCAGCAGCAACAGCCTGGGCTGGGTTGCCAGAACGCGAGCCACTTCCAGTTTTTTCCGCTCGCCGATCGGCAAGCCACCGGCCGGAAAATCAGCACGATGTTCCAGCCTTACGACCTTGACCTGTTCCATGGCCATCTCACGGGCTGTTTTGAGCGAATTGGTGCGGCAGAGCGCTCCTACCATGACATTGTCCACGACGCTCATCTTGGCCAAAGGCCGAACCTTCTGCCAGGTGCGGACCATGCCGCGTTTGCAGACTACGTCAGGGTGCAGTCCGTTTATAGTCCGGCCGTTAAACATGATTTCGCCCCTGGAGGGGGGATAGTAGCCGGTGATGCAGTTGAACAGGGTGGTCTTGCCGGCTCCGTTCGGACCGATCAGTCCCATGATCATACCCTGCTCCAACTGGAAGGAAACATCGGAAACGGCCGCCAGTCCGCCGAAAAACTTGCTGACGTGTTTGATTTCAAGAATGGCCATCAGGTTGCCTCCTTGCGTTTCTTTGCCAGCAGGGCCTTGAAGAATCCGAGAACGCCATCCGGCATGAACAGGATAACTACTACCACCAGGATGCCGTAGATCAGCACATGGGCGTGGGAGAGGTTCTCTGTCAGGAAATTGCCGAAAGCGGAGTCGGCATTTACCATGCCTGAGGATATCAGGCTTTCGCCGATCAGGTTGCTGCGGAGCACCTCAGCCAGCGGCACCAGTACCACGGCGCCGACTACGGGACCGAAGATGGTGCCGATACCGCCGATAATGCTGATCAGAACAATCTGCACAGAAAGGTCCAGCGATAATACGGTGGTCGGGTCGATAAATTTGATATAGATAGCGTAAAAGCTGCCTGCCAGCGAGGTCAGTACGGCAGAAAGGGCCAGGGCACAATTCTTGTAGAAGGTCAGGCTGATTCCCAGTGAGTGGGCTGCGTCCTGGTCTTCGCGGATGGCCTGAAAAAAGTAGCCCGCTTTGGAATTCTGAACCAGCCAGGTCACCAGTATGGTAATCAGTACCAGCGTCAGACCTATGTAGTAGAAGGGAATCTTGCTGTTGAAGTTGGTGATGACAGTACTTCCGATAGTGAAGGGCGGCAGCGTGGATATCAGGATTCCCTCGGCCCCCTGGGTAAGGTCGGGCAGGTTCAGGACGGTGAGGCGGACAATCTCGGCCACCGCTATCGAGGCAAGAACGAAATAGGGGCCACGCAGCCGGAAACAGATACTTCCGATTATCAAAGAGAGTATCAAGGCGGCAATCATACCCACGATTACGCCCGACCAGGGGTGGAGGTCATGAGCGCTCAACAGCAGTGAGCTTAAGCGGGAGTCTTTGGCCAGTTCCTGGAGTTCAGACAATTTATCCGCATCGAACTGGGACGCATTTATTACGATCATGGTGCCGTAGGCACCTGCGCCGAAATAGGCTGCGTGGCCAACGGAGTATTGGCCGGCGTAGCCGCCAACAATATTCCAGCTTTCGCCCAGGATGATACTGAGAAACAGGAGAATCATGATATGACGCGCGTATGGGCTCCCCACATAGACGGGAAAGGCTATCAGCAGGCAGACGATTGCAATGAACGCAATCAGGGCTACTGGAGAAGCACCACGCCGGTTGATGAAAATACTGATACGATTCATGTGGCATCAGCCTCCGCTTACGTTCTTGATGTGCCCATCAGTCCGGACGGCTTGACGAGCAGCACCAGCAGGAATATCGCGAACACCACGACGTCCTTCCATTCGGACGATATGTAGGCGGCACTCATTGATTCAACCACGCCGATTATTACGCCGCCCAGCGTGGCACCAACAACGCTTCCCATGCCACCCAGAACGGTAATAACGAAAGCCTTGAGGGTGAAGGCACTGCCGACCTGGGGGAAAATATAATAGGTCGGCGAGATCAGGGCTCCGGCGGTTCCGGCCATTGAAGCGCCGATACCAAACGCCAGGATTGACATTCTTTTGACGTTGATCCCCATAAGTTGGGCCGCTTCGCGGTCCTGCGCCGTGGCACGAATGGCTTGGCCGGTGTCGGTATTCCTCAGGAACCAGTAAAGCAGTGCCGTAATCACGACGGTGATCAGGAACGAAATTGCCAGCGGCTTGGACACAGACAGTCCTGCCAGACGATAGCTGGAGGATGAATATGAGGTAGTCAGTATTTTGTAGTCCGACGTGAAGGCCAGCATCATGCTGTTGCTCAAGATCAGTCCCAGGCCGATAGTGAGAAGAATCTGGTTTTGCGGCAACGCCCCCAGAACACGGTTGATAAAAAGTTTTTGCAGCAGTGCACCGAAGACGAACATGAGCGGTATGGTGATGAGCACCGAGACGAAAGGATCGATTCCGAACAGTGTAAACAGGAAATAGGTCATATACATCCCGATCATCATGATCTCGCCGTGGGCAAAATTGATAACACGCATGACGCCGAAGAT
>JAJXWO010000096.1 GCA_021781535.1 Deltaproteobacteria bacterium | reverse complement strand
TTGGTTGTGGCTCTGTGTGGTGAATTCACATTCCCAACATAACCCACGTTTGCAAGGGGCAGGTCACTTACTTTCTACTGACAGACATTATGTCTAAAGGAGCTACTTGCATGAACCCGCGTATTACAAAACTGACTCTCACCTGCCTGCTGTTCACCATGTGCAGCCTCGTCCTCTCTCTGGCGGCGGCCACCGCCGCAACAGCGCCCGGATCACTGGTTGAACCCGCTCAGTTAAAAAAATGGATCGACAACGGCTACCGCACCGAGAAAGGTGAGCGGGTGGTAATCATCAATGTCGTGCCCAATCCCAGCGACCGGCTCTCCTGGTTTGCCGGGGATGCCGACAGACTGAAGCAGATGGTAAACGCCCGTTTCGGCGACCGGTCGCCCCAGTATCACCTGATCGTCCAGCTTGCAAAAAAAGGGGAGTTGGGGCATATACCCGGCTCATTGTATCTTACCGCCCATGCCGGCGGTGAAGTGGCCGACCGGAGTGAGGGGCCGATGGTTGCGGAACATGAGGTGGGCACCGGGGCACGTATAGATGCCATGCTGCAACAGCTCGGCGTAACAAAAGATGATGTGCTGGTACTCGCCAGCCCCCAGCAGAACCCCTGGATGGTCTGTGCGCCGCGGCTCTGGTGGACCCTGTACTACTGGGGCTTTTCTCCGGAAAAGCTGAAACTGCTCGACGGCAGCACCAAGGGATATGCTGATGCCGGCTATCCCCTGGAGAAAGGGAGCGCATCCCCGGTCATCACCCCCTCACATTTCAGTGTTGCCCATCTGCCGACCCGTCGGCTCAGCATCCGGGTCAGCCTGGGGGAAATGATCTCCCTGGTGGATAGCAGCACAACCAGCCGTGGCGACGTCTACCTGCTGGATGCCCGTCAGCCGCCGGCCGCCTACTACCTGAAGGATGAACGGAGAGCTGATGCTACACCCGGCAGCGACGGCATTCCCGATATCTACCAGATAGCCGGTTTCAGCTACAACCCTAAGAACAATCTCTTTACGCGTGATACGGATAAGGCGGTCTTTACCCTCAGCCAGATGCTGTTTTCACCAGCGGCCAACGACGGCAAAAGCGTCAGAGCCCGATTCAGCATGGCGGTCAATCCTCCGATTCCGCTTCCCAACCCGTGGCTGGGAATGCACAGCACCCCCTTGGCCGATCATTTTGCCATTCCGATATGTGTGAAGGATGCCGCATTCGAGGGGATCATCAAGGGAGCCCATCTTACCAAGACCCTGGCCTACAACATCACCGTCCCGGCCCTGGTCGGTCCGGACAACCGCTACAAGAGCCGGGACGAACTGCTGAAATTGTTTACCAAGGCGGGCATCGACGGCACGAAGCCGATCATCCTCTACTGCAATACCGGTGCGCTTTCATCCTTCTATTTCTATGCCCTGCACGAAATCTGCGGCTTCAGGGATGTCAGAATGTACGACGGGTCATGGGTTGAGTGGGGGAATCTCACCGCCTTCGAGCCGGCAGACACGACCTACGTTCGGCATGACACCGAGATGGCCTACCCCGCCTATCCTGCCCTCGTGCCGGCTCTGGTGTTCTTTGAAGGTAGGAACAATTACCTGGAGTGGGATGGAAAGCAACTTATTGATGCCGCTACCGGCAAGCCGGCCACTCCGGCCCTGGTAAAGCCTGGCGGCGATCTCAAGGGAAACCTTCGCTGGGACACCCTCCACCGTTCCGAACATGTCGTTTTCAGGGCATCTGAAAAGGTCAATGATCCGAAGCAGTACCGGACGTACAACAGTGATACCGACTGGCCGGATGAGGATACCGTGCCGGATTATGCCGGCGATGCTTCGCAGATCCTCTCTGAGGACAATGCGTATGGTCACCGTTGTGAGCATTCAGGTTGCATGTGGGATGGCACGCACAACATTGCGGGAAGGGCGCATTGATTGTATGTAGTCCAATAGTTCATGAGAACTTTGCTTGGCCAAACGTTGGGTCACACATATCACTATGAATATTAATCCACATGCGGCAGTCATGATTCCCAAGAAAAGAACTCGCATACGCAAGGAAGAAATCGTCCGGGCTGCGTTTGATGTTGTGGGCAAAAAGGGCGTACGCGCCCTTCTTGGAATGATCCAGCTCACTGCGCTGCGCTGCGCTGGAACTCGTCTTTCGACATCAGAGGTGAAGCGCAGAAGCTCTGGAGCAATTTTTTGTGCCTCGTCAGCTGATTTTTACCCTTAATGTTAATTTGTACTAACATTATTTTTGCTCGTCTCGCTTGACGCCACCGAGGATCCATTTTATAACCCATTATCCATGAAACACCTCGCCCAAACCATCAAAGCCCTTTCTGATCCTATACGCCTGCGAATCGTACTTTTGCTGCAATTCGAGGGGGAACTGTGCGTCTGCGACCTGATGGCGGTGCTGAAGCTGCCGCAATCCACGGTCTCACGCCACCTAGCTTACCTCAAACGCAGCTGCTGGGTTGATACGCGCCGCCAAGGGGTCTGGATGTATTATCAGATCAGCCGGGAGAGTTGTACTATTTGCCGGGAACTGCTTCAACTCCTCATGCGAAATGCCGGCGATCTCCCCGAAGCTGTTTCCGACCGCAAGACGTTGGCGGCCTTCCTGAAGAGTAAACCTGCCACCTGTAGCTAAATCTTCTTGTATTTCCGCACTATCAAAACCAAAATGTACCTTGCTGTATCCGTAAAAGCGGATATAATGTCCTCACTTTTCTATAGTGAGGTGCATCGTGTCCGAACATATCTCCCGCAAACTCTCTTTCCTTGACCGTTGGTTGACCTTCTGGATCTTCGCCGCCATGGCTGTTGGCGTCGGTCTGGGTTGGTTCATTCCCGGAGTTGAAGGCTTCATTAACCGCTTCCAGGTCGGCACAACCAATATCCCCATAGCCGCCGGGCTGATCCTGATGATGTACCCGCCCTTTGCCAAGGTGAAGTACGAGGAAATGCCAGAGGTCTTTCACAACAAGAAGGTGCTGGGACTGTCGCTGGTACAGAACTGGTTGATCGGACCAGTGCTGATGTTTATGCTGGCAATCATCTTTTTGCCGGACAAACCGGAATACATGGTCGGCTTGATTATGATCGGCTTGGCGCGTTGCATTGCCATGGTGATTGTCTGGAACGAGCTTGCCAAAGGCAACACCGAGTATGCCGCAGGACTGGTGGCCTTCAACAGTGTTTTCCAGGTTCTTTTTTACAGCGTCTACGCTTGGTTTTTCATCACCATCTTGCCTCCGCTGCTCGGACTGAAAGGGGTTGTGGTTGATGTCAGCATCAAGCAGATTGCACAAAGCGTCTTCGTTTACCTTGGCATCCCTTGTATCGCCGGTGCGCTGACCCGTTTGATCGGAGTAAAGTTGGTGGGCAAGGAACGTTATCACAAGAACTTCGTTCCTAAAATCGGCCCAATCACCTTGATAGCGCTGCTCTTCACCATAGTGGTCATGTTCAGCCTGAAAGGCCAGCTGATTGTGCAGCTACCGCTGGATGTGGTGCGGATCGCCATCCCGATGCTGATCTACTTTGTGGTGATGTTCCTGGTATCATTTTGGATGGGGAAACGGCTTGGTGCGGATTACAGCAAGACCACCACATTGGCCTTCACTGCGGCCAGCAATAACTTCGAGCTAGCTATCGCAGTTGCCGTGGCAGTATTCGGATTGAACTCGGGAGCGGCCTTCGCCGCAGTGATCGGCCCTCTGGTGGAGGTGCCGGTAATGATCGGCCTGGTTAATGTGGCTTTCTGGTTTCGTAATAGGTTGTTCATTCCAACATAGAAGGGGTTTATTGAGGTGTCCTGTCAATAGTGGACACTCCCTACTCAAGCGGCGGCCTGCAGTAAGCTGTAATTTTGTGCGAACACAGCGGGAGCCAGATAGCCCAAACGCGAGTGTCGCCGTTGACGGTTGTAGAAGATTTCGATGTACTCTCGGATGGATGCTTCGGCCTCGGCCCGGGTTGCATTACCTGGCCGTGCTGGAACAGAAACCGCGGGAATTGCGCAACGGTGCTCCATTCAAGTAATGGGAACTTCCAGACAGTAGTGGTTTGCGTGTTTGAGCGGGCTTTTTAAGCAGTTTTCGTTACCTTAACTTACCAATTTTATGGTTTGACAATGGTAATCCATTGGATTACATTTATTGTGGGGAGTTATTGTGATTACTATTGCTGAAACGGGTGAGTTCATCAGGAAGGCCAAAAAGCTCTTGTCTGACGAAGAGCGCCAGGAGCTTGTATCCTATCTGGCGGCCCATCCGAATGGCGGCGATGTCATGGAAGGCACCGGCGGCATCAGAAAACTCCGCTGGGCGCGACAGGGCAAAGGTAAGAGCGGTGGGGCACGAGTGATTTACCTGTATCATAATGAGGAGATGCCTTTGTACGCTTTGACCATCTATGGCAAAGGAGAAAAGGACAATTTGAGTCAGGCGGAACGCAATGAACTGGCAAAGCTGGTGGACGTATTGATAGCGTACTGGCGGAAACGATAGGAGAACACCGATGGCAGAATTGTTTGAAAGTATAAAACGGGGCCTTGAAGAGGCGATTGCCCACAGTAAAGGTGAAAAGACCGAAGTCCGCCTCTTCATCCCGGAGAACGTGAATGTCAAACAGGTACGGGAAAAGACCGGCCTTACACAGAACCAATTTGCTGCTACCTTTGGCATAAGCCTCGGCACTCTCCGCCATTGGGAACGCGGCGACCGCAAACCCCATGGTCCGGCCCTGGTATTACTAAATGCGGCCAACAATGCACCTGATACCTTGCTGCAAATTCTGAAAGGTGCGTTAGCCTCTCCAGACCAACAACCTTCAAGAAGAGCCGGGCATTCGCGTGCTGCTGCATAGAAACTTTCACCCAGCTTTCACCAACCGGGCTACTTTCACCAGATTTTAACGGACTTGAATGGACTTTGCTCGGCGGGGTAGATAGTTGAAATGGTTAAACATTAGTGGGTTACAGTCAGCCGTGTGGAGCTTTCTAGCAGTTTTCGAATCCCGTTTCCCGCTCCAAAGAAAACAAAGGGTTAGGCAGACCGCCTAACCCTTTCTGGTTTTTCATGGGACACTTTGTACTTAGGTGTCCCAGAAAAGTATTCCATTCATATAACCAGTCTTCATCTAAGGGTTGTCACCCTTTCATCCGTATACCCCGTCGACTCTTCGGTTAGCCGACAATCTTCCATAACCGCCTCAATTCCCACTACAACTAAAGTCTGCTTTTACCTCACGCACGCATTAAATACGGACTCATGACGTAC
>JAJXWO010000041.1 GCA_021781535.1 Deltaproteobacteria bacterium | reverse complement strand
ATCTGATAGTGCAACTGAGCACAGACCGTAACGATCCTTAAGCCTCAGGCTTTCTTCCAGTGCATGGGAATCATACGGATTGATAATAAACGGTATGCCGTCCCGGATCAGGGTATTGGTAACCGGATCTATTTTCACCTGTGTTGTATCCGGTACCTGTTTGATGCAGGAGATTACAAGCATGATAGCTGCTCCACCTATGGTTTATAAATCTTCAACAGCGCCTGCGCCATCTCGGCAGGACTGGCCGCGACACTGATGCCGCACTCTTTTAGTGTCTCTACCTTTTCAGTTGCCGTACCCTTGCCGCCGGAGATAATAGCGCCGGCATGCCCCATGCGCTTGCCGGGAGGAGCGGTGATGCCGACGATGTAGGCTGCTACCGGTTTGGTCATATGCTCTTTAATGAAGTATGCCGCATCTTCTTCAGAGGTGCCGCCGATCTCGCCGATCATGATGACCGCATCGGTGTCCGGATCAGCCTGAAACAGCCGCAGCACGTCCAGATGATTGGTGCCGTTGACCGGATCGCCGCCGATGCCGACGCAGGTGGATTGGCCAAGTCCCAGACAGGTCAGCTGCCAGACCGCTTCATAGGTGAGCGTGCCGGAGCGGGAAACAACGCCGACCCTGCCCGGTTTATGGATATAGCCTGGCATGATGCCGATCTTGCACTGGCCGGGGGTGATGACGCCGGGACAGTTCGGACCGATCAGACGGGTTTTCTTCCCCTGCATGAAGTGTTTGACCTTGACCATGTCGAGGACCGGTATCCCTTCGGTAATGCAGCAGACCAGTTCGATCCCGGCGTCAACCGCTTCCATGATGGAGTCGGCGGCGAATGGTGGTGGTACGTAGATGACCGAGGCGGTAGCACCGGTCTTTTCAATAGCTTCCTTGACGGTGTCGAATACCGGGAAGCCGTCAACATTTGTGCCGCCTTTGCCAGGGGTCACGCCGCCGACCATCCGGGTGCCATATTCACGGGCTCCCTGCGCATGAAAGAGTCCGGTAGCGCCGGTGATCCCCTGGGTAATTACTTTGGTGCTTTTATCAATCATGATGCTCATTGGTTGGCTCCTTTCACGGCCTGGACAATTTTTTGAGCTGCGTCGGCCATGCCGTCGGCGGCAACAATGTTGAGGCCGCTCTCGGCCAACATCTTCTTGCCGATTTCCACGTTGGTACCCTCAAGGCGCACTACAAGCGGCACCTGCAGAGAGACCTGCTTGGCGGCTTCGATAACCCCGGTGGCGATGACGTCGCATTTCATGATGCCGCCGAAGATGTTGACCAGGATCCCTTTGACGTTTTTGTCGGAGAGGATAAGTTTGAAGGCTTCGGTAACCCGCTCTATGGTGGCTCCGCCGCCGACATCCAGAAAGTTGGCCGGATCGCCGCTGTAATGTTTGATGATGTCCATGGTGGCCATGGCCAGGCCCGCGCCGTTGACGAGACAGCCTATGTTTCCGGTAAGCGATACGTAGGAGAGGTCATGCTGGGATGCTTCGATTTCGTTGGCGTCCTCTTCGTCGTAGTCGCGCATGTCGCTCAGTTTTGGGTGACGGAAGACGGCGTTGTCGTCGAAGCCGAATTTGGCGTCGAGGCAGATCAGGCTTTCTTCGACGGTCGCCACCAGCGGATTGATCTCCAGCATGGAGCAGTCGCAGGCAATAAAGGTTTTGTAGAGTCCCTGCAGCAGCGAAACCGCCTTGGCTGCCACCTTTCCAGTCAGTCCCAGATTGAAGGCGATGTTGCGGCATTGAAAAGAGGTTAGCCCTACCAGCGGATCGATCGTTTCGGTGAAGATTTTCTCCGGGGTTGAAGCGGCAACCTCTTCGATATCCATGCCTCCTTCAGTGGAGGCCATGACGGCAACCTTGGAAGTGCCACGGTCAACAACCAGGCTCACATAAAGTTCTTTGGCGATGTTGCAGCCGTTTTCCACCAGTACCCGTGTGACCAGTTTGCCTTCCGGGCCGGTCTGGTGAGTACGGAGGATCATGCCAAGCATCTCGCGCGAGACATTACGCACTTCATCCGGGGTGCGGGCCAGCTTTACGCCACCCCCCTTACCACGCCCACCGGCATGGATCTGGGCTTTGACGACCCAGGGACCGTCCCCCAGGCGTTTGGCCCATTCACGGGCGCCGGCGCTGTTGTAGCAGACATGGCCATCGGGGACCGGTACGCCGAATTCTCGTAAAATAGCTTTTGCCTGGTACTCATGAATGTTCATGTCGATCTCCTCAGATGAGTTTAAATCTTAATTTAAAATCCTATCTCGCCAGTTTCGCCGTCAGCGCCGGCACAAACTGCATCACATCCGCGACTACCAGCACATCGGCGATTTCTCCGATAGGAGCATCCTTATCCTTGTTGATCGCCACGATGAAGTCCGACTTCTTCATCCCGGCCAGATGCTGGATGGCTCCCGAGACGCCGCAGGCAACATACAGCTTCGGTGACACCGTCTGACCGGTGGTGCCGACCTGATGACTGTGACTTACCCACTCGGCATCGACTACCGGACGGCTGGCGCCCAGTTCGCCGCCAAGCGCCGTGGCCAGAGCCTGGATAACCGGAATATTATCCTTCTTGCCGACGCCGCGCCCGGCGGAAACGATGATCTCCGCCTTGCCCAGATCCACATCCTTCTTTTCGGCCGGTTCATAGCCGATGAATTCAAGTGCGCCGTTGCCTGTCGCCGCCAGCTTCTGGACGTCTGGCGTGCCGCCCGGCTGTTTTGCCGTGAAGGCGCCGGCCTGAATCGTTATCACCGCTTTTGCGGTGACAGGCTTGACACTGCGGCGCATTTTGGCGTTGCAGCAACCGACTTCGAAGCCGCCATCAGCAATGGCGATCACTTCCGATATCTGGGCGATCTTCAGCGCGGCAGCAACACGCGGAGCCAGATCCCAGCCGTAGGATGAGTGGAGGAAGACGATGTAGTCCGGGCTTTCTTTCTGTACCGCATCAAGGATCAGCTTTTTGTGCAGATCGGGATTATATTCTCCGCAGGTTGCGGCATCGGCCAGATGGAGCGTGCCGCCGTAGGCGGGCAGTTGACTGTCACTCCCGACCAGCAGCATGGCGGTTTCGGCACCCAACTCTCCGGCAAAGCCGAGCAGTTCGTACGTGGATTCGAGCAGTTTTCCTTCGCGGGATTCACCGATCAATAGTGTTTTCATGGACGTCTCCTATCTCAATACCGCTGTTTTGTCTTTGAGGATCGCTATCACCTTCTCCACCATATCTCCCACATCGCCTTCGAGGACAATGCCGCCCCTTTTTTTTGCCGGTGGATGGAAGCTGGTGGTGGTTGCCAGCGGTTCTTCCGCCTGCAGTTCGGCAACCGGAATGACGATGATCTCCTTCTTCTTGGCCTTCATGATGTTGGGGAGGGTCGGGTAGCGCGGTACGTTGAGTCCCAGTTGGCAGGTGACCAGAGCCGGGGTCTTCAGTTTAACGACCCCTTTGATGCCTCCTTCCAGTTCACGTTTGGCGGTGATGGTGCCGTTGTCGTAGTCGAAGCCGACGATTGTGGTGGTGCAGGCAAAGCCGAGCAGTTCGGCTACGGTGACGCCGACCTGTGCCGAGCCGCGGTCCTGGGACTGCATGCCGGTGAAGATGATGTCGAAGTTTTTATCCTTGGCATACGTTGCTATGATCGAGGCGATCTGCCACGGGTCTTTGGCGGATGCGGCAGGGTCCTGGATATGGGCGGCGTTGTCGCATCCCATGGCAAGGGATTTCTTGATTGCTTCAACGACACGGTCCGGGCCGATTGAGAGAACGGTCAGTTCGCAGCCGTCACCCAGTTTCTCCCGCAACTGGACAGCCTGCTCCACGGCGTATTCGTCATATTCGTTCATACGGAAGGCCAGGTCGGTTTCGTTGTACCAGACACCTTCGGCGTTCGGCTTGAAGCGGGATTCCAGATCGGGGACCTGTTTGATGCAGACAAGCAGTTTCATGGTGTTACCTCCTGTAAAAATCGTTTATCCACGAAAGGCACTAACTACACGAAAATGAAGCAAAACTTGAATGCAGTTTTTGTTTTTTCTCAGTTTTCTTCGTGACTTTCGTGTCTTTTGTGGACAGTTTTTTAAGCTGTTATTCTCTCCGCTACGATTTCGGCCAAATCCCTTACCTGCAGCTTTCCTTCTGCCCCGCCGGTCTTGATGCCGTCCTCGAACATGGTGAGGCAGAAAGGACAGGTGGATACCAGCAGCGGCGCGCCGGTATCCACGGCCATTTTGACCCTGGCTTCGCTGATCTTGCTTCCCAGCTTTTCCTCGGCAATGATACGGCCACCACCGGCGCTACAGCAGAAACTGTCGCAGCCATTTTTATCCATCTCGGTGATTGTTCCGCCAGCCTGGCTAAGAATAGCGCGGGGCTGCTCGATGATGCCCATGTAGCGGCCCAGGTAGCAGGAGTCGTGATAGGTGAATGTAAACGGCTCCGGTGTCAGTTTGAGCCTACCGCGATTAAGCAGGGTGTTGATGTAGGTGCTGTAATGTTCAACCGGAACGTCTAATCCGAGATCTTTGTAATCGCGTGCCAAGGTGTTGAAGCAGTGCGGGCAGGTGGTGACGATCTTTTTGACGTTATAGGCTTTAATCAGCTCGATATTTTCGTTCGCAGTCATCTGGTAGAGATATTCGTTGCCCAGCTTTCTGACCGGCTCCCCGCAGCACTTTTCTTCTTTGCCGAGGATGCCGACTTTTACTCCGGCCGAGTTACAGATCGTAATGAAGTTCTTGGCAATAGCCTGATTGCGCTTGTCAAAGGAGGCGTAGCAGCCGACGAAATAGAGGATATCGACGTCGGCATCCTGCTCCATAATAGTTATCTGCAGCCCCTCCGCCCAATCGCCGCGTGCGGCGTAGGTGAGGCCGAAGGGGTTGCCGTTGACTTCGATGTTGCTGACGGCGGTGCGTACTTCGTCACCGGGAAAGGCGCCTTCCATGAGGGTCAGGTTACGGCGCATCTCCAGAATTTTGTTGACGTGTTCGATGTTGGCGGGACAGACATCCTGACAGGCGCGGCAGGTGGTACAGGACCAGAGTGCCTCCTGGCTGACGGTATCTGACAAACTGCCCCTGGGGTTACCTTCGGCCAGCTCACCGATCTGATTCACAATCTTCATCGGCGAGAGCGGCTTGTCGGTCGCATACGCAGGGCACCGATCCTGGCAGCGTTTGCAGGAGGTGCAGGCATCGGCATCAAAGATGTCCTTCCAGCTGAGATCGCTGATGGTGGCGGCGCCGAATTGTTCGACCGAATCGTCTTCGAGGTTGATGGTGGCGATGAACCCTTTTGGCTCAAAGGGGGCCAGAAAGGCATTGGCGCTGGTGGTGAAGATATGGCGCAGTTTGGTATAGGGGATCGCACAGAAGAAGCCGAGCACTAGGGCGAAGTGCAGCCACCAAAGGATTTTATGGCTGACGAGCAGTGTGCCGGTCGTCATGGTGGTGAAGAGCTGTCCTGCCAACAGGCCGCCGGGTGAGAAGCGGGCCAGTTCGGGATTCTGCTGCAATTCGGTGGCCGCCATGCGGGCCCCTTCGATGAGGAATCCGGTGATGAGGATGGCGAACAGCAGTTGCAGGACGATGTAGTCATCCTTTACGATTTCCAGTCCTTCGGGCTGGATGATAAATCTGCGGATGAAGAGTCCTGCCAGCATGACTATTGCCACGATGCCGGCAATGTCCAGCGCCAGCGAGAAGCCTTTGTAGAATTCGCCGGAGAGCAGGTTTAACTGTAACAGCGGGGTGAAAAAGTCGGCCTGGATCATGACCAGCATCGTGCCGGCAAAGAGGATCAGGAAACTCCAGAAGAAGATGGAGTGGAATATGCCGCCATCGGTGACCCGGTAGATTTTTGACTGGCTGAATACTTCACCAATCATCCGTTTGACCCGTTCGTCGAAGCGATCAAAACGGTCAAGCGCTTTGCCCTGACGCCAGATCGGCAGGCGCTGCCAGAATCCCCGGACCATTACCCCGATGGCGGCAAAGGCCAGTATGTACATCGGGACGACAACGCCATGGCCGATGTTCCAATAAATTTGACGGGTTGCTTCCATAGGTGGCCTCGCGAATGAAATAATATAACCGTACCCCCTAACTACTTTAACTTAACGTTCATGTCAAGTAGAAAAAACTCTTTCATTCCAGGGAGCGCGTTCAAACAAATATACAAAAGAAAGTCACCGGGATCTGCTCCAGGTGACGCTTCAGAAAAGCATCAGATGCAATATGCCTCGAATCAATATCCCTGCAGCCGCCCCGGCTATTGCCGGCCGGACAACCGATGCAGATCGCGCACCTGCGGAAATCAATACCGCAACCCCGACCAGATCGCATGGGTTGGTGAGAAAGCCTGCCATGCGGTTAAGTTCCAAGGTGGTTATGGCACCCTCCTTCAGCAGATTAAGAGTAACCCCCATCATGGCTGTACCGCCTGCCAGATATTTGGTGGCCAGTGGCAATACAGCCACAGCCGGGAAACCAATCATTGCAAACAGGGGCGATAATGCGGTCTCTACCAGAGCAATAGCGCCGGTGCTTTTCAGGACATTTACCAGAAAAATTGCCAGTATCAAAACAGGAATAGCCCCGAGGATAACCTGAACAGCCTCCTGGCCGCCGACAATCATCAGGTTGAGGGTTGTACTCTTGCGCTGTTTGTCAGCCGCAACAACAAACGGCTCGACAGAGCAGCCTTCATCTCCCGCCGAGCGGGCAAACAGGTAATAGGTCAGGGCTGCCGCAATCAGCCCGCCTACAAGCGAGGTCAACATAATAACGCCAAGGTTCAGCCCCACCGCCACCAGGGGAAAAACCACGTTTGCCTGGGACATTGTGAAGATCATGGCCAGTGTTGCGGCAATCCGCCGCCTGGAGGTGCCGTCCTTCTCCATGATCGCCAGGGTGGCAAGCGGTGCGGCGAAACTGACAAACAGCAGTTGCACGATGGCAAATGCCCCGGCACCGGGAACACCGAATATCCTGAGCACCGGCTGCAACATCCGTGCAATCAGCGCCAGAATGCCTCTCGCTTCAACGACCTTCATCAACGCCATCATGATTACCAGTACTGGCAGCAGTACATACAGAGCGAGCTCCAGAGCGGTTCTCCCTGACAACATCACAATTTTGATAAACTCTTCCAAGCATCCGACCTTTAAAATATATATAATTATTTTTTAATTTTTTGGAATGAAAATCTCGTCAGGATCCAGCAGCTCATGGATAATGCGCAACTCGTCCGTAGTTGGGGGAGAGGTCTCCCCTTTAACCCGTGAAATGTCGAGATCAAACTGGCATTGCATCTGGTGATGTGCTTATTGGTTGAGATTTCTCAGAATTTCACGTGAGATGATCAAGCGCTGAATCTCATTGGTCCCTTCGTAAATGGCCGTAATACGGGCATCTCGCGCATAGCGTTCCACCGGGAAATCACGAGTGTAGCCGTACCCTCCCAGCATCTGAATCGCCTTATAGCAGGCCTGATTGGCGGCTTCGGTAGCGAACATTTTGGCCATGGAGGCCTCTTCAATGAGGAGATCCCCAGGCCAGGACGCCGAAGGCGGCACAGGCCAAAACATACGCCGGGATGACAACGCCATGGCCGATGTTCCAGTAAATGTGACGGATAGCTTCCACCAAAACACCTCTCATGACGTGATACCTGTATGTCAGGTACTACGTAGGGGTGCTTGTTATGCAAGCAGCAGTTTCGAGATAACTACCCGTTGCACCTCATTGGTACCTTCGTAGATCTCGGTAATCTTTGCATCACGGTACATCCGCTCCACTTCGTAATCGCAGATAAAACCGTAACCGCCGTGAATCTGGACCGCTTCCTTGGTGACGTAGGTGGCCGCCTCGGAGGCGAGCATCTTGCACATCGCGGATTCCATGGTGTAATTCAGATGAGCATCCTTCATCCAGGCGGCCTTGTAGGTCATCAGCTTGCTGGTCTCTATTCGGGCATGCATGTCGGCCAGTTTGAACTGGATCGACTGCAGTTCGCTGATGGTCTTGCCGAACTGTTTGCGCTCTTTTGAATAGGCGAGTGCTCGTTCGAAGGCTCCTTCGGCGATACCGAGGGCCTGTGAGGCGATCCCGATTCTGCCGCCGTTCAGGGTATCCATGGCGATCTTGAACCCCTGCCCTTCCTGGCCCAGCAGGTTCGCAGCAGGAATGCGCACGTCGTCGAGGGCAAAGGCGGTGGTATAGGTGCCGCGGATTCCCATCTTGTTTTCGTGCTTCAACACCACCACGCCGGGAGATTGCAGGTCTACGATAAAGGCAGAAACGCCCTTGTGCTTGAGTGATTTGTCATGGGTGGCAAACAGCACGCCGGTTCCCAGGTAGCCGCCGTTGGTAATGAATATCTTGGAGCCGTTGACGATGTATTCGTCACCCTCTTTTCTGTAACTGGTCGTAATGGCGCCGGCATCACTCCCTGCATCCGGTTCGGTCAGCAGGATGCAGCCGATTTTTTCTCCGCTGTTCAGGGAGGGAAGCCACTTCATTTTCTGTTCTTCGGTGCCGAAGGTGTCTATCGGTCCGCTGGCCAGGGAGGTGTGGGCGGAGATCAGTACACCGCTCGAACCACAGGCTTTTGAGACCTCTTCAATGACGATGGCATATGAAAGCATGTCAAGACCGGCGCCGCCATATTCCTCAGGAAGATAGCTGCCAAGAAAACCCATTTCGCCCATCTTTTTGACCAGCGTATCGGGAATCATATGATCTTCATCGATTTTCATGGCGATCGGTTTGATCTCCTTGTTGACGAAGTCCCGTACTGTCTCTTGAAGTACCTTGTGATCCTGGCTTAGTTCGAAATTCATGATTTACCTCTCTGTAATGAAATTTATTTACCATTGAATTTTGCCGGACGCATTTCGATACGCATCTCCCACTCCTCACTGGTCACCAGTTGCAGGCAGAGAAGACAACCATCTTCCTTCGTCAGGCACGCACTGTTTTCTAATAGATGTAAAAGCCGCGTCCCGATTTGCGCCCCAGATGTCCGGCATTGACCATCTTGACGAGCAGCGGGCAGGGACGATACTTGGGATCCTTGAAGCCGTCATACAGGACATTTGCGATCGCCAGCACGGTGTCGAGTCCAATAAAGTCCGCCAGAGTCAGCGGCCCCATCGGCTGATTGGTGCCGAGTTTCATCCCCTTGTCGATATCTTCGGCGGTGGCGATCCCTTCATAGAGGGCAAAGGCCGCCTCGTTGATCATCGGGATGAGGATGCGATTGACGATAAAGCCGGGGTAATCCTGAGACACCGCCATCTCTTTTTCGAGTTTAGCGACCAGTGCGGAGGTCAGAATGAAGGTTTCATCGCTGGTGGCATGCCCCCGTATTATCTCGACCAGTTTCATGATCGGCACCGGATTCATGAAGTGCATGCCGATGACCTTATCGGGACGACCGGTAACCGAGGCGATCTTGGTTATCGGAATTGACGACGTATTTGAGGCGAGGATGGCGCCGGCTTTTACGATACCATCAAGCGTGCGGAAGATCTCAAGCTTGAGCGGTTCATGCTCGGTAACCGCTTCGACGGCAAAGTCGACATCCGCCAGGTCGTTCATATCCTGAGTTGTTACGATCCGCCCGAGCGTTTCAGCCACCAGAGCCTCCGGAATCGCCCCTTTTTTCGCCTGCCGCTCCAGATTCTGCTGTATAGTGGCAAGTGCCTTGTCCAATTGAGCCTGGGCAATATCGAACAGAACCACCTGATAACCGTACTGCGCGAAGACATGGGCGATACCGTTGCCCATCTGCCCTGCTCCGAGAACCCCGATTGTTGTAATCATCCCTGCCTCCCTAAACTCGTTCAAAGATTACCGCCACGGCTTCACCGCCACCGATGCAGAGTGTGGCAAGGCCGTAGCGTAAATTACGTTTATGCAGCTCGCGTATCACCGTCAAGGCCAGACGGGCGCCGCTGGCACCGATCGGATGGCCGATGGCGCAGGCGCCGCCATTGACGTTGACCTTGGCGAGGTCGAGTTTCAGCTCTTTGATCGCGATCAGTGTGACCGAAGCAAATGCTTCGTTGATCTCGAACAGGTCGATGTCTTCAATGTTCAGGCCGGCCCTGGCGCACACCGCCTGAATGGCCGAAACCGGGGCTTCGGGAAAATAATCCGGATGGAGACTGCTGGTGGCTGAAGCGACAATGCGGGCTGTTGCGGTAAGATTATGTTTTTTCATCGCGGCGGCACCGGCCAGCAGCAGCAGTGCGGCACCGTCATTAATGGAGGAGGCGTTGCCGGCCGTGATGCTGCCGTCTTTCTTGAAAACCGGCTTGAGTGTGGTGATTTTTTCGACATCACCCTTGAACGGTTCTTCGTCGTCAGAAACAACCGTATCAACACCGCGAATACTCTTGACCACCGGGACTATTTCGTCTTTGAAGATCCCGTCCCTTACCGCCGCCTGTGCCAGTCGATACGAACGGATGGCCAGGTCATCCTGAACTTCACGGCTCAGTGAGTTGCGCTCAACACTGGCCTCGCCGATGTCACCCATATGCCTGCCGGTGTACGGGTCCTGAAGGCCGTCATGGATCATCAGGTCGAAGATTTCACCATCCCCCATGCGAAAGCCGGTGCGGGCTTTTTTAAGGAAATAGGGCGCCAGGGACATGTTTTCCATGCCGCCGGCCAGTACCGTAGCGGCGTTGCCAAGCTGTATCGAG
This sequence comes from Deltaproteobacteria bacterium, assembly GCA_021781535.1. Classification (GTDB taxonomy): domain Bacteria; phylum Desulfobacterota; class Desulfuromonadia; order Geobacterales; family Pseudopelobacteraceae; genus JACRCG01. The sequence continues at coordinate 14,605 of JAJXWO010000041.1, read as the reverse complement.
TCACTTCCGAGCATTATGGCCTTAAGGCCGCTGCCGCAGACTTTGTTGATCGTCAGGGCGGGGATCCTATCCGGTAAACCGGCAAAGCGCATCGCCTGGCGCGCCGGCGCCTGGCCACAGCCGCCGCTCAATACCTGCCCCAGGATCACCTCGCCTACCGCCTCCGCCGGCAGAGTATTCCGGTTCAGGAGTCCTGTTATTACCGTGGCGGCCAACCGGGGGGCGGCAATATCCGCCAGCACTCCGCCAAATGAGCCGAACGGCGTCCTCATACCATCTATAACATACACTTCTTCTTTCATATTTACGCCTCCGAGGCTGTCTTGATATGACAAACCATACATCCACTTTACGTTCATGTCAATGCCATTTATAACACAATTCTATAGCTTTGTTTTAGTAAAGCAACAGTGGTGTGATTGCCATAAACACGTCGTATAGAATCGGGAACCAGCCGGTACGGCAAAACATAATCGGCACTGCCGGTTAGGGCAGCGACCCCTGGAACTTTTAAGCGCTTACATGTTTCTCCGGTAACGACCACCCACCTCAAACAGCGCCTGGGTAATTTGACCGAGCGAGGCATATTTAACCGTTTCCATCATCTCGGCAAAGACGTTATCACCGGCGATGGTTACCGCCTTCAGACGCTCCAGCGCCTCTGGCGCTTTTTCACGATGCTTTGCGTGGAACGCCCGCAGATTAGCTATCTGCTGTTCTTTCTCTTCAATAGTTGCGCGGGCAAGTTCGCCCGGAATGTTATAGCCTTCTTCATCCGCATGGGGGCTTACGAAGGTGTTCACGCCTATAATCGGCAGTTCACCGTTATGTTTCTTGTGCTCGTACAGCATCGATTCGTCCTGAATCTTGCTGCGCTGATACTGGGTTTCCATCGCCCCCAGTACGCCGCCGCGATGATCAATACGCTCGAACTCCACCATGACTGCCTCTTCGACCAGATCGGTCAGCTCTTCAATGATAAACGATCCCTGGATCGAATTCTCATTCTTAACCAGGCCGAATTCCTTGGTGATAATCATCTGGATCGCCATGGCGCGCCGCACCGACTCTTCCGTCGGAGTGGTAACCGCCTCGTCGTAGGCGTTGGTGTGCAGCGAGTTGCAGTTGTCATAAATGGCAACCAGCGCCTGCAATGTGGTGCGGATGTCGTTGAACGCCATCTCCTGGGCATGCAGTGAACGTCCCGAAGTCTGGATATGATACTTCAGTTTTTGGCTCCGCTCGTTGGCGCCGTATTTATCCCGCATCGTCACAGCCCAGATCCGCCTTGCCACCCTGCCGATGACCGAATATTCAGGATCAAGGCCGTTACTGAAGAAGAAAGAGAGGTTTGGAGCCAGTTCATCAATATGCATGCCCCGTGACAGGTAATATTCCACATAGGTAAACCCGTTTGACATGGTCAGGGCCAGCTGGGTAATCGGGTTGGCACCGGCCTCGGCGATATGATAGCCGCTGATTGAAACGGAGTAATAGTTGCGCACCTTGTTATCAATGAAATACTGCTGGAGATCTCCCATCATCTTCAAGGACGAATCAATCGAGAACAGACAGGTATTCTGTCCCTGGTCTTCCTTGAGAATATCGGCCTGTACGGTCCCCCTGATGTTTTGCAGGGTATCGGCCTTGATCTTCCGATATTCATTGTCATCCGGCTTGCGCCCCTGTTGTGTGACAAAGGATTCAACCTGCTGATCAATGGCGACATTGAAAAACATGGCCAGCATCGCCGGTGCCGGGCCGTTGATGGTCATGGAGACACTGGTAGAGGGAGCGCAGAGATCAAAACCGGCAAAAAGTTTTTTCAGGTCCTCAACAGTACAGATTGAGACACCGCTTTCGCCCACCTTGCCATAGATGTCCGGCGGATAGTCGGGATCGGCGCCGTAGAGGGTGACGCTGTCAAATGCGGTAGACAACCGCTTGGCACCGTCATCCTGGCAGAGATAGTGAAAACGCCTGTTGGTCCGTTCCGGGCTCCCTTCTCCGGCAAACTGGCGCTTAGGGTCTTCCTCGGCCCGTTTGAACGGAAATACACCGGCGGTATACGGGAAATATCCCGGCAGATTCTCCCGCATGATCCAACTGAGGATGTCGCCCCAATCATTGAAATCGGGGGTACAAACCCTGGGGATCCGGGTACCGGACAGCGTGGTGCTGTACAGTTCGGTCCGGATTTCCTTGTCACGTACCGTGGTGACCAGCGCCTCCTGGCGGTAGGACCGCTTGAGCTCTTCCCAGCACCCCAACAGGTGCCGTGGTTCTTCATGGAGCTTTTGATCACAGGCCCGGATCAGACGCGCCACCTCCGTCGCCGCTTCCGAACCTTCTTCCAGCATCGCGACTGTTGCCTTCAACTGATAGAGCGACCTGGCTACCGTGCTCTGCTGGTCAACTGTCTTGCGGTAGCAACGCACGGTTTGTACTATCTCTCCCAGATAATGAATCCGGTCCACCGGGATGATCGTTTTCGCCAGGCTGTCACGTTCATCGATTTTCAGCTGTGACTCCCAGCCGAGCCCCTTCTTCTCGTTAAGTTTTCCGAGCAGGGCCAGATACAGCACCGACATGCCGGGATCATTAAACTGGGATGCGATGGTCCCATAGACCGGGACCTGATCATCCGGCACGTCAAACAGTACCCGATTGCGACGGTACTGCTTCTTGACATTTCTGAGAGCGTCCTCTGATCCTTTCCGATCAAACTTGTTGATCGCAACCAGATCAGCAAAATCAAGCATATCAATCTTTTCAAGCTGCGTGGGGGCACCGAATTCGGAGGTCATCACATAGAGGGAAAGATCGCAGATCGGCACCACCGAAGCGTCACCCTGACCGATACCGGAAGTTTCGACAATAATCAGGTCAAAACCGGATGCCCGCACCACATCGAGCGCATCCTTTATTGCTGCAGACAGCTCGGAATGGGAATCCCGCGTGGCCAGGGAACGCATGTAGACCCGCTTTCCCGCGATGGAGTTCATCCTGATCCGGTCACCCAGCAGCGCGCCACCAGTTCTCTGACGTGACGGATCTACGGCAAGGATGGCAACACTCTTGTCGGGAAAATCACGCATGAAACGGAGCACCAGTTCATCGCAGAGGGAACTTTTACCGGCGCCACCGGTTCCGGTGACCCCCAGGACCGGCACCGGAGCAGCCATTTCCTGCACGTGCTCACGAAACCTGCCGTATCCTTCGGTGCCGCAACAGTTCACTGAATGCTCGGCCAGGGTAATGATCGTGTTAATGGCGCGGATATCCTGGGACCGCAACTTCTTCAGCTCCTCATCCGGGTCTCGCACCAGGTTGTAATCGCACTGTTCGAGCATCAGGTTGATCATACCCTGCAGCCCCATACGGCGGCCGTCTTCCGGGGAAAATATTTTAGCAATCCCGTACTCTTCAATTTCCTTGATCTCTTCAGGGATGATCACACCGCCACCACCGCCAAAGACCTTGATATGACCGGCCCCACGTTCCCGCAGCAGATCCATGGTGTATTTGAAGAAGGCAACATGCCCCCCCTGATAACTGCTGATGCTGACGCCGTGGGCATCTTCCTGGATAGCAGCGGTGACAATCTCATCAACAGAGCGATTATGCCCCAGATGAATGACCTCTGCCCCGGAGGCCTGAAGAATCCTGCGAATTATATTTATGGAAACATCGTGACCGTCAAACAGGCTGGTGGCGGTCACAAAACGTATTTTATGCTTTGGTTTATATAGTTCGATGGTTTCTTGCATGGGTATCTCCTCTCCCGTTGAGTTATTCCTGCAGCGTAAACTCCCAGGCACACCAGTACTCTTCAGGATGGGGGTCAGGTGGGCAGGCGATGCAACGGGTGGAAATACGTGGATCTATGGCCCTGGCAAACTCGCCATATTCGACGATCCCTACCGTCTTGCAGGGGTGATCCGCCAACCCTTTGCGTTTGCGGGCTGATTGAACCCGGCAGTCAAGCATCTTAAAAACCACCCGTGTAGCGGTCACCTCACAACTCTCCTGCAGGTTCAAACGGGCATAGAATCGATGCTTAAGACATTCAACCAGGGCCGGAATCCCGCCGCCAGGTTTCATTCCCAGCCGATCCATGATCCGCTTCGCTTCAATAGCCGTGAAGTAACGCCATGCCTCTATATCGGCATCCACCGCCACATCAATGCCATAACGCTTCTCAATCGCCTGAAACCAGAGCCCGTCGTGGGCCAGCCAGTTTTTGGCGTCATCGACAATAATCTTGACCAGTTCTTCCTTGCTCAGGTTGTACAGCAGGCTGATGCCTTCTTCGCCGGCACGTTCCACATTTGACATGATTTGATCTCCTCTTAATGCGCAGCGTATACGGGAGGTGAGGCAAATACCGCTCGCGCAGGTCGATATACAGGAAAGGTATATAACGTTTACGCATAAGTCAATGCAAAATTTAACTCAGTTATTTTATCACGACAAATCAGTCTAACAATATTATATAACTAGCTAATAACACAACTATTATTTAATATAACATAGTTATTGATTATCAGGGACGCAACTAACTTAATTTTTATGTAGCATTTAATTCACGTCAACGTCATAATAAGTCATTGCGTCTATGCTGCAGCACAACGATGATACATCTGCGAGGACTTTATGAACGATTCAACAATAGAATCTGATGATATTATGACCATAGGCGAGCTGTGCAATGAATTGGGAATTTCTACCCGGACTTTGCGCTACTGGGAAGAAGAGGGAATTATAGAATCTGTTGAACGGCTCGACCGTGGCAACCGTGGCTACGACTCGTACATGGTGCGCAGGATCAAATTCATCCTGAAGTTGAAGGATTTGGGCCTTACTATCAAAGAGCTCCAGAATCTCTACAGGGTCTACGGTGATGCAAAGAAAACTGACCAGTTAATTCCGGAGCTTATCAACATTCTTGATGTGCATATTGATCTGATTGATGACAAGGTCGCGAAACTCTCTTCCTTGCGCAAGGAAATAGTTGAGTATCGACAGAGAATGTCAACAAAATTGCGTGAATCAACCGGATGTTGAGGAGTGCCAGACGCTGCCAATTTCGGGTAACCCTGCCCCCCTGCGGATTCTGCACCAAGCCCCCCCATCAACCCTGAATTCCAATCCTTCCTCAAGCGCTTTTATGAAGTTTTCAGTTTATTTCCATCCAGCTGTTGTTTGCGCCCCCTGCAGTCTCGTTTTTTCCTTCATACAACGGCACAGTGAAAATAGTTGCCCAATTATTCTTGACAAGATAAAGAAACTTGCCATATAAGGATAGTTGACATTAAGGAGAAGTATGAGATTAAGCAATGAAGAACATATGCAGATAAGCGACTTGGCAGAGGAATTGAACATCACGACACGGACAATCCGGCTGTATGAAAAGATGGGGCTTGTCGACCCCCCCAAGCGGACAGAGGGCAAGGTACGGTATTATGAAAAGGGGGATATCAAGCGTTTTAAATTCGTACTGAAGGTAAAGGAACTCGGTCTCACTCTTGAAGAGATGAAGGAACTGGCTGACCTGTTCGACAAGGAGCAGAAGGTCCCGGAAAAGATCATGCCGCGCCTGATAGAACTGCTTGGCACGCATTTAAACAGCATCAAACAGAAGGTTGCAACCCTCCAGTCCCTTGAAAAGGATATCACGGCCTATCGTCACAGAATTGTCGATGAATTCAATCTTATTAAATAGCCACAGTACCCACGTTATATTTTAATTCACCAGCGGCACCAGGTCACAAGATCTATTTACCGCGATGTCGCCCATCCTTTTTGCCCCTGTACATTGTTTCATCCCACGGGCAATAGCGGCATGACCTGCCTAATTGAATCGAAAAAAATCCGGTTTCCTCCGCTGCATGAAGGCCTGCAGCGCCTCTGCCGCTTCAGGTGACTTCAGGCGGACCGTGAACTGTTTCCCCTCTTCGGCGATGGTTTCCCGCAATTGTACGGTATAGTCACGCTTTAACAGCTCCTTGGCCAGACGCACGGCAGCCGCCGGTTGGGCTGCCAGCTGCAGCGCCCTGCTCCGGGCTAAAGCCTGCACATCGCCGTCCGGACAGACCTCGGTAACGATCCCGACGCGCTGCGCCTTCTCCGCATTGAATGCCTCACCCAGAAGCAGCAGTTCGGCAGCCCGCTGGTGTCCCATTATCCGTGGGAGGAGAAGCGTTGAGCCGGCCTCGGGACAGAGCCCCAGATTAACGAACGGCATCTGGAAGGTGGCGCTGTTACCAACATAGACCAGATCGCAGTGCAGCAGCATCGTGACGCCGATCCCGACCGCCAGGCCATTGACCGCTGCCACCAGCGGTTTGCGCGCTTCGCTGATCGCGCTGAGAAACTGCATGACCGGACTTTCCGGGCCGGTCGGCGGCGCAGACAGAAAGTCGGTCAGGTCATTACCGCTGGTAAAGCATTCATCCCCACCGCTGATCAGGATTACCCGGACGGTGTCATCACGGTCTGCCGCCCTGAGATTATCCGCCAGAGTCTGGTACATGGCGAGATTCAGGGCATTTTTTTTGTCCGGCCGGTTGATGCGCAGGGTAAGGATGGCGTCACTTGTTTCGCTCTGGATCTGTTCGGTGCTGTTCATATCGACATGTACTCCTTTATCGGCAATTGTCACGCCATCGCCTTGATGGTTTCGGGCAACGGTATTGGCACATTCTTGATGCTGTCAAAGCAGACCATTGTCGTGCGGGCGGTGGCGTAGGTTTTCTCGTGATCGTTATGGATCCGGTACTCCAGATCGAAGCTCGAACGCCCCGTTTTGGCCACCCAGAGCGTAACGATGACCTCGTCGTAGAGCATGATCGGAATTTTGAAGTCACACTCTGCCCGGGCAACAACGGTGAAAAGCCCCTCTGCCGTGACCTCTTTGAAGAAATCATGAAACAGCTTGACCCGTGCCGTTTCGAGGTAGGTGAAGTAGACGGCGCTGTTCACATGACCATAGGCGTCAAGGTCGGAAAATCGCAGTTCAATGGGAGTTGAGTAGATCTGTGCCATAAGAGGTGACTCCTTGCCGATTAATTGCCGAGCATCCCACTCTTCAGTGACGCGTCAGCCGGCTTGTCACCCAGATATATGGCAAGGACCGCCCTGCCGAGCTTTGCAGACGTGACAGTGCCAAGATGCTTGCCGTTATGACTGACGGAAACGCTGCCATCAGCCCCGATAGCCAGATCAACAACATCGCCATGAATAAAATCAGCGGTGAATAACCCGAGGAATTTCTTCACTTCGGCGGATCCGGCCAGGTCGGGCGAGTTGTTCCTGAAACCTTCGTTGAAGGCTTCGATGATTTTTTCCTTGTCGACCTTTGAATGCAGAAAGTTCATCCTGATCAACTTGTTGCCGTTGTCACCGTATGCTTCTGCCGCGCTGGTCAGGTGCCTTGCAGCGTACAGAGATCCGATGTAGATCTTGAAGAAGAACTTTTTTCTGATTCCATATCCATTCAATTTCAACTGCTGACCATTAACAGTTACCGTCTGAGCCACCTGCACCCCGGCTACTTCCACGGCGGACGATTGACTTGCAAAAAACAGGGTCAGAACAACTGCCACAAACAGATTCTTCATAATCACATCTCCTGGTGCGTAAGTTCAGCAGATCTCACGACCGGCTGTAAAACCTTGATGGATGGCGTCGAACACCATGGCTGGCTGAACGGCGTCCCCCACAATACGAAACGGAATACCGCTTGTTTCAACTATTTCCCGGAGTGAATTATTGGAGCGCGTGCCGACGGCAAGTACGACAGAGTCGGCCGGAATATCCTCACGCGTCCCATCGCACTCGATTCTGACGCAATCCGGCATAATTTCAATGACCTTTGCCGTGGCCCGGGTCTTAACGCCATACCGCTCCACATCCTGCATCATCCCCCAGCGGGTGCTCTTGCCGAAGTTTTTGCCCAGTTCTCCCAGCATTTCGATCACGGTGACCTCCGTGCTGCCATGTATGGCCAGCTCATAAAGTGCTTCGACCGATTCGGCCCCATGAACCAGCAAAAACTTGAGCGCGTCACCCGAAAGGGTACCTTTCTCCGCCAGCAGCAGCGCCGTTTCGATTCCGACCGCCCCTCCGCCGATTACGACCACGTGCTTTCCTGTTGTGACAGACTTGGTCAGCACGTCCCAGGCCTGGACAACGTGCGGCAGATCAGCACCCGGAATTGGCGGCGTAATCGGCAAACCGCCTGCGGCAAGAATTATAGCGTCAGGATGTGAAGTTTGAAAAAACTGGTCATCAACAGTGGAATTAAGCACAACCGTAGCGCCTGATAATTGCAGCTGTCGCTCCAGATCCGCCGCCAGTTCCATAAACTCTTCGCGCCCTGGAGGCGCGCCCGCAAGAAGGAGCTGTCCACCGAGGTGGTTGCCAGATTCATGGAGCGTCACACGGTGGCCCCGCTCAGCGGCGGAAATAGCCGCGCTCATTCCGGCCGCGCCGCCGCCGATAACGGCAACGTTCAACGGCGTGTCACTCCTGGTAATCTTCCGAATCCGTTCATACCCGGCGCGCGGGTTGCAAAGGCATTCCACCGCCTTCATCTTGAAAAGGTTGTCGAAGCACCCCTGCCCGCACGCCACGCAATGAACTATGTCTGCCTCATGGCGGCTGCGGGCTTTCTCCGGGAAGTACGGATCGGCTATCAGCGCCCTTCCGACCGCCACCATGTCACAATAGCCGTCTGCGATCATCTCCCGGGCCAGATCCGGGTCATTGATGCGATGGCTGGCGATGACCGGTATGGCGACCAGCCTCTTGATGCTGCGGGCCAGATAGCCGAAGACGCCGCGGGGTACTTCGGTGACGATCTGCGGCACCTGCGCTTCGTGCCACCCGACATTGATGCAGAGTGCATTCACCCCGGCCGCTGCCAGCCTGAGCGCATAATCCTGCAGTTCCGCGCGGCTGGAGCCACCCTTCATGAATTCGTTGCCGTTCATCCTGACCAGCAGCGGAAACTCCTCGCCGACGGCTGAACGGACCGCTGCAATGACTTCCAGACCGAAGCGGATACGATTGTTAAAGTCGCCACCGTAGCGGTCGGTCCGTTTGTTGGTGAGCGGGGAGAGGAATTGGCTGATCAGGTAGCCGGTGCCTGACAGTATTTCGACCGCATCGAAGCCTGATTCTTTAACGCGGCGCGCCGCCTGGGCAAATGAGTCGATGATCTCCTCTATTTCGGGAATCTCCAGCTCACGGGGTGTCTCTCTTGTCAGACGGGATGCAATTGCCGAGGGTGCCACCGGCTGTTTGCCGCCGGTCAGCATCGAATGATTGTACCGCCCGGCGTGGTTCAGCTGCACCGAGGAACGGGCGCCGTTGTCTCTGATCGCGGTCGCCAGACGGGTCAGTCCCGGGATGTAGCTATCCTTGTGCGCGCCGATATTGCCGGGGTTGCCGGAAAGCTCATCGACGGTGGCATACCCTACGGTGATCATGCCGGCACCGCCGCGAGCCCGTTCGGCGTAGAAATCAACCAAACGGTCGCTGACCGCATAATTGACGGCCATATTCATGTGCATGGCCGGCATGAAGATGCGGTTCCTGACCTCCAAGCGGTTGATGGTTATCGGCTCAAAAAGCGGGTCGATCATAGCTTTCTCCCTTCTGCACAACTGCCTCATACCGATCTCTTATCGCGTCAAACAGCCCGATCTGTTCCAGTGAGGCTTTGAGCAGAGCGGGATTTTCAAGAAAATCCAGCATGAAGACAATTTCTGATATCTTCAGATAGATAAAAAAAGGTTCCGTCAGCCTCCCTTTGAATATCTTCTCGATTATTTCGTGCATATCCAGCCCTCTGAATGGGGACAACTGTACAACTCGTTCCAATAACGTTGTGACGTAGAAGAGAATCGCTTCATCAACACCGGGCACATATTGGCGGTGCCCAGGCATAATCCGACGTCCGCGCAGCTGTACCAGATTGAGTAGAGAGCTGCAGTAGGCATCGTAGTTTTTGAACCGTTGTGAAAAATCGTCCAGATCAATATCAAGAAGAGGCGCCTGAAAGATGTTCCGCAGGAGAATGTCACCGGTAACGGCCGCATCTCCGACCAGATACACCAGGTCACTCTGGGAATGACCCGGACAGGCCAGATAGCTGATGCCCATTCCGGACAATTCTTCACGTTCCTCCACAACACTGAATCGCTCCGGTATGGCCAGGAAGAGTTTGTTCCGCTCGAACGATTCTCTCAATTGAACAGTGAAATCACCTCCAAAACCGTACCCGCTTAACAGATCACCCATCCGCCCCATCCGCTCGGCGTGACGCCTGAATTTTGCGGCGTCCTTGCGCGGGATGAATATCTCCGCGTCACTGTTCTGCAGGACAAAATTGGCCAGACCATAGTGATCAACATGACAATGGGTGATGAAGAGGTATTTCAGGCGTTTGAGATTAATATTCTCCAGCAGATATGCTTCGCCTCCGGTTGTCGGGGGACCGGTATCAAACAGCGCAAGCCCGTCGTCAAGCTCGGTGCTGTAGAAGTGAACATCCCCTACCATGTAGGGGGTCTGTACGGTATGCTGGCGCATGGAACTCCGGGAGGGGGCGACCGAACCGGCCGCCCCCTGATGATCTAAAAAATGTACTTATCCGCTTCAATAGAGGCTGCCGCCAGTTGGCGTTTTGCCTTGAGCAGTCCGGTGGCATCATATTTGGTGAACCTGCGAATGCCGGCGAGCAGCATGGTCAGTGTATCCCCTTCCTCGATGTAGTAGGCTGCCCGGCGTGCAGCAGAGGCGGCTTTTTCCGTGGCATTAAAGGTAAAAATCTTCACGGCCGAGTTTATGGCTGCCTGCTTGCTCTCGCTCAATTTCGGCAGGATCTTTTCAGCGCGTAGCACGACGCTTTCGATGGCAAAGATGTTGATCGCCAGATCAGCGACAGCCAGCAGGATCTCCTGTTCGTCCTTGATCCTGTCCATGAATTTCTGCACGCCGCTGCCGGCCAGCACCAGGAAGGCCTGTTTCAGGCTGGCAATCAGCGCTTTCTCTGCAGCAAACGGCACCGCATCGTCCAGCTCGTCAAAAGAGGGTGACATTAGCGATTCAAAGGCTTTCATCGCCTCTTTCTGGAGCGGGATTTCCCCTTTCATGGCGCGGCGCAGGATAATGCCGGGGATCAGCAGCCGGTTGATCTCGTTGGTTCCTTCCCAGATCCGGTTGATCCGTTCGTCGCGGTAGTAGCCTTCGGCGGCGTATTCCTGGATAAAACCATAGCCGCCGTGGATCTGCACGACCTTGTCAACCACATCGGCCAGCACTTCGCTGCAAAAGACCTTGGCAATGGCGCATTCGACTGAATACTCCTCGATCCCCTGCTGATAGGTTTCGTAGTAGTTATCGGTTCCTTTTGGCAGGGTGGCGAGGCGATCGTCGATCAGACCGGCCAGGCGGTAGACGAGCGATTCCGAAGCAAAAATGGCGGCGGCCATGTCGGCAATTTTTTCCTGGATGGCTCCGAATGTGCCGATGGTGACGCCGAAGGCTTTGCGTTCGTTGGCGTATTTGATTCCGGTGGCAAGCGAAACCTTGGCCGCGCCGGTAACTGCGGCCCCCAGCTTGAAGCGTCCGACATTGAGGACGTTGAAGGCGATCTTGTGCCCCTTGCCGATTTCGCCCAGCAGATTTTCCACCGGCACCTTGGCGTCTTGCAGGATGATCTGGGTGGTTGATGAACCCCGTACCCCCATTTTGTTCTCTTCCGGCCCGACGCTCAGCCCTTCGGTGGTTCGCTCGACCAAAAAGCCGGTGAAGTGCTGTTTATCGATCTTGGCGAAGATGGTGTAGAGATCGGCAATGCCGCCGTTGGTGATGAACTGCTTGGTGCCGTTGAGGATATAGTATTTGCCGTCGGCAGAAAGCGTGGCGGAAGCAGTGGCCCCCAGCGCATCACTTCCCGAGCCCGGTTCGGTCAGGCAGTAGGCCGCAATCCACTCGCCGGAAATTATCTTGCCAAGATATTTTTCTTTTTGTGCCTTTGTGCCGTAATAAACGAGCGGCAATGTGCCAATGCCGGTATGGGCTGAATAGGTTACAGAAAACGAGCCGGCCTGGGCCAGCTTTTCAGCCGCCAGCATGCTTGTCGCCTTGTCCAGTTCGAGGCCGCCGTACTCCTCCGGGGCATCGATCATGAGCAGGCCAAGGTCACCGCATTTCTTCATCAGCTCAACCGTCAGTGGCAGATTGTGATGTTCAATCTCTTCGCGAAGAGGGAGAACCTCATTCAGGACGAACTGCTCGGTGGTATCACCGATCTGTCGCTGTTCATCAGTGAAATCCTCCGGCGTGAAGACATCATTTTTATCAGTTGCAGTGATCAGATATTCGGCACCTTTAAATAGTTTTGAAGCCATGGTTTCACCTCGTTTTGTGTATTTTTTTAGTCTCCCCCGTATTGAAAGGGGGGAGCCAAGATCCCTACACCTTCTCAAAAATCCCCGCTGCACCCATACCGCCGCCGATACACATCGACACGATGCCGTAGCGGGTATCGGTGCGCTGCATCTCATGGAGAATGTTGGCGGTCAGTTTGGCTCCGGTACACCCGAGCGGGTGACCAAGGGCGATCGCCCCGCCGTTTACGTTGACGCGGGCCGGATCGAGACCCAACTCCTTGACGCAGGCCAGCGCTTGGGCCGCAAAGGCTTCATTCAACTCGATCAACCCGATTTCGTCCAGCGTCAGGCCGGCCAGCTTCAGCGCGGCAGGGATGGCAGCGATCGGACCAATGCCCATCAATTCCGGTGGCACCCCTTTGACCGCAAAGGCGACGAAGCGTGCCAAGGCCTTTTTACCGATCTTTTCAAGGTACTCCTCCGAGACTACCAGCACCGCTGCGGCGCCGTCGGTCATCTGGGATGAGTTGCCGGCGGTAACCGTGCCGGTCGCCTTGAAGGCCGGTTTCAATCTGGCCAGTCCGGCTGCCGTGGTGTCGCTCCGGACTCCGTCATCGGTATCGACCAGTTCTGTGCTCCGTTTCATTTTCCCGTTTACCAGGGCGCACTGTTCCACTTCCACCGGGATGATCTCGTCCTTGAATTTCCCGGCTGCGATGGCGGCAGCGGCCTTTGCATGGCTTGCGGCGGCAAAGGCGTCCTGCTCTTCCCGGGTGACATCGTATTTATCCGCAACCAGCTCCGCAGTGATCCCCATCGAGGCGAAGGCTTCCGGCCAGCTCGCCATCAGAGTGGGGTTGGCACTGTACTTGACGCCACCCATCGGAATCATGGTCATGCTCTCGGCGCCACCGGCAATGATGCAATCGGCAAAACCGGCCATGATCCGCTCCGCCGCCGAAGCGATTGTCTGCAGGCCGGAAGAGCAGAAGCGGTTGACCGTCTGGGCCGGGACTTCAACCGGCACACCGGCCTTCATCGCTGCCACGCGGGCAAAGTTCATCCCCTGCTCCGCTTCGGGAAAAGCGCAGCCAATGATGATATCTTCAACATCGTGCGGATCAATGCCCGTTCTCTCCAGCAGCCCCTTTATTGCGGCGGCAGCCAGATCGTCCGGCCGGACATCCTTCAACTTCCCTTTTTTTGCGCGGCAGCCGGGGGTGCGATAGGCAGCCAGAATATATGCGTTTCTCATGTATGACCTCCGTAATTTTTTAGTCCCCCTTTCTGAAAGGGGGGAGCCTATCACCTTAGTTCCGCAGCGGCTTTCCCTTTTTGAGCATGTGCTGAATACGTTCCAGCGTTTTTTTCTGTCCACAGAGGCGTACAAACGCTTCCCGTTCCAGTTCCAGCAGGTACTCTTCGGTAATCAGCGTACCGGCCGGGACATCGCCGCCGGTGATGACATCGGCAACCATGCCTGCCAGATACTGGTCATATTCTGAGATGAAGCCCCCCATCTGCATATTCCAGAGCTGTGACTTGATGCTGGCAGCCACGCCGCGTCCCGGCGCCTTAAGGTCCGTCAATGGCCGTCCCGGACGATAATTGGCCGCAAGCGAGATCGCCTTCAGCTTGGCATCGTGGATACGCTTATCGATATCCATCGTGATGGCATCACCCTGCCGCATAAAGCCCATAGGGATCAATTCGGCCGCCGACATACTGACCTTGGCCATGGCAATATTCATAAAATTCTTGAAGATGAAAGGGGTCGCATCCATATCATACTCTTCGGCCAGTTTGATGGCGCGAATCGCCATCTCCTTGGTGCCGCCACCGGCCGGAAGGAGGCCGACGCCAAGTTCGACCAGCCCCATATAGGTTTCGGCGTGGGGAATTATCGCGTCGGAATGGAGACAGGTTTCGCAGCCGCCCCCCATGACCAGGTTGTGCGGTGCCGCCACGACCGGGATCTTGGAGTACTTGATCGCCATCATCGCCTTCTGGAACCCCTTGACCGTCATCGCTATTTCGTCAAACGCCCCTTCGGCTACCGCCATTGCCAGCAGCATCAAGTTGGCTCCGGCGGAAAACATGCTGCCATCATTGGCAATTACCAGGCCAACACCCTCTTCTTCCGTCCGCTTGATGGCTTTATGAACCATCGAAAGAATCTCACCACCAATGGCGTTAGATCG
>JAJXWO010000095.1 GCA_021781535.1 Deltaproteobacteria bacterium | reverse complement strand
GCAATGCGTGGGCTGGTCATGGCGGCCCGTGAGGCAGGAGTGCTGCTCTTGGAGCCGATCATGTCCCTGGAGCTGGAGATTCCGACGGAGTATCTCGGGAAGGTGCTTGGCTCGCTCCAGCAGAAGCGCGGCCGGGTAGCAGGATTGGACCAACGCGGCGACAGCGAGGTGGTGCGGTCGATCGTGCCGCTTGCCGAGATGTTCGGCTTCATGACCGAGCTGCGTAGCGCGACCAAAGGGCGCGGGAGCTTCACCATGGAATTACATGGTTTTGAGGAAGCCCCGGTTAAGATTCAGGAACGATTCGGCCTGACAGAGAGGGATACACGTTGCTGATTTTTTCAAATTGCAGGTGATGTGCATTTTACGCTGTCAGAGGCTCTCAATTTCTGTTATAGAAGCAAAACAAAATCATGCAAAAAACTTGGTGTTATCTATATGTTACGCAGCAATAAAGCTGATGGTTCCTTTTTCTTATCCCCCGTTTATCTTGTTACCAATGGCTGGTGGACGGTATGAGCTCTGATCATAAAATGTTTTTGACTCCCCAGGAAGCGGCCCATGCGATCGCGAGGAACGGCCGCCGCGTTCTTGACCAAAATATCGGGCGCACCCTGGTGCTCAGTCTTCTTGCCGGATTTTACATCGCATTCGGTGCTCAGTTGTCAACAGTGGTCACCCAGGATGCCGCCCAGTTTGTCGGTGTCGGAATTTCCAAATTTCTGGGAGGAAGCTTGTTTTCGATCGGCTTGATGCTTGTTGTTGTCTGCGGGGCCGAGCTGTTTACCGGAAACAGCCTGCTGGCGGGAGCCGCCCTTCATGGTGAAATATCGTGGCGTAACCTTGCCAAAAACTGGACAATTGTGCTTGTCGGCAATTTTGTCGGTGCGTTGTTTTTCGCGTGGCTGCTTTTTGAAACACGTCTATGGGAACAGGGGAGGGTCGCAGAAACCGCCATCCGCATCGCCTCTGCCAAATGTCAGCTTACCTTTTCGGCGGCCTTTGTCCGGGGGGTGCTTTGTAACTGGCTGGTTTGTCTCGCGGTTTTTATGGCTACGGCCGCCCGTGACGTACCGGGCAAATTGCTCGCATGTTATGTGCCGATAATGACCTTCGTTTCGAGTGGATTTGAACATTCAATCGCAAACATGTATTACATTCCTACCGGCCTGTTTATCTCATCCGCAACTTCTTCGCCCGACCCTGCGCTGAACTGGTCAAACTTTTTTGTTACCAACCTTGTGCCGGTTACTCTTGGCAATATTGCCGGCGGTGTCATTTTTGTTGCTGGCGCGTATTGGTACGCGTACGGCAGGATTGAAACACGACCATAGCCATTTCAAAATTTTCATATTCGAGTTGTTACATCACCGAAACTGTGTGCCGTTCTTGACTTTCCCGCCCGCCTTTGGCACTATGTCAGGCCATGAGAAAAAATACCAGACAAATACATGTCGGCCCGATTGCGATCGGCGGTGGTGCTCCCTGTTCCGTACAGTCGATGTGCAGCACCGACACTCGTGATATTCCTGCTACAATTTCCCAGATCAAAGAACTTGCAGAAGTCGGCTGCGAAATCGTCCGTTGTGCAGTCCTCGACCTGGACGCTGCCGTCGCCCTGGCTCAGATTAAGCGGATGAGTCCCATTCCTGTTGTAGCTGACATCCATTTTGACTACAAACTGGCGCTGCAGGTGCTTGAGGGTGGCATTGACGGTCTGCGCCTTAATCCGGGCAATATCGGTGAAAAATGGAAAGTTGCCGAAATTGTTGCAGCTGCTGCCGAGCGCAAGGTTCCCATTCGGATCGGTGTCAATGCCGGTTCACTTGAAAAAGAGCTGTTGCAGCGTTATGGACACCCGTCGGCTGAGGCGATGGTTGAATCGGCGCAGGGGCATATCCGCATCCTTGAGGATTTGAATTACCAGGAGATCAAGATTTCCCTTAAGGCATCCGACGTGATGAAGACGGTCGCCGCGTACCGTCTTTTTTCTGAACAGTCCGATTATCCTCTGCATATCGGCATCACCGAAGCCGGCACACTTTTCTCAGGGACGATCAAATCTTCAGTTGGGCTTGGCATTCTGCTGGCGGACGGGATCGGTGATACGATGCGAGTTTCGTTGACCGGTGCGCCAAAAGATGAGATACGGGTCGGCTATGACATTCTTAAAGCGGTCGGCTTACGCCAGCGGGGAGTAAACTTTGTCTCCTGTCCCACCTGCGGCCGGTGTCAGATTGACCTGATCCGGGTAGCTGAGGATGTTGAAAAGCGGCTGCAGGGGGTTGATAAACAGATAACCGTTGCAGTCATGGGATGCGCCGTTAATGGGCCCGGTGAAGCACGTGAAGCGGATGTGGGTATCGCAGGCGGAAAAGGTGAAGGGCTTGTATTCCGTCATGGCGAAATTGTTCGCAAGGTGCCGGAAGACAAGCTGGCCGATGCATTGATGGAAGAAATATCCAAATTAGAAGGGTTTTGATTCACCTTTTTACTCTGATGCCGCAAAAAAGTTTTTTATTAAATTATCGTGGTATGGATATACCACTCTGGGGAAGCTTATGCTGTATTCACGCTATTTTATACCGACTACCAAGGAAACCCCGTCTGACGCCGAGGTGGTTTCGCACCAGTTGATGTTGAGAGCCGGGATGATCCGCAAGCTCGCTTCGGGGATCTATACCTACCTGCCGCTCGGTCTCCGTTCGATTCGCAAGTTTGAGAACATCGTCCGCGAAGAGATGAATAAAGCCGATGCGATTGAGATGCTGATGCCGAGTGTCCAACCCGCCGAGCTGTGGCAGGAATCGGGGCGCTGGGCTTTTTACGGTAAAGAGCTACTGCGCTTCAAAGATCGTAAAGAAGCCGAGTTCTGCATGGGGCCGACCCACGAAGAGGTCATAACCGACATGGTGCGGCGCGAGATAAAAAGCTATCGCCAGATGCCGCTTAATTTCTATCAGATCCAGACCAAGTTCCGCGATGAGATCCGCCCCCGTTTCGGCTTGATGCGTGGCCGTGAGTTCATCATGAAAGACGCCTATTCATTTGACGTCGACAGCGCTGCTGCGGATCTTTCCTATAAGAAAATGTACAATGCGTATATGCGCATCTTCGAACGGTGTGGTCTGAATTTCAGGGCAGTCGAAGCCGACACCGGCAGTATCGGCGGATCTTCTTCCCATGAATTTATGGTTCTGGCCGATTCCGGTGAAGATGCCATTGTGTCCTGTGATGCATGTCGGTACGCCGCGAATATTGAAAAAGCCGAATCTCCTTTGTATTCAGTAGCATCAGATGTAATAATTGAACCGCTGCAGAAGGTCTCGACGCCGGCAATGAAAACCATTGCTGATGTTGCCGCATTTCTGAACGTTACTGCGGATAACACCATAAAAACGCTTGTGTATGCTTCTGACAACGGTGATCTGGCGATGGCGCTGCTGCGCGGCGATCATGAGCTTAACGAGCTTAAGCTCAAGAATTATCTGGGATGGGACGAGATTCTGATGGCGAGTGAAGAACAGATTCTTGCCTGCACCGGGTCTCCTGTCGGCTTTCTCGGACCGATTGGTCTTAAACAGGATATTCCGGTCATCGCCGACAGGGTTGTTCAGGGTATGACTAATCTTGTGCTGGGTGCCAACGAAGTAGACCAGCATTTCATCAACGCTAATCGCGGTCGGGATTTCGAGGTTTCCGGATTTGTCGATATCCGTACCGTTGAGGCGGGAGATGCCTGCCCGCGCTGTGATACTGGAAAGCTTGAGATGTGGCGCGGGATCGAAGTTGGCCATGTGTTCAAGCTGGGGACAAAATATTCCAAGGCGCTGAATGCCACCTATCTTGATGCCAACGGCAGAGAACAGATTATATTCATGGGGTGTTACGGCATTGGCATTGGTCGTACCGTTGCAGCGGCAATTGAGCAGAACCACGATGAAAACGGCATTATCTTCCCGATTCCGATTGCACCGTTTCACTGTTCGGTTGTTGCCGTCAATACCAAGGACGCCGGCGTCATGGCCGCCGCAGAAGAGATTTATTTCTGTCTTGAGAAGCTCGGTGTTGAAGTGCTGTTCGATGATCGTGACGAACGCCCGGGGGTAAAGTTCAAAGACAACGACCTGATCGGGATTCCGCTCCGGATCGTCGTCGGCAGCAAAGGGTTGGCCGAAGGAAAAGTTGAGGTGAAGATTCGTTCTACCGGTGAAGTGTTGTCTCTTTCGCTTGATGGAGTGGTGACTACCGTTAAGCAGTTGATAGATACAGCCTTTGCACACAAAGAATAATTAACAACGCCGGCGCGAGGTTTTTTTACATGCAGTCAAGCCAGATTTGGGATTCACCGCACGAATGTATGCCTCGGGAAGAGCTCGAACAACTCCAGCTGGAGCGGCTTCAGGCGACATTGAATCGCGTCTACAAAAACGTTCCCTGTTATCGTACCAAGTTTAACGATCTTGGCATCGTCCCGGAAGATGTCGCATCTTTGTCTGATCTGTCGAAACTTCCCTTTACAACCAAGGAAGATCTGCGGCTTAATTACCCGTACGGGATGTTTGCGGTACCGCTGCGCGAAGTAGTGCGGATTCATTCCTCGTCAGGTACAACCGGTAAGCCGACCGTTGTCGGGTACACCAAAAATGATCTTAAGTTGTGGTCCAATCTGGTGGCGCGTATTATGACTGCTGCCGGAGTTACTCACGATGATGTTGTACAGATAGCGTTCGGTTACGGGATGTTTACCGGAGGGTTCGGTATGCATTACGGATCGGAGACGATTGGAGCGGCTGTTATTCCGATGAGCGGGGGGAACAGCAACAAGCAGATTATGATCATGCAGGATTACCGGTCTACCGCTCTTGTCTGCACGCCGAGCTATGCAATAACACTTGCTGATCTGATCGAAAAACAGGGGATAGATCCCCAGACGCTTTCTCTCAAGGTCGGTCTTTTCGGTGGTGAACCCTGGTCTGAAGCGATGCGCGCCGAAATTGAATCCCGCCTTATGATCAGCGCCACGGACAATTATGGCCTTTCCGAAATTATCGGTCCGGGGGTTGCCGGCGAATGCAGTTGTAAAAAAGGCATGCATATCTCCGAAGACGCATTTATTGCGGAGATTATTGATCCGGAAACCTGTCAGGTACTCCCTCCCGGGGCTGTCGGTGAACTGGTGCTGACCACAATCAGCAAGGAAGCTCTCCCGATGATCCGCTATCGAACGCGGGATATCACCAGTCTTAATTATGCTGTCTGTGAATGCGGCCGAACCATGGTCAGGATGAAAAAAACCATGGGGCGCTCTGATGACATGCTGATTATCAAGGGGGTTAATGTTTTTCCCTCCCAGATAGAGGAGGTGCTGGTTGCCATTGAAGGGTGTGAGCCGCACTACCAGCTGGTTGTGGATC
>JAJXWO010000094.1 GCA_021781535.1 Deltaproteobacteria bacterium | reverse complement strand
ACGGTTATTGAGGGTCCCAATCGTCATGCGCAACGATTCGATAATCGGAATTCCACTACCGAGAACGGTCGCTAGTGTGCGGGAAAATGCCGCTACTGAATATTTTGTAAAAACGTCGCCGACAAAGGGTACTGTCAATTTAAAGCGATCAACGGCATAGCGACCGGATTCGGTGCCGACCCAGCTGCGATAGGCGATCACAGCACCAATGCCCAGCAGAAGCCCAAAAGGAGCAAAATGTCTCAAAAAAGACGTGAATTCTATCAACATGCGGGTGAGTAATGGCAACTGCGAGCCGGCATTGGTATACACTTGGGCAAACGTCGGGACTACATACAGCAGAAGGAGGGTAACAGCCATACCCGCAAATACAATCAGGATAGACGGATAAAACAGTGCGGCAACAACCTTCTTGCGGATAGTGTCGACTCGCTTGAGATATTGGATGTAGCGCCTGATCGTGCGAGGCAGGTCACCTGTTCTTTCACCAGCTCTGATCGAAGCAACATAGAGAGTTGGAAAAGCCCGGCCATGTTTTTCCAGTGCAGAAGAGAGTGCTGTCCCGCCCTTTACGTCATCACGTACCTGGTGCAGGATTTCGGAAAGTTTGCCGCTGTCGTGGCGTTCAAGGATCGCATCAAGCACCTGCATGATCGGCATTCCGGCTTTAATAAGAACCAACAGTTCTTGATTAAAGGTAAGCAGTGAACGATTATCGATGCTGCGGCGCTTCATTCCCTTGTCAAAGAGGAACTGCAACGGCTTCCGTTTTACTTCAAAAACAAAAAAGCCCTGATCTTCGAGGCTCTTTCGCAATACCCCCGGCTCCGCTGCCTCGACCTCACGATAAAGGATTTTGCCGTCTGATGCGCCAAGCTTACAGGAATAGAGTGACATAAGTTAATAGTATTACCATAAAAGCCCAAAAAACAAAACACAAAAACCACAAGCAAAACGCCTGTGGCTCTCAGTTTTTCTGCAGCGCAAGCCTAATCTTGCGCATTATTGTTGTCGTGCGTCGCGTATACGGAATGTCCACATATACCGGTACTAAACGAGTCGTCATTTACTCATGCGTTGAGCATGCCAACAAGCCAAATTCCGTAAGAGACAAGCACGGCAACACCCCACGTCCTCGCAGCTCTCGCTTCAAAAACATCCCGTCCAGGAAATGCCTTAAACAGGAACACCAGCGCGGCAGAAATCCAACCGATAAGCCCAACAATAGTAACTATGCACCACATTTCATTCGGCATACGCACAAACCTTTTCCTGACCCGCTGCTAGATACACAGGACGGGTCCATTAACGATCTCGTTTCAGCACACAACCACGCCAACATTCTCTATTTTACGAAAAAACGCCGCAATAGCGTACCCAATTTTAGTTTCCACACCAGCAGAATAGCCTCTCGAACTATCTTTTTCGACATTTTTGAACTGCCTGCGTGCCGATCAATAAAAATGATCGGAACCTCGACGATTTTGAGACCCTTTTCCATACAACGGTAGTTCATCTCAATCTGAAACGAATATCCATCGGAACCAACCGTATCGAGATTAATGGCCTCGACCGTTGATTTTCGAAAGCATTTAAAACCGCTGGTGCAGTCCTTTATCGGC
The DNA here is from genome assembly GCA_021781535.1 of Deltaproteobacteria bacterium. Classification (GTDB taxonomy): domain Bacteria; phylum Desulfobacterota; class Desulfuromonadia; order Geobacterales; family Pseudopelobacteraceae; genus JACRCG01. The sequence goes on along the minus strand of JAJXWO010000094.1, from coordinate 3,854 downwards.
AAACCGGTTATTACGCGGGTGTACAGACTGGCAAAAACGCTCAGCATCAAACGCCTGATCGGCCAGTTGACAACGCTGACACCGTTTAGATAGCGCGAACCAATAACCAAATCGCAGTGCTGAATAGTTTCCAGAAAAACCGGCAAAATCGTAGGGTCATGAGAAAAATCCGCGTCCATCTCAACCAGAAAGTCGGCTCCCATCTCAAGAGCGACTTTGAAACCGGCGCAGTATGCGGACCCCAGACCAAGCTTGGCGGATCGATGAATCACCCTGATGCGTTCGTTGTGCAGCGCCAGATCATCGGCTATCGCACCGGTTCCATCAGGGGAGTTATCATCAACAAATAGAATTTGTATGGAAGGATGCTGTGCGAGAACCTCACCGGCTAACCGGACAATATTATCGCATTCGTTATAGGTAGGAATGACAACAATCGTTTTCAAGCGCAGCTTCTCTCCAGAATCCATTGGTATCCAGCACTGCTCATGACAATACGGGAAAGCTGTCACGAAAGTCAAGACGCTCGTGCCTTGATGTCACATAAGGTAAGTCATCACGCATAGCAAGCAAAAATAGTCACAGCTCGCAAGCGGCTGTTGCAAAAAGACATTCATTATCTTATAAATTGAACCAATAAAGAATCAGCCCGTTATTAAAATCACCGCTCGTTACGAAAGCCCTCCATGATTCTCGACAGACAGGCAGCGCTGGAACGCATTGATCACGACCATGAGCTCTACAATGAAATCTGTGGAATATTCCGGGATGATGCTCCGGAGATTCTAATCAAAATGAAAGAGAGCTTCATGAGCGGCAATATTCCCCTTGCCACCCGCTATGCCCACTCGCTGAGTGAGGTGGCCGGGGTTTGTGAGACAGCCTGAATGGTGAAATAAGCAATGCCCCGATGTTGTTGTGATTTCTGGCATCAGGCCGCCAACTTCAGTGGATCGAGTCCCCGGTAATACGCCTCATCCGGTGTCTGTTTGTCAAGTGATGAATGTTTCCGCTTTTCGTTGTACCAAGTGAACCAGGTTGTCAGGTCTTTGGAAAGCTCAGTTACCGTTTCGTATGCCTTCAGGTAGATGCGTTCGTATTTCAGGGTGCGCCAGAGTCTCTCTATGAAGATGTTGTCTTTGAAACGCCCTTTGCCGTCCATGCTGATTTTCACGTCCCAGGCTTTGAGAACCTTGGTAAACTTCTCGCTGGTGAACTGGCACCCCTGGTCGGTGTTGAATATTTCCGGAGCACCGTATTTGAACAGGGCCTCCTTGAGCGCCTCGACGCAGAAACCAGTGTCCAGCGTGTTAGACAACCGCCAAGAGAGAACCTTTCTAGTGGCCCAGTCCATAATGGCGATCAGGTACATGAAGCCCTTGGCCATCGGGATGTACGTTATGTCGGTCGCCCATACCTGATTCGTGCGGTCAATTGTCATGCCCCGCAGCAGGTAGGGATACACCGGATGCTTCGGTTGTCGCTTGCTGGTGCCCGGTTTGGGAGCCAGGGACTCTATTCCCATGAGCAGCATCAGTCGGCGGATACGATCTCTACCAACAGGGTTCTCCGACGTGGTCAAGTGATCCGCCAGAGAACGGCTGCCCATCCAGGGCTGTTCCATGTAGAGCTCGTCAATCCGGCGCATCAGCTCAAGATCGCCGGAGCGCAGACCGGATGCCGGGCCACGATAGTAGCTGGCACGGGGAACAGATAGCAGTTCACAACGGCGCTCGACAGAAACTTCGGGATGACCGGCGGCAATCACCTTTTGTTTCTGCGCCCGGTCAAGTTCAGACCGGGAATGTTGGACAAAAAATCGTTCTCAGCCTTGAGCTTGCCGATCACCCGATGAAGTTCAGCCACTTCGGCATCGTGGTTGACCTCTTTCTTCTTGCCCTTGCCGAAGAGCTCTGACGAGTTCTCGATCAGCTCCTGCTTCCAATTGCTGATCTGGCTGGGGTGGACCTTGTACTCACTGGAAAGCTCTGCCAGGGTCTTTGACTCCGACAGGGCTGCCAAGGCAACCTTGGCCTTAAATTCTGAGCTGTAACGGGTACGATGTTGCATGGAACCTCTCCTTTCGATTCGGATCGGTTCATTGCTTACACACATGTCTCAAAAAGCGCAACCACTTCAATGTTCATGCCAAGTAAATAAAGGTGCTATTAATAAGCTGGTTACCGGTGTGTGCTCAGAAATATGATAAATAGAGTAAAATGCCCGCAGAGTGGTTAAGCTCCGCAATGTACTGGTTTAACGAGAATTATTTTGATTTTATGAGGAAAAGCGCTGGGAATGGTGCGATGTGAAAAAGTGTAAGGTTTCTTTACGTCTCTTGGGTTAAGGCTGGATATGTTTGTAAAATAAGCTAGTTAAAACAGGTGTAAAGTTTCTTTGCACTTTCTGCGGTAACCGGCGTAACGCCGCATGGTTGCGTGGTTTGAGGGATGTGTAAAATAATGCAGTACATCGGTCTGTGTGGTTGGCGGGGATGGAAACCGGTACAAAGGGGGAGCGCTCAGAGTCCCAGATCCATCTGTTTCCAGGTGAACTCGGGTTTGGCCTGTTTGTGGGAAAAGGGGTAGTAGCGGGGACATTTGGCGACAACAGCGTTTGCCATCTGCTTGCAGGTGCGCCGGCATGATGTGCAGAGCTTGTTGGCGGTTGAATGATGTGATGTGTTTTTTTGTTTGTTTTTCATAATCTGTTACCGAACAGACCTCCGGGGTATTGAACACCTCGGAGGTCTCTCAATTAATGAGGATATTCAGTTATTCTACGAAACTGACCCAGCCAAAGCGATCGTCCAGTTTTCCGGTCTGGATGCCGGTCAGCGTGTCGTACAGCTGCTGTGTAATCTTGCCAACCTTGCCACCGGTGAGCTGCAGGCTCTCGTCCTTGTAGCACAGCTTGCCGACAGGAGTAATAACCGCAGCCGTGCCGCTACCGAACGCCTCGCTGACCTTGCCGGCCCGGATGTCGGCCATCAGCTCATGTACCTCGATCTGGCGCTCTTCTATCTGATAGCCCAGAGTTGGCGCCAGTTTGAGAACCGAATCACGGGTGACGCCCGAAAGGATTGAGCCGTTCAGGGGGGCGGTAACGATCTTTTTATCGTAGGCGAAGAACATGTTCATCGCTCCGACCTCCTCGATGTAGCGCTGTTCGCGACCATCCAGCCAGAGGACCTGGTCGTAGCCTTTCTTTTTTGCTTCCTGGGCGGCCATCAGTGAACTGGCGTAGTTGCCGCCGGTTTTGGCCTCGCCGGTTCCGCCCGGCACGGCGCGTACATAGTGGTCTTCCACCAGGATGTTGACCGGGTTGAAACCGGCAGCATAGTAGGCCCCCACCGGGGACATGATCACGTAGAAATAGTAGTGATTGGATGGCTTGACGCCCAGTACCGGTTCAACGGCGATCAGCGTGGGCCGGATGTAAAGCGATGTGCCGGCAGCGGTTGGAATCCAGTCCCGGTCCAATGCGACCAGTCGTTCGATGCCCTTGAGAAAGAGCTCTTCGGGTACTTCCGGCATGCACATCCTGGTGGCCGACTGGTTGAAGCGCCGGGCATTCATCTCGGGCCGGAAGAGCGCCACGCGTCCGTCGGGCCATTTGTATGCCTTGAGGCCTTCGAAGATCTCCTGAGCGTAGTGAAAAACAGCACAGGCCGGATCGAGCGAGAAGGGGCCGTATGGCTCGATGCGGGCATCGCACCAGCCGGAGTCGGCCTTCCATTCCACGATCAGCATGCGGTCGGTGAACAGCTTGCCGAAACCGAGCTGCGATTCGTCCTCGATTTTATCCTTCATTTTTTCCGCAGGCAGCGGAAGAACCTTGATATCCATGGGAAC
>JAJXWO010000040.1 GCA_021781535.1 Deltaproteobacteria bacterium | reverse complement strand
CCGATCTCTCGTATAGGTAAACGGTTGAATTGGCCAGCTATCTCGGTCTTCGAGGTTTCCGAACGAATCGTATTTGTAAGAGTCAATTACTGTCTGCCGTTTGTCGGTCAGTGCAACAATGCTGCCCAATCCGTCGGCATGGTAGAAAAAAGCCTTATTTCCTCTCATTATCGCTAATGGTTCGTCGATATTTGGTCCGTGGACGTATTTGGTTGTGGTTAGCTCGGCTCTTTTAAAGTGATCACTACCTAGTTTGTTCTCATATTCAAGGATTATCGCTTGACCGTCGTAGATGTAGTTGTGGACAGTACTTTCTTCAATTTTGCCATGCTTTACCGTCTCGGTTCTCTTTTCGATCCGTCTGCCAAGGGGGTCGTATTTGAAAGCAACAGTTATGGCGGAATCGTGCTCGTGCTTCGTTTCTGCTTTAACCAATCTATTCTCAAAATCGTAACTGTACAACCATTGCCTACCAACAAAATCGTGATGGTTACAGCTTCGTTCCTTGTCATGTTTTAGATGCGTTTTTTCAATCAGATTGCCGTTCTTGTCGTAGCTGTATTCGCTTTGTTCCTTTTTGAGCAGTTCGTTGCCTGGTCCATAGAAATAGTCTGTATGTTTATCTGGGCCGCTCAAACGGTTGCCTGTAGGATCGTAGCTGTAGTTCTCGGACTGTTCTTCGTTCCGGCCATGTTGATGTGAAGGTAGCGCCTGGAGCAGTTGATAGATTGTATTGTAGTGATAGTTCGTTTTGCCTTCCGGTTCGGCTTTGCTCAGGCGATTGCCAACTTTGTCCAAGGTATAGGTGAAGCTTGCGATGGTCCAACCGTTGGGTGTATTGTGATACAGGTTTGTTAAACGTCCAGCGGTATCATAGACATAGTTCGCGCTTGCTCCAGACGGATAGGTGAGCTTTGTTCTTCTGCCAAGAGTGTCATAGGTGTATCGGTACGTCCCGCCATCGCTATCAGTAATGTTAGCCAACCTGCCGGTAGTGTTGTCGTAGTTATAGCTGATGGCGGAATTATCAGGATAAGTGGTTTGGATTTTGTTTCCGTTTATGTCGTAAGCATAGATTATCGTTCTTCCGTTAGAATCAGTGCTACTCAGCATTCTGCCGACGAGGTCATAGGTGAAAGTGTAGCTAATGTTCTTGTTGCTAGCGGTGAGGATGTTACCTTTGGCGTCGTAGCTGAAGCTCTCTTCCGTACCGTCCGGGTAGCTTTTCTTCAATAATCTGCCGTTTCCATCGTAACTGTAGGTAACAGTGTTGCCGTTGGCATCCGTCTTAGAGATCAGGTTGCCTTTGACGTTGTAAGTATTGCTGGTGATGTTGCCAAGAGGGCCTGTTTCTTTGATTAGTCTGCCAAGTTGGTCGTAAGAGTAGCTGGTGAGGTTCAAGTTTGCGTCAGTGAGAGTGGTCAGTTTGTCGGTACCGCCACCACACGAGGGGCATGAACTGCCTCCGTAGGCAAAAGTGGTCATATTGCCTTGAGCGTCAATTGTCTTTATCAACTGATTCTGTGAGTTGTACTCGTATGTTGTTGTGTTGCCGTTGGCGTCGGTGTCACTCAGTTTGTTGCCACTCAGGTCATAGCTGCTGGAACTGGAGTTGCCGTTGGGGTCAATGGTTTTGATGAGGTGATTGCGGCTGTCGTAAACGTATTTTGTGACAGCGCCTTTGGGATCGGTGCTGGTTACGACATTGCCGGCTGCATCGTAGCTGAGACTGGTGGTTGCGCCGGTTGAATCAGTGACGGTTGCAAGGTTGCCGTTTGTGTCGTAGCTGAAGCTAGTTGTCAGGCCGAGTGGGTTGGTTACCTTGCTGATGTTGCCTTTGGCGTCGTATTCATATTTTATAGTTGCGCCGGCAGGGTCAGTGAGGGCGGTCATGTTGCCTTTGGCATTGTATGTATAGACTGTGAGGCCACCTTGAGGGTCAGTGATGCTGGTTACCTGGCCGAAGCTGTTGTAGCTGTAAAAGGTGGTTTGGCCTAGTGTATCAGTGCTAGTGAGCATGTTGCCAGTGTTGTCGTACGTGGCCGCAGTGCTAGTGCCATCTGGGTTTGTTGTGGATGTGCGGTTGCCGTTGGCGTTGTATCCATAAGCCGTGGTGCCACCCTGCGGATCGGTCTTGCTCAGCAGATAACCACTTTGAGTGTTGTAGCTGTAGTTCCATACTCCCCCGTCTTTTTCGGTAAATGAGGTGGATTTAGTGGTGTCATTTCCTTGTGGATAGGCAATGCTTCTGGTTCGGCCTTCCGGGTCGCTGGAGGTGCTTACCCGGTGTTTATCGTCATAAGCGTAGGATGTGATATTGCCCAGTGGGTCAGTTTTGGTGAGCATAAAGCTATTGGCGTCGTAAGTATATTGCCATGAGCCGCCATCAGGCAGAGTAACCGTGGAGAGGTCAGTTCCGACCGATAAGGTATAGTTATTGCCGGAAGGGTCGATGATTGAGGACAGATGGTTAGCGCTGTCGTAAGAGAATCCAATAGCCCGTCCGGACGGGTCGGTTACACTACTCAGGTTGGAACCGCTGTAAGCGAGCTTGAGCGTATTGTCGTTGCGGTCGGTGATTGAATCGAGCTTGTCGCCGCTAAAGGCGTAAGTCTGTCCGTCTTTGTGGGTGAGGGTGAAGCTACCGTCAGTGTTCTTTGCCAGGATGGAGGTGTTGCCCGGTTGACCGGAGTAGCCCCCGCCGTTGAAGGTATAGTATTTGTGTCGCCAGTTGCCTTCACGGATTAACACAGAACCGTCGCTGTTTTCCTTTAGTGTGACATCGTAGTTGTGGCTCCAACTGCGGCCGAGAGAACCATTAGCTGGGTCAAGACTGTTGTAGTACAAGGTCATCTGCGCTGGGAATGAGCTGCCGCGTGTGGAGAAGAGCTCCTGGGAGTAGGAAAGATTGCCGCTGGCCATGTGAGCAGATGAGCCGAACTGGACGTATAAACCGCATTGACCATCTTCGGCATCTGTAACAGTAATGTTGAGTGTTTTGCTGTCAGTACACTGGCCGTCGGCGGTCTGTGCTGTGAGAGTGGCGGAATAGCTGCCGGGTTCGACTACCTTGCCGCTGGCGTCCTTGCCGTCCCAAGTGGCACTTACCGATGTACCGTTCCCGGTTTTGGAAGTACCGTTCGGAAGGGAGAGAATCCATGTTATCGGCTGACCGGAGGAGTCGTTGATACTGCCATTTAAAGCAAGATTGCCGCCAGAGTTTGGATTTATTATATTATTGCTGCCGGATAGGGAGTTGATGGAGAGTGAGCAGCTACCAACGGGATAGAAATCTTTGAGCAGTTGGGTCGGCTCTGGAGTATATGTTGCGTCAGCGGGCTTGCTTGGAGCTTGATAGCCACATGGATTGACAACTGCGTGAGCAATAGTGCCAATTCCAGTACAATCACCAAAACCTGGATGTGTTGGGTCTGCTATCGCGTTTTGAATGTCAAAGACGTTACAACTGCCATACCTACTGCAACTTACTGACGAACCAGACTGCTCAGTTTTTATATCACCATTTTCGTAAGTGTTAGTAAACTGTTCAACACCAACCACTGTGTTGCTCCAATAAAAACCGCAATCACTTTGTGAGACTATTACCCAACCGTCAAATTTTTTAGAAATTATGCTATTTTTGTCTAAAAAAATCTTATATCCTGTCATACCATCTAAAGCGTACTGTTCTTTATAAACGGAATCTCCACTTGTAAGAGTTGCCTGAACACTACTCATAAAATTATCAACATCGGTTAGTGTATAAGCTAATGCTGAGTTTATGCTTAACAAGATGGATAAAATACAAAACACAAAACAGTTGGCCTTTCTTGCCTTTTTAGTCATATTTTCCTCCTGAGATACGTTAGATATATTTTATGTTCTGAATTTATCTATGAGGTCCCGACATATTATTGAAAACAGGGAGTACAGAGGTCTGCCCTGAAACGCTGGAATTGCTCTCGCTTTGATCAGCCACGACAATGGATGTACAGGTTGTCCACAATATAGCCATGACAACTACAATTAAAGTACTCTTGGCAGTTGCTGCATTTCCTTTTTTAAATCCTTTCATTGGTAAGCCTCCTTATGCAATCAAGTTAATTGTGCAAAAAAGTATCGGTAAAAGGTACCGTTGCTGAAACTGTGTGCCATGAAAAAGTTGGTGGAGGTAACAAATTAGGTAGGCTTGTCAAAATACAAAAAGCCTACTCCGATAAAGGTAGGCTTCTATGATCAGATAGGCGTCATCTGTCACTTCGACAGCCCCTCTATCCAGATTATGCTGGATGGTAGCTTTGTGCCACACGGTTACCCGTGCTTTACCCTTTCGGCGACCCACTGCTATTTTAATTAAAATACAATATTCAATATATGTCATACAATAGATGCATTAATAACAAGCCAATTAATTGGTGTCAATATTTATTTATAATAATTGGAATAATAATATATCTAAGCCTGTGCTGTACAAGCCGTGCTATCAAATTGATGATTAACCAAATCTGGTGTTTTATAGATTTACAGCATCTTGACGAGGAATAGCTGTAGCTGGTTAGCGTATCGTTCTTTCTGTAAATTCATAAAAGGCTGACAAAAAGACAGGCCAAGTTCATTCTCTTCTTTTGGTGAATCGCCAAACCCAACCAGAGAGGAGAAGAAACCATGACCTGTCCAGAAGAGAATAACACCTTTTATGACGTTTTGAAACTGCTCACTTTTGACGGATTCAATGGCCTTGGCGAAGCAGTTCGTCGCCTTATTAACGAAGCCATGCGCCTGGAACGGCAGGGGCATTTGGGTGTCGGCCCATTCGAACGTAGTGAGGATCGCCAAGGTTACGCTAATGGCTATAAACCAAAGACGGTCAAGACACGGGTCGGGGAATTGACATTTGCTGTTCCCCAAGTACGAGACGGTGGCTTTTATCCTTCCAGCCTGGATAAGGGAATCCGTTCCGAACGTGCTTTGAAGCTGGCATTGGCCGAGATGTACGTTCAAGGTGTTTCAACCCGTAGAGTCGCACAGATAACCGAACAGCTCTGTGGCTTTGAGGTTTCGTCCAGTCAGGTAAGCCGTGCCGCCCAGGAATTAGACGTCGTTCTTGAGCAATGGCGCAACCGGCCATTAGGTGCTTACTCGTATGTTTACCTTGATGCCCGCTACGAGAAAGTAAGAAACAACGGAGCCGTAGTCAGTTCGGCTGTTCTGGTTGCCATAGGTGTCTCTGAAACCGGTACACGCCAAATTCTGGGCACTTCGGTCGCAATTTCGGAGCAAGAAGCGCATTGGCGTGATTTTCTCAAACAGCTGCAAGCACGTGGGCTTCATGGAGTAAAGCTGTTCATTAGCGATGCACATGAAGGCCTTAAAGCAGCACGCAGAGCGGTTTTTCCAAGCATTCCATGGCAACGATGTCAGTTTCATTTACAGCAGAACGCCCAATCGTATGTACCAAAGCTAGAGCTTAAAAAGAAGGTTGCCGCAGACATCAGAAGTATTTTTACCGCTCCTTCGGAAGACGAGGCGAAAAGGCTCCTGTCTCAACTTATGAAGAACTACGAAAAGTCTGCACCCCGCCTGGTTGCCTGGGCGGAGGAAAACATTCCGGAGGGGCTCACGGCATTCCAGTTTCCGGCTGAACACTGGCGTCGAATCCGGACAAGCAATGTCTTGGAGCGGGTCAACAAGGAAATCCGACAACGAACTCGGCAAGTATTTTCCCAAATGACGCATCGTGCCTGAGGCTCGTTAGCGCAGTGCTGATGGAAATATCAGAGGACTGGGAAACGAGCCGGGCATACCTCACAATGTAATCAAAAAGCGAACCCCAAAAAGGGGATGACAAATTTACAGAAAGAATGTTGCTTAATCTTTATTTAGGATAATTGGAATAATAATATAACCAAGCCTGTGCTGTACAAGCCGTGCTATCTAAATAGTGGATTAATAAAATCTGGTGTTTTCTAGATTTACAGCAGCTTGAGGAGGAATGGCTGGTAGGGTGGTTGAAGTTGTTCAGGGTCTCTTGCGTTGAATTTTACAATTCGCAGCTTATTATACAGTCACGTACCCCCGGCAAAGCCGGGGGGGGGTCCCATTGAACTAAGGGGACGTTGTTGATTTGTCGAATAAGGTCCAAGTTTGTCAGCCAATCAACAACGTCCCCTTAAGCAATATCAACAGAGGGCGCAGACACCCCTGTCAAGTGATTTAGAACTATTTTCAGTATTTATGCCCGTGAAAGAAAGCGGCCATCACGTGTATCGACTTTCACCTTTTCGCCCGCTTCAAGATACGGGGGAACCCGTATTTTCAACCCGGTTTCAAGAATCGCTTCCTTTGTCTCGGCTGTTGCCGTTGCATTTTTCATGACCGGGGGAGTCTCTGTCACCGTCAATTCAACCGTCATCGGCAAATCAACGTTAACCATGCGCCCCTCAAACAACCCCAGAACAACTTCAGTGCCGTCTAGCAGGTACAGCGAGAGCGGTTCAAACTCTTCGGCCGGCATCTCGAACTGTTCATAATTCTCAAGGTCCATAAAAACACCGTTCCCACCGTCGGCATACAGGAACTGCCCCTTATGGCGTTCGAAATCGGCCTCATCCACCTTATCCCCGGAGCGGAAGGTTTTCTCCAATACCTGGCCGGTAATCAGGTTGCGGTATTTGGTCTTTACCATTGTGTTAGCGCCACGCGCGGTGGGTGAACTGACGTTGATATCAACGATCAGACAGGGGGCACCATCAAGTTGGATGACAAGCCCTTTTTTAAAGTCGGACGTAGAAAACATAACTGCGGGGTCTCCTTAATAATTCATATAAAATAGCTGGCTATTTCCTGCGAAATTCCGCCGTCGGCCAGAAAGGAATGCCGCCGCGCGGGGTGAATTCGCCCCGCACCGTCAGCCATACCGGGCTGAGCAGCTTCACCAAGTCGTTACAAATGCGATTAACGCCGGCTTCGTGGAATTCGCCATGCATCCGGAAGGAACCGAGATACAGCTTCAGGCTCTTGCTCTCGACGCAAAGTTGATCCGGCTGATAATCGATGACGATCTTCCCGAAATCAGGCTGCCCAGTCATCGGGCAGAGACAGGTAAATTCGGGACATTCAATATGCACCGTACCGACGACACCGGCAGGGTTTAGCTCTGCCCGGGCAAAGGGGTTCGGGAATGCTTCCAACAGTTCCGCGTCCGGCTTGTCATAACCATAGGCAGTAGTGCCGGAGCCGAGTGATTTGAGTTGTTCGTGCAATTTCATTCATTCACTTCCTCATAGATAGTAAACAGGGAACAGACGACCGCGTAGCAGCGAAGGAAGCAACCGGCTTTTTTTCATTGGTGTCCAATCATCCAGCAACCACCGGCAGCACACTTCCCGCATCAGGCATCAGATAACAGCGCCACCCTGCGGGCAGCATCCCGACCGCCATATCCATCGCTTCAGCCAGGGTCTCCGCCGGAATCATACCCATTTCCTCAACCTGACGTGCCGGAAACTGCGATATTAAAATGATTCTAAAACGTTGCGCCTTCTGCAGCAGCGAATAAGCGGTCTGGCCATTAATCTCATACTGCGCGCGAAGCGCAGCTTCAAACTCTTCCAGATGTTTATAGCGAAACCAGTTAAAGAATGTACCGTTACCGAAGCCATCGCGGCACTCCGCCAGCAGGATCATCACCCCCCCATCTTTGAGAGCCTGCGCGGCATACTCCATCGACTTATGGGCCTGGATCAGATTAATATCCTTGGGGGAACCACCGCAGGAGGCAACGACAAGATCGCCCTTTTCCACCAGCGGGTAGGCAAATTTCTCACGATAAAACCGGCAACCGGCCTCGTGTGCTTCACGCCAATCACCGGCAAAAGCAGCAATGATGTGCTTGTCTGCGGCCAGCACGGTATTGAGAATAAAGGCTGGCCGTGCCAGAGCGCACCCTTCAGTCATTGCGATATGGACCGGATTCCCCTCAAGATTTCCGGTGACTGCCAACGGGTTCTTGCCGGTCCCTTCGCCCGGATTAAGCACTGCAAAGTGACTGGCCATGCAGGCTTTTCGACTGGCTATCCCCGGCAGGACACTCTTGCGGCCACCACCAAAACCGGCAAAGTAGTGAAAACCAATCGTACCGGTCAGAATCAAGTGGTCAGCCTCCACCGCCGTGCGGTTGAGGCTGACTTTAATACCGTTTGAGGTAGAGCCGATACAGGTCAACGCATCATAATCGTCGCATTCATGATCTGAGACATGAATACGGCCGTACAACGCGCCAAGAATCCTGCCATGTTCATGCTCACTCTGCTTGCGGTGAATGCCTAGCGCAATCAGAATTTCAACATCATCATCTGCAATCCCCTGGCGGTTCAGACGCTCAAGCAGCAGCGGGAGATAGATCTCGCTACCGGTGTAGCGGGTGATATCAGAGGTGACTATGACAACCTTTTCACCCGGACTGAAAGAAGACAGGAAGTAACTACAGCTATCCAGCGCATCTTCAATTATAGCAGCAGGGGATTTATCTACGGAAACGCTGGAAGGAGCGATAACTCCCACCAGACGCTCCGGCGGGAGTTCAAAAGCAATTGTTGTTGAGCCGTATTTAAGCTCCATCTCGAGCAACCCCGGCTATATCCAGGCATCCCCACCGTCATATTCATAACCAGCACCCCTGGTTTTGGTGGCAACCCGGAATTTTGCTTCCCGTGCAAGCCGTTTCACCCGATCGGCAGCGGTTTCTCCGAGCCCCGTAAGCTTCCCACGCATTTCACGACCAGGAGACGGGGTTAGCAGCAGAGCGGCAGTGGCACCGATTACAGCACCGGAAAAAAAGGCGAGCACAGCAGCTGCTGCGTTATCATTATTGGTTGACATGTCGGACTCCTTTTATCGAAGCATCAAAATAATATGTACCCTGTTTTTATTCTTAGCACAGCGACCTGGTGGAATCAAAATAAAATTCGCTGCCCTATAACGGGGACGGTAGCTTACTGGAATCAATACAGCCCATGCTTGGCAAGAAGCTCGTTAAAACTCTGCTGCATCAGTGGTTTCGTGAGATAATCATCGCAGCCACCATTAATCAGAGCATCGAACATATCGTCAGGCGAGCTGCTGCCAGTCACCATAAAAACGGTCGCCCGTGCACTTCCCGACGCAGCCTCCACTTCTCTTATTTTTTTGAGGGCTTCATGCCCATCCATACCGGGCATTGAAATGTCCATACAGATCAGATCAAAGTAGGCATCAGCCCCAAGAGCATCTTCAACCAGCTGCAGAGCCTCTTCGCCACTTTCGGCAAAAACAGAAGCGGCTCGCCCTTCGAGAAAAATGGCAAGCAATTCACGGTTCATCTCCACGTCATCAACAATCAAGGCTTTCATGCGCCACCTTCCTGTAAACTTGACCGGTTTTTTTGCTGTTCAATCTGATGCTGCTGTATAAAAGACTGTTCAATCATCTGGGCCGTGAAAGAGAGTGGGGTCATTCCAAGAAAGCGAAAACCGCCATCAATGGTATTCTCTATAACGCTTATCGGGCCCTTACGTTCTTCAAGAATATTATCGCTTATTATTCCAACGGTTATATTAACGCCTTCATAAAGTATATTTTTTACGTTTATCTTCGGATTGCACTGTTCATAGACTCTTGAGCGAACATTCTGGGTCCGCTCTGTGATTGCGGCGCGTTTTTTTGCAAACTCCTTCATATCAACGCTTCCTTTTGGTGCAGCAGTGAACTCTGCCACCACTTGTTTCAATTCGTTAAACAATGAGTTGAGCTCCTCAAGGTCGCCATAGTGAACTCCGGCAACCACGCGAGTTCGAAGTGCGGTTCTGCTTCCCAGGTTCGCACACTCGATGCCTGCCAGTGAAAAGTACTCACCTCCGGTCAGCCCCCCCTTATTGACAGATATCACACCAAGGCACTTGATCTGAGAACTCCGAATCTCGACTTCTGCGGTAATACTGCCGGCACACTCTATCACAGCGTCGGAAATGAAGTTGGCGGATATAGAACCGCCACATACTATTTTCCCCGTCCCTTGCCCATTCATGCCGCAAAAGGAGATATCGCCTTCCGACTCAATCGTGCAAACACCGATATTTCCAAGTATTTTAATCCCTTTGGTTGCCCTGACAAAAAAACCGTCCAGGACATCCCCCTTAACTTCAACATACCCCTTGAAAGCAACGTTGCCGACCTTAAAATCGACATTACCGTCGATTTCATAAATATCCTCGACAGAAATTATGTTTTCCCGCACACACACGCGCCCGGTAGCCTCAGCAAAAAGAGTCACGCCATCGTCGCTCAACCGGACATTCTGTCCGATTTCAAGTTTGGCCGGAGAGCCCGGCAGCGGCGAGATTAATTTTCCGGTAACTGTTCTACCGGGCTGTCCAAAGCCGGGAGGCTTGATCGTCGCAACCAGTTCGCCCGCATCAACATTCAGAAACGATTGCACCCGACGAAAATCCACGGTTCCAGCATCATCTTCATCAGTTTCCTCTTTTGCCAGATCATCGGCAACTCCCATGACAATGTGCCCGTCTTCACCGGGAGTCATTTGAATCCCCCGGGCCAGTAACAGACGACTCACAGACTTTGCACTCGCTGCGGAATTGAGCAGCGTGGATACCGATTCCGAAATAATCCCTTCCGAAATCTTGAACTGTGCCAAATGCCCTTGCAGCTCGGTATTCGTAAGTGGCGTTCCTCCGATAGTTGTCGGTTCGTAGATGCAGTAGCACTCCAATCCGTCCGGACTGATTTCAAACGCAAGAGTATATCCGTGACGCTTGACTTCAAAGCGACTGCCCGTCTCTGCTCCCTTTACGAACTGTTTTTCGGCCATACACGACCTTTTGAGTAGTTTTTATGAGACTAGATTATGTACTAACACAACGACGGGTAATACCAAAATAAAATTTATTCCGGATCGGGTACTTACATACCGTTTACATCTTTCAACGTCATCAAGACTGCTTGCATATTCCCAGTTTGCATAACGTTCCGAGCAGTTTTTCAGGGTGCACAGGTTTCACCAAATGTGCCGCCGACTTGGCTGAGACATAGGCCTGAATTACGTCATGAGGAGTATTCAATGATGAAAGCACCAGAATAGGAACTCCGTCACTTATCGAGACCCCCCCCCCCTTCTCAATCAGACGAATCTCTTTTGCAGCAGCATGACCGTCCATCTCCGGCATCACAATATCCAGAATTATCAGTCCGTAAGGGGCACCACCTTCGAAAGCATCGCGGAACATCTCAACGGCCCTCACACCATTTTCCGCCGTTTCACAATCAACAACCCCTTCCAGATATTGGACTATCAGTTCTCGACCCAGTTCATCATCATCCACAACCAGACAGCGCATCATATTCCTCCCGCATGGGCATTTATTTGACTTCAGCTACAAACCCCAGCGCGCCCACAACCTCAGTAAATTCCTGAAATTCCTGTTGCAACGCGACAAGACGCTGCGGCGCGGCTGTCAAATCACCCTCTTTGGCCGTTTTTTCAATCAGCGCAGCCGTCTCTTGCATCCGCAGAGCTGCAATATTTCCCGCCGACCCCTTAATCGCATGAGCATGCCGCCTGACACCGTCTGAATCCTCCGCTGCCAGCGCCGTGACCAATCCCTCTATCTGCGGGGAAACCCCCTTGCAAAAAAGTCCTATAAAGCGGGGAAGCATTTCGGTCCGACCACCAAGCCGTTCCAACAGTTCATTCTGAGCAAAGACGGCGAGCGTTCCGTCATGACCGCCCGGAGACCTTTTTGACATTGTTGTTTCCTGAATATCTGTCGTCGTCACTGTAACGGTTTCTATCGGACGGTCACAAAATTTATGTAACAGTTGCAACAGGTGGGCAGGCTTGATCGGTTTAGTCAGATACTCGTTCATCCCGGCATCAAGACAGACCTGCCGATCCTCGCTCCCGGCAAAGGCCGTCATAGCCACGATCGGTACAGGCACATTCCGACCGATGGTTCGCTCGTATTCCCTGATTGCGCGGGTAGCCTGCAGCCCATCCATTTCCGGCATCTGGACGTCCATCAGCACCAGATCGAACTGTTTGGATTCAAAAACCTCACGTGCCTTCCGTCCATCCTCGACACATGTAATCTGGTGCCCGTGAGGTTCTAGAATTGCCTGCACCAAGGCACGGTTGATTTCAACATCATCGGCAAGAAGAATACCCAGCGGTGCATTCCGGAGTCGGCTTGCGGCAGAAGTTTCACTCTTTTCCGTCGCTAATAGTTGTTCATTTCCCAACGTGAAACGGACAGTAAAATGAAAACAGCTCCCAACTCCCAGACGGCTCTCTACCCAGATTTCCCCCCCCATCAACACTACCAGTTTCCTGCTGATGGCGAGACCAAGCCCGGTTCCACCGTATTTTCTTGTGGTGGAACTGTCAGCCTGTTCAAACTGGTTAAAAATTCGCTGGCAGGCCTCTTCCGTAATGCCTATGCCCGTATCGGTCACACGAACATGCAGAACAACATCAGCCATCTCCACTGAGGCCAGATCAACTTCGACAGAGATCTCTCCCTGGTGGCAGAATTTAATAGCATTCCCCACCAGATTGGTCAATATCTGGCGCAATCGTCCCTGATCTCCCACAAGGCAGACAGGAACTGATGCGCCAATACTGTGTCTTACTTTGAGTCCCTTTTCTTCAGCCCTTACCAGAAGCCCATTCAAGCAGCGCTCCACAGCACTTCGAAGGCTGAATGGGGTTTCTTCCAATGTAAATTTACCTGCTTCGATTTTGGAAAAGTCCAGGATATCATTGATAATCATCAGCAGGCTGTCGGCAGAATCCTTGATGGCTTGCAGATACAGTTTTTCTTTCTCCGGAGTCAAGCCACCTTGCAACATGAGATCCGTCATTCCCATCACCCCGTTCATGGGGGTGCGGATCTCATGACTCATATTGGCGAGAAAATCGCTTTTAGCCAGACTGGCCGCCTCTGCCTGCCGCCGAGCTTCTTCCAGGTCACGGGTCCTCATCTGCACCCGTTCTTCCAGATTCTGGGTGTGATCACGCAGCATAGCGTACAAAATAGTACTTTCCAGGGCATACGCACATGTATACAGTACAATCGAAAGAGCATTCAACGAAGCAGCATCCAAAGCAACCGAACTGCCCGAAAGCGTGCCGGCAAACATCCCCCGGATACGCGACTGGGTGGCAACAACCTGCAACAGAAGAGTTTCTCCCCGCTCTGTCGGGACAAGGACCGCCTGGTTACGGTTAAGCGCCCACGCAAAAGTACCGTCCATCACGCGGGCGTCAATCAAGGTTTGCAGAGTGTCATACGCCTCAGCAGGGTCAGCTACCAGCAGTTCAAAACTGCCATCAGGCTGGCTATCCAGAAACCCCATGGATTGAAAAGAAAAAAGCCGCATCAGCTGGCTGGCTGTTGCTTTGTAAATCCCTTCTCCATCTTTGGCACGGCTGAGGTCGCCCTGAAACTCACTGCTGGAGGCAAGCATTTCCAAAATCGACATGAAACGCTGGTTGGACTCTTCAAGATAGCTGACCCGTTCCTGGAGAAACTCCTGGGAACTGGATATGTTCGGGTCAGTCATTTGTCCCTCCCGACAGAATATCAAATGTCTCGGCTATCTGTGACTCCGACTGTTTCAAAACAGCTCCCAGCATGTGAGTCGAGAGCCCCAGTCTCTCCCAGGCCGGCTCATCAAGCGGCGGCACCCCCCACTCTGCTCCCTGCCCAAACTCCATGGCCTGACAGATAATATCCGCAAGATGGATCAGAGCTGTCTCAAGGCGGAACTGCTCGGCAGATCCAGGCTTGTGATGATACGCAACCGGTTCGCCGATACTTGCCGGTATCTTCCATTTCTTCAACAGTGCGCCACCCAACTCGGCATGATCAAACCCAAGCCGCTCCCGCTCAAGGTCCAGATAGAGCTTACCGGTATCCCGATGGATCTCCAGGAGCTCACGACTCACATCAGGGCGAGCTGCCGCCAGTACAACCTGCCCTACATCGTGAAGCATGCCGGAGACAAAAAGGCGTTCCACATTCGACTCGCGCCGATACACCGCCAGGCTGCGGGCAATAATGCCGCAGGCGATACAGTGGCGCCAGAAGGAGGTCATATTCAGCAGGTCCTCCGGAATCCCTTTGAACACTCCCATGACCGAAGCTGCCAGAGCCAGATCACGCAACTGCTGGGTCCCAATAATGGTGACCGCCTTTGTAATTGAGTCTACCTTTGCATAACAGCCAAACATGGGACTGTTAGCCAGCCGTAGCAACCGGGCTGTGAGCCCCTGATCCTCAGTAATAATCTTGGATATATCATCTATGGAACTGCGGGGATGGTTGATCGTCTCATTCAGTCGTTCGTAGAACAAAGGAAGAGAGTAGACCGTACTGGTTTCTTCCACAATACGGTCAATTGTAGTGAGCGGGTAATCAGACAGTGCCATGCTGGACCTTCCTTAGTGCCGCAAGCCGGATCAGTTCGGCAATAACAGGATGGCTCCGATTCGTATGCAAGAAGAGAGGGATCAACGCCTGTTCAACGGCCGCCAACTCGTGCGGATCGACATCTGCCGGTATCTGGTCCGCAATATCATCACTGCCCTGGCCGACAATGTCGGCTTCAAACACCCCCCAGGTACGAAAAATGACCAGATGTTTTTGAGTCAATTCCGCTCCGGCCCCCAGAAGCATGCGCCCCGTTCGGTCATGAACATCACTCGCCAGAACCATCCCGGTTTCAATATTTTCTATGGCAACCTTCCCCACACATCCCCCCAAAAGGTTCAAGAACACCGCACCGAACAGAGTCCCGCTCCAGCGATAAACTATTCCGAAAGAGCATCAGTCAAAAACCAGTTTTCCGGCAATCATGTACCTTCCGGCAAGAAACTTTGTCCACCCAGATGACTCAATTCGTTTTTCTGCGCTCCGGTGAGCTCAACAAATCTGACTCCCATCCCTGGCAGAGAATTGGATTTACCCCACAATTGAACCCAGCAGACCTCCACCGGAATAGGCGATTTATCCTTCAAAGCCAAAAGGACAAGCCAACCCCGGTCACCAACTATCCATGGTTCGTAACTGATGATAAAGCAGCCACCTCGGGATATATTTGCAGTCACGGTTTTTTCAGCGGAAGCCTGCTCCACTGGAATTGACGCATTCAACAGTGCCGGGATATGCAACGGCGATCGCTCGCAGCTCCGTATCCTGCGCTGGACAAAATGTGTACAATATTCCTGCACAAAAATTGCCGGTCCGATATTTCCAGGGCAACCGGCACCAAAAGGGAGGGTTCGTATTTCGCCGGTAGGCTCGTGGCACCGGAGACGCAGGGCGGGGAAGAGCCCAACCAGATCAGTCAGCAAGCGCTTTTCCTCTTCCGAACTGCGTATATACGTGGGCATGTCAACCAAAATTCCGTTTAGCGGGCAGTACACTTCACGGCGAAAAAACTGCATCAGCGTCTGGACACAAACCAGCAACACCCCGGGAAAATCAAGTTCCGCCTGATACACCTGGCGACTTCTCCCTTCACGGCAAATCAACAGGATAGCTGTCACACCGTTCCTGTTACTGTTCACAGCTTGTTTCCACTCATCCATAGTATCCCGTATATATCACAGGGATCATCACTTTTAAAGGCATGTTTTTAATGAGAGCTCCCCCGCCCCAGGGCAATAGGTTCCTGAAACCCGTCACAGCACTCGCGCCAAATGCCGGCGGATCATATCCTCAAAATCGGCATCACGGCTGCCACTATAAACCAGCGATGAACCGATTTCTGCCGCTAGAATCGCGCAGAGGTATTTTTGCGGCAGTTTCCTGATGCGGCTCCGATACGCGGCTGATTCCCGCATCATACGTGGCAGGTGGCTCAGTATCGCTTGGCGAAAGGGCGCCTGCAGACAAAGTTCCGGACGCGCCGAAAAAAACTCAAACAGCCTCGAGTAGAAACTGTTGATATTCCGGCTTATTATCTCGGATATCTCACTATAGAGGAGAGTTCCGCACGATTCCTTTTGCCGCACCAGGATCAGACGAGCCTCGTCGGCGGCCCGTTTTTCCAGGATGGCTAGAACATCACCGACATACTGTTCCTTCTGCTCCATAAATTCTCGTTCTGTAAGCAACAGATTGGCAATAATCTCATAGGATGATGAAATTACGCCACATTTGTTTGCGGAAGCATCACGCATCAGAACCACGCCGCTTTTTTGCAGTTGAATCCGTGCGTCAGGCGTAAGGTAGGAATTGGCGCCCTCAATGATCACCCCGGATGACGGCACGCCATTTTCATCCAGAAATGACCGCCAGTTCTGACCGTCTATCGTCTCTGGCCGACCGCCGGCCGGGATGAAAAGATCGGCTTTGACCGTAAAAACCAGACTGCTGTAGAGCCGATTAAAATCATCGATATCAAGCCACTCCTCATCAATTCCTGTGGCGGTGCGCACTGCTTTGCGGTGCGATTCCTTCAGCCCCTCCACGCGCCGTCCGGTCCGGTAGACGATAAAAGCACCCTCACCCAGAAAATCAGGGTTAAAAGCATCCAGATCGTGCATAAGCACGATACGACGCAATTCGTCATGGTTAATTCCGTTCGGATCATACAGAGCTGCCGTACCGTCAAGAATCAGACGGACCTGCACTCCGGGACAACGTTCCAGCATAATACGCAGTGCATTTCCCGCAACATCGCCATTCGGCCCACCGGTCATCTTGAGTGAAAA
Organism: Deltaproteobacteria bacterium; assembly: GCA_021781535.1. GTDB lineage: Bacteria > Desulfobacterota > Desulfuromonadia > Geobacterales > Pseudopelobacteraceae > JACRCG01. The sequence continues at coordinate 9,390 of JAJXWO010000040.1, read as the reverse complement.
CGGGTCGCAACGCATGTTTATACCCGCCACTTCAGCCATGGTTATTTCGGCAAAGGTCACTACCCCGGTAGAGGTAACGCCATATTCCTTGTGGTTGATACCGAAACGCTTGCTGGACATGATGCCAACGCCGAGAATATATCCACGTTTTTTGGACAGGGCGGCAATCGCTTCAATCATGCCGTCGTGCATATTCTCGTCCGGACCAATCTCGATCGGCTCATCATCTCCATAATAGTCAACGATCCGCCGGTCCCTGGCTCTCCCGTTTTCGGTGATAAAAATATCCAGAAACGCATTGGCAATGCCGTATTGGAGTTTGTAGAGCCTGAAGTTCTCATCCTCGCTTCCCGCTTGCTCCATATCTGAAGCATCCAGAACAACCGCCAGCTTGGAGCCGCCTTCGTATATATCCTTGTTCTTTAAATGCTGGGTATTTGCCAGAACATAGACTTCACGAAATATGGTGTTGGCCGAGGTAATGTAATCATCAGCGCTGCGAGCGATGACAGTACGCCAGCCGCCGCGGGCAATATCGGAGAATCCGACATGGTACCCGGTCCCGAAACGGCTGAAGAAAAAGGTTACGCGGAAAGGAAGTGTTTCCGGAAGGTCTGCGGTGAATTCACGGCCAAGCAGACGGAGATATCCTGGGTCAAGCCGGAATGCCAGCGCCTGCTTCTCGACCACGAAAAAGTTGGTCTTGAGGGTGTGGGTTACCAGCAGCAGGCAACAGCGATAGACAGAGCGCCGGATATCATCCAACCAGCGATGTCCGGTGTTGTAGCCTTCCACGGCATCCTGCACGTCAGCCAGTGAGGCCGCATAAAGACGTTCCCGCCCCTCCAGGTCGGGGTCAAAGCGCAAGCGGAACAAACGGATCAAAAGCTGTGCCATTTCAGGATGGCCATAAAACGCACTCTGAACATCATCCAACCCGAAACGTTCCGGCTGGCCGTGAGCCAGACTGGTATGGCAGAACGCGATGTACGCATTAACAAGAGCGGCATCCTCACCGGAGAGAAGCCCTTCGATAACATAGTGGCGATAGGCAGGCGAAGACGTGGAGAGGATCTGTGTCGTACAGAGTTCCCGTTTCAGGCGGGCAGCCAACCTGCTTTCAGGAGAAATATTTTCACCCTGGCGGCTGATAACAAGAAATGATCCCAGAAAATAGGGGTGAATTCCATTGGATATGGTCTGGCAATAGGCTCTGCGAATGCCGATGCCCAAACGGTTAAAGACTTCCAGCAGCTGCAACAGAAACTCACCTTGTGGAGGGTTACCGACTGCAAGCAGCACCCGGGTCTCGTTTCGACCTTCGTGTTCTACCTGGGTGATATCAAGAAACAGTCCCCCCGAGCTGTTACCGCTATCAAACAGCCAGACAAGATAGGCAATCCGCGTAGGGGGAGACATCCGGATGTAATCCTGATTGTTGAGCCAGAGAATTTTCAGCAATCTATCGAGTTTTTTCTGGTCAAAGCCGGGGAATGAGCTGCGCAGTTCGGCCCGTACCTTTCTCACCAGCGCTGCCGGGATATCAACCTGCCGCGACAGGTCAATTTCATGGTTCTTGCGACGGTCAAACTCGAATCGCTGGATTTCGAGTTCCGCATCAAGGCCTGGCATGTCGGCATTGGAGTGGGAAAACATGGCATACGAGATCTCGCGCTCCCCTACCCGGCTCAGTGTCCCATAGAGTGAGCCGGGACGATTGACACAGGCAATCACCAGCCTCTTGTCCTGATCGATAAGGACCAGATGCCGGTTATGTCGTAAGCGCCCCATCTCCCTGGCCAACAGCGCCAGCGCCTCCTCTTCGTCGGTCATAACCTGAAAAAAATACGGGCTCATATGTTGCTGGAGCCAACTGGCGTTTTCTTCTGCAGCGATTCGGGAAGCATGGGCGCTGCGACGGACAAGTGTGGGCAGATGCATGGTCAGTTCTCCTCTGGCAGATACGTTGTGACAACGCAGTATACCGTCATATTTGCAATCAGCAACAGTTTTACTATCGATAAAATTTGCCAAACCTTTTCTTGACCGTATACGGTTGAGTTGCTATAGTCGCGGCGCAAAATCCATTCCACCCGTAAACAGGAACAACGCAGTGCCCGAGAGACTTTGCACGATCCAACCCACGGTAAACGGCATAGCCGTTCTGACAATTCCTGGCAACAAGGCCGTTTCTACCAGGGAATTGCTGGATGCGCTTCACCATCAGACGTCAGCTCTGGCCGGCAAAAATGACATCAAGGGACTGCTGCTGACAGGTTCTGAAGACGGATTCTGCCGCTGTCCGGTTGAAAACAGCCTGTCTGTTCACAATGCAGCACTGCTGTCCAGCTTTGGGCAGCAGGTCATGTTCAGCATCGAAAAAATTGGCAAGCCTTGCATCGTGGCAATCGACGGGGAATGTTCGGGGCTAGGGCTGGAGGTCGCCCTGGCGTGTGATTTTATTGTGGCATCTCGGACGGCACGTTTTGGTTTTCCGGGCATTGCCGCGGGGTTGATTCCCTGCTGCGGCGGTAGCCAGCGTCTTGCCCGACTGGTAGGCAAATCAAAAGCAAAAGAGCTGATTTACAGCGGGGATCTGATTGATGCCGAAGAAGCCCACAGGATCGGATTGATTAACCGTCTCTACCCTCACGGCCAGACTCTGGCCCAGGCCGAGGAACTGATCACACATATCTGTACCCGCAGCCCAAACGCCATCCGCATCGGCGGTGAGGTCGTCAACGCCGGCTATGATATCGATCTGCAGACCGCGTGTATGCTGGAACGTGATGCGTTTGCCCTCTGCTTTTCCAGTTTCGATCAGCGCGAAGGGATGCAGGCCTTTCTTGAAAAGCGCCAGCCGCAGTTCAAGGGAGAATAGCCATGACTTTGGAACAGGGGTGCGTTCAGGTCTATACCGGCAACGGCAAAGGAAAAACAACCGCCGCGCTTGGACTGGCACTGCGCGCAGTCGGACGTGGCCTCAAAGTCTGCATATTCCAGTTCATAAAAGGAGGGGGGCGCTACGGTGAACACCTGGCTGCCGAAAAACTTGCCCCCCTGCTGACAATCATCCAGACCGGCAGGCCGGGATGGGTCAACACCAAAGACATCACGGATGACCGGCGTACCGCACAGGAGGCGCTCGTGCAAGCGCTGGAGCTATTAACTTCCGGCGAGTTTGACCTCTTTATCTGCGATGAAATAAACGGAGCTGTCGGCTTCGGCCTGATTGACGTCGAACAGGTACTGGAGATGATCAGTCGCAAACCCGAAAAGACAGAACTTGTTCTGACCGGGCGCAACGCGCATGAGCGTGTGATTGAGGCAGCCGACCTGGTGACCGAGATGCGGGAAATCAAGCATTACTACAAAACGGGAATTGCGGCACGCACCGGGATTGAGATGTAGAGGCCGAATCCGCACTGAGCCATGTTGGCTTTTCAATTAAAGAGAAACCGTTTTATCCACTAATTTTAATACCGGGGGTAAGTTACAATGGCTGAAAGAACATTACGTGTACTCGTCGGAAAACCAGGACTGGATGGGCACGATCGTGGTGCCAAAATCATCGCCCGCGCCTTGCGGGACGCCGGTTTTGAGGTCATTTACACCGGCCTGCACCAGACTCCCGAGCAGATCGTCTCGGCCGCGATCCAGGAAGACGTTGACTGTGTCGGTTTGTCGATCCTGTCCGGCGCCCACAACACTCTGCTCCCACGGGTTACCCAGCTCTTCAAGGAAAAAGGAGTCGACGATATCATGGTTTTCGGAGGAGGCGTCATCCCTGAAGACGATATCCCCGGATTGAAAGCGGCCGGCATCTGCGAAGTTTTCACCCCTGGCACTTCCACGGAAGACATCGTCGCCTGGATCAAGAACAACGTCCATCCCCGGGCCTGATGCCCTACAGAAAGCTCCGCATAGAGGTTGTGAACCGGGTCGCGTACATTCTGCTCGACGCCGGTTCACGCTTCAACAAACTCTCAATCACTACCATCAGGGAACTGAAACGCGCTTTTATTCAGCTTGAAGAGGATGAGTCGGCAAATGTCATTGTTCTCAGCGGCTATCCGGGGGAATCGTTTGCTGTTGGGGCGGACATCGGCCAGATGGTGCATTTCTCTCCAAATGATGCCTTTCATTTTGCTGAGCTTGGCCAATCGTTGTTTGATCAGATTGAATCCTGTTCCAAACCGGTCATTGCCGCCCTGAATGGCATCACTATGGGTGGCGGGTGTGATCTTGCCATGTCATGCGATATCCGTATTGCCGTTGAAGGATTGCGAATCGGCCATTCCGGGGCAAAGCTCGGCATCATCACCGGCTTCTGCGGCACCCACAAGCTGCCCCGCATTGTCGGCAAAAATTATGCCCGTGAAATTTTCATGACTTCTGACATTTACAGCGCCACAGAGGCGCTTCAGATGGGATTGGTTGATATGGTTCATAACGAAAAAGAATTCTGGCAGAATGTCTCCGTTTTTGCGGAACGGATCGCCAGCCATCCGCTGACCGCTCTCTCCGCTGCAAAGCGTCTCATCAACGCCGCCGAAGATACCGACCTGCGCACCGCTTGTCTGCTGGAGCGGGAGACGGCGACCCACATCAACTCCCACCACGGATGTAATTAGTAAACATCAATTTCACCTGCAGTTTGATTATCCCCTCTTCTCTCTACCCCTTTTTACCTGCTGTCACTCTTCCTTTTATTCAGACACCTGTGGCGGCAACTCCGAGCACAAACCAAATATGCCTATTTAATTTGCAAATGCTTCTTTTTTGTGCTACCAGTGCCCAATATTTAATCATGTGATCATCAGGGAGGCACAATGCCAAAGGTCGACGAAAAAATCGAAGGAATGTATCAGGAAGTTCTGAAACGCAACCCAGGCGAGACCGAGTTTCACCAGGCGGTCCTAGAAGTTCTGGAATGCCTTGGACCGGTTGTCGTCAAGCATCCGGAGTACCTCGAGCGCAAGATCATCGAGCGCATCTGTGAACCGGAACGCCAGATCATATTCCGGGTCCCCTGGCAAGATGACAAAGGCGTTGTTCATATCAACCGCGGCTTCCGGGTTGAGTTCAATAGTTCACTCGGGCCATACAAAGGTGGCCTCCGGTTTCACCCTTCCGTGTACCTCGGCATCGTCAAGTTCCTCGGCTTCGAGCAGATATTCAAGAACTCATTGACCGGCCTGCCGATCGGTGGCGGCAAAGGTGGCTCCGACTTCGATCCGAAAGGCAAGTCCGATGACGAAGTCATGCGTTTCTGCCAGAGCTTCATGACCGAGCTGTATCGTCACCTGGGTGAGCATACAGATGTCCCGGCCGGTGACATCGGCGTGGGCGGCCGCGAAATCGGCTACATGTTCGGCCAGTACAAGCGCATCACCAATCGGTATGAGCCGGGCGTACTGACCGGCAAAGGGCTCACTTGGGGCGGTTCGCTGGTACGCACCGAGGCCACCGGTTATGGCGCGACCTATTTTGTCAACGAAATGCTGAAGGCCCGCAAGGACTCCTTTGCAGGCAAGACCTGCCTTGTTTCGGGTTCCGGCAATGTGGCCATCTACACCATCGAGAAGATCCACCAGCTGGGCGGTAAATGTGTTGCCTGCTCCGACTCCAACGGCGTGATCTATCATGAGAAAGGTCTCGACCTGACCTGATCAAGCAACTCAAGGAAGTCGAGCGTCGCCGCATCTCCGATTATGTTGCAAAACATAAGGACGCAAAGTACATAGCGAACGGAAACATCTGGGACATTCCGTGCCAGGTAGCCATGCCATCGGCCACCCAGAACGAGATCAACGGCAAAGATGCCGCGCAACTTATCAAAAAGGGGTGCACTGCGGTCGGCGAAGGCGCCAACATGCCCACCACTCCGGAAGGGATCAAGATATTCCTGGATGCAAAAATCGCCTACGGACCTGGCAAGGCTGCCAATGCCGGCGGTGTTGCCACTTCGGCTCTCGAAATGCAGCAGAATGCCGGGCGCGATTCCTGGAGCTTCGAGTACACCGAGAAAAAATTGGAAGATATCATGATCAACATCCACCGCAACTGTTTCGAAACAGCAGAAGAGTATGGCGCGCCGGGCAATTATGTCCTTGGCGCCAATATCTGCGGCTTCATCAAGGTAGCCAATGCAATGGTTGCCCACGGCCTCATCTAAACCGGCAGTTATTATAGGGGAACACCAATAGAGCCCGGTTTCCGCCGGGCTCTATTGGTATGTACACTTATATGAATGCTTCTGCGTCACCATTGCACTAACTACAACAAAGCATCAATCTGCCGCACCCCCTCCAGCGCACCGTATGGCACCGATATATGGGGCGATGTTATCTCCGGCTCACGGGGGTTTATGCGAATAACCGTAGCATGTTTGTAGCCCCATCCGATACGCTCCGAAGTTGCCCGGATAGTCGGAATCGCACTTCCCGCCCCTATTTCTATCACGACAATGCGCCGATCCGCATTTTTTGCCATAAACCGGTCAAAAGCATGTCCCTGAATGCGGGTCCGATCAGGCAGCCATGAGCAGTCACCGAACATGAGAATATTGGGGCGACTGACCTCGCCGCAGTCGGGGCAGCGGGGGAGAGGGGCTCTGGCACGCATGGTGCTCTCATCAATCCGTATAACCTCATCGTTACTCCAGATTGTGTTGCTGCATGGCTGCTGACACTGAAGCCAGTGAATCGAGCCATGCACCTCCATAATCCGGTCGTCAGCATAGCCGGCTTTCTGGAACTGGCCGTCGACATTGGAGGTGACCACAAAGTAAGCGGCGCTGTTCCGCTCAATCCACTTCCTGATAATATGGAAACCTTCATGGGGAGGCGTATCCCGGTACAGACTGGTGCGGTGTCCGTAGAAACCCCAGGCAAAGGATGGGTCATGGGCAAAATGCCGCGGGTTGGCGCAGTCGACAAAAGAGAGTCCCCGGCGTGCATACGCAGGATATGCCCTCCAGAAACCGTGATCACCGCGAAAATCCGGGAGGCCGGAGTCCACCCCCATACCAGCACCGGCGGTGAGGACAAAGGTTTCTGCTGTTCCGATTATCGAGGCGGCATGCTCTAACATCCCTGTTCTCCTCCCCAGGCAGCGTCTTGGGTTGCCTTGCTCCATCACAATTGCTGACAATGACATATATTACTATAAAAGTAACCGGGCGAACGGGCTAGCGTCTAGAGACGCATGGCGACGACAGGTCACGACAGTAGCACGAATTATTTATTTTAGCGCTTGACGCTTGAAATACAATTGGTATATTTCAAGCGTGCTACTAATTTAAAAAAGATGTGCACTCAACCGGATCGGAATTCAGCATGCATATGGCAGACGCATTACTATCACCCGCAGTCGGCGGAACAATGTGGACCGTTTCAGCCGCCACCATCGCGTATTGCTCCAAAAAAATCCGTGCTGAGATGGATGATCGCAAGATACCGCTGATGGGAGTTCTGGGCGCATTTATCTTTGCGGCCCAGATGATCAATTTTACCATTCCGGTCACCGGCTCAAGCGGACATCTCGGCGGGGGACTGATGCTCTCCATCCTACTCGGCCCGTATGCCGCCTTCCTGACGATCGCCTCGGTGCTGGTGGTACAGGCGTTCTTTTTTGCCGACGGCGGGTTACTGGCGCTTGGCTGCAATATCTTCAACCTCGGCTTTTTCCCGGCCTTCATCGCCTACCCCTTTATTTACAAAAAAATTATCGGGGGTTCCCCTTCACCGAGAAAAATATCGGTGGCATCTATGGCTGCCGCTGTCATCGGTTTACAGATGGGAGCCTTTGGAGTCGTTGTCGAAACCGTATTGTCCGGCATTTCCGCGCTCCCGTTTTCAACATTTCTCGCCATCATGCAACCGATTCATCTGGCAATCGGAGTCGTTGAGGGGCTGGTGACCGCGACGGTTATCTCTTTTGTGTATAAGGCTAAGCCGGAGATCATGCTAAGTGCAATGGAGTCCCCCCCTATTGGCGTTTATCCGCTTCGAAATAGTATACTCGGCTTCCTGGCGGTGGCCCTGCTGACGGGCGGAGTTGTTTCCTGGTTTGCCTCTGCACAGCCAGACGGCCTGGAATGGTCAATACGCAAAGTAACGGGCAAAGAGGAGCTGAAGAGCCCTGAGCAGGGATTGCACAGCACGCTGGCCACAATCCAGAAAAAACTGGCATTCCTGCCGGATTACTCTTTCAAAAAAGATCCGGAAGCAAAGCCAGCCGAAACACCCGCTCCACGTGCCGCAAGTCAGGAGCAAAAAACGGGACTAAAAAAGGTTGCAGGCGACAAACTAGGCACCAGCATTTCCGGACTGGTTGGCGGTATGTTGACACTGCTACTCTCACTGCTGATCGGTTTCTTGGTACGACGGCGAGCACAGACGGCGCCTATTTAGAGTATGAGAACAGCAAATCCTTGACGAAATGGACTGACAGTTATATACAGTCAGGCGCTTGTAAATATGATGTTTTTTTTTGAAATGGGCACATAGCTTAGCTGGTAGAGCAGCCGACTCTTAATCGGCAGGTCGTTGGTTCGATCCCAACTGTGCCCACCAAGCATGCCAATTTTGCCAGACTATTAAAAATTGAATAACGGATCATGGTGCCCGCAAGGGCTTGATAGGGAAGAGGGGTGACGCTCTAATGGAGCCATTCCCCCGCGGACCCGCCGCTGTAAGCGAGGACGAAGGGCATTTACGTCACTGGTCGCAAGACCGGGAAGACGCCCGGAGGATGAATCGCGAGCCAGAAGACCTGCCATTGATCCTTACCATCAGCAATCTCCCGGGGGACCGGGAAGGTGGAACACGTTAGTAATGTGACTTTGAATACGAAAAGTCCGCATACTGTTTCGGCAGCTGCGGACTTTTTTTGTGCTTTTTGCAAAACAATCGGGAGATACACCATGCACATCATGGAAGGCTTTTTACCGGTAAAACATGCCATCGGCTGGAGTATCGCTTCCGCCCCATTCGTCGTTTTCGGGTTACACTCCATCAACAAGCGAATCAAGGAGAAACCTGAGCAGCGAATGCTGCTGGGAGTTGCTGCCGCCTTCACCTTTGTCCTCTCGGCCCTGAAGATGCCTTCGGTCACCGGCAGCTGTTCCCACCCGACCGGCACCGGCCTGGGGGCGGTCCTTTTCGGACCGGCGGCAATGGCGCCGATCGGTGCCGTAGTGCTGCTGTTCCAGGCAATTTTGCTGGCCCATGGCGGGATCACCACTCTGGGGGCCAACATTTTTTCCATGGCTGTAGTGGGACCGTTCGCTGCAGCCGCCATCTACCGCACCGCCAAGGCGGCACGACTCCCCTTCGGACTTTCGATCTTCCTCGCGGCATCCCTGGGAGACCTGTTGACGTACGT
>JAJXWO010000039.1 GCA_021781535.1 Deltaproteobacteria bacterium | reverse complement strand
CCATAACATTTCTACCTACCCGATTGACAACCCAACTGCGTCAACTAACTAGGTTTAAGAAATCATTACCATCGGCAAACTGACTTGTCCGGCGCCAACTCAGGCGGCACCAACTCAGGTGGAACCGGTCGAGCCGGTGGCGACCGAGCCAGTACATACCGATGTAAATGCATAGCCCTATGGGCACTTTTTTACCTCGATTACTGGTAGCGCCGACTCCAAAGCGTGCTGCCCATGAATTGCAGCGAATAGCAGTAGACAATCATGGAATCGTTGAAATGGTTCCTAAGATGCAGACGCTCTGCATTCATCTGCCACAGATTAAATGTCGTCAAGCAAATGTCCTTAAGCAGGAAATGTTGTCTGTGGGAGGAGACGCAGCTGTTGCCAGAGGTACAGTCGCCTGCAGTATTGATAGTACCGATTGCATTTTGATCGGTACCGCCAAACAGATTCACCGACTCTGCCGGAAACTTGAAACACAACCGTTTGGTTTGCCTGAACTGGCAGAAGAACTGGACGTATTACTGGCACGGATCACATCTGTGCCGACGGAGTGGCGCACGTCCCGGCGCTCGTTGTCACTTGACCGTCCATTGATCATGGGAATCCTGAATATTACTCCCGACTCTTTTTCTGATGGCGGCCGCTGTAATGATCCTGACCGTGCGATTGAAAAGGCCCTGATGATGGAATCGGAAGGGGCTGATATCATAGATGTCGGTGGCGAGAGCACCCGTCCGGGGGCAGCTCCGGTATCGTCTGAAGAAGAAATAAGCCGGATTGTCCCGGTTATTGAACGGCTTGCCACCTCATTGAAATGTGCCATCTCGGTCGATACCTGGAAAAGCAAAGTCGCCGGCAGGGCGCTTTTAGCCGGGGCGGAAATTATCAATGACATCAGTGGATTCAATTTTGATTCGCAGATGGCAGGATTAGCGGCCGCGAGCGGTGCAGGTGTCGTGTTGATGCACACCAGAGGTACACCTGATAAAATGCAGCAGAATACGAAGTATCATGATCTGATGGCGGAGATAACCTCCGGCTTGCATGCCTCAGTTCTACGAGCTCGTGAAGCCGGAATTTCCGATCATTGTATTGCAATTGACCCTGGTATAGGTTTTGGCAAAGGTGCCGCAAGCAATCTGGAGGTTGTGCGGCGATTAGCGGAATTTTCCGGTTTTGGGCTGCCTGTTTTGATCGGGCCATCCCGGAAAACGTTCATTGGCAAGGTATTGGGACGGGAACAGACGGATGACCGCATCTTCGGCACTGCTGCTGTGGTAGCTCTCTCCGTGTCCAATGGCGCATCAATCCTGCGGGTGCATGATGTCCGGGCAATGCGCGATGTTGCCGATATGGCTCATGCCGTTATGCATGACTGAATGGTGCTAAATGCCAATTTCAAAGAGGAAGTATGGCTCCAGTTTTCGACAGCGTCACTCTGCCTGGCCTTCTCGACAAGATTATTGTTGCCGGCCTGGTTTACGGTTGTACGCTGATCCTTAGAAAAGAGGCTGCCCACCGTATACTTGCCATTTTGGCAGCTCTTATTGCGGCGGAGTACTGCTCTAATGCGCTCGGTCTCGCCGTAACCACCTCCTTTTTTCATCTGTTGCTTTCCTCAGCGCCGATTATTCTGGCAGTAATCTTTCAGAGTGATATACGGCGCGCTCTTTTCTCATTCTGGAAACGCCACAAGTCTGCTGATAGTGGCACTCTCGATCTGTCGACGACAGTCGATGAGCTGTCAAAAGGGCTTCAGGAGTTGGCCGAACGAAGAATAGGTGCCCTGATCGTTATAGTAAGACAGATGTCGCTTGACGGCCTGGTTGAGATCGGCACCGAAATTGATGCCAAAGTAACCAGCGAACTGCTTACTTCAATATTTCTTCCGTATTCACCGATTCATGACGGTGCAGTTATCATACAAAGGGAAAAGATTACCTCAGCGGGCTGCTTTCTTCCTTTATCCCAGAATCCGGACATAGCGAAGAGCTTTGGTACCAGGCATCGGGCTGCTCTTGGAATTTCCGAACAGACTGATGCTCTGGTACTGGTTGTGTCCGAGGAGACTGGAAAAATATCAATTGTTCATGAAGGCAAGATCACTTATGATGCCGACCCGGCCGAGATTCGCCGTCTTTCCCGCAAGGCGATTGAAGGGCGGCGCGCGCCGAGAGTGGCACCTGTATCAGAATGAACACTTTAACTATTTTGGTCTTGTTAGGGCCAGGAGGCATACAATAATGAAAAAGCTATTCGGGACTGACGGCGTCCGTGGCGTCGCCAATGTGTATCCCATGACTACTGAAATGGCGATGCAACTGGGACGGGCAGCTGCCTATATTTTCAAAGGTGGAAGAAATCGCCGCCACCGCATCGTGATTGGAAAAGATACCCGTCTCTCCGGCTACATGCTGGAAAATGCCTTGGTAGCGGGAATATGCTCAATGGGAGTTGATGTCCTTCAAGTAGGACCATTACCGACTCCCGGCATTGCCAATATTACTTCATCTATGCGTGCTGATGCCGGTGTAGTCATCTCCGCATCTCATAATGCTTTTCAGGACAACGGCATAAAGTTTTTTTCGGCTGATGGTTTTAAGCTGCCGGATGAACTGGAACTGAAAATAGAGAAACTTATTGAATCAAAAAAAATTGATGCCTTACGGCCGACAGCGACAGAAGTTGGTAAAGCGTATCGCATTGAAGATGCGGCTGGCCGCTATATCGTTTTTCTCAAGAACACCTTTCCCCAGGAGATGGATCTATCTGGTTTGAAAATTGTGCTGGATTGTGCCAACGGTGCGGCATACAAGGTCGCTCCGGCTGTATTTGAAGAGTTGGGTGCCGAAGTTATATCGTTGGGGGTCAATCCGAACGGCATCAATATCAACGCTGGTTGCGGATCACTTCATCCCGAGATTATCAGTGAAGCGGTCAAGTTGCATCGGGCTGATATCGGCATTGCTCTGGACGGAGATGCCGATCGGGTAATCGTCTGCGACGAGTTCGGTAATGAAGTCGATGGTGACCACATAATGGCGATATGTGCTACCGATATGCTGAAACACAAGCTGCTCCATAAAAAGACGTTGGTGGCAACAGTGATGAGCAATATGGGTCTGGATATCGCCTTGCGAAAGGCAGGCGGTAAAATCATCAAGACCGATGTCGGGGACCGGTATGTGGTCGAGGCGATGCGTAAAGGTGGCTATAATCTGGGCGGTGAACAATCAGGGCATATGATTTTTCTGGATTACAGTACTACCGGAGATGGAATCCTTTCGGCACTAAAGCTTCTGGCTGTCATGCGTCGCGAAAATAAACAGCTTTCCGAGCTTGCTGAAATCATGATTCCCCTACCGCAGGTGCTCTGCAATACCAGAGTCCAGGAAAAGCGGGACATTCTTACTATAAGTGATGTTGCTGCCAAAATAAAAGATGTCGAAGGCAAGCTCGGAAACGAAGGGCGTGTCTTGATCCGTTACTCCGGAACCGAACCGTTGCTCAGGGTTATGATTGAGGGTCAGGATAAATACGAGATCACAACTTGGGCCAATGAGATCTGTGATCTGGTGAAGCGGCATATTGGAGAGAAATGATGGCAAAGCTGGGGCTTAACGTTGATCATATCGCCACTGTTCGCCAGGCGCGTGGCGGTGTTGAACCTGATCCGGTGACTGCGGCCGCTATAGGCGAGATGGCCGGGGCTGAAGGAATAACTATTCATCTGCGTGAGGACCGTCGTCACATCCAGGATCGAGATCTGGAGATATTGCGGCGCACCGTGAAGAGCAAGCTTAATCTTGAGATGGCCGCTACCCAGGAAATCATCCGCATTGCGCTCAGGATAAGGCCGGAACAAGTAACCCTGGTGCCGGAAAAACGGCAGGAGTTGACTACTGAAGGCGGTCTCGATGTGATCGTCAATGCCAAACAGATCACCGATACGGTAAAACGCCTGAAAGATGGCGGCATTGTGGTAAGTTTATTCGTTGATCCAAACCAGGAGCAGATCAAGGCAGCCAAAAAGACCGGTACTGATTATATCGAGATTCACACCGGTTCCTACGCTGATGCGGTCAGTTGGGAAGAACAGCAGCGCGAGCTTGAAAATATCGACATTGCAATTAAACTTGCCCGCAAGGTAGGATTGGGAGTGAATGCCGGCCACGGGCTCAATTATGGCAATATCAAGGCTATCACCGCTCTGGGCGGTATTGAAGAATATAACATCGGTCACTCGATTATTGCCCGAGCTATGATGGTGGGGTTGGATCGGGCGGTGCGAGACATGGTAGAATTGCTTAAATACGCATGATCTACGGAATCGGCACCGATATTGTAGCAACAGAGCGTTTTCAACGTTTTATTGATGACGGCAATTCTGCTCTCATTGAACGGCTCTTTACGCCGTCTGAACGTTCCGTCTGTGAGAGGAGAAAAGATGCCGCTTCTTGCCTGGCAGCACGTTTTGCGGCAAAGGAAGCTTTTTTGAAAGCGCTTGGAACAGGCCTGCGAGATGGTATTTCGTGGCAGGAGATAGAAGTGTTGAATAATGATCTGGGCAAACCGGAGCTGTTGTTTTCTGGAAAAGCTGCAGAACGGCTTCAGGTTACAAATCCGGCCATTGTACATCTGTCTCTGTCTCACGATGGCGGCAGTGCAATTGCGATGGTGGTAGTGGAGTCAAAATGAAAGTGGTTACTTCACATACGATGCAGGAACTCGATAAAAAAGCCATACAGGAATGCGGCATACCGGGCCTGCAATTGATGGAAAACGCAGGTATCTGCTGTGTTGACGTGATCGTCGCCGAGTTTGGATTAAAAGGTCACTGTATTATTATGGCCGGCAAAGGTAACAACGGCGGAGATGGCTATGTCATTGCACGCGTGCTTCAACAGAAGGGGTGGGATGTCAAGGTCATCATCCTTACTGAGCGTAACCAGATCAGTGGCGATGCGGCGACAAATCTTGAGAAGCTTCCCGGCTCAGTCATGCATTATTGCACGAGCGAGGGCCGATTATCTTCCCAGTTCATGGAAGATATTTTTCAGGCTGACGTCATTGTCGATGCACTGCTGGGTACCGGATTGTCTAGCAATATCAGCAATATCTATCTTGAAGCCGTTGATCTTATGAATTCTTCCGGGCGGCCTGTCGTTTCAGTTGACATCCCTTCCGGTGTTCATGGCACTACCGGGCGGGTGCTGGGAGATGCAGTCAGGTCATCCATAACCGTTACATTTGCCTTTGCCAAACTGGGTCATATTCTCTACCCCGGGGCCGAGCATGTCGGTCGCCTTGTCGTGGCTGATATCGGAATACCGCCACATCTGATGGAAGCCGCGCCAGGTTACGACTTTCTGGATGAGAAGGCAATACGCCCCCTGCTGCAGCGGCGAGATCGTCAAGCCCACAAGGGGACATTCGGTCATTGTCTGATTATTGCCGGATCTACCGGTAAATCCGGAGCGGCGGCTCTTTCAGCCAATAGTGCCGTGAGAGCTGGTTCCGGACTGGTAACTCTGGCGGCAGCAGAAAATATTCACAGCATTCTTGAGTTAAAGACAACTGAAGTTATGACCGTTCCTCTGCCTGATTCAGGCAGAGGACACCTGGCAAACAGCGCTTTTGCAATGATTGAAAAGCTGCTGGAGGGTAAGGATGCCGTTGCAATTGGTCCCGGACTTGATCGTCACCCCGAAACATGCACCCTGGTACATAACCTTGTGGAGACTATTGCGCTGCCGCTGGTAATTGATGCGGATGGCCTGAATGCCCTAGCAGAAGACGTTTCTGTTTTGAAGCGGAAAAAATCACAACAGGTGATCCTCACTCCTCACCCGGGAGAGATGTCGCGCTTGGCGGGCATTTCAATCCCGGATGTTGAGGCGATCCGTATTTCAGTCGCTCAGGAATTTGCCCGCAACTACGGTGTATTTGTGGTTCTCAAGGGGGCCCGCACCATTATAGCTTCTCCTGCTGGAATCGCAGCTATCAACGGTAGTGGTAATCCCGGCATGGCTACCGGCGGTGTGGGAGATGTTCTGACCGGCATTATTGTCTCTCTCTTGGGGCAAAGGTATACTGCGTGGGTTGCCTGTCGCCTGGGGGTATTTATCCACGGTTTTGCCGCTGATATGGTGGCAGAGGAAAAAGGTGAAATTGGCATAAATGCCACTGACATCCTCGAAAAGCTGCCGTATGCTTATAATAAATTGTTGAAAAACACACGCAATCGAATGTGAAGATATTCGGTGAGCTTTAACCCTTACATACAAAAACAAGGAGAATGCCATGCTGACCGTAGCTGATATCATGACGAGCAACGTCGTTACAATAAAAGGGACCACTACCGTGCGTGAAATGGCCGGTATTTTTGATACGATGCGTTTTGGAACGCTCCCGGTTGTTGATGATGCCGGGAATCTTACCGGAATTGTCACCGCCTCGGATTTGGTCGAACAGGACCGTCCTCTTCATATACCAACGGTTATATCTCTTTTTGATTGGATCATCCCGCTTGAGGGAGAAAGCTCCCTGCAGCGGGATCTCGATAAAATTACTGCGCAAACAGCTTCTGAGCTTGCATCAACGGATGTGGTCACTGTTACCCCTTCTGATCTTGCCAGCAGTGCCGCCGAAATCATGAGTAGCAAAAAATTACATGCTCTTCCCGTTGTAGAAGGTAAAAAACTGGTCGGAATAGTGTCGCGCATAGATATTATCCGCTCAATGAATCGGTAGTGCCCGGACTTCAGATTACAAGCGGCTCGCCGCGCGCAACGGAGCTGCTGGGCAGCCACATCGGCTCCCTGCTCCGGTCTGGATCGTTTTTGGCTTTGCGGGGCGACCTTGGTGGCGGGAAAACCTGTCTGACGCGCGGTGTGGTTGCTTCGCTTGCTCCTCAAAGCGTGCATCTGGTTGCAAGTCCGACGTACGCGATTATGAATTGCTATCCAGGTGATACGCCGGTCTATCATTTCGATTTTTACCGTCTGGCCGGCGATGACGATATTGCTGAACTCGGGTTTGAAGAGTACTTTTATGGTGACGGTGTTTGTGTCGTTGAATGGTCTGAGCGCCTTGCCGAACTGTTACCGTCAGATGTGCTGACTCTTCAGTTTGAATACAAAGGGGAGGAACGGCGCCTGATTACTCTGACGAGTTCCGGACAAAAATCAGACGTAGTTCTTGAACTTCTGGCAGAGAAACTTCATGTACAAAAAAATCTTTGACCGGACAGTAGATTGTCTGTTATAGAGCTCAACCTATCTCTTTATATCTTTAACCATTTTTTTCAAGGAGAGTAGTATGGCGCTAGTAGTGCAGAAATATGGCGGCACCTCGGTCGGTTCACCCGAGCGCATCAAAAATGTTGCAAAAAGAATCATCAAAACCTATGACGCCGGAAACGATGTGATCGTTGTCGTTTCTGCGATGTCGGGCGAAACCAACAAGCTGGTCGCACTTGCTAATGAAATGTGTGAAATACCGGATGGCCGCGAATATGACGTGCTGGTCGCGACTGGAGAACAAGTTACTATCGGGCTTCTTTCCATGTATCTCAAGTCACAGGGGTATAAGGCGAAATCATATCAGGGGTGGCAGGTTCCCATTATTACTGATAGAACCGCCACGAAAGCCCGCATTGAGAGCATCGGCGACAAAAATATCCGCGCCGATCTCAAAGAGGGCACTATTATTGTTCTGGCCGGTTTTCAGGGCGTTGATGCCGGAGGAAATGTAACTACGCTCGGGCGTGGTGGATCCGATACTTCTGCTGTAGCTATTGCAGCTGCACTCAAAGCAGATGTGTGCGAAATATACACAGATGTTGACGGAGTGTACACGACCGACCCCAATATTTGTAAAGAGGCACGTAAGATCGAAAAGATATCATATGACGAAATGCTGGAACTTGCCAGTTTGGGAGCCAAAGTCCTTCAGATTCGATCGGTTGAGTTTGCCAAAAAATATAACGTGGACGTACATGTCCGCTCAAGTCTTAATGAAAATACCGGTACGATGGTTACCAGGGAGGACAAGGATATGGAAGGAATTCTCGTTTCAGGGGTTGCATACGATAAAAATGAGGCCAAGATTGCTGTCAAGGGAGTGCCTGACAAGCCCGGTATTGCCGCAAAGATTCTCACGCCACTCTCTGATGCCGCTATTTCGGTAGATATGATCGTTCAGAATGTCAGCGACAACGGCATGACCGACTTTACGTTCACCGTAACGAAAGCTGACCTGAAACAGGCACTTTTGATTACGAATGAGGTTGCCAAGAAAGTACAGGCCAAAGAGGTCATTTCCGATGAAAACATCAGCAAAATATCGATCGTAGGTCTTGGAATGCGGAGCCATGCAGGCGTAGCGACGCAAATGTTCAGTGCTCTCTCCCAGAATGGCATCAATATCCAGATGATTTCAACCTCAGAAATAAAAATATCGGTTGTCATTGATGAGAAATATACCGAACTGGCCGTACGCGTCATGCACGAAAGTTTCGGTCTGGCGGGCTGATCATTTGTCGGTAAAAAACTGATCCATCCGGGGGAGAACAACATTATGTTCTCCCCTTTTGTTTGCCACGTCCCGTCCCGAATGTAATTGGAGAACTGTCACGTTATGCGCTCACGTCGTTTGCGCATGCGCAATTGGGCAAAGAAGCTGCTCAGAAGGGTTGAACACTCTGATTCAAGAATACGCGGCACAAGTTCAACCTGATGATTGAGGCGTGGATCACTGGAGAGGTCATAGAGCGAACCGGCCGCACCCCCCTTCGGGTCATAACAGCCGAAGACGACGGTGGGGATGCGTGCAAGTATGATGGCACCCATACACATAGTACATGGTTCCAGAGTAACGTACAGGACCGTGTCAAGGAGCCGCCAGGAACCACGTTTCCGGGCGGCTTTTCTTATGGCAATCATTTCGGCATGCCCTGCCGGATCCTGACTTGTTTCGCGCAGGTTATGTCCGCGGGCAACGATTTTGCCATCTTGTACGATGACACACCCGATTGGCACCTCATTTTTGGCCTGCGCCTTAGCCGCTTCGGTAATGGCGCGGCGCATCCAGTATTCATGGTTGAGAATCGGGTCGTTTTTGTGAGTAAAGCTGGAGGATGAAATAATTAAAATCCTTATAAAATTAATGTTTTAATAATGGCGCATTCGTTTTTATCTGTTCAATGAGGTGAAAATAAGCCTCATGTAACGTCCACTTGTCAAGTGTGAATATATGTAGATGTGACCAGGAAGGTATTTCCCTTTTCCCCTTTACATTCCCGCCATCTTTATTTATTCTCAAAAGTCATATTTTTAGAGTACGAAGGAATTCATGGAAATCTGTAGAATCCGCAACTTCTCCATTATTGCCCACATCGATCACGGAAAATCGACACTGGCAGACCGCCTTCTTGAATATACCGGCACAGTTTCTGACCGGGATAAACAGAACCAGTTCCTTGATAAGATGGATCTTGAGCGGGAGCGGGGTATTACCATCAAGGCCCAGACCGTACGCCTTAATTACCGCTCCGACGCTGGTATTGACTATGTGCTTAACCTCATTGATACCCCCGGTCATGTTGACTTTACCTATGAGGTGTCACGTTCTCTTGCTGCCTGCGAAGGCGGACTGCTGGTCGTTGACGCTTCTCAGGGAGTCGAAGCCCAGACTCTCGCTAACGTCTACCTCGCTTTGGATATTAATCTGGAGGTTTTTCCCGTATTGAACAAGATTGATCTGCCTGCCGCCGACCCGGAGCGGGTTAAGCAGGAGATCGAAGACATCATCGGCATTGATGCCCATGATGCTGTTCTGGCCAGTGCCAAAGAGGGGATCGGCACGCACGAGATCCTTGAAGAAATTGTCAAAAAAATACCACCACCCTTAGGGAACCCGGATGCTCCACTCAAGGCGTTGTTATTTGACTCCTGGTATGATCAGTATCAGGGGGTAATTATTCTGGTGCGCCTCTTTGACGGTACGCTCAAAAAGGGTGACCGGATCCAGTTGATGTCGACAAACAGTTCCTTTGAAGCGCTTAAGGTGGGGGTCTTTGCCCCGACGATGATTGAGGTGCCGGAACTGGCAGCGGGGGAGGTCGGCTTCATTATCGCGGGTATCAAAGATGTTGCCGATGCCAAAGTAGGTGACACCGTTACGTTGCTGCATCGCCAGTGCGAGATGGCGCTGGAAGGTTTCAAGGAGGTCAAGCCGATGGTTTTTTCCGGCCTGTATCCGATCGATACCGTCCAGTACGAACAGTTACGGGATGCTTTGGCCAAGCTGAAACTGAACGATTCGTCGTTCTCTTTTGAACCGGAAACTTCACTGGCACTCGGCTTCGGTTTCCGCTGCGGCTTTCTCGGTCTGCTGCATATGGAAATTATTCAGGAACGCCTGGAACGTGAGTTTGCACTCGAACTGATTACGACCGCTCCGACGGTTGTCTATCGGGTGCACAAAATGAACGGCGAAGTGTACTCGATCCAGAGTGCCAACCAGATGCCCGAACTGCAGAGCACCGAGTTTCTGGAAGAGCCATTTATCCTGGCCCATATCCATGTCCCGAATGAATTTGTTGGAGGTGTGCTGGCTCTCTGCGAAGACAAACGAGGTGTTCAGCGCGAGATCAAATATCTGACGCCGACCCGCGTCATGATTATCTATGAACTGCCGTTGAACGAAATCGTCCTGGATTTTTATGATCGTCTCAAATCAATCACCAAAGGGTATGCTTCTCTGGATTATGAGCATCTCGAATATAGGCGCAGCGACCTGGTGCGCATGAATGTGATGATAAACGGCGAAGTTGTTGATGCCCTGTCACTTATCCTGCATCGCGAAAAAGCATATTTTCGCGGTCGCGATCTGGTTGCAAAAATGAAGGAACTGATTTCACGACAGATGTTTGAGGTGGCGATTCAAGCAGCCATCGGTAACAAGATTATTGCCCGTGAGACGGTCAAAGCCATGCGTAAGGATGTTCTGGCAAAATGTTATGGTGGGGATATCACCCGTAAACGGAAGTTGCTGGAAAAGCAAAAAGAGGGGAAAAAACGGATGAAGAATGTCGGTAATGTCGAGTTACCGCAGGAAGCATTCCTCGCAATTCTGAAGGTTGATTGACAGACTACGTTAATAAAGGAACCTAAATATGAAAGAACATCAAGACTCCTCACAAGCAACAATTTCTCCGGTTCAACCGCAGTCGATAAAAAAGAAAGGTTTGATCCGAGAATACGCCGAGTCGATTGCGATAGCGATACTGCTGGCTTTGGTAATTCGTACTTATATAGTACAAGCTTTCAAGATCCCGTCTGGATCAATGGAGGATACGCTGCAGATTGGTGATCACCTGCTGGTCAACAAATTCATATACGGCACTGAAATTCCTTTCATAGATAAACGAGTCCTGACGATTCGTGACCCGCGTCGGGGGGATGTGATTGTTTTTGAGTATCCGGAAGATCCCAGTAAAGATTTTATCAAGCGCGTGATCGGCGTCCCTGGTGATGTAGTGGAGGGGAAGGATAAAAAGGTGTATGTCAATGGTAAACTGTATGTGAACCCTCACGAAGTACATAAAGAAAAGGATATGATACCGAAGGAAGTGAATCCGCGCGATACGTTTGGACCATTTACCGTACCAGCAGATTCATATTTTGTGATGGGTGACAACCGTGACCGTTCCTATGACAGTCGTTTCTGGAAATTTGTGCGTCGTGATCAAATAAAGGGGTTGGCATTTATTAAATACTGGTCCTGGGATAGTGAAAAGTTCAGGCCGCGCTTTGGTAGTATCGGCCAACTGATAAATTAAATAAATTATACGTAAATTGGGGGATATTATGGATTTTCTCGGGAATTGGAAACGGACACATTACTGCGGTGACCTGAAGGCTGCAGACATCGGCAGTGAAGTGATTTTGATGGGCTGGGCACTGCGGCGGCGAGACCATGGCGGACTTATATTTATCGACTTGCGTGATCGAGAGGGAATCGCTCAGATCGTGTTCGACCCTGAGGTCAACGCGTCCGGGCATGCCGTTGCCGAGTTGGTCCGCAGCGAATTTGTGCTGGCGGTCAGGGGCACTGTAATTCCGCGTCCGGAAGGTACCGTTAATCAGAATATGAAGACCGGAGAAGTAGAAATTCAAGTGCTTGAATGCAAGTTGCTCAATCGTTCCAAGGCGTTACCGTTCATGCTGGACGAACATAATGAGATTAATGAGAACATTCGCTTGAAGTACCGCTATCTGGATCTTCGGCGCCCCCAGTTGCAATATAACCTGATTCTGCGTTCAAAGGTAGCACAGTTGACCCGCTCATATTTGACGGATAACGGCTTTATCGAACTTGAAACCCCTTTTCTTACTAAATCTACCCCGGAAGGGGCGCGTGACTTTCTGGTGCCTTCCCGTATAAATCAGGGGCAGTTTTATGCTCTGCCGCAATCTCCCCAGATTTTTAAACAGATCCTTATGATCTCAGGCTTTGACCGGTATTTCCAGATCGTTCGCTGTTTCCGTGATGAAGATCTGCGGGCTGATCGCCAACCGGAGTTTACGCAGATCGACTGCGAGATGTCCTTTATAGACCAGGAAGATATCATAACTGTCATGGAAGGGCTGATTGCGCGTGTTTTTACTGAAGCAAAGGGCGTTGCGGTTCAGTTGCCGGTGGAGCGTCTTACGTATGCCGAGGCAATACGTCGTTTTGGTGTTGATAATCCCGATTTGAGATTTGGTATGGAGCTGTGCGATCTGACTGATATTGTCAAGGCGTCAGGTTTTAAAGTTTTTGCCGATGTTGCGTCAAAGGGAGGAATCATAAAAGGTATAAATGCCAAGGGCTGTGCAAAGTTCTCACGCAAGGAGATTGACGATCTGACAGATTTTGTCAAAATATACGGCGCTAAAGGACTTGCATATGTAAAAATGGAGGATGGCGAGTGGCATTCTCCAATTGCAAAGTTCTTTACTGCGGAAGAGATTGCTACGATGAACAGCTCCTTTGGAGCTGAAGAGGGGGACCTGCTGTTTTTTGTTGCTGATAAGCCCAAGGTGGTCAATGATTCGCTCGGCAAGTTGCGTAACCACCTGGCGAACCTTCTTAAGTTGACGAGCAAGGATGATTACCGCTTTGTATGGATAACTGAATTCCCGTTGTTGGAATGGGATGAAGATGAAAAACGCTGGTGTGCAGTACACCACCCCTTCACCGCACCAATGGATGAAGATCTGGAGTTTATTGAATCAAATCCGGGACTCTGTCGCGCCAAGGCGTATGATCTCGTATTGAACGGCAACGAAATTGGTGGTGGTTCTATCAGGATTCATCAAGAGCATATTCAATCTTTAATGTTCAAACTGCTCGGAATGAGTGTAGAGGATGCCCGCAGTAAATTTGGTTTCCTGCTTGATGCTCTTGAGTTTGGAACGCCTCCGCATGGAGGGATCGCATTTGGTCTGGATCGATTGATAATGCTGCTGACAGGCAGCGATTCAATCCGTGATGTTATAGCTTTCCCCAAAACACAGAAGGGAACCTGCATGATGTCTGAAGCGCCCTCACTGGTTGACAACAAACAACTTCGTGAATTGGGTATCCGTCTGGCTGAAAAACAAAGTTGACCATGATCGGAAAAATCCGCCAGGCAGTTTACATACTGTTGCTGATTGCACTACTGGCGGCTTGTTCTGCACCGATTTCGGCTTGGCGCACAAAGACAACTCGCTTGGTCGAAAGTCTCGGTCGTCAGGAAACCCCGATACTGTTTCCTCAGGAGTATCGGAGTATGCTGGAAACGTTTGAACACGGTGAAGCACTTCATCACGTTCGTGAAGATGATAAAGGAGCAGATGCATATTATCAGCTGGCTTTTTTAAAGGCAGAGATGGTGCAATCTGAAGTCAACCGCGTCAAAAAACAACGTGAAGCTGAGAAACAACAGCTTTTAGCGGAGCTTGCGGCGAAGGCTGAAGAAGAACAACTGTTGCGTGCCGTTGCAAAAGCGGAGATACGACTGAGGTCACAACAGGCAGCCAGGTTAGCCGAGGCAGAGCGCCAGGCTCAGAAAAAACACAAAGAAACCCCGCAACCTCTACCGACAATGTATACAGTCCGACGTGGTGAAACACTGCCTCAAATTTCAGCACGAACGGAAATTTATAACGATTCTACATTATGGCCGCTTATCTACAGAGCCAACCGCGATCAGATCCGTGATCCCAAACGGCTCTGGCCTGGACAAGTCTTCGTAATCCCCCGTAATTTCAGCCGCGACGAAGCCGTTGAGGCACGACGATTTTCCAATAAAAAGTAATTGGTATCAAAGCTCTTTGTGCGGATAAGGCAGCAATCTCTTAAACCTATTTTTCCTTGACACTCAAATGGGTTTTGTATACTGTATACAAGATTTTTACCGTCACTGTAAAATATTCGTATATATATATAGTATTATTAAAAACGGCGTATCAAAAGTAATGGTCTCTGTTGTTAAAACGGAACCAAGAGAGATAAAAAACCCTTTTTAAATAGATGGTTGCAAGACCGCATTATCGCTTTCATAGGGCCATAGGCTATCTGGTATTAAATCTAAGGAGAGATACATGACAACAGAAACCGCAAAAATTATCTGGACAAAAATTGACGAAGCACCTGCACTTGCAACATACTCCCTGCTTCCAATCGTAAATGCATTCACCAAGGCAGCTGGTGTTGTTGTTGAAACAAGAGATATTTCTGTAGCAGGGAGAATCATTGCAAATTTTCCTGATTACCTGACAGAAGAGCAAAGAATGCCGGATTATCTGGCTGAGCTGGGTGATCTGACACAAAAGCCTGAGGCCAATATTATCAAACTCCCTAACGTCAGTGCTTCAATTCCTCAGTTGAAGGCCGCTATCAAGGAATTGCAGGAGCAAGGCTATAAGCTTCCTGATTATCCTGAAGAGCCGAAAAATGACGCAGAAAAAAAGCTGCACGCTCGATATGCCAAGTGTCTGGGAAGTGCCGTTAACCCTGTTCTGCGTGAAGGTAACTCTGATAGAAGGGTAGCAGCTTCCGTAAAGCAGTACGCCAAAAAGCATCCGGTTAAATTGGGTGCCTGGAGTCCTGAATCGAAGACGCATGTATCACATATGACAGCTGGAGATTTTTACCATAGTGAAAAATCCACTACGATGAAAAAGGCTGGCGATGTAAAAATAGAGTTTGTTGATCAAGCCGGAAAAGTCACCGTACTTAAAGAAAAACTGCCTCTTTTGGAAGGTGAAGTCCTTGATGGGTCATTTATGAATGTTCGTGCCCTGCGCACATTCATTGCCGAGCAGATCGATGATGCAAAAGCAAAAGGTGTGTTGTTCTCAGTACACCTCAAAGCCACCATGATGAAAATATCCGATCCGATCATGTTCGGCCATTTTGTCTCCGTGTTCTACCAGGATGTATTTGAAAAGCATGCCGCTACTTTTAAAGAGCTGGGTGTCAATCCGGATCTTGGCATGGGCGACCTTTACCTGAAAATCAAGAAATTGCCGGCAGACAAACAGGCGGAGATAGAAGCCGATATCCAGGCCGTTTACAAGAAAAGACCCGAGCTGGCGATGGTTGACTCTGCCAAGGGAATCACCAATCTGCATGCCAGTAACGATATCATCATTGATGCATCCATGCCCGTTGTAGTGCGTGACTCCGGGATGATGTGGGGCCCGGACGGAAAACTGCACGATACCAAGTGCGTCATTCCAGACACCTGCTATTCAGAGTGGTATCAGGAGTGCATCGCATTCTGCCAGAAAAACGGTGCCTTTGATCCCTCGACCATGGGGTGCACCTCCAACGTCGGCCTCATGGCACAAAAGGCTGAGGAATATGGTTCACATGATAAAACCTTTAAGGTCCCGGGAAATGGCTCGGTGCGTGTCGTCGATGCTGCTGGAGAGGTGCTGTTCCAGCACACCGTGGAAGAAGGCGATATCTGGCGTGGTTGCCAGGCAAAAGATCTGCCGATTCAGGACTGGGTCAAGCTTGCAGTAAACAGGGCGCGAGCTACTGGTGCACCTGCAATATTCTGGTTGGACAAAAACAGGGCACACGATGCCCAGATGATTCTGAAAGTGAATCAGTACCTGAAAGATTATGATACCAATGGTCTCGATATTCAGATTATGTCCCCTGTGGAAGCAATGCGCTTCACTCTCCCAAGGGCAAAAGCCGGTTTAGATACGATTTCCGTAACCGGAAATGCTTTGAGAGATTACATCACCGACCTGTTCCCGATTCTTGAGCTGGGCACCAGTTCAAAAATGCTCTCAATTGTTCCGCTTCTGGCTGGTGGAGGACTTTTCGAGACAGGTGCTGGTGGCTCTGCACCCAAGCATGTTCAGCAGTTCCAGCAGGAAGGGTACTTGAGATGGGATTCGCTTGGTGAGTTTCTGGCGCTGACCGTGTCATTGGAACATCTGGCTAATACCTTCAAAAATGAAAAAGCCCAGCTCCTAGCGGATACCCTTGATCAGGCAACTGCCAAATTTCTGGATAACAACAGGAACCCGGCGCGTAAAGTTGGCCAGATCGATAACCGTGGCAGCCATTTCTACCTGGCAATGTACTGGGCCGAAGCTTTGGCAGCGCAAACCAAGGACAAAGAACTCCAGACACGTTTTGCCAATGTAGCGAAACAGCTTCAAGAGAATGAGTCAAAAATCAATGAAGAGCTGATCGCTGCTCAGGGCAAGCCGGTTGACATGGGTGGGTATTATAACCCTAATCCGGCAATGGTGGAAAAAGCCATGCGTCCGAGCCCAACCCTGAATGCAATTGTTGACTCGATTAATTAACAAGATTGGCTATAACGCTCTTTCATAACTTAGACGTACAGCACACAGTGAGCTAGATGGAATATACATACGTTACCGTACCTTCAGGGGAAAAAATCACCATGGGAAGTGACGGCATGCTTACTGTGCCGAATAATCCGATTATTCCCTATATTGAAGGTGACGGTACCGGTGTTGACATCTGGAAAGCTTCAGTTCGTGTTTTCGATGCCGCCGTAGACAAAGCCTACGGCGGTGCGAAAAAAATCAGCTGGATGGAAGTGTATGCTGGTGAGAAACCCTTTAACCGTTTTCGTAATGAGATGGGTGATAAAGCCTGGTTGCCGGATGAGACTATACAGGCGTTCAAAGAGTTTATCGTTGGGATAAAAGGGCCGCTGACAACTCCGATAGGTGGCGGGATTCGCTCTTTGAATGTTGCCCTCAGGCAGATACTGGATCTGTATACCTGCCTTCGCCCAATCCGCTATTTTCAGGGAGTTCCCACTCCGGTTAAAAGGCCTGAAGATGTGGACATGGTCATTTTTCGCGAAAACTGTGAAGATATTTATTCAGGCATTGAATGGATGACCGGCACACCGGAATGTGAGAAGATTATACATTTTCTGATCAAGGAAATGGGAGTCAATAAGATCCGATTTCCCGACTGCTCCTCCATCGGTATTAAGCCGATTTCCCGCAGCGGCTCAGAACGATTGATTCGAGCTGCCATTCGGTATGCATTGGATCATAAACGCAAGTCAGTAACTATTGTTCACAAGGGCAATATCATGAAGTTTACTGATGGTGCGTTCAAGGATTGGGGTTATGCAATGGCCACGTCAGAATTTCGCTCGCGCGTTATAACTGAACGTGAATCATGGATTATTAATAATCAGGACCGTAATCCTGCCCTGACAGTCGAAGAAAATGCAAAGATGATCGATCCTGGGTATGAAATGATGTCCACCCAGCAGCAAAACGATATTTGCAACGAGGTCGAGGCTGCTCTGACGCTGCTGCCTACTCATGGAAATGGTCAGTTAAAGAAACTGCTTATGATCAAGGACACCATAGCAGATATAACGCTCCAACAGGTTTTGACACGTGCCAAAGAATTTGACGTTGTTGCTACTATGAACCTTGAAGGGGACCTTCTTTCAGATGCATTGGCTGCACAGGTTGGTGGCATAGGTATAGCACCTGGTGCAAACATAAATTATGTAACCGGGCATGCTATTTTTGAAGCTACTCACGGAACTGCGCCAAAGTATGCCAATCTTGACAAGGTTAACCCCGGGTCTGTGATACTTTCAGGAGTAATGATGATGGAATATCTGGGATGGCAGGATGCTGCGGATATTATTGTCAAAACTCTTGAGAGAACTATTGGTCAGAAACGTGTAACGTACGATTTTGAACGAATGATGCAGGGTGCAACATTACTTTCCTGCTCAGGTTTTGCAGATGCTTTGATAGAAAATATGTAATAAATTGTAGTTAGCAGGGGCTGGGATACAACTCCCTGCCTTATTTTACAAAAAAATGAAAGAGGAGGTAAATGTATGGCTCGTAAAAAGATTTCACTTATTGGTGGCGGTCAGATTGGTGGCGTTCTTGCTCAGCTTTGTGCATTGCGTGAACTGGGCGATGTTGTCCTTTTTGACATTGTTGAAGGTCTGCCACAGGGAAAGATGCTCGACATTGCTGAAGTCGGCCCTGTCGACCGTTATGATGTAAACCTCAAGGGAACCAACAGTTATGAAGACATCAAAGGTTCCGATGTTGTCATCGTTACTGCCGGTTTGCCACGCAAGCCAGGTATGAGCCGTGATGACCTGATTGAAGTCAACTCCAAAATTATGACTTCTGTTGCAGAAGGTATCAAAACATACGCTCCTGACTCGATTGTTATTGTAATCTCCAATCCACTTGATGCCATGGTTACGCTCTGCCAGAAAATCACCGGTTTCCCTTACAACCGTGTTATCGGTCAGGCTGGTGTACTTGACTCAGCTCGTTTCGCCAGCTTTATCGCTTGGGAACTTGGCGTATCTGTCAAGGATGTAACCGCCATGACTCTAGGTGGCCACGGCGACGATATGGTTCCTCTGGTCCGTTATGCAAGCGTCAACGGCATTCCGGTAACAGAGCTTCTTGAGCAGAAGTATGGTGCCGAGAAGGGCAAAGAAGTTATGGAAGCCATGGTTAAACGTACCCGTGGTGCTGGCGGCGAAGTTGTTGCCCTGCTGAAAACCGGTTCAGCTTTTTATTCACCGGCTTCTTCCGCTATCACCATGGCGGAATCAATTCTTAAGGACCAGAAACGCGTCCTGCCAACCTGCTGCTACCTGCAGGGTGAATTTGGTGTAAACGGCTTCTACGTTGGCGTACCTGCCGTGCTTGGTGAGAAGGGTGTCGAAAGCATCATCCAGTTCAAACTTGATGCAACAGAGCAGGCAATGATGGACAAGTCTGTTGCTGCTGTTAAGGAACTTGTGAGCAGTATGAAGTAGTATTTGATTCCAGGTATCTGGAAGTTGGCGAAAGAAGGGTGGAGTTGTCGCCCTTCTTTTGCTACTTTCTGGAACCTGTATTTACCACCTTTTATTACGGGAAAAGGAGTCTTTCTAGATGGAAAAGAAACTGCCAAAAATTGAAATCATTGAGAAGTACTGCAAGGGGTGCCATATCTGTGTTGAGTTCTGCCCTAAAGACGTGCTCGAGATGAAGGGCTTTTATGCCTCTGTCAAAAACCTTGAAGCATGTATTAAATGTATGCAGTGCGAATTGCGTTGTCCCGATTTTGCTATCAAAGTCATAACCGAATAAAATCTACAGGAGGAAATGAACAGTGTCCAAAAAAGTAGCGTTTCTTCAGGGTAATGAAGCAGCCGCACACGGCGCATTATACGCCGGTTGCAACTTCTTTGCAGGCTACCCGATAACCCCCTCTACCGAGGTTTCTGAAGTTCTGTCTGCCGAATTGCCAAAAATCGGCGGAAAATTCATGCAGATGGAAGATGAAATTGCCGCTATGGCAGCCATTCTCGGTGCATCACTGACTGGAGCAAAGGTATTGACCTCCACGTCAGGACCAGGTCTCTCTCTGAAACAGGAATTAATTGGCTATGGCTGCATCGCCGAAATTCCCTGCGTTGTGTACAATGTTATGCGTGGCGGTCCTTCAACTGGTATGCCTACCGGACCTTCACAGTCTGACGTTATGTGTGCAAAATGGGGCACCCACGGTGACCATCCGGCAATCTGCCTTGTACCGGCTTCAGTCCAGGAAACTTACGAAGAGATTATTCGAGCATTTAACCTGTCTGAGAAGTATCGCACTCCGGTTATGGTTATGCCTGATGAAATCGTAGCTCACATGCGTGAGCGGGTTGTTTTTCCGGAACAGGGAGAAATTGAAGTCGTACCACGCAAGTCACCAACAGTACCGCCTGAACAGTACAAGCCATACGACACCAGCTTCGGCGACGTCCCACCATTGGCAGCTTTTGGTTCCGGTTATAAGTTTCATGTTACCGGCCTTAACAAGGCGGCAGATGGTTTCCCGACGACCAAGGCCAGTCTCGTTCAGGCTGAAGAAGAGCGACAGGTTCGCAAAGTAGATGCGAATGTTGACGATATTGTTACATTTGAAGAGTATATGCTTGATGATGCTGAAGTAGTAGTAGTAGCGTATGGCTCTACATCACGTTCTGCACGTTATGCAGTCAATGTTGCCCGTGAACAGGGCATCAAAGCTGGCATGTTCCGCATCAAAACCTTCTGGCCATTCCCTGACAAGCAAATCAAGGCTTTGGCCGGCAAGGTCAAAGGATTTGTAATTCCTGAGATGAATCTGGGAATGTGCTCACTTGAGCTTGAGCGTTGTGCACAAGGCAAGGCTCCGGTGCTTGGTATATTCCGGGTAGATGCCGAGCCGATCAATCCCGACCAGATCCTCGATAAGATCAAGGAGGTTAAATAACCATGGCTTTTGATTATGATAAATATCTTCGTCCCGGCAAATTGCCCCACATCTGGTGCCCAGGCTGCGGCCATGGCATCGTCATGAAGGGGTTGATTCGAGCCATGGACACCCTCAATCTTAAAAAAGAGGAGACTGCTGTTGTATCCGGCATCGGTTGTGCCTCACGTCTTCCCGGCTATATCGACTGTTGCACTCTGCACACAGCTCACGGACGTGCCGCTGCGTTTGCAACTGGCGTCAAGATGGCAAAACCGGAAATGAATGTTATTCTGGTTGGTGGTGATGGCGATGGGACTGCAATCGGCGGCAATCACTTCATCCACGCGTGCCGCCGTAACATCAACATGACATACATTATCATGAATAACTATATCTACGGAATGACCGGCGGACAGTTTTCCCCTTGCACTCCGACAGGCGCCAAGGCATCCACGACTCCTTACGGCAACCCTGATCCCGGTTTTGATATCGCCAAATTGGCAATCGGTGCCGGTGCTACCTTTGTTGCCCGTGGCACAGCATTCCATGCCAACCAGATCGATAAACTGATTGCAGAAGCAATCCAGCACAAGGGTTTCTCGGTCGTCGAAATCCTTGACGACTGTCCGACCACCTATGGGCGTCGTAACAAGTATAAGTCGGTCATCGAAATGATGAACCGCCTGAAAGAGGTTGCGGTGCCGGTGAAAGCTGCCGAAAAGATGACTGCTGAACAACTGCAGGGCAAAGTTCTGACCGGTGTTCTCTACAAGGACGAAACCAAGCCTGAGTATACTGCCGAGTACGCTAAAGTTATCGAGCGCGCCACGGCTGCCAAGTAACAATTACAGGAAAAGGAGCGATATATTCATGTCAAGATATGAACTCAGGTTTTCCGGTGCAGGTGGACAGGGTCTGATCACCGCCGGGATCATCATGGCCAAAGCCGCTTCGATATACGAAGGGAAACAGGCTGTTCAGTCGCAGAGCTACGGCCCTGAAGCGCGTGGTGGTGCGTCAAAATCGGAAGTTATCATTTCAGATGGCCCGATTGATTACCCAAAAGCTACATCTGTCGACGCATTATTAGCCATGACACAGGAAGCGTGCGACAAGTATACGCACGACCTAAAAAGTGGCGGCATCCTGTTGGTAGATTCCGATCTTGTAACGAATCTTCCAAAAGGAAACTTTAAGATAGTCTCTTTCCCGATTATCAATACAGCTAAAAACGATGTTGGTCGTGAGATTGTTGCAAACATCGTTGCTTTGGGAGCTATGGTTGCATTAACTGGTCAGGTTAGCCGTGAAAATGCCGAAAAGGCAGTTCTTTCAAGTGTTCCTGAAGCTTTTATTGAACTGAACAGGAAGGCGTTCAGTATCGGATTTGAGAAGGCTATGGCTGCTAACGCCTAAAAATTATATTTTAAACAATAATACGAAAGGCCCGGTGCATTCTCATCGGGCCTTTCGTATTTGATGCACATGATTACAAAGAATCTCAGACGATACTATGATTTGTGTATTGGGGACTGAAATGCAGGAAGCTTGCTGGTATGGAGTGCTGAGTGCCATGTCCATAGCTGAACTGCCTTCATCGGACTTATCTGGCTTGCCGTTATCAGTATAGTAGTGATAAGCTACAAAGAAGATGTTATTGTTCTTAGAATCTTGCAGCACTACGATATAAAGGAATTGTAAATGTTTCAGTTTATGCGTATTCCATTTACAACAGTCAAATATGAAAACTCCTGAATGTTTTGAAATACTGGTCCTCAACGGTCTGGTTGATGAGGTCGTTTCCCGGCTAATGAGCGGTAAAGAAGCTGATGTGTATGTCGTTAAGTCAAAGGGAGAGCTTTGTTGCGCCAAAGTGTATAAAGATGCCCGCAAGCGAAGTTTCAGTCAACTGGCTCAGTATCAGGAGGGACGTAAGGGGCGCAACAGTCGTCAGGCACGAGCCATGCAGAAGAATACGAAGTACGGGCGCAAGGAAACTGAAGAAGCCTGGAAAAATGCCGAGGTAGATGCACTGCGAACTCTGGCTGAGGCGGGGGTACGTGTCCCACAAGTTTATAACTACATAGCCGGTGTTCTGCTGATGGAATATGTCGTTGATGCCGATGGCAACGCGGCCCCCCGGCTCAATGATCTCCGGATAACAGGTGCAAAGGCTCGTGAATATCATCGTGAGTTGATGAGAGAGATCGTACTTATGCTGTGTGCCGGAATTATTCATGGTGATCTGTCTGAGTACAATGTGCTTGTCGGTCGTGACGGTCTCGTTGTTATAGATCTTCCACAGGCAATTAACGCTGCAGGCAATAACAATGCCCGCAGTATGCTTGAGCGTGATGTAGAAAACATAACCGCCTACTTTGGTCGATTTGCTCCTGAACTGACCTCGACAGATTACGGGAGGGAAATCTGGAAACTGTATGCGAGTGGCAAACTTAGCGCTACTTCTACGCTGACAGGAGTTTTTGAACAGAACAATAGTCCGGCAGACGTAAAAGGAGTCATGCGTGAGATTGATTATGCACGGATTTTATACGAACGCACTTTAGCGAGGAAGGCATAGATCTACTGTTTTTATGACACTGTTGTTCGAATCGGCATCGGTGCATTTAAAAATGAGACATCTCTACACAAACATTACATCTGTGTTTCTTTTTTGTTTATTCATGCTCTCGTATACATCCCCAGGGTTTGCTGAAGAGCTTTATCGGCAATTTTCGTTGGGTGTAGGGAGTCTTACTGCGACACCTCATGATGTCATGGCTCCTGAGCCGGGCGTGATAACCGCACAGTATGGTTTTAGAATCACTAATGACTTTATGCCGTATTTGGGTACGGGGGTGGCATATACGTATCAACCGGATATGAAGTCCGGCGAAATAATAAATTTTAAGACAGGAGTCGCGGCCCAGCTTGGTTTCAGTTATAGCCTTGGTACAAATTCCACTCTGAAAATGGACTACAAATATCTCTCATTATCACCGGAACAACCACATGGCGATTCCAACGCCCCACCGCAATCCCTCGGAATCGGGCTGGATGTCAAATTTTGAATAAATAGCCCTGATAATCAGGAGTCGTAAGTTAATAAATACATTTCTTGTTTATTAACTTAAAGAAACGATATCTACGTTGTTGATAAGGATATTCAAGAATGCCGCGCTACGTCGAACCGCTGTTTCGTCCACCCAGTGAAGCAAGAAGCCTGATATTCCAGATCACAATTGGCTGCTCCCAGAATCAATGCCGCTTTTGTGGAATGTATAAGGGCAAGAGCTTCCATGTCCGTCCATACGAGGAAATACTTGAAGAAATAGCCGGAATTCCGGTTCATTACCGTCCCAGAATTGATAGGGTCTTTCTGGCTGACGGAGATGCACTGGTGTACCCGTTTGACGGTCTCTGCTCCATTCTTGATGCGCTGATAGCAACATTTTCCGGCCTGACGCGGGTCTCTTCGTATGCTTCTCCCAACAGCCTGACAACCAAGAGTTCAGAACAGTTGGCAGCGCTTCGTGCCAAGAGGCTGAAAATTCTTTATTTCGGATTGGAGTCTGGTGATGATGCGACGCTGTTGGCCGTGAATAAAGGCTTTAAATCTGATCAACTGGCTGAACTGGCTCTTGGGGCCCGTGAGGCGGGTATGAAACTTTCGGTAACGGCTATCCTCGGTCTTGCAGGGTGTGAGCAAAGCCTGCACCATGCACGAGCGACTGCAGAGTGGGTTAATCGGGTAAATCCTGAATATTTTTCGCTGTTAACCATGTTCCATCGTCATAATGATGACTTTATCCACTCACTCCAGCAATGTACCCGTCGCGAACTGATGCAGGAGGCTCGAGAAATGCTGCAATATCTCCATCCTGTCAAAACCATTCTCCGTTCAAATCATGTCTCCAATTTCCTCAACTTGGCGGGCAGTTATCCCAAGGACCGTGAGCGGTTGATCACGGATGTGGATTTAGCTCTTAAACTTGCTGCTCTGCGTACCGGATTTCTGGATGAAGTGCCGGCCTATCAGGAAGAGTACTGTTGACGTAACCTCTTTTATCTTGCCGTAAATGCATCATAAATGCTACTTTGCCTCCGCTTCGAATCATCAGCGGAGGTTTTTTTGTGAGCATATTTCGTTATCTGACGGCCGGTGAATCGCACGGGCCTCAGTTGAGTGCAATTATTGAAGGGGTTCCAGCGGGGATACATCTCACAGTCGAAACCCTGAATCATGATCTTTCACGGCGGCAACAGGGGTACGGTCGGGGTGACCGGATGAAGATTGAGAAGGATACTGCACAACTCCTCTCCGGTGTGCGCTGGGGAGAAACTATTGGATCACCGATTACGCTTGTGGTGATTAACCGCGATTGGGAAAACTGGTCTGAGAAAATGTCGCCGCTTTCGGAGCATCGCGATGATTCGATTGCCGTTACCCGGCCGCGCCCCGGCCATGCCGATCTCTCAGGCGTTTTGAAGTATCATCATAGTGATCTGCGTAATGTTTTGGAACGCTCCAGTGCCCGTGAAACAGCGGTTCGGGTGGCTGTAGGCGGCGTAGCGAAGGCCCTACTTGCCGAATTTGGCATCAGGGTTGGCGGTTTTGTCACAGAGATTGGGGGAGTCGGTACAACCACTCCGCAGGAACCAATAGAAACCCTGTGGCAGCGGGCTGGGAACTCAGAAATGTTTTGCTGTGACGCTTCTGCAGAAATCAACATGAAACGGGCCATTGATGCAGCCCAGTCTGGCGGAGACACGTTGGGAGGGGTTGTTGAAGTGCAGGTTGTCGGCCTTCCTCCCGGCCTTGGCAGCTATGCACAGTGGGACCGCAAGCTGGATGCGCGTCTGGCCATGGCACTGATGAGTATACAGGCCATCAAGGGCGTCGAGGTTGGGCTCGGATTTGAAGCTGCCCGCAGGCCCGGTTCGCGGGTGCATGATGAGATTTTTTACAAAGATGGCTATCAACGCAATAGTAATAATGCCGGCGGTATTGAAGGAGGAATGTCTAATGGTGAGCCGATTGTGGTACGGGCCGCCATGAAGCCAATTCCTACACTCTATTCGCCACTCCGCTCAGTTGATTTGCGTACGCATGAACCGTTTGAGGCGACTGTTGAACGTTCGGATACCTGTGCTGTACCGGCAGCTCTGGTGGTGGCGGAAGCGGTTGTGGCAATTGAAATTGCCAATTCTCTGCTGGAAAAGTTCGGCGGTGATTCTATTGTTGAAATTTGGCGTAATCTGGAAGGATATCGGGAGCAGATTCGAAATGTCTGAGAAGTTGTTGATATTGACCGGTTTTATGGGAAGCGGTAAAACTTCTGTCGGTAAACTTCTTGCAGAACGATGTGGCTACCGCTTTGTTGATCTGGATGCTGAAATTGTCTCAGCGGCAGGACGTGCTATAAACGATATCTTTGCCAATGAAGGTGAACAGGCATTTCGA
>JAJXWO010000010.1 GCA_021781535.1 Deltaproteobacteria bacterium | reverse complement strand
TGCACATATGTACGAATACTGCCATTAAAGACTGTCGTTCAAATAAAACACAAACAAACCGAATCGCCTGATACCTACTGAATTCTCAACACAATTTTCCCAAAGTGTTTGTCTTCCTCCATCATGCGATGCGCATCGGCTACCTGATCAATAGTAAATATTTTTTCAATAATCGGAACGATACTGCGGTCGGCAAACTTCGGCAAGGCGCGACGGGTGAATTCTGCAACTATTTCCCCTTTTTCAACAACTGGACGTGAGCGCAGGACACTACCGATAATCTGCTGGCGTTTTACCATCATCAGAGCGAGATTAAGTTCGGCCTTGATGCCACTAATGACACCAATGATTACCAGCTTCCCTTTATATCCAAGCGAATTCATATTGGGAGCCAGATATTTTGCTCCGACATGATCCAAAATCATGTCGACACCTTTTTTACTTGTGTATTCTTTTACCACCTCAGTGAAATCGGGAGTATCTTGGAAGTTTATCACAAAATCGGCCCCGATCTCCTTGACTCGCTCCATTTTTGCAGGAGAAGCAGTCACAATCAGTTTGCAGGAGGGAGCCAGCGCTTTACAAAGCTGAATTGCCGCTGTATTGACTCCACCTCCGCCGCCATGCAGAATAGCCGTTTGGGAATCTTTGAATTCACCGATCATGAAAACATTCAGAAAAGCGGTAATATATGACTCGCAGACACATGCAGCTTCCTCGAAGCTCATGCTTTCCGGTATACGCATCAAATGACTTGCGTATGCGACTGCAAACTCGGCATACCCGCCACCACCAACGAGCGTCATGACCCGATCGCCTACCTGCCAGCCGGTAACACCGGCTCCCAGAGCTTCAATCACGCCGGCTACTTCCAGGCCGAGAATAGTCGAATCCCCGGCTGGCGGCGGGTACTTGCCTTCACGCTGTACCAAATCGGGGCGATTGATTGATGTTGCAAAAACCTTTACAAGCACCTGCCCCTCAGCGGGGCTCGGTTTTTCAGCCTCACCGACTTTGAGAACGTCCACACCACCAAAAGCATCCATTAAAACAGCCTTCATACCTGCACCTCCCGAGATTAAATTTGATTCTATTTGATGATATCGATCACTTTTCTTTAAGTTTTTGAATGTAGCGACTTACGACTATTTTGTAAACACAAAATCAGAACAGGTGAGCCGCTTGATTTACCACGATAATTCTGCGATAAAAGAATTGTTTTCATCATAGATTAAAGGGATCTGCCTCATGAACATCATGATTACCAATGATGATGGCATTCACGCAGCCGGCATTCGCGCTCTGGCAGAGGCAATGGCAGAGCTGGGTACGGTAACGGTTGTCGCTCCCGATCGCGAACGAAGTGCGGTCGGTCACTCCCTCACCCTGCACTCGCCGCTACGAATATTTGAACTGCACAAGGGGTGGTATGCCGTGGACGGCACCCCGACTGATTGTGTCAACATGGGCATTCACAATATGCTGCCGATCACTCCTGACTTGGTAGTATCCGGAATCAACCATGGCGCCAACCTGGGAGATGATGTCACCTATTCCGGTACCGTTGCGGCAGCCATGGAAGCGAACCTGATGGGCATCCCGGCGATTGCCTTTTCACTGGCAACCTTCGAACAAAGTGACCATTTTGCCGATGCAGCAGAAATTGCCGTACGTATTGCTCGCCAGGTAATTAATCATGGCCTCCCGGCTGATACCTTTCTCAATGTCAATATTCCCAACTGTTCCTGTGATAAAATGCAACCTCCCCTGATAACCCGCCAAGGGAAACGCTCCTTCATTGGAAAAATCGTCGACAAAACCGATCCGCGCGGACGAAAATATTTCTGGGTCGGCAGCGAAGAACCGCGCCTTAACGATGATCCTGGCACAGACTTTTATGCTGTCAATCGCCGACATGTTTCCATAACACCGCTTCACCTTGACCTGACGAATCACAAATCATTGCTGGCTCTGGCTGAATGGGTCTTTTGACATTATGGACATTCATCCTGTCTCCTGCTATAGTCACGCCCGTTTTATCAGTTGGAGGTTAACGCATTAACCATGCTGTTATAAATAGTTTACTTGGGAGTAATTCCTGCGTTACGTGGCAGGGAAACAATGGACCATATGGCAAATGCGGGGTTTTCTTTGAACTTTGAGATCATTAGAAAAAAAATGGTGCAGGAACAGATCATATCACGCGGCATAAGTGACCGGCGTGTCATTGATGCAATGCTTAAGATCCCCCGTCATATTTTCGTACAAGAAGCCTTCGCCGCTCAGGCTTATAATGACAAGGCTCTCCCAATCGGTGAAAAGCAAACCATCTCACAGCCCTACATAGTTGCTTTAATGACCGAGAAACTGGCGTTGACCGGCACGGAAAGAGTATTGGAAATCGGCACCGGATCCGGCTATCAAACCGCGATTCTTGCCACGCTTGCTGACAGGGTATACTCTGCAGAACGCATTCGCCCATTGGCCTTGAATGCCCGTAAATGCCTGGACCACCTTAAGCTTTTCAATGTCCAGCTCCGCATCAACGACGGTGAAGGGAGCACAATCGGGTGGGAGGAAGAAGCCCCTTTTGATGCAATTATTGTTACCGCCGGGGCACCTGAAGTCCCCGAGATTCTGACTGATCAGCTCGCCCCGGGCGGCCGCCTGGTGATCCCGGCAGGAGCTGGTCCGGACCAGCAGCTCATTACAATCATCAAAAGCCAAGACGGTGAACTGCACCGCGAATCTTCGGTTACGTGCCGTTTTGTGCCACTGATCGGCAAACAGGGGTGGCAGGCATGAACAAAAAGGAACTTGAAGAAAGCCTTCTTACTGACAATGAAGACCTTTTACCGCACGGTTCAAGCGATAAAACTCCTTTGATCGGCCTCTCAGCTTTGGTACTCAATGACATTGAAGAACCGCTTCTGCTCTCTGATGATGAAGATATTGATGATGAAATCGAAGAAGAGATCGCACCGACTGAACTCGAGCACTTTGATGACGCCATCAAGATTTATCTGCGTGACATTCAACGCACCCCGCTATTGACTGCCGACGCAGAAAAGGAACTTGCCCGAAAAATAGAAAAAGGCGATGAAGCCGCCCGCAACAAGATGATAGAGTCCAACCTGAGGCTGGTTGTGAAAATTGCCAAGCGCTATATAAACCGCGGCTTGCCATTTTTGGACCTGATTGAAGAGGGTAATCTGGGGTTAATCAAATCTGTCGAACGATTTAACCTGGCTAAAGAATGCCGTTTTTCAACCTATGCGACCTGGTGGATTCGTCAATCGGTTGAACGAGCACTTATCAACCAGTCTCGCACAATTCGTCTGCCTGTGCACGTGTCTGATGACATCGGGCGCATGATCAGGGCGACGCGCAAACTTTCCCAGGAACTGAACAGGGACCCGACCGTCCAGGAAATAGCCGATATCATGAAGGTGAAAACCCAGCACGTACACCGGTTGACGACACTCCTACGCCACACCTGTTCGATAGAAGCACCGATCGGTGACGGAAACGATTTTGCGCTGATTGATACCATTGAAGACAGTTCCATGACTTCACCGACTGATCTGCTTGAGCATATCAATATATTTGAGTTGATTACCCAACACTTTAATAAACTCACTGAAAACGAGCAGAAAATCCTGACCATGCGCTTCGGTCTTGATGACAATGAACCACAGACATTGGACACAATCGGCCAGCAATTTGGCGTCACCCGGGAGCGTATCAGACAGATTGAAGCAAAAACACTTGAAAAATTGCGGGGATTTTACACGCAAAGCCAGACATAATCCGCGCATGATATTCAGTATGCACATAAGGAGAACAGTTGATGAACGACTTAAAAGACATCATCCGCGATATACCTGACTTTCCCAAAAAAGGGATTGTCTTCAAAGACATCACTACATTGTTGCAAGATGCTCAATCATACCAGAAAATGATTGACCTTATTTCTCATCGCTATATCGGCAAGCGTATCGATAAAGTTGTCGGCGTTGAAGCACGAGGGTTTATCATCGGTTCGGCACTGGCTTACAAACTGTGCGCAGGCATTGTATTGGTTCGCAAACCGGGCAAACTTCCATCTGAAACCTTCAGCAAAACCTATGATCTTGAGTACGGATCAGACACCCTGGAAATACATCAGGATGCAATCAAACCGGGCGAGCGTATCTTGATAGCTGACGACCTGCTTGCCACTGGCGGAACTATGGCTGCAGTTGTTGATATGGTTCAGAGTATGGGTGGCGAAATTGTGGAATGCTGCTTCATGGCCGAACTCGATTTTCTGGGAGGGCGCAGCCGGCTGCCAGAAGGTAAGGTTTTTTCTCTTCTAAACTTTTAGTGAGTTAGAACTTTATCCTGCTTATCAGGGCGAGTATCTTTTGAAAGGTGTTGAACGGCATCAGCATCTCTGATATACAACAACAGCTATTTACTTGTCCCCGTAGCTCAGATGGATAGAGCACTTCCCTCCTAAGGAAGGGGTCGGTCGTTCGAATCGACTCGGGGACGCCAATAATATAAGGCACTTGCAAGGACATATTGCAGGTGCCTTTTTTATTTCCGCAAAACATTCATACTTTATTCATACTTTCGGGTTCTGTCAGCTGCTCGATTCCCTACAACAAAAAGCCGGTTTCCACCCCGCTCACAATTCAATTGTTCATTAGAAACCCATACTGTATACCTCCGGAACTATCAGAAATCATCTGGAGGTCGCAAATGATTCAGAAAAGTGCGCTCATAAAGGGCTTGTTGATTGGGACCGCCTGTATTGCGACAATTGCCTATCTGAGACCTAGCGACTCAATACCAAATTCAGGGCGTGAAGTTGACATTGCCCCTGAATTCTCGCCTCTTTCTTCTGTGACTCAGCAACCAAAATCAATAAGACCTCAAACTGATACCGCAATTGCTTCTGACGACAAAGGCGGCGACTGGTTCGTGATCGAAAACCATTCAGGGAAATGCAAACCGGATGAAGGTCCAGCAGACATGATAAAGAGCCTGAAAACTCTCGGTCAGCCCTACGAAATTAAGGAGGATGTTGTCGAAGGTAACAGGCCAATGCAAGTCAGCCTTTTCCTAAGTGACGGCGTTGAATCCGGTCAGATGGTCTACTATCGCGGGAAAGCCCGTTGCCAGGCTCAGGCCGACAAAAAGAAGCAATCGACGGACTCAGAGCTGAACCGATACAAGTGACCTCCCCCCCCAAAAAAAAGCCGCCCCGATGATCTGAGGCGGCTTCTCTTTGTCTGAGCTGATTAAGCGTTACAGCTTGTCAGTATGTGGTGACGACACATTTATCAGGCGTCAGGGTCCAGGTAAGATATGGTGGTGTCATCGCTTGGTCGTTATATGTGGCAATAACGATATTGGTTGTACGATCTAACGAAATAAGCCAACTACCACGGGGATTGTAATAATTGAAACCTATCGTCACAGGAGCAGTTGCCCAATCAGCTTGAGCTGATATATAGAATCCGGCGCTACTCGCTTGTTGTATATGATTATCGACGGACGCTGAGACAAGCACGAAGCTAGAGGAAAATACCGCTACGTCATAGTTGATAGAGATAAAATATTGGTTAAGACTATCCCGTAGCTCGCCAGCACAATGTATTGATCCCGTCATTTCCAAAGACGACGCCGAGGATCCAGCGGGACCCGCTGCCCCCGCTGCCCCCGCTGCCCCCGTTGCCCCCGTTGCTCCTGTTGCTCCTGTTGCACCGGTAGGACCAGCAGGACCAGTGGCACCCGTAAGGCCGGTTGTTCCCGTTGCACCGTCAAGGCCAGCAGCACCTTGTGCGCCGGTAAGGCCTGTCGCACCCGTTGCGCCTGTCAATCCGATAACACCCTGAGCACCCGTTGCACCAGTGGGGCCGGTTGCTCCTGAAGTGCCGTTAAGACCTGCAACACCCTGTGCGCCGGTTGAGCCTGTAGCACCAGTCAAACCTGTAACACCCTGAGCTCCGGTTGCACCAACAACGCCAGCGGTTCCAGTTGCACCGGTCGCTCCGGTCGCCCCCGTGGTGCCGTTGCACACTTTCTGCGACGAAGTGACTTCGGAAGCATCGAGTGTACCGTTCCCGTTCTTATCAATGCCGGTTTGGACCAATATTCCACCTGTTGGACAATCGGTGTCACCAGCGGCCAGAGGTGTTGATTTTGCCGCCGATGAATTAAGAGCCCCGAGCGGTGTTCCGTCTGGAACGCCTGCCGTTGTACCGCCACTGCCGCCACAACCTGATAACGCCAGCAACATAAATCCTAAAATGATTCTCTTCACAATTTCCTCCTGAATTTTGATGATATGAAAACGAAGCGCTTCTCTTACCTACTGCCGGCATTGAGTGAAATACTTTTGTCTTCCGGGCACCTTTCCTGTGCGTGATATGCTGCAAACGACAAAACGCCTCATAGGGCGTTCTGGAAGGTTCACAAAATGTGAGTTCCAGTCGTCTTACGAGGCGTCTGTTTCCGAAAGGCTACGATCAAGAGGGCTGTAATTGCCCACGGATGGTACTTCCTTTCAGAGCGTCCTTGCGATATACACTGATTTGTTAAAGCGTGCCACGATGAAAAGCCGCCCCGATCTGGACCGGCCTTTCATTTTTTCTGTTTCTGATCTGGAATGGAATTTTTGAAACACGGCGTAGATTCCATGCTGCTTTGCGGCTGCAAGAGACAAAAAAAACCGCCCATTTCTGAGCGGCCTTTTATAAGTGAACAATTCTCACCTATTCACCAGCAGCGCACTTACTACATAGCCACGAATTATTTATTCTTGTCAGCGTCTTACGCATTACACTCTGGCTTTCACCTGTATGAGCGCCACACTGTTCACAACCGCCTGCGGGTAATTGATCTTTTCGTTTCATGTCTGTCACCTCCTTTCCGGTTGAATGAACATCCCGCACCACACCGCGTCTTGTCGTGATCTGTATTACCAGCCGAAATAGCGCCGACACTCAATTGCGTTTGATTGATAAACTTGGTTCTCTGGGTGTTTCCAAGCCCGTTTCAATACGGCCTTATACATCCGGTCCATTTTGGAAATACAGCCTTGCAGCCGCTTTGCAATCAATTCTTGTTCACTCATTGGACAAGCTCAATAACGCGGCCTGTGCAAAATCAGAGGTTTGCTCAACACCAACACCTTCCGGTTGTTCTTCCGGGTCGTCAGGTGTCCCAAAATGCTTTTTGTATCCCTGTAATGCTTGAATAAGAAAATCAACCTCGGGGTGAGATAAAACAATCTTTCCGCGTTTGTTCTCGATAAAACACAATATATACTTACTGTCTCCGATAAACTTGCCATCCCTTGAAAAGACCGATTCTTCACAACAACCAACCTCAACAGCATCCCCGCCTCCGAAATACCGCCAGCCATTCATCAGCTTATGTGCCTGTTTTTCGTCAAATAATCCTTGCTGCTCATCTGTCAGTTCCATGATCTTCTCCTTTTTTTCTGCTAAATTTGACCACACTACTTACAGAAGCCAGTCCGCCAGAATGATATGCTCTATGCTGTAACCCCTCCCCGATCGAGCATATTCACAATAGAATCAACCTTCCGCACCGATTCGCCGGCCAATGTTGCCAGGCCGTGATAATCGCGTACACCGGCGTTATTTTCGAGTATGTGTTGTAGCGACTCATTGATGCTCCGGATTACATCCAACTCTCTGAAAATTGCTCCTGCTGTCTCTGCGTTCATGATGTTCTCCGTGTGGTTTTGATCTTTGATTTACGACGGCCATAGATGCCGCCTATCTGCATCGTTTCCAATGCTGCCTTGACTGCTGCCGGAACGAACTTGTGAGGCTTGCCGGGGATGTATGGGAGTTTCCCGCTTGTGCATAGGCTGCTGATATACGTCCGCCCCCAGCCGGTGACTCTCATTACATCGTCGGTGTCATACAGCAGCTTGTCGTCATCGAGAAAAGCTTTGAGACGATCCGCGCCGTCCTGGTGCTGCTCCAGGTATGCCGCAACCATTCCGACAATCTGACAGAATTCGGCGTTCATGCCGCTAACCGATATTCAAAGTCGGCGATATCAAAATGAGACTGGTAATACTGAGCCCTTTGTTTCAGGTAGCGGATAGCAGCCGTCCTGCTTGTTCTCTTAATCGTAATCATCATTTTGCAGTCTTGGACTTCTCCGGTCAGGTAACGCTTGAATTCCTTGATGTCTGCATCAGTGGCCGTGGCTGCTGTCGCACGTAACGCCGTCAGCTGGCCAACGATATATTCAGAACTGAGTTCTTGAAATTCAAAATCCTCACTGTGCGGTACAATCCTGTTCTGAGTTGCCAGATAACGAACAGTTCGGCGGCGTATTTCTAGCATGGCACGAGCCTGTAAAATCTGCGTCTCCGTCATTCCAATACGCCCCACCGTG
The DNA here is from genome assembly GCA_021781535.1 of Deltaproteobacteria bacterium. Lineage (GTDB taxonomy): Bacteria > Desulfobacterota > Desulfuromonadia > Geobacterales > Pseudopelobacteraceae > JACRCG01. The sequence goes on along the minus strand of JAJXWO010000010.1, from coordinate 86,330 downwards.
AGCTGCTGACGCCGGATACTCTCAGTCGCAAGAACAGACATGCCGCAACCACCGTGACCTTTTTCATACATGCGAGTCCGTAACTTTACAGGGATGTAGCTAGTGTTGATTTCGTGAGCCTGGATCGTATGAATCGGCGGCGTGATCTTCGTAGCTGTCCGGCAACCTCTAACAATCCACCCGGTATCATTTGCCCCGATGATTACACCCTTGAGCAACCGAAAGTCTCCCTCACGCTTAAAGTAGATTTTTTGTCCGATTTCTAACATTGCCGCCTCCTTGAAAATTAAAATATGATGTAAATCTGAGGCCAACATAGAGGAATAAAAACCGGTCTGTCAAGATAATTTATTCAATAAAATCAAATACTTGTAGCGTATATCAAATATTAAATATACGCTACAGAAACTCATACAGATTGGTAGTGGGTGTAGTACCCACGCCCATTTATTCATAATCGTTCACAATCAACCACTTACGGAAGGGGGCTTTTTATTGACAAAGGAATGACAAAACAACATCAATATTAATGTGGCTTTGTCATTCCCTTGTCGGTTTGTCAGGGCGTTTTGCAGATGCCGATAAATAGGGCGTTTGCTAGGTTTGCCAGAGGGTGCTAAACCCGAATACGGTTACGGGGTGTTGGCAAAAAAAAGCCGGTCAGGAGGATAACCGGCGATTGCAATCTTCCTTGTGGTGAGTGAGGCCACGCCGGAAGTATCTAATTGAAATCAGTTGCCCACTGCAATAGATTGCGGCGTCATTGGCCTTTGTCCGGTGTTCTGTGCGGTCTGCTCCATGTACCCGGCAATAGTCTTGAGGATGTCAACCAACTGCATGTTGTTAACGCCCCCGGTGGCCTGCTGCGTGGCCTGCTGCAACGCTTGCCGCTTTGGTTCGTTATCAGTGTACTTTTCAGCTTTCATCCATGCTGCGTCAACCTGCGCCTCCTTCTCTGGTGAAACGACTCCCTTGTACTGCTTGACCGTTTCCCGCCAGTTACCAGTTCTCTTTTGAATGTCACTCAAATAGTGAGCTGCTCCGTCAATCGACTGGTCGGGGTTCATACGATCAATCTTGTACCGCCTGGCTGTTTCTTCGGTGAACTGGCTCACACCGCCGACTGTGGTAGTCTTGCCGTTTTTCAGCTTGATCTGACGCGGTTTGACGTTGGTGAAGTCGCTCTCTGACTCCAACAATCCAGCAAGCAGGTTTTCAGGCACGCCGTACTTCCGGGAGGCTTCGTATATTTTGACGGCATGTTTCTTATACGCTGCGCTCAGTCTGGGATTGTTGGCGACAGTCGGATTTAGTTTGCCATTGAAAGCGGTCGGCTGTGCCGGTGGTTTCCCAGTGATCGCATTCAGGCGGTCTTCGGGTAGGTAGTTCGCTCCCTGGGCTCCATCTTTGAAAATGCCATAGGTAGCAGCTCCCCCGAGTCCCAGCCCTGCAAGGATACCTCCCGGCCCCATGAGTGAAGCGAGAAGAGCGCCGCCGCCTGCTTTACCTCCAAGCCCGAGGACACCGCCAGCGAATGAAAGCGCCCCGCCTGCTGCGAACAATCCACCGGCTGCCAGTAGGGTTTTGCCTACCGGTCCCATTTCTGAGGCTGCTTTTCCCATAATACTGAAACTGTTCTTCCAGTCGCCGTCTGCAAGGGCTCCGGTGAGCTTTGCCGCCGCCAGTTCCATTGGTTCAAAGAGCTTGCTTACCTTCTCGCCGACTTCGATCTTTACAAGGTCTTTCGTGGCTTCTGTGGACTGTCTGCCAAGTGCGGGGTTCTCTTGCAATTCCTTCATCCACCGCGCCGCCTCTTTGTCACCGCCCTTGGCCATTCCCTCAATGCTTTTTCCGGATTTGGCCAACTTGTCAAGAAAGCCTGAATCGTTCATTTCGATCAACTTTTCTGACGCTTTGCCCTTAATGCCCCATGATTCCATCATGGTTTCCAGTTCCCCGGCGCGGCCTTCCTTTGTCTCAGATTGAAGACCGCCAATAAGCCTGGTAAGTAATTCAGGTTTATCCATGAAACCGCCCTGCTTTACCTTGTTCATTTCGTGGATCTTCTCGAACGTCATAGGACCGTCGAATCCGCCCAGCGCCTCAAATATGCGTATATCTCCGGCTGAGGTTCCTGCGCCGTGGAGACCGTTCTGCATGACACCTTGAAACTCTCCTGACTTTGCGTACTGTTTGTAAGTGGTGCTGTCTTTTAGAGAAAGCGCCGCTGTTGACAGGCGGGTGAGTGCACCGATTTGTTCAGGGGATACCCCGGCGCCGTGCATTGCCTGCGCGGTGGCGTGGGTGTTACGTCCTATCAATCCCAGGAGTTCAGGAAGTCGGGCTTTGTCGAGCCCTTTCTTTGTGGCCTCCCCCATTGAAATGAGTACACCGTTCGGAATGGCTTCATTGCTGCCGGTGGCGTTATACACTGTGCCGCGCAAACCGGCCACTTCTGCCGTGTCCAGTCCGCCGAATTTCGCAAAGGAGGCGGTCAACATTGAATTGCGCCCCATGTTCTTTTCGTTGAGTCCGGTGTTACGGCTCAGGCTGTTTTCGAGTCCGTACCATTCATCAGGTGCAATGCCGAGGCTGGTTGCTTTTCCTGCCCTGTCTCTGGCTCCGTGCAAGCCGCGTGCATACAATGGCGATTCACTTTCGATTGACGCTCTGTACGACGATCGCGACGATGCAATATAAGCCGCAATGCTCCCGATGCCTGCCGCTGCCGCTGTGAATCCGGCAATCTTTTTCAGTAAGCTGCCGTGCCCTTGCGGGTCGTTCTGCGTGCCGTATCCGCTGACATTATTCTGTGTATCCTGTACCCGCTGTTTGGCTCCCTGGACACGTTCGTCACGACGGCTGTTGATGTCGATAACGCTCTGCAGGCGTTTCTTTTCAGCTTCGATTTCCTGAATCCGTGACTGTGAAGCTATCCAGGCGCCGGGGTCTTGAGTGCTGGTCTTTTCAAGCTGCTTCTGCTCGCTGTTCAGCTTGGAAAGTGCAGTTTGAGCTTTTGCGATTCCCTGCTCCCAGCCGGCGAAATTCTTACCTATCCGCTCTGACAGTTGCTTGTATTCGTCGAGCTGCCGTTTATTCAGCTTGCCGCCTTGCAGTTCCCCCTGTTGCCCGATGTTTTGAAGCCGCCTGGAGTCCTGCATGATCTGGCTGTACTGATCGCCTTTTGTTTTGAGCGGGTCCAGGTCAAGCGGTGATCTTGGTTCGCCCTGGATCCGGCGCCATTCTTTTTCCGATGAAGACAGGCCGGTTTTCTGTTCGCCGGTCGGCTGCTGCTGTGCAACCTGCTCAGTACGTTCTGAGGCGGCTGATTCCCGTCTCGCTGCCGTTTCGTCTGACTTCGGAAGCTGCTGCGGTGTTTTTATCAATCCGAGATAGTGAGAGTCCGGTTTCTCTGCTAGCGGTGGTCTCACGATGCCGATACGGTCTTGAAGGCTCTGCCGTCTTGGTTCGCCGGTCGGCTGCTGTACCGATTGCATCCGTGGTGCCGCTACCCTGTTTGCAAATGGCTGTGTCTGTCGCATCGAATCAGTGATCTTTGAAAAGTCCGGTGAATCGAAGCGCAAGCCTTGTAGACGCTTCATTTCTTCCGCTACCGCGCCGATGCCTGCACCGATCTGTTTGAACTCGTTCAGTAGCTCTGGAATGCCTCGTGGTGCTATGTCGATGGTGCTGACGTCCTTGGCACCCTGCAAGCTGCGGCTCAAAAGGTCTACATCGAGCTTGGCCGCTTTCACCTGTTCACGGTTTACTCGAATATCTATGCCGATTCCCATTTTAGTACCCTCCTACAATTTCAGTCGTTCAGGTTGTTATGCAGTAGCAGGCTGTTTGACACGGAAGGTATCGAGAAAAGCCTGTATCTCGTTCCATACGGCAAGAATAGCCTCTTCGTCATCATCTTCGTACATCTTGGTAAGGTCGAACCACTCAGGAACAGGGGTAGCCGCCGTGACTTCAACAAATTTGACGATGTATGAAAGCAGCTTGATACCTTCACTTAACATCTGGTACGGGTTGCTTATGCCATACGCCGACATTTCCGCTGCGTCCTGCAAGGAAATGGCGAGTTTGTCCTTAATCGAAGGTCGCTTGATTGCGAATTTACCGGCATACTTGCTGCCGAAAGGTGCCTTTGTTATGGGGTTTGTTACGTTTTCAATACTGAATTCTGTTGAGTTCATTGTTTATCTCCTTGAAATTGAGGGGCAGGTTTCACCCTGCCCGTATGGTATGTGGTGTTACTTCACTTTTCCTGTAATGATTCCGGCTCCCGCTGTACCTGAATCCTTGGTAACTGGCACCAACTCACTGTTGGCGACTATTTCCTCAAAGACGGCTTCGAACATTGAAAGAATGATCTTTTCGGCGGAAGCTCCCCCGGTGAGACCTGCTATTTTTCCCATGTAACGAGCCTTTGCGCTTGCTGCTGAACATGCCATGTCACTTACTCCCTTTCACAGTGGCTGATACCATGATGTGTGGCGCTCCGGTGAAGGCACAAATACAGTCACCCTGAACTATGCCCTTGACTGCTCCGCCGCCGCCGTCCAGCTCGATACCGCCGTCACTCTTCCATGCTGTTTTGCCTGCAATATCCACGGTACATTTCCCGGCTGCAACGGTGATCTTCACGTCGCCGGAATTGACGGTGATTTCGTCATTGCCTTCAATGATCGTGGTACGCTTGCCGTCTACTGCGTGAGTCTCGTCACCAGCAACAGTGGTGATCCGGTTGCCGTCCTTGTCGATAACGATGTCAGTGTCATTACAGCGCATGTGGTACCGGCGCATGTCTTCCGGTGCATCCGCTTTTTTCGCTTGGACGTCATTATCAGGAAGGTTGCAATAGCCGGTGACGATAGGGTCGGTCCATACGCCGTTAATGAACTGAACAATTACAATATCGCCGGGCTCCGGTGTCCATTCTTCTCCGGCGCTTGCGTTGGTTTTGGGGGATAGCATCGGCACGTTCCGAAGCTCTGAATATCCCCCCATGAGCACAATATCCACGAGTGTCTGATTTGTGACGTTCGCGGGGTCGTCCATGTAGTAAACGGTGTCAACTATGCCTTTTAATGGGTACGGGAACGCTCTCATTCCCTTCGTGGCGGGGTGGTTACGCAGACTCTCTTGTCTTCTTGCTCCAGATTTATCAATCATAATATTTCTGCCCCCTGGTGATGTGTAGCGTGGTGATGCTCTGTATTTGCGGCCATACGACATAATGATGTGCAACCTGTTCGATTAGATATTCCCTCTTGTTTCCCCTTTGGTCGAGTTTGTGGATGAGGCCGTCTCCTGCTTTTATTTCAGGTCTCAGGTGGGCCTGTATCGAGCCCGATCTATACTTGTGATTGTTTTTGTACCAGCCCCACAATAGGTCCGTCGCTTCCCTGCATGTTGCAAAAAAATCTCCCTGTGGCGCTGCGTCATTAATTCCACCGAACGATGTCGGCGTGTACGAGTCGTCAAATACCAACGGGCAGTATCCGTTGGTAGCTATATCTTGCTCGTCATAGCGAATAAGGTCAGGATGCCCCATTGCAACGTCAACCTGTCCGTCCACGGCTGAGAGATATAAATCAGGTCGATAGAACAGAAAATTGCATCGTTCCGCGTCGCTGATTCCTGTTTCGATGCCGACTATTTCAACACCGTCGATCAAGTGAAGCCGGTCGCTTGGCCTATCTAGTTGGCCGTTGTCTTTGAACGGCTGCTTTTCGAGGGTGACATAAAAAACGGCCCCTCCGTTCGCTCCTACACTCACGGTTTCGGTTGTTAATATATTGAACGGGCGGTGCTCGAATTGTTTCATAACGTCCCAGAGCTTTGCACCGTGGGAGGACTGTATCAGGCCGGGTGACCTGATTTTCCATCCGTCTAACCTCTCAAATGTGAGGCCGAACATAGGGCTCCATCCTGGCAAAACTTCTCGAAATGTTTTTGCAAACAGCCCTGAAAGGATTTCTGCAGGTGTTCCCATTGTCAGTGACGGGTCAAACTGCCGATTGATCTGTTTACTTTGCTTTTTATCTTTTCCTTTTTTTTTGTTTCCTGAAAGTGCAAGCGACAAGTTGTATTTGCGGATGTCCCAACTAATGTCATGAGTTGTGAGCAGTTTCCCCATGTCTTGCCCGCTAATCTTCACTTGTTGCTGAAAACTGTTGCCGCCGCTTTGGAACACGTCAGATACCCGGTCAACTAACCCCAACATGACCACTTGCATTCCGTCACCACCGCCAGCATCGAGTTCGATTTTAACAATATTGTTTGAGGTGATAATTTCATCATATCGTCCCTGATTGCCGAAATTATCTGTTACGACTTTGTACGTCAGTGTTATCTGCCAGGTGCCGGCTGCCCGTCCGAAAGCTTTATTTGTTGAAATTCCTATTATGTCGTTACTTGCGTCAATGATCTCTGCACCGTAACCAGTGCCTCCGAAGAACTTAACGCGGTGGTCTGGGCGGTAGGATCTGAAATACTGGCTCATGGCGTTTTCCTTTTATCGGCGGTACTGCAAACCGGCTTTGAATGCGAGTGGTGCCGTTGCCCTGACGTTGACCTCATGAGCGGCCTGTTTCATCTGGTCAACCGTCATGGATTCAACACCTGGAGTGTGTGGGTCAAGGCCGCATCTTTGGGCTGCCAACTGGTGCCCGTTCAGCTGTGAGATGTTTATACGTGACTCCCTGAACTGTTGAGCCGCTGTCGGTGCTGGTGTAACTGGTGTCGTCCGCTGTGGCTCTGTTGATGGTGTTGTGTTACCCACCTTTTCGCCTAAAAATCTTGGGGTCTGGCCCCAACGAAGAGGCGGGAGTGATTTTTTAATAGTTTCCACGGGCTTTTTCTCCTTTTTGTTGTCTTTTTCTTCCGATCTGTCGGCTTGAATGTGTTCGTGCATTGTGGAAATGTGTTCATGGTCGAACGTTGGAACGGCTTCTTTGTAGGTTGGGATGTAGTCATCAACCTCTTTCCTCGTTACCGCCCCGGAATCGTTCATCACGTAGAGATATGTTCGACCTGACGGCATTTTTAACTTCCATTTATTTGTAGAAACCGGCTTATGATCTTTGTTGTTGCCGATTTCTCCGGTTGATTTTTGCTCCCGGTCATTCTGTGTGCCGCTGCTGGTTCCGTCATTGCGATTGTTAGTGGCGTCAGTCTTTGCCTCCCACTTCCCCTTTTCGCGGTTCGGCACCACTGGCAAAGGTTTGTTGATTTCGGATTTCACGAGCCTGTCCCAGACAAATATAGCCTGATCGAGCTGCGTACCGCTCATTATATCCGCGTGCTGGGTGATGATCTGGAGTACCCTTTTCCGTTTTTCAGCGATGGTTGTCATGGCTGTTTTACCTCCTGCGCTGGGTACATCGTCGCCAGCTCGTCAAAAGTAAGATCACCCGACAAGTACGCCTCGATATCACCTGAGTTTGATTTTTCTGCCGCGTTGAAAACGGGCTTCCTGTCAGGGCTTGGATGTACGTATGACATTGTATTCATTATGCGTTTTTCAGGCAGCATCAAACATTCGGCAATGAACGCGCTCGACGCGGCATTCCAATCCACTCCGTTAAAATATTCCGCGTCCCACCCCATGACCCGCCCCAGGTACTCAGACTCCTCATTTGTGAGCCGTCCGAAACGAAGCATTGATTCAGCCGGGTTTAGAAGTGAGTACCTGCCATCATAATTTAATTTCTGCTCGATCCGCTGCCAGGTACGATCCGCCGCCTGCGCTTCCGGTGTTTCTGATATCTTTTTTAATTTTTCTAATTTCGCCTTGGCTGTTGCCATGTCCCTACCTCCTTTTTTTGTGGCACGAAGTGCATTTTTGTTTAATGGCTTCTTCCACTTGTTTGTCGATTCGTCTTATGTCCAGGATAGTCATGTCGTTTTGCAGCGCCTCAATGCGCCGAAGTGCCATTTCGACGTTACGGTTCGCCTCATCCGCATCAGCAATCCGGGCACGGTTCAACAACATGCTGGTGAGCGCCGCCGCTTCGTCAAGTGCCAGTTCCCCAGCTGTCGCCGCCCGGAACACTTCTGCTGCCAGCGTGGTGACGTCGTTGCCGGTGGTGTCGAGCGATATCGGTTCCGCTTGTGGCTTGAGAGCAGGACAGAGACGATCTAGGCACAATCTGAGCGCTGTGGTATCGCCAGCAAGGGCAAGATCCACTGTTTTCTGGAACAGCCTTTCGGCGTGCGGACGTAGAAGATTTCGTAACTCAGTCCGCTTGTCTTTCGCCCCTGCCGGTTTTCCTGCGGGGTTGCCGCTTTGTCCTTTGATAAATTGTGCCATTTCCTGAAAATCTCCTGTAAATATCAGGCAACAACTGGTTTGCTGCTGATTGTTTGCCGAACCGCACGGACACGCCGGGATAACGATGTGTACGCATCGAGCAGTGCCTGTGCCGGGGCTGTGGCACCGTTGTGATATCCAACTACTGCCAGTTCTGCGCGGTCTGCTGGCTCAGTCGTCAGCAACACCTCCCCGTTGGCATTGATAGCGTCCGGATCCACTTCGATATCAAACCCGATCACTTCCAGATACGCTGCGACTTTTATTGTTTTGGTTCGGAATTTCAGGTTGTAGCTGTTGCTCATTGCTGCACTTCCATGGTCTCCAAAAGCAGTGCGTGAGTTTGTACGACGGCCTCAAAGAATCCGTTGACGATAACGCCGTTCAGAGCCGCTGAATTGCCTTCTGGGAAGTTGATATAGTCGAGCCGGCAATCTTCACCTTTCCGCCAGGCTATTGCTGAATCTACCAATGTTGTCAGGAGTTGATAATCTGGCTGTTCTGCAATCAGTTCCAGAGCCTGTATCGCGCCGTTGGTATAGGACTCCGCGTCCATAGACAATTTACTGATCTGCAGCTTTTCAAGCGTTTGGGGTGTGATTAGGCTGTTCGAGGTTTCTGTGTTCATTGCATGTTCTCCTTTTGAATGTACCGGCATTGCGACCGGTGCCCCAATATTGCAGGAGCACCGGTCCGTGATGATTACGGCGTCTGTGCTTCCATCTCTTTCAGTTCCTTAATTGCCGTTTCCATACCGAGTTTGTGGAATGCAATTAGCATTCATTCAAGCCAGCGTCTGTCGATTGCTACGAGGTTTGTTGTGTCAGTTGCCATGTTGGTAATTCTCCTTTTGTTCCCGCTGTGGGGTTGATGGTGCTGCTAATCTATTTGTAGCCTGCTCACGGATCCGGCGGACGCCTGCGAGAAGGTTTTTCATAAATTGGGTGTCGGCTGGGGTGACTGGCTGCGGTGCGCCTTGCCATATGTAATGTTGGTGACGAGTCATCACAACAATTCGAGCAAGCCTGGGTCATTGATGTTCCGCCGTTTGGCGCTCCAGCGAGCAAATTGTAATGGTGTCGGCTTAGCCGAGCGGTAACAGTCGATATATGCGATTACATCGCGGCATACGTCATTAATGGGTACGTGCTGTAACAGTCCCGCAATGGCATTTACCGGATATGTGCCTGGCTTGAAATCCCCCCTCCAACTTCCATAAATTTCCTCGTACCTTGACCGCCACGCTGACAGATAAATGTCGAGCGGGTTGAATTCGCCAGAATTCGACGACGACGAGGTGGTGGTAGTAGTAGTTGTTTCTGTTTCATTTTCTGTTTTTGTTTCGGTATCTTTAGTAGGACGCTGAGTGCGTTTCGTTCCCTGTTCTGTTTCTGTTACGCTTGTGTCTTGTTGCTGTTTCGTCTTGGCTGATAAGTAGTTATAATCTATAAATATTAGTGTTTCGTTTGTGTCTCGCCAGCGTTCCGGTTGTGTGCTTACCAGTGTTCCGCGCATGTCTCGTTTTTTTGCTGCGTTCGGATAGGATAAAGTGACCTCGATTTCACTTAGGAATCTCGATACTTTCCCTGTTGACCAACTCCATAATGCAGCGTAACCGCGCAAGGTAGCAGTCTTGCCCCTGTGATGATCCAGTGTCACAGATAATAGCGCTTCAACACGAGTGTATGGCCGGTCTGTTGGCAATTCTGTTGCTACGGCTTGTGTGATTGGCATCCAGGCCCCACCACTCATAACCCGCCCCTTGCCGCTCTTGCTTCCCGGTAAAGGTCGGCACGAGCAACCAGCAGCGTCCTGGCCGGTATCGGTAATAATTCGCGGCGCGCATATCGTTCGAGGAGGTCCCGGATCTCCGGTGAATCGGGAAACTCAAAGAGAGCCTTCGGCGGAAAGAATGACTTTTTGACTGTGACGACTGGAAAGCCTGCGGCTCGTACGGTGGCGGCTTCGTCAAGTGATTGCGTTACGATCTTGAAAATCTCTGAAATCATTTGTCGTCTCCCTTAGGCCGTGACTGCCGGTTGCTTTCTGTGCCCTTTTTTTCTCGGGGCACAGTTCACAACATTTGCTATTGGAGAGGATGAGGCGGATGATCGAGACACAATCCAGGCATTCAATTCTGATAGCAAATAGCCAGTAGCGCGCCCCATCGGTGACAGCCTCTTACGTTCAGGAAATAGCCCTTTCTCTTCTAACCTGTGGCGCTGTGACTTTCCTAATCCAGTTAGGATCGTGGTTTCCGGGTCTCTCACCAATCTTTCTTGTTCTGTTGCCATGTTGCCTCCTCTGGGTGATTTGTTATATTCATCCTGCAACTACTTTTCTCAACATCAGGTGGTTGGAAGTCGGCATAACGCTTCTTTATGCTTCTTTGTTGCTCTTAATGGACTGAAACGCAAAAAGGCGCGAAGTAACATCCTAAGATGTTTACTCCGCGCCTCATAATCTCGTCCACGCGGGGGGTACATTGTACCAACAGGCGAAAATTCAGCCTCCCTATTTCATTACCTTTATATCTCTTACTAAATCATGTCACTTCTTACATTGCAAACAGTTTGCCGCTACTTTGATAATTTATTTAGCCATAAAAAAAGGGCTGCGAATCACAGCCCCTTGTCGATCTATGCAGCCAACTGTTTCAACCTTTGCAGAGTGTCGGGAAACTTCCGCACCATCATGATAAGGGTAGCGGCCTGATCGTTGGGCTTTGTCCGGCCCTGTTCCCATTTCTCCAGGGTCCGGGGTGAGACGTGCAGCTCGTGAGCGAATACCGGGCGGGAGAGGTTCAGCTTTTCCCGTGTATCCCTGATAATCTCCGGCGTGACTTTCTCCATTTGCTTTGATTGCACGGTGTAGGTCTTCAAGGTGATCTTGTCTTCACGCCACTGGTTGATATCTTCAACCGCTTCCATCAGCTCATCAAACAGGCGTCTTTTCTTTACTGTCTTTTCCATTATTTCCACCTTTCTACAACAGCTTTCAGCGCGGCGTACTCGTCCTTCTCCAAGTCTTCAAATTCATTCTTCTGGTATATGAACAGTAGGTAGATATGACTGTCCAACACATGCCAGTAATATATGACTCGCAGCCCACCACGTTTCCCGCTCCCCTTGAGCTTCCACCGGACTTTCCGAATTCCGCCAGTGTTCTTTACTATGTCGCCGGCGTCCGGCGTCTCAAGCAGATAGTTCTGAAACTCTCGAAGTTCCTCTTCAGTCAGATAATCCGGGCGTCTCCGGGTGAATGGCTTGGCTTCAACGAATATCATGTTTTTACTATACCCTTTCGGCGTACACCATGCAATTGATTTTATGCTGCCTTGCTCGTAATCGATATGACGTTACTGATCTTCTTGGTAAGGATGCTGTTGATCTTCCGTTCCAGCGTTTCAAGAGCAACCTGTTTTTCATCATCAAAGTCGTGCTGGTTGTAAATTCGATCGAGCTTGCCGAGTGTATGATTTAGAACACGTTCCCGGTGCTCAAATAGAATTTTTGCTTTGGACATGAGCGTCGATGCCGTGCGTCTCAGGTCGTGCGGTGTCCATTGGTCAACCCCCAGCAGGTTTTCGGTTGCGGCTTTGCCGTCTGCCCCAAAGAGCGGCCTGCCCTTCTTGTCTTTGAGCGGCCACACAAGACAGCGACGAACGGAGACTGACAGCGCGTGCCCTTGTATAGATTTGTCTTTGTCTTTATGAGGGCAGGGGAAAATAAAGCCCTTATCCTTCGTGACGTGAGTCTTCGGGTCGGTCACCGTGAGACTGCCAATAAGTTCCAGCGATGAAGGTGTCAAATAAACGCGGTGTGATCGCTTGTTCTTTGATCGCTCTGCGGGGATGGTCCACCAATGCCCGTCGATCTCTCGGGTGTGCATTCCGATAACTTCACCTGGTCGCTGTGCCGTGAAAAGTATCAGCTTCAAGGCACGCCGCATTTCATCTGACAGCGGCATACTATCCAGCTTATTCCATACGGTGACGATTTCAGCATCAGAAAGCGAGCGGATCCGCTCATTGTCCTTTTTGGCTATGACACCCGTGCAAGGTGTAGCGGGTACTCGTTCTTTATTCAGAGCCCAATTATACATTTTGCGCGTGATCTTCAAGGTTTGTGCTGCAGACGATGCCGACGTGAGGCTTATTTCGTCCACCATACGAATGATGTCTTTACGGAGAATACTTGCGGCCTTCAATTTACCCCAGCGTGAGACCACTTCTTTATTAAGAATGCGTTCATCCTCCCGCCAGCTGCGCTTTTCTACTTTTGCATGAGAGGTAAGATAATCTGCAACAAGCTCTTTGACTGTTGGGGATTTCTTGCTTTCATGTTCTGCGGTGACTCTTCGCTCTTTTTCCTTCTTAATTTCCTGTACTGGGTCGGCTCCGTCTTTACTGCCCCGGCGCAAGTCTCTTACCTGTGATGCCGCCTTTTGGTACTTTTCCCGTGCATCCTTTAAGCTGGTGACGGGGTACTCCCCAAGTGTCAACAGGCGCTGCGTACCGTCAACTTTGTATTTGTAGATGAATGTCTTACTGCCGGATGGATAGACCAGAATACCGAAACCTTTTTCAGCCTTGCTTTCCGACATGCAGTAATACGGCTTACTGTCAGGAGGCAAATTCTTTACAACAAGGTCTTTATCTAGGTTTGCTTTCATGACATACCCCCGGCGCTTTCAATTCATGCTTTTGGCTTACATTCATACTTTATTCATACTTTTAAAGGCGGTCTACAAAGATTTATAAAGAAGTGTAATGGAGATAAGAATGGAGGATAAACGCTGTTATGTCAATGCTTTTATGGATTTTAGATGAAGTATTGAGATTTAGTAAGAAGTGTAATGGAGGGACGAAGTAAAATCCCTCCTAAGGAAGGGGCCGGTCGTTCGAATCGACTCGGGGACGCCAATAATAACAGGCACTTGCGATACTATTGCAGGTGCCTTTTTATCTGTAGGTTGCACATAGGTTGCAACAAGGGGAGTAAATGAATCTACGGCACTCCTGTTCACACGGCAAGGGTCACTGGCTCAACACTAGTAACGCCCACCAATAATAACAGAGGGTTAGCTTTTACAAGCTAACCCTTTTTGTTTTCAAATGTTATGCTATGCGGCAAATATGCGGCAAGGGTAATGAGTTTGGAGCTATACGAGAAGCTGCATCAGTGAGAGTATAGGCAGTGCAAAAATTTGTATATTTCTGAAAAGTCCCAAGTCACAAATGCTAGAAAACAATAGCATATAAGACTTACGAATAGTGCTGTAAGCGACAGGAGAATTATGAGTGGTATAGTCAGAATACCCTTCAACTTTTTTTATTGTTATCTTTGACCAAGATTCGTCCCACTTTGCGATGCTTCCCAGAATAATTCGCATAAATGATAATCGAGTCGTTTCATCGAAAATAGCGTACTCTTCAAGACCTGGGATAATATTGAATGCCTGCACTTCGTAGGTAAAATATCCTGAATATGCCAGTTTAACACTTCGAGAGACGTAGGATTTATACCCGTTCCAGAGGTCATCGGAAATTCCAACTGGAGTCGAATCAGGCAAATTAAATGAATCAAGAGACGCTGGAAATCTTGATTGCCAACTCTTTGGCTCAATGATTATGAGCCTCAAACCATCAAAAACACCGGCCTCTACAAGCAATTGCTGGAACTTTTCCCCTGTTCGTCCCCAAAGTTCATCATGCGGTTGTACAAGGAGCCTTTTTGACGCCTCTTTACAACCTGCAGTACCTGCTCCACGAAGATACTCAGCTGTATATTTCCCAAGAGTTGTTCGCCACCCGGGATCAAAACTGGAATCCCGCAATTCGTACCAACCGCCGCGACAAGGGACAGGAATGGACTTGAGCAGCCGGAGAGTCTTCCCTCCTTTTCCTCTGTCAACCAGACTGGATACAAGGCTCAGACCCCATAAGAGAATGTCCCGGCACAATGAACTCTCAACGCTTTTCAATGGTATGGGGAGATTGGGCGTTCTACGAATGAGAACGGAAGTTAGAATATCTTCAACTCTGAAACGCTGAACCAGCTTAGTGTCCAGAAACTTCCTAATTGGGGTTTGGAGACGGGCATCCTTCTCATCATAGACCTGAATATCCTCATGGAGGAACGCGACATAATCTTTCAATCCAGAAGGAATTTCATGTAAGGCGCCCTCATTGAGCACTTCTTCGTCATCAACACCACCTTGACGCGGGATGAAGAACACAGAACAATCTTCTCCGCTGGCATGTAGAGCATTATCTGTACTCAAACCTTTAATAGAATATTTTTGATCTAGCAAAAACATCACTACCTATATTTTGTTTATAGCCATTTTAAGAACGTTGCTTGGCTTGAAGGTCAGAATACGACGGGCTTCGATGGTAATCGCCTCACCGGTCTGCGGATTGCGCCCACGACGGTCAGCCTTCTGTTTGACCTCAAAGTTCCCAAATCCAGCAATCTTGAGCTTTTCACCGGATTCCAGTGTGCTTTTGATTAAGGTGAACACTGCTTCGACCAATTCAGCTGATTCTTTTTTTGAATAACCTGTCGTATCGGCTACTTTTTCAAAAATATCTGCCTTTGTCACCAATCCCCCTTTTTGATGCCTAAATCTATTATATGAATAGATACTTCAATTGTAGTTCCTCTAGTTTTTGAACTTTGCTGTGTAACGAGTCATTATCCAACCTTGACAGGTCTGGCCGTCATCGTTTTCATAAATGACCTCTGCCCATCCTTTTTTTCTTTCCAGAACGGTGATTACCTGTCCAATCCCAAGTACATCCAGAACTTCAGAGCGTGTACTCGGTTTTGCACGTAACTTAACGTCGTTACTAAGCACAAATCGAAGAATTGATGCATCAACATACTGAAAAGGTGTTTTTTTGATTACTCTAACTTGGCTGGTGGGCAATTTCTCAGATTTTATTGCCTTCTCGAAATATGGAGTCATTAAGTTACCAGCAACACCAAGTGCAATCGGGAACAGGATGCGGTAGAAAATAAATATGAGAATACCTTGGATTCTCGGTGATAGTTTTGTGAATATATCAGCAAAATCACTTTCAGTTGCTGACTCAATTAAGGCAATACTTTCAGATAGTTCAAAGTCAGGGATTGAAAATCCAAATTGTGGTTGGTAATGCATGGCGTTAAAAGACTTAACAGCTCTTGCGAAACAATCTTTCTGATTCAATGCTTGAATGGATTTTGCCAACGCGCCCAGAGAATCCATTTGCTTAATTGCCTTGGCAACAGATTCGGATTCCTCGAATAGCCGCATCTGTTTCACGGTCTTCATTGCCTGCTGAACAGCAGAAGAACTGAACCCCAATGTCTCCTGGATCGCATTTAAGGGTGCTCGTAATGCATTCGGTTGATCAAGGGCCTCGGTCAATGCCTCCATCACCGAAGAATCACGTCCGCTGTACCCCACAATTACAAGCCCAAAACGCGCACACGTGGTAGTCAGAACACTTCGCATTTTGGCATCTTGCTCCTTCAACTCATTGCTGGTGTTCTTCAACTCAACAGATTGGAAGTCCCCATGAAGTTTGGATAGCAACGGCCAACGAGATTCGTACAGACAGAGCTCAGCGCGGGCCGCGTTGTCGAGCGCTGCCACTGTCATATATGCACGCTTGTCGGCTGGCATCAACTGATCCGTCACCGTCGTTGCTGTTTCAACCAGTTGGTCAAAATTCGTCGTGAACACACAGGGTACATGCCTGGCGGTCAGAAGCGAGGCGAGCACCCGATGGGCAAACGATGGAGTGGCTTTTTTGATTGCTTCCTCAATGTAACTACGGCGTGCTTCTGGAGTGGGATAGGGTAATACCCATGACGAAGAGATGCAGGAGGATCATGGAGGATCGGCAGCAGATCAACCCTATCAGACCATTCACGATATCGAAGCATGAGGCAGAACGAGCATGGCGCTGGATAAGGTCAGAGATGGGACTGGAGGGAGATAGCGAGTTCGTCATCCACTGCGCAACAAGGCATACCTTTGCCAGCAGACTGTTGAACAAGAATGTTCCGTTGCCAGTGATACGTGACCTGTTAGGGCATTCCAGTGTACTGATAACAGAAAGGGTCTACGCTCATCTGTGTTCAAGTAAACTGGTGGAGGCAGTAGAGGTGCTGGATGGCAACTGACCTCAACATATCTGAAAATGGTGCTTGAGTTAAGGTATAAAACTGGGTATAAAAGCAGCTGATATTGAGCACTATGGCTCCAGACTATTAACCATACTTCTGAAAGATATGATTAATAGTATCAGTTGGTTACGAGATTATCTCCAGAGTAAGTGGGGCGACAAGTTTCGAATCGACTCGGGGACGCCAAATATCAGAAAGGTCACTTTTCTTCGGATTAGTGGCCTTTTTTCTTTGGTAGACCTGATTAGAATCTGCAATCATATCAAATGGTTTTCTGTATTTGGTATTAATTCCCCACCTGCCCCTCATAACATACTGATATCACGTTAAGTGGTGGATCAATCAGGATGCCGATTGGGGGTCAATGTTGGAAGCCGATTGACACTACTTAGACTCTTTTGAAACAGAAACTATTCACGGAGTGCCTATAAAAATGACTTTGCTTTACGCTTTTGATCTGTTGGGAACTGCAGCTTTTGCAGCTTCAGGGGCTCTAGCCGGAATTCGCCAGAAGATGGATGTCTTTGGCGTGTTGGTGCTGGGCCTTGTTACCGCTACCGGTGGCGGCACGTTGCGTGATCTATTGCTGGGCGACAGTCCGCCTTTTATACTCAAGAATGAGACTTACCTTTATCTTTCAGTAGTAGTTTCCTTATTGGTATTTATCTTTCACCGCCGTCTGGAGTTCCTCACCCATCCCTTGATCTACTTTGACGCTGTCGGACTGGGCACTTTTGTGGTGATCGGTACCTACAAGGCCATTGAATTCAGGTTGGGTTTTTTCGGCGCTGTTATGATGGGAGTGATGACTGCTACAGCTGGAGGAATGCTCCGTGACCTGCTTTCAGCCAAGGTGCCAATGGTTTTGCAGAAGGAGGTATATGCTTCTGCCTGTCTGGCCGGGGGAGCCTTGCTTTACTTGCTGCAACTGACTGCAATGCCATCAGCCTTGACAGCAATGCTTTCGGCCTCAACCGTAATTATCCTGCGATTGTTGGCAGTCAGATACAACTGGTCGCTGCCGCGTGCCGCAAGATAGGACAACAACATGAATGCCAAGCCAGGCAGAAGCAGCGATCTTATACCGCCGCTGTTCCCCCAAACCGTTAGGCCGTGACCGGATCTATTCACACCCATAAGGAGATTTCCCGAAATGGACATTCCACGGATCTTCACCATCACCGAAAGTGCTCACCGCATCCATAACCCGTTCACACCCGAAAAGTTCGCCACTCTCGGCGCGGCGCTACGTCTGGAAACGGGGACCCGAGCGCTACGCCGCTTTCACGCGTGAATACCTGGGTTGGGGTGTGTTCGCGCTGATGCCGCGATGAAGCGTTGGCGCAAACGCTGTTTTTGTTGCGTGTAAAACTGCCTCAGCGACTTATCCGGGGGAATAATCCCGGGGGGGTTACTTGCTTACTGGCGGAATCATCGGGAAGAGTTAATTCGGTCATCGCTGGGGCATTAAGATTGGGAGGGTTGAAGTGACGAAGAGACCATTTTCTGGCATTCAAAGAGAAAAAAGTATCCACTGAAACCTGCAATATTTGGAGCGTGTGCAAGTTATGTTGCTTCATGTAATAACCTGCCAATATTGAATCGTAACGCAAACACTTCCCGAAACAGCTGCAATAAATTATTGCAACTTCTTGACTCAGTTTCATTACTCTGGTCCATAACTATCCTGTTTTGCAGCCATTTCAATTGGCATGAATTCTGCCTATCAAGTGCAACCGTTATTTTAGAGGAGGTACTCGTTATGAACAGATGCTTTTTAACTGCTATAAACGCCGGGTCGAACTCATCCGTGCAACGAGCATCTGGATTGAGAGAGCATATCTAAATCCGATGCGCAGCCAATCCCTTCGATCCGAAGGATGCATCATACTTTCGAGAAGCGAAGAACCGACCAGAAACGTCGGCGGGCAGGTCGCGACCGCCAATGAAACGGACCGTTAATATGAAGCAGTAACACGCCCATAGACCAGGAGGGGTAACATGAATAAGCAAGCAAAGAATACGATTTGCCTTTGGTACGATGGCGACGCCGAGGACGCGGCGCGATTTTACGCCAAGACCTTTCCTGATTCATCCGTTGGCGCGGTGCACCTCGCACCAGGGGACTATCCGTCCGGAAAGAAAGGAGATGTGTTGACGGTCGAGTTTACGGTGATGGGAATTCCCTGCCTCGGGCTCAATGGCGGACCCGAGGTCAAGCATAACTGGGCATTCTCGTTTCAGGTCGCAACCGCTGACCAGGCCGAAACCGATCGTTACTGGAACGCCATCGTCGGCAACGGCGGCGAAGAAAGTGCCTGCGGTTGGTGCAAGGACAAATGGGGCCTGTCCTGGCAGATTACACCGATCGCTCTGACCAATGCGATAACCGATCCCGACCCCGCCGCCGCCAAGCGTGCTTTCGATGCGATGATGGAGATGAAAAAGATCGACATCGCTGCAATCGAGGCGGCGCGCCGTGGTTGAAGTTGTTATCTTCGAAGCGAACATGCCCTTTTATAGAAGTCGTTCCGCGGCCGCAACGGTCTGCGACATAACCCCCCGTTGAGCGGCCGCAACGGCTTGCTCCAGTGGCATTACGTTAGTCGCATGAGAGCCTCATTCACAAGCACAAACGAGAAAGGGCAAATATGAACAGAAAAATATCGGAAAATTTCAAAGTCTTATTTGTTGCTGGCTTCGGCCCAGTTGTTCAAAACATAACAGAAGCTCATAAGTTCTATCTGGATACTCTTGGTGTATCCTTCGAGAAGGATGGAGACTATTTACACACAGATAAATTAAAAGGCGTCAAACATTTCGCGCTGTGGCCACTTACTCAGGCAGCACAATCATGTTTCGGGTCAGAGTGCTGGCCGCCTGACCTCCCTGTTCCTCAAGCATGGTTGGAATTCGACGTTGATAACATTGATCAAGCCACCGCAGAACTAGAAGAAAGAGGATATACATTGCTGACTAGAGCACAAAAGGAACCGTGGGGACAGATAGTTACCCGTCTGCTCAGTCCTGAGGGGATATTGGTTGCAGTAACTGTAACGCCGGGGATGCGTGAATAGTCACATTTTAGACTGCCTAACACGGCCGTAGACGCTGGCTGGCAAACACGCGCCACGCTGGTCACGGCCAGATCAGTTGAGCGAATCAAGCTCATCCAGACCAACCCCAAAGGAGATGACATGATGAATACAACAATCCAACCTTACCTTTTTTTCGGTGGATGCTGTGAGGAGGCGATTAACTTTTATAAAACAGTCCTCGGCGCGGATGTGGAAATGCTCATGCGCCATAGGGACAATCCAGAACCACCTCCGCCAGGAATGTTGGAGGCCGGCTTCGAGGACAAAGTCATGCATGCCACGATTCGTATCGGAGGGGCTGTCATCATGGCTTCAGACGGGTGTGACGACAAATCACACTTTGACGGTTTTCGTCTATCCATCGCATTACCAACTGAAGCTGACGCTAAGCGGACGTTCGCTGGACTTTCAGACGGGGGCGAAGTTCAAATGCCGCTATCAAAGACCTTTTGGTCACCGTGCTTCGGCATGGTTACCGATCGGTTTGGCGTCGGATGGATGGTTACTGTCTCTGCCGAGCAATAAAAGCAAGGCGCGCCTGAACTGGCATATCGCCGGACCTTCCGCTCCACGGAATCGCTTCGCTCCACTTTTATCGCGATGCGCTTGACTGGCCTACCAGCGCCGGCGACACTTTCGATATAGCTGACCGGAGAGTTAATTGAAAAACTTTGAGGGACTTTTTTATCATAAAATGTAAAAGGTCCTTACGTCCCTGTACACATTGCAGGTCAATGAGACTACGGTAAAAAGGAGAAGAGAAATAATCGAGATCATCCAAGGGCTTCCTGACAACGTTGTAGCGGTTATTCAGCACCGACCATGTTCGTACAGAATTTCATTATACTGGCGACGGCCGCCTGAGATGCGGGTGTTCACTATTAACTGGATACCTCAATCGATAAAAGCCGAAAGCGAAGTGATTTATGAAAACTTTTTCGTGACGGCAGTGTTTTCACTCGGTGGTGCGGCAGTTTCTCCTGCCTTGGCTCAGGAAGGGGGCAGCAAAGGGCGGAGACATTTGAGGCATGGCAAAGACCCCCCTAATGAATCCGAAGGGAGACTAAAATGGAAAAACGGATATCTCAAGCGAAGCGAAGGGGAATCATTTTTGCGGTCCTTGTGCTGGCGGTGGTTCTGCTCATGCCGGCCGGTGTTTGGGCGGCCCCACAGGCTGGAAAGGGCAGAAAGCCACCCAACCCAGGGGGAAGCATACAAGGAGATGTTCTGGGGGACCTCTGGGTGATCGTAAGGAACGCCGAAACGGGGGGAAATGGAAAGCCGATCCACTTTTCCTGGCAATGGCCGCTAGAATATTATGACGCGACCGGTGCTTTAGTCATTCCGGCAGGCGGGCTTCCAACAATCTACACGGCGAGTGAGGAAAGTCTCTGCATTCAGCCGCTCAGTTATACTCCACTGATTCCGGCACCCAAGGCTGATGGAACGCAATATGCCTATGAATATGTCACTTCCTACGGCACCCCCCAAACCGTCTACCTCATCCCCTTGGACGCCGAATGCAACATCCCTGATGTCTATGCGCAAACGTGGGGCACCCAGGTTACCGAGGTCGATTCGGGACGTCTTGCCCTCGCCCGCACCACTCAGTACGTCATCGACGCGGCCTATGAGGAGGCACTCACCGCCCTCAACAACGCCACATCGGTAAAGCTCGGTCCTGCCGGACGGTTGCAGATCGTTCCTTCAGATGCCCCTGAAAGGATCATCGACTCTCCCCGGGAAAACCTGGCGCTTTATCAGAGATTGATGAAGGACGGCTGCCTGTCGCCCACTGCCAACGTCACGCTGACGAATACGAGTATTTTCCAGCAAGCTGGATTGGACTATCTCCTCTGCAGCGGTTCCGAGACGGGGCCTGACAATTCGGACCTTCAAGTGGCCGCATCCTTTCTGGCGGGAGCGGCGGACAAGACTGGCAACATAGGCATTGACGAAGTCGTCTATCTCAATACCATCCTGGGCATCAACACCGTCGAGACATCTTCAACCGGTTCGCTCATCGTTACGGGATACTTCAATTTCGGCGACTTTCATTATCATCGTAACGCTATATATGATTCGCGAAAAGCGGATCTCCTGCTGCCCCCACTTCTTTCGGACGATTTTGATGAGAACGGCTATCCGAAATTTTTCAATGCTGTTCGCAGCGTTTATTTTTCCGGTTCTGTTTTCGGCAAAGATGCAGGCGGAATCACAAATGACTGGAACGGAACAGTGTCCCCATATTCAAATTATCCAGTCATCAACTTCGTAAGAGCAGCGGACGATGCCGTGTCAGTCATTTTCTACATCCATAACTACGAACTGCCGGTCTATCCGGTGCCTATAGAGTCTGAACAGTCCGTGCCGGCTAGCAACATGTTAGGCCCTGGAAGTACGGAGAGTAGGGCACAATGAGCAACGAACAGGTGACACCTGAGACGAAAGGTATTACGGTGAAGCTACTTGCAGCGGTTGACCTTGGCCCTGAGATCGAGGGCATGTCCGGGCGCCAACTTCGAATGCGTATGGTGACCATCGAGCCTGGAGGCGTCTTCGGCCCGATTCACGACCATAAAGACAGACCAGGCACGGTCTATATACTGCAAGGAACGATCACTGACCATCGAAATGGAGTCGCTACAGACTATGGGCCGGGAGTGGGCTGGCCAGAGGATAGGAACACCACACACTGGCTTGAGAACAGAGGAACGATTCCGGCGGTGGAGATCTCGGTCGATATTGTCAGGCAAGAGTAACCGTCCAACAGATCGTTAGACCGGATCGCTTACGCTCTGGATGAACTCTCTGGGGGTTATATACTACTTATAATAAAGCTATTTCCCGGTACTCAATTCCGTAGCCTTTGGGACGCCGATAAAAACAGTGGGCTACAGTTTGTTCTGTAGCCCCTTTTTCATTTGAGTGACCTTTTAAGCCGGGATCCAATAACAGCGTAATGGCGAAACAATCCTTTCTTCTTTTTTTAGTTTCGTCATTGCCTTGTCGACATCTTTACGGTCAAGACCACCGAGCTCGGCAATTTTCCCGGCGTTTAGTGGTTGGCCTTCAGCACGCATAATTTCTAAAACTTTTTCTGCGATATCCATAGCTCTACCTCTTATTGTTTTTAGCGACAGCATAAATTTGTTTTTTTCGTTATAGTCAACGAGTTACCAAGTCTGAGTGGCGGACTCGATAGTAACGGCCATTGTGGCACGTAGCCATGCAAATTTTGCCTTGAGAGCATCGAAGTCCGGACCAGCGGTTACAAATTGTGCCTTCCCCTTGATCAGAAAACCTGCACCAGGTCCATTTAGGCCTTTGACCTTGCTGCTCCCCACGGTTATTAACACTTCCGGGTTGAAAGCAATATTCGCCTCCGTACGATGCATGTAACCGGCAGGGATCAAAAGACGGCCATCTTCGGTGGTTCTCAGATAACTGTTCCAGGTATTGACCATATGCGGCCCATCCTCCCCCAAGGTCGCAATTGCAACCACTCCATCCTCTTTCATAATTTCCAGCAATTTTTCCGCAATCATTGTGATTACCTCCTGTGGTTTGTGCTGTAATGCAGCTTTTGTTTACGCCGTTGTCACCATTGTTAATGGCTGTTTCTTTAATATGCATGAGGCCAGTTTTGTTTTGACATCAGTACAGCCGTTAGCCTAAACTCCCTTCGGCAAATAATCGTCGAGATCACGGGAGCGACATGTTCATCCTGAATAATAGTGATCCTGTTCCGTTATACAAACAGCTCTATAATCAGATCAGAGAGCACATCCTGTCAGGCAAGCTGTCTGCCGATTCCAGGCTGCCATCTGTCAGGGATATGGCCATCGAACTTTCAGCCAGTCGTAACACAGTTGATGGGGCCTACCAGGAGCTTTACGCTGAAGGATACCTTTACAGTAAACCTCGGAGCGGGTATTTTGTGTCGGCACTTGACCAGGATGTTGCGTCACGATCGATACCCGGTAAGCCTGGTAAAAATGACTATCTTCCAGGCCCTCCATCTGTTTTTACCTATGATTTCCATCCTGCTCGTCTCGATCCGGAAAGTTTCCCCACGGAACTTTGGCGAAAATGTTTTGTTGATAGCCTGCGCCGAAACAGTCATCAGCTTGTCCAGTATGGCGATCCTCAAGGTGACTGGGGATTGCGTTGCTCTATTCAAAGTTACCTGGAACGATCACGCGGCGTGCTCTGCAACCCGGATCAGATTGTTATCTGCACCGGACTTCAGCAGAGCCTCGATATCGTCTCGCATATACTTAAGGAAAGCCATTCCGTAGTGGCTGTCGAGAATCCAGGTTACCACCTGCCGCGTTCCGTATTCCATAACCATTCATATACCCTCTTTCCTGTCCCAGTCGGGTCGGGCGGGATTGACCTGAACCATCTCATGGCCAGTAAGAGTACCATCGTCTACGTCACCCCATCACATCAGATGCCCTTGGGTTGCGTGATGCCGGTCGCTAACCGGCTTGCATTGATTGAATGGGCAGAATCGGGTGGTAAATTCATCATCGAAGACGATTATGACAGCGAACTTCGCTACCATGGGAAGCCCATACCGTCTTTGCAAGGGCTGCGCCCGAGCGGAAACATTATCTATTCGGGAACATTCTCAAAAATACTCTCCCCGGCACTCCGTTTGAGCTACATGGTGCTACCTTACTCATTGCTGGCAACCTACCATCAACTTTACCGGAGTTATTTTTCCTCAGTATCGTTGCTTGAACAGAGAACCATGGCGAATTTCATGGAGCAGGGACACTGGGAACGGCATATACGGCGGATGCGGATGATCTATAAAAAGAAACACGACATCTTGCTGCGCTCGGTTGAAACTCATTTCGGCACACGGGCTGTTGTTAATGGTCATGGTGCAGGACTCCATGTCATTCTGACGTTGCCTGACACGTTGCACAGCGAAGCGGAGATCATCGATCGAGCACGACAAAAAGGGATCCAGCTTTTTCCGTTTTCTGAATTTCACGTCGCTGGCCAACCCGAAGCGACGACATTGCTGCTTGGCTTCGGCGGAATGAATATCAGCGAGATTGAGCAAGGTATTGCCATACTCTCCCAAATCTGCTGATAAAACGCTTCTTACTCTGTTTAATAGAAAATATACAAAATTTGCCCTTATTAGTAGGTGCAATTTTTGATATTTTTACAGGGCCAGATTTGTGTAATTGTCAGAAAGAACCTTTGAGGGTTTAACCTATCATTTACAGAACCCAGATATATAGCGAGAGTACAGCATGACCAACAAAGCGAAACAGCAGTGCCCCTGCTGTGCTCTCAGCCATTCTGGACGCCAATACAAATAATCACTTGCAAGCAAGTTTTGCAGTTGATTATTTGTATATTACTATTTGTTACCGTGATGGTTTCTTTTATATTTAAGCCGAGGATGAAGTTGTTAGAGTTGGTTTGGAGCGTGCTTTTAGTTTCAGGTGCAACAATCTCCAATCGAACCGCCAATATTATGTTCTTTGAGCCATTCGTTGATCAGCCCTGATGCGCATCCTACACCGCTATCTACTTGAATAGCCGTAACCGGGCAGTTGATAGAACAGGCTCCGCACTCCATACAGGCGTCAAGTTCTACAATAGCAGCTGTTTTGTCGACCATAGTGAAAACCTGATGGGGGCAGACTTCAGTGCACATTTCACAGCCAATGCACTTCTCTTGATCCAGTTTCAGGGTCGCCACGTTTCGTAGATAAGTAAAACCTTTCATAGAGTCTCCCTTTACAGAAACCTGCTTCCAACCAGTAACAGAAAACATGCGATAATTGCACTACCCATAACAGGAAGTGCAAGACGCATCTCTTTTTTCACGCCGGAACGTGACGTGAATGTTGTGCACCCGGTAAAGTTGAGAGTGTAGAAAGCGCTCACGGCAGGTATTCCCAGCAGTGCGGCAAGTATAGCCGGTATTGTAAATCCGCTTCTGCCAATAAAGACCGCAAAAACCAACGCCCACGCCATCCCTGCTATGGCACCTTTAATAGAAAAACTTCGACCCGGCAGCCAGGGAAGAAGCAATGGAGCTATGATGGTACCAACCAGCACAGCTCCAAGATACCCGGTAATAGCTGCAATACCTGCAGTTGCGCCACCAAAGGTGCATACCACCAATGCTAATAATGCCATTATACCCGCGGTTACTTTCATGGCTCCTACAAGTTCTACGGGGACGAGAATGAGGCGCTCCCTCAAGGTGAATGTTAATTCCCGCATGGCTTGTGTGGTTACCAGACCATTATCAAGATACTCTGGCAGGTCTTGAGCACGAATCGCAGCATATTTGATGGTAAAGCTCGTTCTCTTTTTCACCTCATGAGCTGCAACTCCCGGTGCCCCGAGAATTGGTAACAACAACTGTCTATGTGACACTAGCTTCGCCAATTCGGAGTGTTGTATCCTTTCAATCAGCTCCATCGTTCCAAAAGTTCCTTTACCAGCGGCACACCACACATTGATACCGAATGTCTCCAGAACAAGGAGCCACACGTTTCTATGTGCCATCTGTTGTCGTACAATATCATAGCTCATCTTGTAATTGGCAGTAACAAGCACAGGATCTACCGCAGACGGATGTCCAATAACATAAAGCCCTGGCGGAACCATGTAATTCATTCGTCCAATTCCCCACCGTGCCTTACAGGCTCCGACAGTATCCTCAAATGACAGCTTGGTTCCGATTCGGGGAATTTGCCCCACACTGGTCATGTACCACTCTTGAAATCCAGGAACCTTTTCATCAATGACTCCGCCACCGGCGGAAGATGGCGGTCCTCAACACGGTGGTTTCTCGCTGTGGCCCGTTATCACACAGCCGCAATTATTTTGTGCTGAAGTTGTTTCGATGATCTTATGCTGGTTTTCCATTCGTACATTCTCCCTCTGATATAATTGCACGGCCATAACCGTGCGCCATAGAACTCACAAGCTATATATACTGGGGTTAGGCCGAAAAATTGGACACTATTGCTTTCTCTAATATTGTATGATGTGCTGGTACACTTGGTTTGATTCTTCATTACCGTTGTTGATGTAATCACCTGCCTTTTGTGCCTGAGTTGCTGCACCGACCAACAAGGTAGTGAGTTCATGAGCTCCTTCACTTCCTCCTGAACTCTTCCGCGCTGCTCTCTGTAGTATTTTTTGATACCATGCATGGAAACAAAAAAACAATGCCCCACTTCAACTATCAGTTCTTTCTTGCTGCGATCCTCGTCAAAATCTATGTCCCGCATGGATGACGTCCATTGAAAGATTGCTGGCAATTGTGTGACTCGCTTCACAATTTAGGAACTTGATGGTACTTTTATGGTTATGGGCTGGTTAACGACGTAAATGAGGAGGGTGTGTTCACATGGAAAGAGAGAGCCGTCATTCACTGCAGGCAGTAGTTGATTTCTATCTGGCGATTGCCACGGTGCGCCATGACGGGGTAAAGGAACACGCCATCCGGGTTGCAACTCTTGCGGCTAAAGCTGCAGTAAAGCTCAAACTTGACGCCCGTGCAGCCTATGTCGCCGGAATACTCCATGACGTAGGCAAGATTGCTCTCCCGTGTCATCTGTTTGATGGACACAAAATCACTGAGGAAGAGTATGCGGATGTCAAAAAACACGTGAGACTCGGATTTGAGGTATTGAAGGGTAAATATTTGTTCACCGGCCTGGTTGCCGGGTTCCACCACGCACTCGGCAAGTCCGGATATGGTCTGTCCATCAAGGATTTTCCCGAGAACCTGTCTCTCGACACGGTGAAGAAGATCCTTGATATCGCCGCCCTGATTGCAATCTGTGACTATGTCGATGCGGCAACGACCAGAAGCACGATCCTCAAAAATGGTGCATCCGGCACATCGCTCCGTGAAGCGCTGGAAAAGAAGTACCCGAACTCGATCCTGGAGATCGATACCGTACTGAAATTGATCTGAACAAACACGTTCGGCGCTTGCACATCACCCCTGAGTCAACTCACCAACCGCTGCACACCGGGCAGGAGGCGGAATTACTTCCGCCGTCCTCCCACATCTGATAACGTTATCGCTTTCACTCAGAAGCTGCTAAGTTAATCCTTTGAGGGATATGATTGTCTCTCTACTTAGGAGAATCTTCTGATCGCTTTATCGCACGAGTTTGCTATTAGCTCATTCAACCGGTATAGGCTGTCACATTTATAGGGACCAAATGTTTCTTTAAATAGTTTTAGTCTGACGCTCTGAATTTTGTTGGCGATTATAAGCACTCTTGATGTCAGAAACTTTGGTTTTATTTTTATTTCTTCCGCCAAAGCTTCCCAATGTTTTCGTTGAATTGCCTCAGGAGCACTTTCTCCTCCAATCCCCATAGCAAGGCCTTCCGCCAAACCAAAGTGTCCATATATCCTTGTCGAAATAAGATCATAAAAAGGAGCTAAAATCGGACCTTGTGGTAATAGAAGAAAGGACACGTTTTTTCCATGAGCGTCTGAATTTCCTACTAAGAAATTGAAAATCAACCAATCGAGAATAGATAATACATCTTTTCCGGATTTGTTACTTTTCGTTCGAATTATATTAACGCATTGGACAAAACTTGGGCCACCTTCGTTTTCGTATTTATATTCAGGAGAAATGCTTAATGCCTGACAAAAATCCTCTTGATGAAGCCTTTTTATCCCATCGTCAAAGGCTACGCGGTCATATCTCTTAATTACATAAACGAGCAATCCTTCAAGTTCGTATATAAATGAATGCGGAACATTAAGACCTATTCCGCCTGCAAGTGCCATACAGAATGCCTCATTTTCAACTGTACCATCCAAGATTTCTATAGGCGGCTTTATAATATAATTGCTTGGTGCATCTCCATGAGTGAGATAAAATTTATCCTCAGAAAAATAAACTGGAAGTTTCTTCTGAGCTCCCGCAAGTGAAAGTCTAAATCCGATCTCACCTGCAAGGAACGGTCTTTGTGGAAGTTCCTTAATTATTTTCGATAATTCTGTGGTACTCAAAGGTGTATATGCATTCTCTGCGGACAATCTTACACCCTCAGGGTACAAAGACACCGCTCCTGCGCAATCACCTCCTATTTTCTCCAACAGACCAAAATCATTTTGTAGGGAGACTCCTAAATTTCTTGCAACAACTTCTCGTATTTTTTGTTCTGGTAAAAGGTTGGCAAAAAAGGCATGTGGTTCATCGTCCAGATATGGTTCATCACGGAGCGGGATGGAAAGAGACAGCGGGATCTTGGATGTATTTATCCAGTTCGTTTCATACTGGAAGCAAAATCTCTTCCTCTCGTCAAGCCAAAGATGGCCAACTACCTTATTGTCTATTACCACGATTAGTTTAGTTATCATTCATCATCCTTTGCTTCCCAACCCCTAGTATGTGCATGAATTTCAATACCCAAACAGGCTGTGACCCGCAAGACTTTATTCAATCGAACTGATTCTTTTCCATTTTCAAGCGCCGAAAGAAATACATGACTGACTCCGCATATTGCTGCCGCGTCGTGAAGAGTAAGGCCATCCTCTTTTCGTTTTTTTCTGATGATCAACCCTAAGCTCTCAGATGTTTTGATTTCCATATTAATCTCCAGAGTAGCGAGTCATTATTATTCAGCGTTCGTTTACTATATCACCCAACAATACAGAAAAGATATAAAAATTCATCGTTCGTTTACTTTTTATGATTGAATTGGCAAAATGTTGAATATTATAAACGATCGTTTACAATTGGGACTTAGAAGGGAATAATGACACAAATATTCAACGATCATTTAACTAATGTTAGGTGAGATACGGTGTCTGAAAGTATGAATAAAGTATGAATGTGTAACGAGGTCAAACAAAAAGGCACTCACGAATTAACGTAAGTGCCTGAATTTTTGGTGCGCCTGGAGCGATTCGAACGCCCGACCTACGGATTCGTAGTCCGTTGCTCTATCCAGCTGAGCTACAAGCGCATTAGAATTAGTCTTATAACGTACCATTCAGAATATATCAACTCTTTTTCTGCTTGTTGCCGGCATTTTCAGCTATAAAACTGATTTTATCCTACCCTAATGGGCCATTTTCAGATATCCTGACATATTATATAAGCGTCATTTATTTTTTTGAAGGTTCATTATGGGTCACTTTTTACTGGAAATCAGCGAAGCCGATATAAAGCGGGAGCGGGAGAAATCAAGAGAACTTCGCAAGAGCCGCTGGTGGAAAAACCGTCTCGCCTTGGGGCACTGCCACTTTTGTGATGGAAGTTTTGCTCCGGATGAGCTGACTATGGACCACCTGGTTCCTGTATCACGCGGCGGCAAGGCATCCCGCAACAATGTTGTTCCAGCATGCAAGGAGTGCAACAGCCGCAAGAAATACCTGCTCCCGATCGAGTGGGAAGAATATGTAGGTGGGCAGAAGAACTCAACATCGGAGCCAGGCAGTGAATGAATTGAAAAGTCGCTACAAAGTCGTCATCTATGATTGTGATGGCGTGATCCTTGATTCAATTGAATCAAATTATGTTTTCTACAACCGCGTCATGGGATTCCTGGGTAGACCGGATATTGACAGAGATAACAACGACGCGAGAAGGATACTCCACACCTACTCGTTTAACGATGTGATGGAATATTTTTTCACTGGCGACCGGCAGCGTGAAGAGGCCTTCAGGTTTGCCAAAACCATTCACTATCGTGATCTGATGCCCTACATGCGGATGGAGGACGGTTTTATAAGTGCCATCGACCAGTTAAAGGGACACACATCACTGGCCATCTGCACCAATCGGGCAACCTCGATGGATATGATCATTGATGACTTTGGACTGACCGGATATTTCGATTACGTAATGACGGCATCACAGGTTACGAACCCGAAACCGCACCCGGAACCGCTTCTGAAAGTGTTGGATTATTTTGAAGCCAAACCGGCAGAGGCTCTCTTTATCGGCGACGGAGAAGTAGATATGCAGGCTGCCAAGAGCGCCGGAGTTCCCTTCATCTCCTACAAATCCCCTCTGCCGGGATTGGCACGCATTCAACATCACGCCGAGATTATCCACCACGTCTTCCAGTCACCTGAATAACTCCGGGGCACAATGGCCCCGGAGCTGTTCAGCATCTCACAGCATCGCCTTTTACCTCACCAGCTTTGACAGTTTTTTAAATTCTTCCGTTCCGGCGACTTTTAACAACTGAAACAGAACTGACTCCGTACAGGTCGGGATCGCTCCGGCAAGAGTCATTGTTTCAATGGCGGTGTGCCAATTCTCCGCGTTTCGGCTCATGACGGCATCCTTCACGACATGAACATTCAGGCCGGCATCGCGCAACTCTATCACTGTTTGCAGTACGCAGACATGAGTTTCCATGCCGGTAATTATCACGTGTGATTTTCCGCTTGACTTGAGAGCGGCAACGAATTCTGCACTACCGCAAGAACTGAAAGACATCTTTTCGTAACAGGAAGCTGAAGCTGCTTTTTCCTTCAGCTCGGGCAGAGTCGCCCCCAGTCCCTTGACATATTGTTCGGTCACCAGGACGGGTATATTCAATTCCGCAGCACTCTCAAGCAGGATACCAACATTTTTCACAAGTTTCTTCAGTCCTGTTTCATCCATCGCAAGACACAGTTTTTCCTGCACATCAATCACTACCAGCACTGCCTTGTTGCGTTCCAGAAAAAAACTGTCTTTGATTGACATGGTCATTACCTCTACTTTCTTTGATAATCCGGAACAGGCCGCTTCTTGCGAAGCGGCCTGGCAGCAAACTTGTTCTACAGCAGTGCCTTCGCTGCGGCAATTGCAGCCACATAATCAGGTTCGGCAGTTACTTCCGGGACTATCTGGATGTAGCGGATGATATTGGCGGCATCAACAACGAAAACAGCACGGGCCAGCAACAACAACTCTTTGATCAGCATCCCGTATCCGAGCCCGAAAGAGCGTTCGCGGTAATCGGAGAGCGTGACAACCTTGTCGATCCCGGCAGCGCCGCACCACCGTTTCTGAGCAAACGGGAGATCGAGACTGACGGTCAACACTACGATATCCCCCGGTAACGAAGACGCTTCCTGATTGAAACGGCGGGTTTCGGTGTCACATACCGGAGTATCGAGTGATGGTACAGAACTGATAATCTTGATTTTGCCCGAATAACTGGAGAGCGTTACGGCGGCAAGTCCATTGTCAACCACTGCGAAGTCAGGAGCAGCGTCACCGACCGTCAACCCGTGACCCAGCAACGTCATCGGATTTCCTTTAAACGTAATGATTCCTGTTTTTTCATTCATAATCAATCCTCCTCCTCGTCAAGTCCTACCATTTCAGGTAGTTTGCAGAAATCTTCGCCGGAAGAACTTTTACCTTCCAGAAGAGACAGAAATTGCATCACCAATCGATAGGTGATACCCCACAGCACCGGTTTATCATCAACGGGAAGTCTGATGGCCGGTACTTCGATGCGTTTTTGATCAAAAGCGACACTGCTCAGAAGATGGCTCATCGGATCCCGCAGGTCGGAAAGCGTAACCCAGAACAGATCATCCACCTCTTCATTCAGGACCGGACGGTAACTTGCCCGATCTACACCGAACAGGCAGCAGGAAACCCTCACCGGCAGATTAGCTCCCATAATGTCGGGAAGCCGTCCCAGATAGCGGCCCTGTGCCAGGTCAATCCCAACCTCTTCATACGTTTCCCTGACGGCCGCCTGACACTCCAGCTCCCCATCTTCCAGCTTGCCCCCCGGAAATGCAACATGCCCTGACCACGGGTCCAGGTCATGAGCGGCACGCTGAATAAAAAGAATTTCAATGTCGGTTGCGGCCTGATGCAATATCATGGCTACCGACGCGCGTGTACGGCCGCCTGCATCAGGTACTGCATCACTAGTAATTTGCATGGCAAGCAATTGTGTAACACGATTGAACACACAATCATGCTCTGGTGGTAGAGCTTTCATAACTTCGATTATTCCTCTATGGATTAATTCACATACTTACCGTATCATTTACCAGCGTCAAGAAAATTATATCAGGACAGTCACTATGCCGCAACTACAGCCATCCACCCAGCCGCAAGTTTCAATCCTCATGCCGGTCCGCAACGAAGATCGCTATCTTCAGGCAGCGCTGGACTCCCTGTATCGTCAAACCAGTTCCTCCTGGGAACTTATTGCTGTAGATGACGGCTCAAATGACGGAACGGCGGAAATCCTTGCTGATTCCGCGCGCAGAGACGGCCGTGTGCGCATAATAAGGCGCGAAGGTGGCGGATTGGTAGCGGCGCTCAATGCCGGCCTGGAAGCCTGCCGGGCACCACTATTGGCCCGCATGGACGGTGACGACATCTGCCATCCCCAGCGCCTGGAACTGCAGGCGGCCTATCTGAACACGCATCCCGGCACCGGACTGGTCGCCTGTAACTTCCGGCATTTTCCGCGAACCCACCTCAAACAGGGCATGGTTGACTATGAATTGTGGCAGAACAGCCTGACCATGCATTCCCTGATCATCCGCGATCTGTTTGTAGAATCACCTTTTGTCCACCCCGGTATCATGACGCGGCGAGCTCTTCTGGAAGACCTGGGTGGGTACCATAACAACACGTGGCCCGAGGACTATGACCTCTGGCTGCGTATGGCCGGGGCGGGTATACAATTTGCCCGCGTACCGCACACACTTTTATTCTGGCGCGACCACCCCGAACGGGCCACCCGAACGATGGACGAATATGCGTTACATGCATTTCGCGCCTGCAAATGCCACCACCTGCTGCGTGGTTTTCTACAAGGCATCCATGACGTCGTTATCGCCGGAGCGGGGCTGGAAGCACGGGCGTGGCAACGCTTGCTGACTGCTCGGGGTATATCGGTTTCCACCTGGCTGGATGTTGACCCGAGAAAGATCGGGCGGATGCTGCACAATGCTCCCGTCATCTCACCGGATGATCTCCATCTGAATGGCAGAAAAATGATCGTGGCCATAGGCGTACGCGGTACCCGCGAAAAGTTCCGGAGTGTGGCGGAAAAACGTGGCTGGCAGGAAGGCATGGACTTTGTATGCGTCGCATGATAAAAATGCAGCGCCCAACAGAGCATAGGGTATAAAAGAAGGAGTTACAGATGCTACCAAGTAAAGAGGAAATGGCCCTTACGATTGATGAAGCCGAGTGGAGCTCTCTGCGAGCCCACTTGCATCGCGGCGGACTGATTCTGGTTGATGATTCTCTGGATCTGGCGGATACCGCCCATAAAGTTGCGGCCGATGACGTCGAAATCATTCAGAATCTGGTTGAAAATGGCAAAATCGGTAAACCATCAGACTCAAAAATCCGCTTATGGGAAGAGGATCAGCACAAAAAGTTCGCAATGCTGATTGTCAGCCCGTATGTGCTATTCCAGGAAAAGATGCCGACTTTCCATTAATTCAACATGAGGGTAAAAAGTGGATTTGACACTTAACGATACTGAAGCACGTGTTTTAGGCAGTTTGATAGAAAAGGAGCTGACCACACCGGAGTATTACCCGCTGTCACTCAACTCTCTCACTAACGCCTGCAACCAGAAATCCAACCGGGACCCTGTGATGTCTCTGACGGAAGAGGCTGTCGTGCGGGCCTTGGATTCACTTCGCTTCAAACAACTGGTGGTTCTTTCTGCCGACGGCGGCCGGGTACCGAAGTATCGCCATCTGCTGGCGGAAAACTTGGGTTTGCTGCCCGCCGAGATGTCGATCATCAGTGAGCTGCTGGTTCGTGGTCCGCAGACTATTGGTGAGTTGCGTACCCGGGGGGAGAGGATGCATCCCTTTGGCGACCTGGCCGCAGTTGAAGAGGTACTGCAGGAGTTGATTCAGCGGGAAAACCCGCTGGTTACCCTGATGCCACGGCAACCAGGGCGGAAAGAGGGACGCTATGCCCAGCTTTTTTCCGGAATACCGGAGTATAACGAGGACGGTGTCGAAGCGCGCCCAGAAGCTGCCCGGCAGCGAGTGGTGGCAGAAAATGAACGCATTGTGTCGTTGGAGGAAGAGGTTGCCGCCCTGCGGAGTGAAGTGGTTGCATTACAACAGTTGATGGCAGAGTTTAAAGCGCAGTTTGAGTAACTTCTTTGTCCTCAATCCAGAACCTTCTCTGCAGTTCATCCATCAGAGGCTTAAGGCTCTTGCGGTCGCGGGCCGACACCATGACGCTGTTCTGGGTCCTGGCGGACTGGCGAACGCGTAAAAACGCAACCATATCCTTCTTTTTCATATCGTTCAGCATATCAGCCTTGTTGTACACCAGGAGTTCCTGCTTGTCCCCCAGCTCCAGCTCCGCCAGAATCGCACGCACCTGAGCAATCTGGTCTTCAAAACGAGGATGAGACGCATCCACCACATGGAGCAGCAAATCGGCATCACGCATCTCTTCCAATGTTGCCTTGAAAGCTCCCATCAGAGATTTCGGGAGAGAGCGGATAAACCCGACCGTGTCGGTGATTATCACTTCACGATCGCGCGGGAAGCGGAGGCGACGACTGGAGGTGTCAAGCGTTGCAAACAGGAGGTCCTCAGTGAATACATCACTCTTGGTCAGGGCGTTCAGCAGAGTCGATTTTCCGGCATTTGTATAGCCGACGATCGATATGATAGGCACCCCGGCCTTGACCCTCTGTTTCCGCCGTTGATCACGCCCCTGGGAAAGTTCTTTGAGTTCCCGTTCCAGACTGGCAATCCGGTCACGGATACGGCGCCGGTCAGTTTCCAGCTTGGTTTCCCCAGGCCCGCGTCCACCAATTCCCCCCATCAGCCGTGACATCTGCACGCCGCGACCGGTGAGGCGCGGCAGCAAATATTTAAGTTGAGCCAGCTCTACCTGCACCTTGCCGTCAAGCGTTTTCGCCCGCCGGGCAAATATGTCAAGGATCAGCTGACTACGATCGATAACTTTCAGTTCAGTCATCGCGGAAATGCACCGCATCTGGGCCGGAGTCAGCTCCTGATCAAAGATCAGCATGCTGGCGCCCCGTTGCATCGCCCTGATGACGACGTCACGCACCATCCCCTCTCCCATCAGAAAACGGGGATTAAGTTTTTTCGGCCTCTGGATGAATTCGTCAAGTGCTTCCACTTGGGCAGTACGAGCCAGTTCACGCAGCTCAGCCATCGAATCTTCTGCTTCTTGTCGGGTTCCCGAAGTCGTGACAGAAACCAGGATCGCTCGCTCCAGGACATCCTTGGTTTTTGATGCTGTGCGGGCCGCTTTTTCCAGATCCGCTTCCAGCTCCTGGATGAAGTGAATGCAGTCGAGGTCGATTCGATCCAGTGCGACAACTGGGTCAACTAGAGTGCTTGCCCCCCGTTGGTCAGGTGACAGCCAGGCCAGTTGGGCATAAATCTGGCTCTTACCGGGAGTATACAGCAGAGCCGCCAGCAGATCAAAACGCAACAGGGAAAGATCAGTCAAATCGTCTTCAGAGACAGACTCGTTTTTCAGGTGGGTGTGAATCAAACGCAGACCGCGCATGACCTTTTTCCCAAGAGGGTAATCGCGCAGTTCGGGAATCACCATGCCTTTTTCATCACCGACAATCACATATTCCACGTTGCCGGTGCGGTTGACGAGAATTCCGATTTGGCGACGAAGTTCAGTTGAAAGTTCGACGAGGCGAACAGCCAGATCATGGGAGCAGAATTCAGCAACAGGGATACGCCTGCGGTACAGGCGTTCCAAAGACTGGATTTGGCTTGATTTTAAACCTGCAAGATTACCGAACGCTTCTTTAATGGGGCGACTCCAAAACTACAGACCTATAATATTATACCCACCATCCACATAATGAATCTCTCCACTGACGCCGCCAGCCATGTCGCTGCAGAGGTAGAGCGCCGCGTTTGCAACGTCTTCCTGGGTTATGGTTCGTCTGAGCGGAGCTTTTGCTTCGACGTGATTGAGAATACTGTGAAAACCGTTGACTCCCGCAGCAGCAAGGGTACGGATCGGACCGGCAGAAATTGCATTTACCCTGATACCTTCCGGGCCAACCGCCTCGGACAGATAACGAACCGACGCTTCCAGTGCCGCCTTGGCAATCCCCATAACATTATAGCTCGGGAACACCTTCATTGCTCCGTAATAGCTGAGCGTTAAGGCGGCGCCCTTCCTCCCCTGCATCATCGGCTGTGCTGCCTTCATGATTGCCAGAAACGAGTAAACACTTATGTCCATAGCTGTGGCAAAACCTTCTCGGGAAGTATTCAGGACAGTACCCTTCAACTCCTCCTTGTTTGCAAAGGCGACCGCATGGATTATTATATCAACGCCATCCCATACGTTGCCAAGCTCAGCAAAGACAGAAGCCACCTCATCGTCACTGGTGACATTACAGGGAAGTATCGCCGCAGCGTCAAGTGACTCTGCCAATGGACGAACCCGCTTTTCAAAGGCCTCACCTGCGTACGTTATCGCAAGATCAGCTCCCTGCTCATGAAAAAGCCGGGCAATTGCCCACGCAATACTCTTGTCATTTGCTACTCCAAAAATTACAACTTTTTTTCCGCGCAACAACATCTTTAGCATCCTCCAGTTTAAAACCCTGCGGGTGGTGTTTCACTACCGTTTTTCTCGGTAACAATGTCTGCTATATTTTCTGCATCATCACTTGGAAGTCCCTCTGATGATCCTTCTGATGTATCGTTAGATTCTGACGAGCCTGCTTCAGAACCGTGAACCGAACAGCCCGGATGAACGCGGGTCTCGATAACTGTCAGTCGTTTTTCAATTGCTTCAAGAATTTCCAGCGTACGGTCTTGCTTTCCTTTGATAGCGAATACGACGAACGGCATAATCAACCATACCACTGCCAAAAAAAGGCTTATAATGCTCATCATTACCATGAAACCGCCAAAAATTTCCATGTCATCTCCCGTAATATTTGAGGTTTGTGTTATAACACACTACCGTCAAAAGGTAAGGTGATATTTACTGTATTCAGCAGAACAATGCAGCATGACTGGAACTGAAATGCAGTGGATCGTTCCTGACTATTGCGGCTATTGCCGGATGCCGCTTGAATTCTCTGTCGATAAAATGCCGCACCAGTTTACGATCCCAGGCCCCTGGATGCCGAAAAGCGGTATAGAGTGAGAGATCCCCCTCATAGAACGGCTTATGTGCGTACTCAGGAGACTCATCGCCATGGAGTGGCATATTGAATAACGCCAGGTTAAGAAAGTTGATGGTCTGGTGATGAGCGGTAACAAATCCAAGGGTCCGACGAGCCTCCACCACCGTCTCCGCAGGCGTACCGAACAACAGATAGCAATAAACCGCAATTCCGGCATTGTGGAGATTATTCAGTACTCGTGAAGCCACTCCAAGATTGATCCCCTTGCTCATTCGATTCAGAACCCCCTGGTCTCCAGATTCCAGCCCGAGCTTAAGCATCACGCACCCTGAGCGCTTTAAGGCCTTACAGAATTCCAGGTCACCCAGACGTTCATCAATTCGCGCAAAACCATACCAGGGAGCGCCCGGCGGATGCTTTGCCAGGGCATGCAGCAGTCCCGGACTGATAGCATTATCCAACAGATGGATGAGACGCGGTTCGACTTGTTCAACGAGAAGCCTAAGATCTGACAGCACATGAGAAACCGGCACGGGATGATACCTGTTCCCTTCAGCGCGTTCCGGACAGAACGAACAATGGTTCCAGTAGCACCCTCTGCCGGCACTGTAGGGTAGAATCAGTCCAGGCGAAAAATATTCCGCAAGCGGCATGGACGTGTAATCGGGGAGGACATGCCGCTTCAACGCACCATCCCTGCCAAGTAGCACTAACAACGGTTCTTCCCCCGGCCCGGAAATCAAATGATCTACCAGCGTGCCGAAAGGGCTGCACCAGCCGGGGCGATGCAGCCAGGAAGTTACCAATCCGCCTCCAACAACAATTTTCAGTGCCGGATATTGCTTTTTAACATAGCCGATCATTGCAAAAGTGCAGAGCGCTTGACTGAGATAGTTGAGCGAAAAACCGACCGTGCTGACACCGTCGAGAACGCTTGGCAACCGCTGACTGAAATAAGGGAAGAACGGATTCTGTTCAGGTTGTTGCGCCGCAGCAATCAGGTCGGAGCTGCGCAATGGCGAGAGGGTGTTGTGCTGGTAGTCGGCAAGACCAACGACAACGCCGCCATCGGTAGCGGAGAGAGCCAGAATACGGTTAAGATCGCTGACGACACGTCGATAACGGTCAGGCGTCTGGTACGTTGTGATATCCCGTAGCGCGGCCAGGTTGCGTGACCTTCCCTTGTAAGCCCGGCGGCTCCAGGTATCGGTTGCGAGCGGCGGCTGTTCCAGCAACCAGAGCTGTCCTTCCAGATTGGCATCCAGCTGGCGGCACGGCACACCATGAGCCATCAATGAGGCGGCAAGACTGGCTATGCCGGGCGGCGGTTCGCATGCCTTGGCAAGCGGTGGAAAGACGAGCAGCATTCGAGGGCTACTGATACTGAATATAGAGCGGCTTCGGATTCAGCTTAAGCACCTCTTTCGGAGTCAGCAACGGATCTCCCTTCTTGGTGTCGTTATGGTAAAAGAGCTTGAAACCGGTATACTGTACCGGCTCGGCAACAACATACTCCTTATACGAATTACGTTTCAACCAAGGGGCGCCCCAGCCGTCCATGTGCATCACAATCTGTACTTCTGGACGGAGCACAATGTTTTTTGAATTCGTGACTCCTTTTCGGGTAAATCTGTGCACCGTAAATACTTTGGGCGGCAGATTGTATTTTTTTACCAGATCTTTCAGATACCCGGAAACGTAATTGATATCGGCCGCATCATATGTACCGATCTTCGTGCCAGGTTTTTTACCGCTTTTTATCAGGTTGAATTCCGGATCGATCCCCAGGTGCACATCCGGATTCTTCAAAATCCACTCGAAGTGCGGCAACACCGAACGAATATCGTCATGCCCCGTTTGAATATCGATAAACATGACCGCACCCGCTTCCTTGGCCCAACCATACACCTGGTTAATGACTTTATCCGGCATTATCATGCGGTATTTACCATCATTTCCCGGGGCTCCTTGCGCAACCACTGCAATAAGATGCAGTGCCGGCTGTACCGGAATGGCCGGGTCAGCGGCCTGCCATTTGGCCACTTCGCCTTTCAGACGCTTCAGCATTTCCTCCTTGGGAAACTCACCCAGAACTCCCATCTTCTTTGAAAGCGGGTTACCATAATAAGCGACAATGCGCTTTGAAGGCAGAATAGAACCGGGCAACGGCACAGGGCAGCGTACCGGCCAACCACATTGCCTGGCATATTCAGGACTTTCCCCCGCATTGTACTTTATTTCTGGCACTTTTTTCCGGGCCGCGCTGGTTTGCGCGGCAAAAGCTGCAGCCTTCCTGGAGGCGGTAGTTGTTGCAGCAAAAGCTGCCTGAGCGGCTCTCAGTTCGGCTTTCTTTTGGTTAGTCGCCGCCGTTTCGGTCTTTTGGTTGGCGGAACATGCCGCAACAGCAAGTACAGCAAGAATTATAACTGGCACACCAAATATATTACGTAGGTATTTCAAACGGCAGTACTCCTTGACGGTAAATAAATTATCTGATTCAACGTGAAATCACACACTATTAATCCTGATCTTCATCCAGAAAGTCACTGATATCAATGACGTTTTTTATCTTGAGCATAAGGGCGTCCGGCCACTCACCAATCGGAAGCCTGGTCAAAATCTTTGACTCCTCAAACGTTAAATCGACGTCATTTGGCAGCTTGTCTGCAAGCTCATCCGCCCACCGTATCTCATGCGCCGTTAATGGAGTTTGGAGTAATTCTATACATGACTTATTCATTCCTGTCCTTGCCCCCAATCACAATTTTTGCAATCTTTAAAAATACAGGTTAATCTGATTTCACACAAGCGCTATTTAATATACTATTTGACAAAACAGACAAAAATATGTCACCAAATTAGCCACTATCTCTAAAGGAGAATCATCCATGACTCAATGTCCATGCGGAAGCGAAACCCCCTACTCTGAATGCTGCGAGCAGATCATTTCAAGCGCCAAGCCTGCTCGAACGGCTGAACAACTCATGCGCGCCCGCTATTCGGCCTATGTTTTTGCCCAGATGGATTTTATTTTTGAAAGCACCCACCCTGAGTACCGCCAGAACTACGATCATGCCGGCACGAAAGAATGGGCCGAAACAGCCGAATGGCAGGGACTTGAAATCATTAGCACACACAAGGGGGGGACTGACGACTCAACCGGAGAAGTAGAATTCATCGCCCGCTTCGCCGAGAAGGGCACAAACCGGGAGCATCAAGAAGCAGGACAATTCAGACGAAAAGATAACCGCTGGTATTTTACTGAAGGGCACATGATTCGCAAGAAACCTCTCGCAGTAGTCAAAATCGGCCGCAATGACGCATGCACGTGCGGAAGCGGACTCAAATACAAAAAATGCTGCGGCAAATAATCACTGAACAGCGCCTCCGCCACACGGAGATAGAGAGGGTTTGCGAAGTTTACTGAGAGCAACGTACCGCCCGAAGGAAATTGGAATGCCAATAAAGTTTTTTCACTGCCCTCAGCGGCAAGACTTGGAATTCCGGTTCTATTCCTTCTCTCCGGCATATATCGTGGCTATACCAAAGGTAAGCTCGTGAAGATGTATATTGTGAAAGCCTGCTTCACCAATCATGCGCGAGAACTCCTCCTGTGAAGGGAATTCAAGCACAGAGTCAGGGAGGTACTTGTAGGCGTTGTACCGTGAAAACAGACCACCGACAACCGGCAGCAGACGACGGAAGTAAAAATAGTAGAGCTGCCTGAAAAGATGCGAACGCGGCGTGGAAAACTCCAGTATAATCATCCGTCCTCCGGGTCGCAGGACCCGCCACATCTCTGCCAGTCCCAGTTTTCTGTCAACAACATTTCTGATACCAAAGGCTATGGTGACCGAGTCAAAGGTATCGTCGGCAAACGGGAGATCCTCACAGGGAGCAACAATGAGGTCAATCCTGTCGGCGTATGGCGACCCCCCAACCTTCACGACCCCAAGATCGACCATCTCCTTGCAAAAGT
This sequence comes from Deltaproteobacteria bacterium, assembly GCA_021781535.1. Taxonomy (GTDB): domain Bacteria; phylum Desulfobacterota; class Desulfuromonadia; order Geobacterales; family Pseudopelobacteraceae; genus JACRCG01. Next base: position 44,616 of record JAJXWO010000010.1, on the reverse strand, counting down.
CAGCTCCGGTAATTTTGACCGAAGCCGGCGTACACAGGGCAATCTCCAGCGCAACATCTCCGGTGCCGGTGGCAACATCCAAAATACGGGAACCTTCATTGTACTTGAGCAGTCGCACCGCTTTTGTTCGCCAACGCCGGTCGATACCAAAACTTAACAAGCGGTTAAGAAAATCGTAGCGAGGGGCAATCGCTCCAAACATCTGCTGAATTTTTTCACCTTTATCTGAAAGCCTGAACATTCGTTTCCACTACCCTTTAAGAGATTTAAGTGCTATAAAAATGACCTGTTTATGTAACATATTTTGCCAGTCATTAACCAGAAAAAACGAACTCATTAGTCATAAGGAGTCGCTCTAAAGTGTTACCTACCATCCGCATCCAGGACGTCGCAGATATATTGATAATGACCTTTCTTCTGTACCAGTTGTACTCCTGGTTTCGTGACACCCGTGCAATTCAGGTACTGCTGGGGCTGGGAGTCGTAACCCTTATCTATTTCGCTACCCGCTTCCTTAATCTGTATATGACAAGCTGGGTTCTTCAGGAACTTGGCACCGTATTGATCATCCTTATAATCGTCGTATTCCAGACTGAGATCAGGCAGGCATTGTATCGCTTTAGCCTTCTGCGCCACATACTTGATAGCCGCCAGGAAACACAGCACAGCCAATTTCAGGATATTGCCGAGACACTTTTTCGAATGGCCGCCAAAAAGACCGGAGCCTTGATCGTTTTTCAGGGCAATGAATCTCTTCACGATCTGATGACAAACGGAGTGGTAATTAACAGTGAAATTTCCCCTCAAATGCTGGAGTCTATTTTCTATGATGGCGCGCCGTTCCATGATGGCGCAGCACTCATCAATAACGGCAGAATAGAAAAGGCGGCATGCCATCTGCCGCTTTCAGTCAGCCCGGATATTCCGCAACACCTTGGCACCCGTCACCGGGCAGCTCTGGGACTATCGGAACGAAGCGATGCGGTTATTATTGTCATATCTGAAGAACGTGGCGATGTCTCTCTCGCAACTGCCGGGGCATTTCACCCTATGAACTCGCCGACCGAACTTATTATGGCGCTGGACAAACTTCTCAAAAGCGAAACAGAAAGTCCCCGCATTACAGTGCGCCAGCGTTTTTTTTCAAATCTGCTCCCGAAGACATTACTCCTGCTTGGCGTGTGCATCTTCTGGGTACTGATAACAACCCGTCAGGGAGAGATTACAACAGTGACAGCCCCGGTACGTCTGCATGGCGTTCCCGATAATATAGTCTTGCTTCGTATCCTACCTGAGGATGTAACTGTCCAGATCAAAGCCATGTCAAGCTTAGCCCCCACACCCTCAAAGCTCGACCTCACCGCAGACATTGACGCATCCAAAATATCAGACGGGACAACCGCTTTAAGGGTAAGTCATGATGACATCGCTGTCCCATCAGGCATGATCATAACATCTATATCACCCTCCAGCGTTCGAGTTTCCACAGAAAAAAAACTACGAAAGAACGTCCCGGTAAAAGTGATACTTAAAGGTAGGCTTCCCTACGGACTGTCTTCTCCGCACATTACCTGTGAACCAAGCACGGTTGAAATTGAAGGCCCCGCCAGCCAGGTTTCACAAATTGCATCCGTGGCAACCGAAGATATCGAAGCCAGCCAATTGAAAAGGGGAAAAGAATATCTAAAAAACCTGAGGGCGCCGGATAAACAGGTGTCTGTACTTCGTGACAGCCCTGTCACAATCAGGCTTTCCGCCCGGGGCAAACGCCAGAGATAGGAACGCATGTATTGTGTTTGCTGTGTACGGGCACAGCTTGACTGTTGCAACAAAGATGTAACAAAGGTTGACTTATGAAATCAGTTGTTATATAAGATTGGCCATTCTTTATTGCATTTAAAACAACATGGAGGGAACATGGCCCGTCTTCGTATTATTGTTGCGATCTGCCTCATACTCCTGACACATCCCCAACTCGTTTTGGCCTCAAAATCACATGTCGTACGAAAAAGCGAATCTCTGCAATCAATTGCCCGGAAATATCATGTTTCGGTTAATGAGCTAAAATCCGTTAACAATCTGACTGCGTCCCACGTTGCCAAGGGTACGCGTTTGATAATACCTTCCCATGCCGATTTACAACAAAAGAAACACGTATCCTCAGCCCATCAGGATACATATAGAGTTTCCAAGGGTGACTCCCTTCCCAAGATCGCCAGAAAAACCGGCGTTAAAATGGCTGAAATAAGAAAATTGAACCGACTGAAAGGGAACAGGGTTAAAGCTGGTCAGGTTCTGATCCTCGTGGCCGCAGCAGAGACACCCTCTCATCTCACCGGTACCAGCAGACTACAGGTCATCAACAAAGACCTGTTAAATGATCAGGAGCAGACAGAAACACTGGCAGAATTAACTGATCTTGAGTCAGATCACCCGGTTGACCTCGCAAAATCGATCGAGGCCAATCAGGCGGTTAACAACCTCAAGAAGAGTGCTTACAGTTTCCTTGGCGCCAGGTACCGCTTCGGAGGAAGCAGCCGCACCGCTCTTGACTGTTCGAGCTTCACTCAGCAGGTTTTCCGCGAACAAAGCGTTAATCTTCCCCGCACGGCACGGGAACAATTTCGTGTCGGCAGCGAAGTCATGCGCGGCGATCTAAAAAAAGGTGATCTTGTTTTCTTCCAGACCTATGCAAATTTCCCTTCGCATGTTGGCATTTATCTTGGGAACAGGAAGATGATACATGCCTCCTCACGTGAACACCGTGTTGTAATCTCAACTATGGATACACCGTATTATCTGTCACGCTACCTTGGCGCAAGACGAATGACAAATATCAATTCCGACTCTATAAATTTTGATGACTTGCTGGTTGGTATAGAAGAAGAAAATGAAAGTGACGCTACTACAAATGACTCGCTTGGCGTATCGCTCAATCTTGCAAAGTAACACATCCCGCACACGCATATTTACTAAATCCGGGTCAAGTGACCCGGATTTTTTTTCGCCATGAAAATCCTGCTCGCCTATCAATCCGGATTACCACACCGTAACGATCCCTACATAAGTCTTGTCCCGACCGGCATGTGCTACCTACACGCCAGTCTGCGCGATGCAGGATACGACTCGATTCTGGCCAATTTTTCTGCCTGGTCAACCTCCAAGATCAGGCAGGAACTGCTGACTATAAAGCCGGATTTTATCGGTATTTCCCAATGGACTCACAACAGACACAGTTCGCTGGAACTTGCCAGGGAATGCCGTGACCTTCTCCCTGGCTGCACGATTGTGATGGGTGGCGGACACGCCACATTTTGCAGTGAAGATATATTAACAGAAGGAACACCCGTCGATATTGTGATTCTGGGCGAAGCAGAGTCCACGCTGATGGAATTGGTTGCAAGGTTGTCATCAAAAACACCGTGGCACGACATCGACGGGGTGGCGTACCGCCATAACGGCGCAATCACCGTCACTTCACATCGAAAAGGCCTTGATGATCTTGATCGCCTGCCGTTGCCGGCGCGTTACCTTGACATTTCAATCGGTCTTGATCTCGAACTACAATCCGAGTTCATCGTCACAACTCGTGGCTGTCCATCGGCGTGCAATTTTTGCAGTTCTCCCGATTTTTGGGGAAGGAGGGTTCGCTATCGTTCACCGCAGGCGATTGTCGATGAGATACTCTATATCCGTCAAAAATTCGGGCTGATTTATTTTTCAATTCGTGATGACACCTTTACAGCTGACCGAAAAAGAGTCCTAGAGTTTTGCTCGTTACTGCAGAAACAGGAGGTAAACATTCTCTGGAACTGTCAATCACGTGTCACTGCAATTGACGAAGAACTGTTAATCGAAATGAAGCGTGCCGGCTGTGAATGCGTTCAGCTCGGCGTTGAGTCCGGATCAGCGCGTATTCTTCAACAGCTTGGCAAAAAAATCACCCCGGCCCAGATTGAGCGAGCCTGTGAAATGATCAGAAAAATCGGTATCAATCTCTCGGTTTATCTGATCAGCGATATCCCGGGGGAAACTGATAATGACCTCCGGCAGACAATTGAACTCATCCGCCACATCCATCCTGACGATGGCTATGTCTCCCCACTCGCCTACTATCCAGGGACGCAGCTTTATAAACATTCTCTGGCGTCCGGCACTACCACTCCAACTGTTTTTGCCGACTCGCCCCAGGCCGCCCTATACGTTTCACCCACGCCAGGACATTCATCCACCCGACTCCTGAAAGAGCTGGCAAGGAATCGACTTGATGATCCGGAACGCTTCAAACGGCAGAAGCAGATGCTTGGATATTGTTATACGACAAATGTTATAGCTGGAGAGTGGCATCGTCAGCGGGGGGAGTACGATAAATCCGAAAAGGAATTACGGGAAATTACTGTTCAGCAGCCAAATAATCCGTGGGGGTGGTTTCTTCTGGGAGATCTGTATTCCGAACGTGGCCAGATAAAAAAAGGGAAAGACTTTTACAGCAAAGTACTGAATATCGTTCCGCAGCATGGCCCATCTAAAGCGGCTCGATCTGCCCCATAAAAAAACGGGGCCATTTCATGACCCCGTCCGTTACAGCTACCCTGAAACCTACTTATCAATCCTGATACCGGGAATGAAAAGAATTTTATCAAAGGTTTTATTCAGGGTTTTACTATGGAAGTTCGCCATGGGTGGAGTATCCGGATACTCAATCTTGTCACCTTTTGCAACCTTGGTTTCAGGCAGTGCCAACCAGACTTTCCCGCCTTTTTCGTCAGCTGCTTCCACATACGTGTAACCGCCAGAATTCATGGTCTCGGCAACGGTTGCTTTTTTGCCCGCGCCTGCAGGAATTTCCTGGGCTTTCATACCAGCGTGCGGATCCCCGGTTTGGGTTGCAGCGCCTGGCATCTGGCCCTGCTGTGGAGTAGCGGTTGGTACTTCAGTCTTAGGTTTGTCTTTGCACCCTGCAAGGGCGAGAGCGGCAATACTGAGAACTACTAATGCTGTTTTTTTCACTTGCGACCTCCCATTAATTTAACAACTAGATATTTTTATCATATTACTAGCGATTGCTCCAAGCAAAATATTTTAACATCCTTATATGTACACTATTCAACGTACGCTTCATAATGGCCATATAATGCCTGGAGATATAAAAAGTGTAAGTTAAGATGTTAGCGTGTCAGAATCGGAAGAATTAAGCGCGTCGTACTGCGCAATCTGCTCCGCCATGGAAAGTTTGCGGCGACGGCAACCTGCTTGATTCAGACAGATCCTGCAGCGGTCATCCGAACACCATTGGCAACATGTGCAGTCAGGACAGCACTGTTTTTTCGGAGCACCACCTGGCATTAATAGACGACATTTCGCTTGACGGCATTACCCTCGAGGAGACGTACAAACGCCTTGCCACTGTCGGCATTTACCAGGAGATAACGTGGCAGCTTTAACACAGAGTCTGATGCTGTTGCGTGTCGCCGTTCAATAGTGAATGTTGCGACATAACCGGCTTCTGTAGCTTTCCGTATCAGGTAGTCATCGTAGATCCCAAAAGGCCAGGCCAGCATATCAACCTTAGTTCCCAGTTCTGCTTCCAGACGAGCTTTTGATTTTTTTAGTTGTGTCGTTACAAATGTGTCCAAAGCTGCCTGGCTTAACTTTCGCCGCTCCTTCTTAAAGTTCGGATGCCAGTACGTATGGGATTGAATGTTAAAGAGTCCGGTTTTAGTCAGCTCACGCATCTGATCCCAGGTCAAGGCATATTTTGCGTTGGAGATTGCTGATGGGTAGGAAAAAATTGTTACCGGGTAACGATATCGTTTTATGATCGGAAGCATGTCGCTGTAGACCGACTTATGGGCATCATCTTCTACGATTACAACCGATTTAGGCCCCGGTGCGGGTGCCGTGCCCCGATAATAGTCAACAAGTTGCCGCAGCGGAATCACTTTGTAACCGTTATCATGCAGATATTTCATCTGTGCTTCAAAAACAGGAGTTGTCATCGTCATACCATCAACAACTTTAGCACCAAGCCGGTGATATAGTAGTATCGGTACTCGGAATGATTCAACAGCAGAGGCTGAAAGCGGCATCAGTAAAACAATTAAAACGAAAAACAATCGTACTAAAAAATAATACATCGACAAGAATCCTTCCTTTATCACCCCCTCACGATATAAACCGAACAGGCGGCGTTACTAGCTACTGTATGGGAAACACTCCCCTTGATCCGCCGCTGGATAAATCCTTTGCCGGAACTGCCAATAACAATTACGTCAATTTCTTCGTGCTTGGCAAGTGAGATAATTTTATCAGCCGGGTCACCGTATTCAACAATCATCTCCAACGGTATATTGTGCTCCGCTGCACATTTTTCTACAACATAAAATATTCGTTCTCGAAGCTCGTCCCATTTTTTTGTTTCAGTCATCGGGGCGGTCGGCACAAAGTCGGTATATGTTGATGTCGGCGCATTCGGCAGCACGAGTAATGCATAAATTCGACTTTTGAACTGGCTCTGATTCCCGGCGGCAAGCCGCACTGCCTCTTCGGCAGCTTTGTCAGACTGAGGAGATCCATCAATTGCTACGAGTATTTTTTTGCGCAGGTTCAGCATGTCATCCCCGTAAGTTTTGTATAAACATGAATCTGAGTAGATGCAGTGGCCGTATAGAATATTAAATATAAAGCAATTATTCACACTTGACAATTGTAAAACAATATTCTAGTATTTTCCAAAAATATAGCAAAAATCGAATATTTGGTCTGTTTTTTAATTAACTCTTTAATTTAGATATGTTGCACCTACGATTTTTAACACTCTCATTCATTAAAAGGACTCGTCTCATGGCAAAAAAAGAAAAATCTGAATATCTTATCCAGGCGGTCTCCCACGCCCTCGACCTTTTGGAGCAATTCCATGGTGAAGTTGACGAACTGGGCGTCACAGAACTGAGCAAACGCTTAAAACTTCACAAAAACAATGTCTTCAGGTTGCTTGCAACGCTTGAATCCCGCAGTTACATTGAACAAAATAAAGTGACGGAAAACTACCGACTTGGCCTGAAGACCCTTGAACTCGGACAGACATTCATCAAACAGATGGGTCTGCTCAGGCAGTCAAAACCAGTACTTGAGGCACTGGTTGCTAACTGCAATGAGACTACCTATGTTTCAATCCTGAAAGACTTCAACATTGTCTATCTTGACGTTGTCGAAACCACCATGACCGTGAGGGTTGTACCGCGGGTGGGCTCACGACTACCGGCATATTGCACTGCGGCCGGTAAAGTACAGATAGCCTATATGAGTGATGAGGAACTTGAAGCATATTTCTCATCGAAAGAGTTGAAAAGCTATACTCCAAATACTATTACCGATCGTGATGTACTAAAAAAGCAGCTGAAGCTCATTACTGAACAGGGGTACGCCCTTGACATTGAAGAACTGGACACTGGCGTCAAGTGTGTCAGCGCTCCAATTCGTGACTATACCCGCCGTATTATCGGTGCAGTCAGTATTTCCGGTCCCTCAATGCGCTTTTCTGATGAACGCATTAAAAACGAGCTGATTCCACTGGCACTGAAAGCGGGAGACGAAATTTCCGCAAAACTTGGTTTCCAGAAGTAATTATTTTTTACAGACCTCTCTATGGCGGCTTTCGAGCCGCCTTTTTTTATGCAACCCCATACAGCGTAGCAGCAGAGTGGCATTTAAGGATCAATCATGCTGATTTACAAGGTTATTGAAATTGGGACCGTCACCGAAGACTCTATAGAAGAAACTCTTAACCATTGGATTGCCAAAGGGTGGAACTTTGATGGTCTCCAGTTTGCCATGCGCGAATCAAGCAAGCGCCCGGCTATGGCCTTTGCTCTTTTCACCCGGGAAATCTCTTCCGGAGATGAAAAACCATGAGTTCTCAAAAGACGCTTTATCTTGTTGATGGCTCATCTTACATCTACCGCGCCTACTACGCAATCCGGCACTTATCGTCTCCCAGCGGCTTTCCCACCAACGCCATCTTCGGTTTTATCCAGATGCTGCTCAAACTGCTCAAGGACTATCAACCTGAACATGTTGCTGTGGTTTTTGACGCTGGGCGGATCACCTTCCGCACCGAAATGTATCCGGAGTACAAGGCCAATCGCGCTGCGATGCCGGATGATTTGCGCGTTCAAATGGAGCCTATCCGGGAGGTAGTGAGAGCGTTCAACATACCAACGCTGGAACTGCAGGGCTTTGAGGCTGATGATATAATCGGTACTCTGGCAGCACGTTTCTCCGCTCAAGGGGGAAACGTAGTGGTGGTTACCGGTGACAAGGACTTGATGCAAATTGTGACTGACCATGTCACCCTGCTTGATACCATGAAAGGCAAAGAGTCTGGAATTAGTGACGTGGTTGAGCGCTTTGGTGTCGGCCCGGAACTGGTTATTGACATCTTGGGATTAGCGGGTGACTCCTCTGACAACATTCCCGGCGTACCGGGCATTGGAGAAAAAACCGCGGCCAAACTGATCCTTGAATTTGGTTCACTTGATGCGCTGTTGGCACGGGCTGATGAGGTCAAAGGTAAAAACGGTGAAAAACTACGTGAATTCCGTGATCAGGCGTTGCTCTCGCGGCGCTTGGCGACGATCGAACTCAATGTTCCGCTGGTGGTTGATCTTGAATCTTTGACGGCACAGGAGCCGGATCAGAAGTCCCTTAACGCGATCTTTAAGAAGTTTGGGTTCACCTCACTGATCAGAGAGCTAACCGGCAAGGCGACCCTTACTTCCGAAAGGTATATTACGGTGACAACAGTGGCGGGACTTGATGCTCTTATAACGGGACTGGAGCAGGCTGGTGAATTTGCCTTCGACCTGGAGACGACCAGCCTTGACCCGCGTCTGGCAGAGATTGTCGGACTTTCATTCTCGTACCATGATCATGAGGCCTCTTACCTTCCGATAGGGCATGTAACATCACTCCCGAATCATTCGGTCTCCTCTCCTGAAATAAAATCACCTTCAGCAGACAGCTGCCAAACAGGCTTCAATTTCAGTCAATCCAACCAGTCCTCACACATAGTCAAAGGTCAACTGCCTCACCGCATGGTTCTCGACCGCCTGCGCCCAGTATTGGAGAATCCTGCGTCGCACAAGGTTGGCCAAAACATCAAGTTTGATATGCAGGTGCTGGCTAATAACGGCATCAACCTGGCAGGCGTCTGGTTCGATACCATGCTGGCCTCTTACCTGCTCAATCCGTCACGGCATGGCCACGGCCTTGACGCTTTGGCACAGGAACACCTGAATCACCGCATGATCAGTTACCGTGAGGTGGCCGGCAGCGGTAAGGGAGAAATTAACTTTGCCGAAGTGAGTCTGGAGGCTGCTGCACGCTATGCAGCAGAAGATGCTGATGCTACCTGGCTGCTGCGGCGGAAGTTTGAGCCTCTGCTTGCGGCCGACAATGACGACAAACTGCTTCATACGGTTGAAATGCCACTGGTAGTAATTCTGGCCGGCATGGAAAATCATGGTGTACTTCTCGATTGTGATCTTCTGAATAGCCTGTCTGTCGACTTTGCTGAACGAATGAGAATACTGGAGGAGCATATTTTCCGTCTGGCCGGAGAACCTTTCAACCTCAATTCTCCGAAACAGCTCGGTGAAATTCTTTTTGAACGACTCGGCTTGAAGACCGGCAAAAAGACCAAAGGAAAAACCGGATGGTCAACTGACAACGAGGTACTGACCACTCTGGCTGAAGAGCAGGAAATCGCTCGCTTGATCCTTGATTACCGGACTGTAGCGAAGCTCAAATCCACCTACACGGATGCACTCCCGCGCCTTATCTGCCCACGTACCGGCCGGGTGCATACCTCATACAACCAGACGGTCACGAGCACCGGGCGACTCTCGTCATCCGACCCGAACTTGCAGAACATTCCAATCCGCAGCGAAGAAGGACGACGTATCCGCCACGCTTTTATCGCACCGCCGGGGCATGTCATACTGGCCGCTGACTACTCACAGATAGAACTGCGCGTACTTGCCCACCTCTCCGAAGACACGGTGTTCTGCCATGCCTTTGCCAATGACGAAGACATCCACACCCGCACCGCCGCCGAAGTTTTTGGGATTTTCCCGGAAATGGTCACTCCCGAGATGCGGCGTCAGGCAAAAACCATCAATTTCGGCATAATCTATGGCCAAGGATCCTTCTCGCTTGCAAAACAACTTGGTATTGGGCGTAAAACAGCTGAAGAGTTCATCAACACGTACAAAGAACGGCATCATGGAGCCATCGCATTTCTCGACTCCTGCATCCGGGAAGCTGAAGAGCACGGCTGCGTAAGAACAATCCTCGGCAGGCGGCTGCCGATCCCGGATATCAAGAGCAGCAACGGCAATGTCCTGGCTTTTGCACGTCGTAACGCCATAAACTATCCCATCCAGGGTTCGGCGGCTGACATCATTAAATGCGCCATGATCCGGGTGGACTCACGTATTCGTCTGGAAAAGCTTAAAAGCAGTCTGATTATGCAGGTACATGATGAACTTGTTTTTGAGGTTCCGGAAGATGAATTACTGACGATGGAACAACTTGTGGAGGAAGAAATGGGGCATGCATTTGAAACAAAGGTCCCTCTCAAGGTGGACATCAGTCACGGGGCCAACTGGAGCGAAGCACACTAGACATATAAAGCCACCACCTGAAACCGGCGCCCTGACCGTTTCAAGACCTTCTTCACGTGGTGGCGCCACGCCTCCTGCGCCGGTCCTTCTGTCTGCGCAGTTTTTCAATACGTTTCATTTCGGTCGTTTTTCCCCCTGAAGCGGCTTCGATTCGCTCAAGCAACTCACGGCGCGCCAGAAACCGGTTCACCGATTGACTCCGCTCACGCATACAGGAAACGTGGAGACCTGTCGGTAAATGTTTCAGCTGAACACAGCTTGAAGTCTTGTTGACATGCTGACCACCATTACCGGATGAGCGAACGAAACTTTCTGCAAAATCTTCTTCTCGCACTCCCAACTCGGCCATTTTCAGCTGCAGCCAGCGGTTCTTTTCTTCACTTACGGCAAAAACAGTCAATTGTAACAAACCTCGATTTCACTCGTTTTTGTGCAACCACACGTCCGACCGGCACCGGCAGGCCCGTAGCATGTATACCATATCATATGTGATTTCAAAGTATTATTCCACCCCCGTGGATTCTTGCCTGAAACGCTCCGGCGTGTTATAAATGCTGCAAATATCCAAACCACAACTATTTAAAGGAATTCCGTGAAGGCACCTTTTGTCCAACGCTGCTGGGTGACATTTTCAATATACATTGTCGGGATCTACGCTTCATGCCTGAACAGGTTTGTTATCAAGGGTAATGACAACATTCCGCACTGTGGCCCTGTTCTAATAGCTTCCAATCATATATCAGCATATGACACAATCTTTCTTCCCTGGGCCGTTATCAGGTATAACCCATTGCAGATGCTCTGGGCACCGGCCAAAGAGGAACTGTTTGAAAAAAGATTCCAACGGCTGATTTACGCATCATGGGGAGCTTTTCCAGTCAGGCGCAAGAGAGACGTCAGAGCTGGCCGAAGATTGAATACCCTGCTTCTTGACCAGAAAGTCATGTTGTTTCCTGAGGGTACACGACATAAAGACGGCCAATTGGGCCCCGGCAACCGCGGCGTCGGAAAAATCATCTACGACACCCGCCCAAGCGTCATTCCAACAGCCTTAATTGGCCTTAACAACTGGAAGTTTCCCGGTTTCAGACAAGATGCTGCGGTAATTTTTGGCGCTGCTCTCGATTTCAGCGATCTGTTTCAATTGGAAGACTGCAAAGAAACCCACGTACTGATTGTTGACCGACTAATGCAGGCAATTTCGAATTTGCTTATCAAAGAAAGGGTTGATTGTGGGAGAAAATGACACTCCGACTGTGGAGATTTTCTGCGACGGTGCCTGCAGTGGCAATCCGGGGCCCGGTGGTTACGGAGCGATCCTGCGTTATAGCGGACACGTGAAAGAGCTGAAAGGTGGTGCCAAAAACACAACCAATAATCGCATGGAGATGACAGCGGCGATCGAAGCACTTCGTCAGCTGACTCGTCCCTGCCAGGTCTTGATTACAACCGATTCGCAATATCTGGTTAAAGGGATGACTGAATGGATTGCAGGATGGCAGCGTAAAGGGTGGCGCAACAGCAAAAAGGAACCGGTCGTAAACCAAGACCTGTGGGAGCAGTTGCTCACCGTGACAAAACCACATTCAGTCCAATGGAAATGGGTACGGGGACATGCGGGGCATGTTGAAAATGAACGATGCGACCAACTGGCCAGAGAAGGAATCCCAACGTAGCGATGTGAAGCAGGAGACATTCAGAAGGAGTGGATTCTTTTGGCTGGGGAACAGTACTATATGAAATAGTGGCGGAGAGAGAGGGATTCGAACCCTCGATACCGGTTTCCCAGTATACTCGCTTAGCAGGCGAGCGCCTTCGACCTACTCGGCCATCTCTCCGTGTGTGCAGCAAACTTCAATAACGGCGGGATGAGATACCTACCATGCCCTGTAAATTAAATCAAGCCCAAAGAACTCTCGGCGCAAATCTGTTGGCAGCGCAGCTTGATGCCAACTCCATTAACAGTCCATTGTCTGCGTGTATGAGAGAATCTCATACACCTTATTTTCCTTTTTTAAGATCAATCAGAATGAGCTTGGCTACTGCCTTGAGAGTTTCAAAAACCCCTTCTCCCGTTGTGGCACACGCTTCAAATTCAGGAACATTCGTAGGATTTAGCTCGTTATGCAATTCATCAACCGACATGGCACCCGGCAAATCCCGTTTGTTGTATTGGACTATGTACGGTAGTTTGTCCAGATCGTAGCCTTGCTCCTTAAGATTTATTCGCAAATTTTCAAGCGACTCGATGTTCGCATCTATTCGCTCTTCCTGAGAATCAGCAACAAAAACAACTCCATCAACACCCTTTAAAATCAGTTTTCTGGATGCGTCATAAAAAACCTGCCCAGGAACAGTATAGAGATGAAAACGGGTCTTAAATCCCCGTATTTCACCTAATGAAAGCGGAAGAAAATCAAAAAACAGTGTGCGTTCGGTCTCGGTCGCAAGACTTATCATCTTACCTTTGGCATCCGGCGCAGTCCGTTGATAAATAAACTGAAGATTTGTCGTTTTTCCGCACAGACCCGGGCCATAATAGACGATTTTACAATTTATTTCACGAGAAGCATAGTTGATGAAGGACATCTTTAACTTTCCCCGTTATTAAGTATAGTGCGTTGGCATTGTTTCGACTGTTCCGGAAACACAAAATACGTCGTAACATCCTACGTATTCTTTGATTGGTTTAGCTGAATAGATTATCGATGTCATCATCAGTTATTTCGGCAAATGGGAAATCAGCAGAACCCCGTTTTTCACGTTCTTCTGATTTATTCATCAATTTTTCAAAAATAGCCGAAAGCTCTTCTGACGATTTTTTTACGCGGAGACGGACTAAGCCGAGGGAAGAGCGATTATCAAACAAAACAACGAGAATAACCCTCCCGCCAACAATTGAAATATGAAGATTATCCTTCTCCCCTTCGTGGAAGAGAATCGAAAACTCTTTTTCACCTATCAGCTTGGCCAAACCACCGGTAGCCGCAATATTTCCGGCAGTCAAAGAAGCGAGTGACGTCGTATCAAAACGCTCGGTTTCTCCAACGCCGGAAATAAGCTGACCATTCTTATCGACCAGAAATATCACCTTGGCGTTGGCTTCTTTCAGCAAACGCTCAATAACTTCATTAACTTCCTGAAACTCTTCATCGTACATGACCAGCGTTGGATTGGACATGCCCTATCTCCCTGCCCGTCGGCAATAGTATCTTCATAAATTAAAATATTCAGCTTTATAGCAAACCTCATGCCCGCTTTCAAGCTTATTCGATGTATGTAGAGAAGATGATTGCAGATATAATCGGCTATTTGCTTTACCCTGTTTGCTGTGATACCGTATCATGTTTACATATCACTTCGTCACCCATTCAGAAGGTATAAAGATTATGGAATTGAGTTTTTCCAAAAAGAACCAACCGATTGACCAGATTATCAATCAGTTGGTCGAAGAAGCAGGTGGCGTTCATCATCCCGCCGTCATTAAAGAAATGATCCTTGCTACACTTAAAATAGGCCAGGACGTCGATTATCTTGCCGACCTGAAATTAATTAACCGCACATTGCGCGAAATGCGCTATACGGCAAAAGTTTTTTCCCCTTACCGCCACCGGAAGAAAGTTACTATTTTCGGTTCGGCCCGCACGGAAGAAACAGACGAAATGTATAAAAAATGCGTGCGGTTCAGTCGCCTGCTGGCAGAAAACAATTATATGGTCATTACTGGTGGTGGTCCCGGCATCATGCAGGCCGGCAATGAGGGCGCAGGTAGCGAAAACTCTTTTGCCGTAAACATTCGGCTCCCCTTTGAACAGAAGCCAAATCCGATTATGTACCGGAATCCACGACTGGTGACATACAAGTATTTTTTCAACCGCAAAGTGGCTTTTGTTAAAGAAGCCGACGCAATTGTTGTTTTTCCGGGAGGTTTTGGGACACTGGACGAAGCGATGGAAGTATTTACGCTGATTCAGACCGGTAAAACTGCACCCAAACCCCTGATTTTGATGGACGACAAGGATGGCTATTGGGAGCAGTTTTTTGGTTTCATCAAAGAGAGTCTTCTGGTGAAAGGCTTCATCTCGGGAGAGGATTTTTCCCTCTTCACCCTCACCAGAAGTGAAGAGGAAGCACTCCAGGTAATAACTATTTTCTATAGCACCTACCATTCCCTCCGTTTCATTGAAAACCGGCTAGTTATCCGCCTGCTGAAAACTCTTTCAAACGAACAGATCGAAACCCTGACCAAGGAGTTCCCCGGGCTCATCAAAGAAGGCGATCAGATCCGTTCGTGCACGGCATTCCCGGAAGAGGCCGACGAACCAGACCTTTCCCATTTGCCGCGTATCACCCTGCTATTCGACCATCATCACTACGGGCTGCTGGTTGCGTTCATTAACCGTATCAACTCATTTCCGGCAGTTATGTAACTTATTTGTGATGACCTCATCACCTTGGTCCGTTGACAACACCAGACGCTTGACGTTATAGTTCAAAAACAACTTTCATTTCAGGACACCATGCAGGATTTAAAAAATTTATCACAAAAAAAAGCAGGCACCGGTTTCAAATTTTTCAGCGACGGCTCGCAGAACAGACGCCTCAACACGGCAAGTGTGCCGGCACGGCCACGACTGTCTCTCCCAACAGGGAAACGTCTTCAGCAGTTGAAACTGGCACTGTTGTTTATTTCAATTGTTCTGGCTCTGGCACCGCTCTGCTTTCTGGGACTCCGTCAGGCAAAGGCAAAGCCCGCTGAAGCAGCCAAGCCGCCTGTTTCAGCCAAACGCTTTGAGATCGCCAGCGATCTACTCGCGACGGCAGAGGTCAACGGCTCGCGCGTGTCTGCCCGAACCCCTGAAGGGACACAGCACATCTATACTATTCAAGGAGACTTGCAGCAACGAGTCTATGATTTTCTGGAAAAGAATCAGGTGCCATACGGAGTTTTTGTCGCCATAGAGCCGGCATCGGGCCGTATTCTTGGCATGACCGCCTATTCATCAATTGACCCGGTATGGGCGAAACGTTCTCCCTACGAGCTGTATCCGATGGCGTCACTGTTCAAGATCATCACCGCCTCTGCAGCGCTTGAAAGCCATAAGATTACACCCGAATCAGTGATCGAGTTTCGCGGCGGCTCCTATTCGGAAAATCCGCGGTACTGGGATGTCAGTCCTCACGGCAGGAACAATCGTATGGATGTCACTCATGCCATGGGTAAATCAATCAATCCGGTTTATGGACGTGTCGCAAGTGACTTTGCCGGCAAATCATCAGTAATGGAATTTGTGTACCGATTCGGATTCAATCAGGAACTTCTGCCGGGTACCCCGGCCAAACCAAGTCAAGCGGGAGCACCGGCCAACAATCATGATCTGAGGCTGATGGGAGCAGGACTGGATCATGACGTTAAAATTTCTCCGCTGCACGCTGCGGTGATCATATCAGCGATAGCTAACGGGGGGGAAATGATGGCTCCCGGACTTACCAGCAGCATTATAGACTCCCACGGAGTTGAAAAAGAATCATTTGCTCCGCATGCACTACGGCGACTGGTCACTCCCGAGACATCGGCGTCATTAACGCGAATGCTCTCCAGAACTGTCTTAACCGGCACCGGACGGAAAGCGTTTCACGACCGCTATGGTCGACTGAGGTTGAATGTCCCCGTAGCAGCCAAAACCGGATCAATTGACGGCACTGACCCCAAGGGACATTATTCATGGTTTGCTGCCTTTGCACCGATACAGAACCCGCGTATTGCACTGGTAGCCCTGGTTATTAATCAGGACAAATGGAAGATCAAAGCGTCTCAGGTTGGTGAGCAGGCTTTGGAAGAATTTTTCAGGAAGCAGTGAAGTCGGACGGATAGACCCTGAGCCGCAACTCTCCGTCGAGCATTTCTCCATAAGTAAACTGTTCCATCCAGTCACCGAGTGACAGAACAGCAAAAGGAGGATCAGGGAGGTCTTCACGCAGTGCAAGGTGGAAGTGGCCGGTGACAAGACCGTCACATCCTTGCTTCTGCAGCATATGGGCAAAGTCCAAAAGGATCTGGCGGTAGTTCCACCGGGCCGTTTTCACCGTATACCCGGCCTGGCTTTGCTTTTGCAGACGTCTCCTGATCATTTCTGCCCACGCAGGGGGGAAATGGCTGATACTGGCAGCCACCAGACGTGTGCGGAGCAGAAATCGGAGCAGGCGGTAGAGGAAATCTTCCCTGTTGATCTGATCACCATGGCAGACATATAACCGTTTTCCCTGTACATATTCTATGGCAGGTCCGGTATGAATCTCTGCTTTCAGCCGCTGCGAAAAGATCGTTCCCAGATGGAAATCATGGTTTCCTTCGAAATATACCAGCCTGCAGCCGCGTGCGACCACGCGTTCCAATGCGTCAAGTACCGGGTTGTACTGGGTGAAAGGATGAGACGGGAAGCCCAGCCAGAAATCAAACAGGTCGCCCATAATATAGAGGACATCCAGTTCCCCCTCCAGTTCACTCAGAAAACGAAGCAGCAGGCGAAAGTTGGTGTCGTTCGGCGACACAAGATGGGCATCAGCTATAAAAATGGCTCGCATGGCGCAGATTGTGCTTCGATCACCATCAAAAAGTCAACAAGAAGAACAGAAGGAGATGTTAAATGGCAAAGATTCACAGTGTTGAAATATCGTGGGAGGATCTGCTCGGCGCTTTTACCAGCGGGCAGCCCGACAAGGCCTATTTTCTCGACCGGCTTACCGGTGAAATATTCTTTGTTCCTTCCACATCAGATAGCAATGATGTCCGCCAGCAACTCAAGAACAATGGTGAGCGCTTCCTGGAAATCCCCCCCTTTGACTATCACAGTGAGCGCCATATCATGATGGAATTTGTCACACAGATTTCAGACCCTGAATTACTTGACCTGCTGCACAGCTCGATGGCAGGCAGAAATCCATACGGAAAGATCGAAGACATCCTCTCATTCTATCCGCATGAGGAAGATCGATTTGCCTTATGGAAGGATAAGTTTCTTTCCAATCGCGTTAAAACATGGATGGAAGAAAACAACCTGTTTACAGCCGATGTGTTCCTGCAGGATCCGAAGCACGTTTAGGGGAAACCATGGAGCACACCCACCACGCCCACGCGCCACGCAACGATTACGGCAGGCTTATTGCCACAATACTGCTTTTTTGCCTGCTGGCAGCAGCCGGATACGCACTGCAACATACTATTTCCTGTTTTCTCCTTTCCTGGGTTATCGCCTACCTTCTCGACCCCATTCTCGTAAGAGCCGAACATCGCGGGTTGAAACGAATGTACGCCCTGGGACTGCTGTATATAGTTTTGGGGATTTTAACTGTTTTCTTTCTGGCCTTCATCTTGCCTGCCGCCACCATCAGTTGGAACTCATTCATCCTTGATCTGCCATCCTATGTCCTGAAACTCAAGCAGGCCGCTCTGGAATGGAAAAACCGTCTGCCTGACCGCTACGGTTCCGCTGAAATAGAATGGTTGATAGACAAAGCATCCGCTAACATCGACCAGGCGGCAGAAAAGGCCGGATTCTGGGCTTACAGCTTTGGAACGCGCATTTTTTTCAATATCTTCAATATTGTACTTTCCCCGATCCTCGTTTTTTTTATGCTCTACTACAAGCAGACCGTCATTGATACAACGATCTCTTGGCTCCCTGAAGGGAGGCGAAGTCAAATCGTATCCATTGCCCACGAGGTAAACAGCAGCATCGGCGGTTATCTGCGCGGCCAGGTCGTGGTGTCCATTATTGTTGCGTTGCTTGCAACGGCCGCTCTCTTTGTGCTCGACATTCCTCATCCGATCTTATGCGGCGCATTTGCTGGAGCCGCCTCGATCCTCCCTTTCATTGGAGTAATCATTGCGACTCTGCCGGCACTCTTCTTTGCCTGGTTTAAATTCCAGTCAGTAGCCATGCTTGGTCAGACCATCCTTGCATTTGCTGTCATCTACTTCGTCGAGGGGTATGTTATCAAGCCGTTGATTTTTAAAGAGTCCATGAATCTAAACCCACTGGTAACGATTATCATGGTCATGGCCCTCGGTGAAACACTTGGATTCTGGGGCATCCTGCTGGCACTCCCCATAGCATCGGCCATAAAAATCACCTGGGGACATTTCGTGCGGGGGAATTTTAAATAGAGGTACCAATGTATGAGTAAGGAGACCCTCTCAATAACCGGGATGTCCTGTGCGAATTGCGCTGCCCGGATCGAAAAGGATCTGGCCCGGAGAGAAGGAGTACTGAGTGCCGTAGTTAATTTTGCCATGGCAGAACTGACCGTCAATCACGACCCTGCCATCATCTCGGAAGAACAGATCATCGCGCTCGTCGAGGCCCTCGGCTACGGGGTTGTCAGGCCTGAGCCGTTTGGTGAGCTGACCTTTAGCGTTCGCGGGTTGCACTGCGCCTCCTGCGTCAACACCCTTGAAAAGAAGCTGCTCGAGCATCCTGCAATTACCACTGCCATCGTCAATCTAGCGGCTGAAACCGGATTTGTCCGTTTTGACCCGCAGCAAATCGGCTCTGCCGATATCTTCACTCTCGTCCATGAAGCAGGCTACACCCCGGTGGAACTGCACATTTCTGAAATTGCCCACGACGAAGGCCTGCGCTCCCAACGAAACTGGTTTATCTTCTCGCTACTTGCGTCTCTGCCAATCATGTTTACGATGCGGTTGCACTCCAATCATGCCGTGATGCAGCTCAACCTGCTGCTGGCCACTATGATTCAGTTTTCCGCAGGGCTAATCTTCTATCGCGGGGCCTGGAGCGCTCTCAGGAATCGCAGTACTAACATGGATGTACTTGTAGCCTTGGGAACTTCTGCCGCTTATTTTTATTCACTGGCCGCCTACTTCGGACTACTCGGCCCACATCATGAAGTATTTTTCGAAACCTCGGCCATGCTGATCGCGTTTATCCGTCTCGGCAAATACCTTGAAGCTCGCGCCCGCGGCAAAGCAAGTGAAGCGCTCAAGAAACTGTTCCACCTGCAAGCAGATAAGGCACGCCTCGTGACCGATGACGGGGAAAAGGAAGTGCCAGCCTCTGTCATCCGGGTTGGCGACGTTGTTCTCGTTCGTGCCGGTGATATCATTCCGGTCGATGGTGAAGTGCTTGAGGGGGGTGGTTCCGTCAATGAGAGCATGATCACCGGCGAATCGTTACCGGTGCTGAAAAAACCGGGCGACCTTGTTACCGGAGCCACCGTCAGCACCAATGGGGTCATGCGGATACGGGCGACCCGAATCGGCGAGGCGACCCTGCTGGCACAAATCGTCAAGATGGTGCGTGAAGCCCAAGGGGACAAAGCTCCGATCCAGCGCTTCGCCGATGCTGTTTCCGCATGGTTCGTGCCGATCGTGATGGTGCTGGCGGCTGTCACCTTTATTGCCTGGTATGCCATCCTTTCCCGAGACTTTCTGACCGCGTTCCGCTTTGCGATTACCGTTTTGGTGATCGCCTGCCCATGCGCTATGGGACTTGCGACTCCGACCGCCATCATGGTCGGAAGCGGAATTGCACTTGGCCGTGGCATATTGATAAAAAAAGGATCCGCTCTCGAAATAATCTCCCGTTTAAATGTTCTCCTGCTTGACAAAACCGGGACACTGACCAAAGGGACGCCAGAGATGACCGACCTGGTACCGGCCTCGCGGGGCATTGATCCGACCAAGCTGCTTGTATGTCTGGCTACCGCCGAAGCATACTCAACCCATCCATTGGCCCAGGCGGCAATCACAGCGGCACGGGAGGCGGGCATCGAACCGGGACAGGCTGACAAATTTGAGGAACGAGGCGGTTTGGGAATTATCTGCCAGTATGAAGGATTCCAGATGGCGGTCGGCAACGAACGACTGATGGAGGAACTCGATATTGCACTGGCTCCGCTTGCAAAAAAAGGCAACGAATTGACCGCAGCCGGCAAATCTCTGGTTTACGTTGCGGTCGGAAATGCACTGGTTGGCATGGCCGCCTTTGCCGACACACTGAAGCCAGGATCATCCCTGGCTGTCGCAGAATTACGCCGGATGGGTATAACCACCTGCATGATTACCGGCGATCATGTCGATGTCGCAACTATCGTGGCACAACAAGCGGGAGTTGACACGTTTGAAGCAGAGGTGATGCCGGATCGTAAACGGGACGTGGTCAAAGAGTACCAAGATCGCGGCATGATTGTCGGTATGGTGGGAGATGGAATTAATGATGCACCCGCTCTTGCCCAAGCCCAGATCGGCATCGCCATCGGTGGAGGCACTGATGTTGCCAAAGAAACCGGCGATATTGTTCTGATACGGAGTGATCTGATGGATGCCGTGCGGGCAATAGCAATCGGCCGGGCCACTTTGACCAAAATCAAACAGAATCTGTTCTGGGCACTTTTCTACAACATCCTCGGCATTCCGATAGCAGCCGGTTTGCTGGCGGGTCACGGCATTTACCTGAAGCCCGAGTATGCCGGTTTGGCAATGGCTTTTTCTTCGGTATCTGTCGTACTTAACTCGCTATTACTGAAACGAATTGAAAAAACTTTGTAAGTATATGACGTTCTGCTTCATACCTGTCAGATGATCTATTGGGTAAAAGCACACATATTACGCCAGACTTTTTTTGATTTGGAGTCCCAGCCTGACTCGTCACATGGCAATTCTCGTTCGGAAGGTACCAGATGCAACCCTCACAAAAGAGGACAGACCTCGCAAATGAAGACGGCTTTCTCCCCCGAAAAATCAGGCTGTTTGCCTGGATATTGATAGGCATCTGGACTGTTCTAATCGCTGTCTCGTGGTTCTGGAATGTACATGAAGAACGAAAGGTATTTGATAGGGTAGCCTTGGCCGAAGCGCGCACCGTCATTGAGCGTGATGCTTTGTATCGCCACTGGGGATCGTCTCATGGCGGCGTCTACGCGCCGGTAACCCCCCAATCTCCACCCAACCCCTATCTTTCCCACGTACCGGAACGTGACATCCGCACTCCATCAGGGAAGCAACTGACGCTCATAAACCCCGCCTATATGACTCGCCAGGTCAATGAACTTGCTCAAAAAAGAAGTACTTTTCTCGGGCAAGCTCGCCTCACCAGCCTGAAACCACTTCGTCCTGAAAACGCTCCTGACCCTTGGGAAAGGACTGCACTCCGCTCTTTAGAAAGCGGGGAGAACGAGGTTAGCGCAATTGTGACCACGGATGGAAAACCTTATTTGCGGCTTATGAGCCCATTTATTACTGAAAAACCGTGTTTGAAATGCCATGCATCACAAGGCTTTACGGTTGGCTCCATACGTGGGGGAATAAGTGTTTCGATTCCGATTCAGCCGCTGATTGATGCCGGTCACGGACAGATTGTCGGATCCCTTGCTTTTCACGGCATGATCTGGTTATTGGCCTTGGGGGTGACGGGAATGGGGGCGCGCAAGCTTTCTGAAAGCTGCCAGGCTCAAAGACAGGGAGAAATTGAACTCCGTCAGCAAACCATACAGCTGGAAGAAGAAATTTCCGAACGGCAAAAGGTGCAGGAATCGCTGGAGAAAGGAAGGGCACATCTCCAGATAGTCGCTGATTATGCATCTAACTGGGAATTTTGGCGTCTGCCGGATGGTTCCTTCCAGTATATGTCGCCGTCTGCACATGAATTAACCGGCTATTCTGTTGACGAATTTAATAGCGATCGAGAACTGTTCTATCGGGTACTTCATCCCGATGACCGTGAAATGTACTTGAATCATACCCATATTATTGATTCTCATGGAAAGATAGTGCCGTTTGAAATCCGGATTGTAAGCAAAGAGGGAGAGGTCCGCTGGATCAGCCATATTTGCCGGCAGGTTTTTACGCCGGACGGACTTCCTTGGGGGTGGCGGGCCAGCAACCAGGACATAACCGAGCGCAAACAAATGGAACACGAACTCTTTGAGCAGACAGAACAACTCGAGGAAGAGGTCGCCGAACGCGAAACGGCACAAGCAAAACTTGAGGAGATGAACCGCTCGCTGGAAGAACGCGTCAAACTGGCGGTCGCAGACCTGCGGCAGAAGGATCAGGCTTTGATCCAGCAGGCGCGCTTGGCTGCCATGGGCGAGATGATCAACAATATTGCCCATCAGTGGCGTCAACCGCTCAATAATGTCGGCTTGATTATCCAGAATCTGCTGTTTTCGTTCAATGCCGGCACCATAACGCATGATGAACTTAAAAAGGATATTGATACCGCAATGGATGTTATCATCCAAATGTCACACACCATCGACGACTTCCGTAACTTCTTTCACGCCGACAAAGAAAAAAGTGACTTCCTTGTCGGCGAAACTATCCACCATGCTCTTGAGTTTGTCTCGTCAGCACTGTCCACCCATAACATCGAGGTAGAATTTGAAGACAATGAGAGTATTGTCGCCAGTGGCTACCGGAATGAGTATGCACAGGTGCTGTTTAACATACTCTCAAACTCCCGTGAGGCCTGTATTGAACGCGGCACCTCCGCTCCATGCATACAGATCCGCGTAACGGCTGAAAACGACCGTTCAGTCGTTTATATCCGGGACAATTGCGGAGGGATTTCTGACGACATCATTCCCAAGATTTTTGACCCCTATTTTACAACCCGCGCTCCTGATAAAGGAGCTGGCATCGGACTCTATATGTCAAAAGTCATAATCGAACAAAATATGAGCGGCCACTTGACGGCACGCAATACCGAAGGCGGGATTGAGTTTCGGATTGAAGTATGATGGTGATGTGATACAGGGGTAGTAAATCGGGCAGGGGGCGGAATTACATCCGCCCCGTCCCCTGCCCAATTCTGTTTCAGAGGCTATTTCAACGGATAATCCGACATCCTGACAAAGCGGAAGCCGCGCCGCTGCAGCTCGGGTACCGCCGCCATGATCCCCGCCCCTGTTCCCGCTTCGGGGTGATTCATATGCAGCAGCGCAATATCGCCGGGGACCGCTTTTAAGAGTGCCGCTTTGACCTGTGCAGCGCTCCAGGTTGCCCCGGCATCTCCCAGCAGTGAATAACCGGCAACCTCATGCCCGAGTCCCTGTGATATCTGAACGGCAATCTCATCATAATAGGCGGTACCCGAACGGTACAGTTTCGGCCGAACTCCGGTTATCGCTTCAATCTTGCGGGCATTTTGTTCGATTTCCTCCACCACCTCACCGGCATTCTTCGTCCCGGCAATACCGTATATCGACCTGCCGCTGACTGAGGCCGGTTTGTGACGAATCCCGTGGTTGGCAATCTCAAAGAGCGGGTTAGCGGCCAATTGCCTGAACAGTGCGGGGTTGGCATCAATCCAGCGGCCATTAATAAACAGTGTCGCCGGGATCTGCTTGCGGATCAAAAACTCCACCAGTCGGGAATCCACCCCGCTTCCTTTGGCACTGCCGCAGGCATCAAGCGTCAAGGCGATGACCTTTTCCTTTGTGTCCAACTTCGTACGGACACCCGGGATTTTTTCTCCCCACTGGACCGGAACAATACCGGCGTATCGAGCTGTATAGAGTTGTTTCAGGCTTTCAATCGATGGTAACGGCGAGCTGGCAAAAACGGTCGAGCTAACTGATACAATAATGGCAAAAAGCACTGTTGAGATTCTGTTCATAGCAAACTTCTCCACTGTATTCGTTCTGAAATCGTCTCCATATTCTTCAGCATATTGTGTGCAGATGCAACTACAAAACATTCCCGCTTGACATGAATAAATATAGCGGTAGTCTGTCAAGACTTTGCACCTGTATGCCAGAACCAAAAACAACTACCGAATTATCAGGAGCACCACCGTGTCGCGACGTTTGCCAAAGATGCTGTATGCCGATCACAAGGGGAACATTTTCGACCACCCCGAACTCTGCATGGCCGGAATGAACGGGACCGTCCCGACTCTGCCGGAAGATGTCGAATTAATACCGCTCCCCGAAGACAGCAGACTCTTCACGATGCCGTCCATGCCCCCAATCGCCTGGGACCCGCGCACGAAAGCCTTTATCACAGTTGACACTCTGCGGGAGGGGAAACGAAGCCAGAGAATTCAGGCGGTATCTGCTTTCATGGCCCCCGGGTATCTGCGCACCCTGCTTCCGGCGTGCGACTATTCGCATAAGACAGATCTGTTGCCGCTCTGGTCTTATACCGCCGTGGGGTGGGATGAAGAACGTGACTGTTTCGTTGTCGCCGCCAGCAAGGTGGACAACAACAGCAACTGGAATCCGGTTAATTACGATGATCGCACTCTCGACCCGCTGGTCAGGGAGATGTTGAAGCAGATGCCGGGCAACCGCCTTCTGGAGCAACTGTCCCGTTGCGCCGTCGATTATCACTGTTTTGCCGCCAAGAATTTGTTTTACCGTCGCTGGGAGGCACCGCTGCCAACCTCGCCAATCTGCAACTCTGCCTGCCTGGGTTGCATCAGTCTGCAGGCGGCGGAATGCTGCCCATCCAATCACGACCGGATCAGCTTTGTCCCAACCCCGGAGGAGTTGTGTGAACTCGCTATCCCCCATCTGAACCAGGCAGATCAGGCCATAGTATCATATGGTCAGGGATGCGAAGGTGACCCGATTCTGCAGGCAGACACCATTGCCGTGGCAACAAGGCGCATGAAAAAGGAAAGCTCACGCGGCACGGTCAATTTCAACTCGAACGGATCAATCCCCGAGAGGGTGCAGCAACTCTGTGACGCCGGGATGGACTCGTTCCGTTTCTCGATGAATTCTGTGCGTGAGGAGACGTATAACCGTTATTACCGACCCAAAGGATATCAATTCAGCGACGTGCTTCGTTCGGTCAATCTTTCCAAGGAGGCGGGCCGCTTCACTTCAATCAACTACCTAGTCTCCCCCGGTGTTACCGATGCTCCACAGGAGGTTGAAGCTCTGATGAAGTTTGTCGCAGAGACGAACGTCGACATGATTCAGATGCGCAATTTATCGATCGACCCGGAGTACTACAACCGTGAAATGGGGGTCAATGGCCAGGGAATAGGTATGTACCGCTTGCTGCAACGCCTGAAAAAAGAATTTCCCCGACTGCAGTTCGGTTATTACAACCGTACGAAAGAAAATTTTTATCCGGAGGATTTTGAAACAGGGTGGCCGGTCAATAACTAGCCATTTTTATTACAATATCCCGCCCCACAGCCAGACAGGACGGAAATTTTTCAGATACCCCCTTGATTTTTGAAGGGGTGCTGTTTATATTCTGGGAGTATTAGCACTCAGCAACCGTGAGTGCTAATTTCGACTTCATCATCACACCACACAAGAATAGAAAGGAGACGAACAGATGAATTTACGACCACTTCAGGACCGCATCATTGTAAAGAGGGTAGAAGAAGAAACCAAAACAGCCGGAGGCCTTTTCATTCCCGAGACCGCGAAAGAGAAACCGCAGCGTGGTGAAATCGTGGCTGTCGGTAACGGCAAAAAAACGGAAGACGGCAAAGTGCTGCCGTTGGATGTAAAAGTCGGCGATCTCGTACTGTTCGGTAAATATGCAGGAACCGAAGTTAAAGTTGACGGCAATGACTATTTGATGATGCGTGAAGACGACATTCTGGCGGTTGTTGAGTAAGTAACCGGCTTTATACGCTTCGCAGTCACGAATTTTTAATACAAAAATCACCTTAATTCACACGGAGGAATTCACATGTCAGCAAAGATCATCAAATTCGACCAGGACGGCCGTAACGCTATCCTGAAAGGCGTAAACATCCTCGCCGACACCGTTAAAGTAACCCTCGGGCCGAAAGGTCGCAACGTTGTAATCGACAAATCCTACGGTTCACCGCTGATCACCAAAGACGGTGTAACCGTTGCGAAAGAGATTGAACTGGAAGACAAGTTTGAAAACATGGGCGCTCAGCTGGTAAAAGAAGTCGCATCAAAAACGTCCGACGTTGCCGGCGACGGTACCACTACAGCGACCGTTCTGGCCCAGGCCATTTACAAGCAAGGGTCCAAGCTGGTTGCTGCAGGCCACAACCCGATGGAAATCAAGCGCGGCATCGATAAGGCTGTTGACGCAATTGTTGCCGAACTGAAAAAAATCTCCAAACCGATCAAGGATCACAAGGAAATCGCCCAGGTTGGCACAATCTCCGCCAACAACGACAAGACCATCGGCGACATCATTGCTGAAGCCATGGAAAAGGTCGGCAAAGAAGGCGTTATCACCGTAGAGGAAGCCAAGGCCATGGAAACAAGCCTGGAAACAGTCGAAGGTATGCAGTTCGACCGCGGCTATCTTTCCCCCTACTTCGTAACCGATCCGGAACGCATGGAATGCTCCATCGAAAACGCCATGATTCTGATTCATGACAAAAAAATCTCCAACATGAAGGATCTCCTCCCCGTTCTGGAAACAACTGCCAAATCCGGCCGTCCTCTCCTGATCATCGCTGAAGACATCGAAGGCGAAGCTCTGGCAACTCTGGTTGTCAACAAACTGCGCGGCGTCCTGAACGTCTGTGCCGTTAAAGCTCCCGGCTTCGGTGACCGCCGTAAAGCCATGCTGGAAGACATTGCTATCCTGACCGGTGGCCAGGTCATTTCTGAGGAAGTCGGCTTCAAACTCGACCAGACTACCGTCGATATGCTCGGCCAGGCCAAGCGTATCACCATCGACAAAGACAACACCACAATCATCGATGGCAATGGCAAGGAAGAAACAATCCAGGGCCGTGTAAAAATGATCCGTGCCCAAGCTGAAGAATCCTCCAGTGACTATGACAAGGAAAAACTCCAGGAGCGCCTGGCCAAACTGGTTGGCGGCGTAGCCGTTATTAAAGTTGGCGCGGCAACTGAAGTTGAAATGAAAGAGAAAAAAGCCCGCGTTGAAGATGCCCTGCACGCAACCCGCGCAGCTGTAGACGAAGGGATTGTCCCCGGAGGCGGTGTAGCATATATCCGCGCCATGAATGTTCTGGACGGACTCAAACTGGTCACCGAACAACAGTTTGGCGTGAACGTGATCAAAGCTTCTCTCGAAGCTCCGATCCGTCAGATTGCTGATAATGCAGGGATCGATGCTTCGATCGTAGTTGACAAGGTCAAGAACGGCAAAGATGCCTTTGGATACGACGCCGCAAATGACGAATATGTCGACATGATCAAAGCCGGCATCATCGATCCGACCAAAGTTTCCCGCAGTGCCCTTCAGAATGCAGCTTCCATCGCCGGCTTGATGCTGACGACCGAAGCACTGATCGCCGAAAAGCCGAAAGAAGATACCGGCGGCGGCATGGGCGGCGGAATGCCTGGCGGCATGGGCGGCATGGGCGGCATGGGCGGAGGAATGTACTAGAAAGTACAGTCCGTCAGCCTCAAAAGATGCATCTGTCGCAATCATGGGCGGGAAACTTCGGTTTTCCGCCTTTGTTTTTTTCTATTAATGCGCTAATATGGCTCTACCGTAATAAACGTGCAATACAGATTGGAGCATGTATGGAATTAATCGGCACAGCATTGACAATGAGCGACCTCGTTTCATACCAGGACGGTGCGGTGGTCAGCAAGACACTGATCGACAAGAAGATCGGGACGGTGACGATGTTTTCTTTCGGCGTCGGCCAGGGCCTGAGCGAGCATACCGCGCCTTTTGACGCTTTTGTCCACGTGGTTGATGGTGAAGCGGAAGTATCTATCAATGGTAAGGCGCAAACGGTGAGTGCCGGCCAGATGATTATCATGCCGGCCAACATTCCCCATGAACTGAAGGCGGCCAAGCCGTTCAAGATGCTGCTGGTAATGATACGGGCATGAGCAAGCCTGGGCAAACGGCAGTGCTGCTGCTCCAGATGGGAGGCCCGGACTCGTTGGCCGCCATTGAACCGTTCCTGTATAACCTCTTTTCCGACCGGGATATTATCCGCATTGGACCGGCTTTTTTCCAGCCGGTGGTTGCCCGTTTTATCGCACGGCGTCGCTCGAAGAAAGTCAGGGAATACTATAAAAAGATCGGCGGCAAATCACCAATCAGGGAGCTGACCGAACAGCAGGCGGCCGAACTGGAAACGATCCTCGGTACGCGCTACCGCTGCTTCGTAGCCATGCGCTACTCAAAGCCGGATACGGCCGAGGCACTGGCTGCGATCACGCATGAAGGCATCACCAACGTCATCGTCCTCTCGCTTTATCCGCATTATTCCCGCGCCACGGTCGGGTCCAGCATCAATGAACTGAAGCGCACACTAAGAAAGGCTTCGACGCCATTCACGCTTTCCTATATCAAACAGTTCTATGATCACCCCCTCTATATTGCCGCACTGGCGGAAAAAATTGAGCAGGGATTAGCCGGTTTTCCCGACCGGAGTAACATACAGTTGGTCTTTTCAGCCCACGGCCTGCCGCAGTCGTTCATCGATACCGGCGACCCCTATCTCGACCATATTCAAGCAACCGTCCGCTTGGTCATGAAACAGTTCAGCAATATTTCTCACCATCTGGCGTTTCAGTCGCGTGCCGGCCCGGTCAAATGGCTGGAACCGTCCACCGAAGTAAAAATTGCCGAGCTTGCCGCCTCCGGTTGCAAACAACTCTTGATGGTGCCGATCTCGTTCGTTTCCGACCACATCGAAACACTCTATGAGATTGACATCCAGTACAAAGAAGAAGCGGCGGCACGGGGTATTGCCGATTTTCGGCGCACCGAGGCTCTTAACAGCTCTCCGGCGTTTATATCCTGCCTGGCGGAGCTGGTACAAAGCGCTGCGAGCTGATATTGAATATTGCACGCGGCCCTGCGTATAACTCGAACGTTATCTCTAACAACCAATCAGGAGGAAGCCATGTTTAAGAAAATGTTAGCTGTTGGCGTACTGATCTGCCTCATAACAGCAATCGCCTGTGCAGAAGGAAAGAAAAAACCGGTCGTCATTATGGAAACGACACTCGGCACCATCAAAATTGAGCTTTTTGAAAAAGAGGCACCAATCAGCGTCAGGAATTTTCTTACCTACACAAAAAACGGATTTTATAACGGCACCACCTTCCACCGCGTCATTCCCGGCTTCATGGTCCAGGGTGGAGGATTTACTGCAGATCAAACACAGAAACCAACAGGCCCCCCTATCAGGAATGAAGCCGCAAATGGCCTGAAAAATGATCGAGGCACAATCGCCATGGCCAGAACCTCAGCTCCCGATAGTGCCACGTCACAATTTTTCATCAATGTTGTAAACAATGATATGCTTAACCGTCCCAGCCCTGATGGGGCCGGTTATGCAGTCTTTGGCAAGGTAATCGAAGGAATGAATGTTGTTGACAGGATCGCCTCGGTAAAAACGAAGGACATAAACATGATGTTCCAGAACGTCCCGGCAACTCCAGTCATTATCAAGTCTGTCAAAATTATGAGGTAGGTGCCATGGGAATAACTGAAGATCTTGTACACTGGACTCATGAACAAAAATGCCGGAAAGCGGTTGAGTCACTCGAGAGGAACGGCTTCACCGCCCGGTACTGTGCCACCCCGCAAACGGCAGCAGAGTATATCATCGCCGGGGCTACGGATTCTGTTTCGATCGGCTTTGGCGGTTCGATGTCGATCGCCTCTTTGGGTGTGGAACAAGTGCTGCGCGGACAGGGAAAAGAGATTCTCAATCACAGCAATCCATCATTTTCACGCGATGAAAAGCTTGAGGTCATGCGCCGTCAGCTGACGTGTGACCTGTTTCTCTGTGGCAGCAATGCGGTGACCCTCTCCGGTGAACTGGTCAATATAGACGGTATCGGTAATCGTGTCGCATCTATGCTCTTTGGCCCCCGGAAAGTAATTGTTGTTGCAGGGCGCAACAAGCTGGTCGATGGAAGCATTCAGGATGCGATCACCCGCATCAAAAGCTGGGCAACTCCGCCAAATGCCAGACGCCTTACCTACAAGACTCCATGTGCCTCGACCGGATTCTGTAGCAACTGCAATTCGCCGGAGCGCATCTGCCGGGTCACGACAGTCATCGACCGAAAGCCTCGATTGACGGACCTCCATGTGCTGGTAGTAAACGCTGACCTCGGATTATAAATGGCTTTTGCCGCGCAGCTCTTTCATGAAGTGCTCGACATTCTTCTGCCACCGATCTGCAACATCTGCCATTCCTTTATCCCGAATGCCGGCACGCTCCATATCTGTTCCACCTGTCGCGACAGACTGCCGCTCGTCACCTCTCCACTCTGCCCCAGTTGCGGGATCCCCTATACCGGAGCTGGTAATGACCACCGCTGCAGCGCATGCCTGATCCATCCGCCGCATTTTGATACCGCCCGGTCACGCTTTCTCTATGAAGGGGCAATACGCGACCTGATACATTCCTTCAAGTATAACCACCGTACGCACCTGCGGCATCCATTGGCGCTCCTGGCCCTGGAAGGGATACGTGACTTTTTGCCGGATGCCACGCCACACCTTATTGTCCCGGTCCCGCTCCATCGCTCCCGCCTTCGTCAGCGTGGTTTTAATCAGGCAGTTCTTCTCGGGAGAACAATCTCACACAAGCTTTCTCTCCCAATGCTGCCGGACATCCTCGTCAGAAGCCGGCCAACCGAACCTCAGATCGAGCTCTCGGCTGCAGAGCGCCGATTGAATGTAAAGGGAGCCTTTACCGTCAACCGGCCTGATTACGTTGCCGGTAGACGCATACTGCTGCTGGATGATGTTATGACAACCGGCAGCACCATGGATGAATGCGCCAAAGTGCTGAAAAAGGCCGGGGCAGCAACTGTGTTTGCTGCAACAATCGCGCGCACTGCCCGGCCCTGATAAATCAGGCTATACTTCCGATAGACCAATTATGCCTATTGGGTATTCGCCACATGGATGGGGCCTGCTCTCTCGTTTATTTTCTTGACAACGACGGCCTGCTTCCGTAATGATTTCTTGCAGTTCATTCTTGTCCAGCTAAACAGGACAATGCGTTAGCCAGAATGATTCTCATCCTCGAAAGAGCATAAAATCGCTTGTAAAACTACTACCGGAGTACAGTATGCGCCTCTCCACAAAAAGCAGATACGGTCTGCGAGCCATGTTTGATATCGCCTACAACTGCGGTCCTGAGCCCGTCCAGATTCAAGATATCTCCCGCAGGCAACTGATCTCTCCTCGTTATCTGGAACAGATCTTCCAGAATCTGAAGCGTGCCGGCCTTCTGAAAAGCAAACGTGGACCACAAGGCGGGTATGCGCTGGCTCGGAAACCGAATGAAATTACTGTTCTTGAGATTCTCAATGCCACCGAGCAGGATGTATTGATGGTTGATTGCTCCGGAATCACCCCGAAGAAAAGCCGGCGCAAGAATGAATGCCCTTTTGAAGGAAAATGCGTCACAGAGACCGTCTGGGCGGAAGCAAACTCGCTGCTTGATACTCTCCTTGGCGGCATGACCCTGCAGACACTCTGTCAGCGTGCACACGACATGGGAATCAAGAATGAGGCAGATCATCGCGTCATGTACTACATCTGATCCTGAAAGAAGCAAGGGCGGCCTCGGGCCGCCCTTGCTTCTTTCACAGATCTAAGATCATGGCGTTTTCGTCACAATCCGGGAATTTCGGGCATTTAATACAATCGCCCCAGACTTTATGCGGCAATTCGGCTTTATCAACCAGACGAAACCCGTGCTTGGCAAAAAAATCTGGCTTGTAAGTCAGGCAGAATATCCGTTTCAAACCTATGTCACGAGCTTCAGAGATGCAAGCCTGCACCAGACTGCTGCCGATTCCCTTCCTGCCGGCATCCTCCGTCACAGCAACAGAACGCACCTCAGCCAGATCATCCCAGACGACATGCAGTGCCGCAGCGCCAAGAAGAACACCCTCGTCTTCTGCTACGTAAAAATCGCGCAGCGATTCATATAGCTCCGACAGTGAACGGGAAAGCATGTCTCCCCGATTAGCAAAAGTCATCAGCAACTTCTGGATATTTTTTACATCCGCAATTTGTGCTTTTCTGATCATACCCCTTCCCTTCCTATCTGTTACCGACTGAGACCAGACGCGGTTTCAGCACTCTGACAAGCTCTTTGGGAGCAACCCCGACAAGGTAGCCGCGTTTACCACCATTGATGTAAATCTTTGGCAAGCTGGCGATGCTTTCTTCCATATAGACCGGCAGCGGGAAACGAGTCCCGAATGGCGAGGTGCCACCGACCTGATAGCCACTCAGTTTTTGAGCCACTTCCGTGCTGCAGGGCGAAACCTGTTTTACCCCGATTACACGGGCAAGCTCCTTGGTGGATACCTGCAGGTCACCATGCATCAGCACTATCAGCGGCTTGCGGTTATCATCCTCCATCACCAGTGTTTTAATGACGGCATGTTCGTCAACGCCGAGTTCGCGGGAAGAGACCGCTGTTCCCCCCTTGTCTTCATAGACATAGAGGTGGTCACTGAAGATGACCTTTTCGGCACGGAGCACGCGAACGGCAGCAGTTACCGGTGTTTTCTCCCTGGCCATGTCAACAGATCCTCGGCAATTGTTCCCCGGAGAGCATGTCGACAGACCTCATGCCCCCAATCAGCGTTTCCATCTGCACCCGTCCAGCCGGACCGGCACCCACCGTACCGATAACCGCGGCGTCTGCACCCAGCGAATGCTTCTTGATGACGGCCAAGGCTGCTTCTGCAGCAGCATCCGCCACAAACACCAACAGTTTCCCCTCATTTGCCACAAACAGTGGATCAAGTCCCAGAATTGAACAAACTCCCCGTACGGCGGATTTGATCGGCAAGGCCTCTTCCTGCAAGGTAATGGAGACGCTTGATTGCTGGGCAATTTCCTTGATTGTCGTTGCCACGCCACCCCGGGTCGGATCACGCAACACGTGAAGAGCAGCGCCGACTTCCTTCAGAAGATCAGCAACCAAACCATTCAATGCCGCAGAGTCACTTTTTATTTCGGTGCTGACCACAAGCCCTTCTCGTCCTGCCATGACGGCAATACCATGATCACCAATCGTACCGTTAATAATGACAACATCTCCCGGCTGCGCATTGGCGCCATGAATCGGCAGTGAATGTTCAACGGCACCAACACCCGAGGTCGTGATAAAGATCTTGTCGGCTTTACCACGCGGCACAACCTTCGTATCTCCGGTAACGATTGCAACTCCGGCCGCATCCGCCGCGGTACGCATGTCTTCCAGAATAATTTTCAAATCGGCTTTGCTGAACCCCTCTTCGATGATCAAACCGACACTCAACCAGAGCGGCCGGGCTCCCATCATGGCCAGGTCGTTGACGGTGCCATGCACGGCCAGACTGCCAATGGTCCCACCCGGGAAGAATATCGGATCAACGACAAAAGAATCCGTCGTGTAGGCAATTCGTCCGGATATGCCCTCCAGCAGTGCGGCGTCATTTTGTCCCGAAGATGAAATCCCGCTTACAATCGGTATGATCAGCTCATCAAGCAGCTGGTGCGAAAGCCTGCCACCGCTCCCGTGGCCGAGAAGAATCAGGTCATCATTCACGTATAAGTATCTCCCTGAAATTTATTCAAGCCTAGCACGAATAGCACCTTATGTCACGGCAGCTTTTTATGTTCACATGACAGGGCGGTTTATGCTAAATAAGATAGCTTATTTTATCGAATCTGGGGGATAGCATGACGGAATACAGACCACTGCAGCAGCTGCCTGATCCTGCCGGATATAAAACCGGTGACGTGCTGGTGTTGGTAGGCGAACTATTTGGACGCGGCTATGCCAACGGCTTGGTTGACGAAGCCAAACGGGCGGGCATGACAGTAATCGGCACAACAGTCGGGCGCAGGGATAGTGACGGGACATTGAGGCCGCTTACGGCAGAAGAGCTGGTTGACGCTGAAACAGTGCTGGGCGGACAGATTATTAATATTCCACTGGAAGCCGGCTTTGACATGGAAACTGTTGACGGCGTTCCTTCGATAGCTGAACAGCTGAAAAAAGCACGACCGGATGACTTTGCCACCACCAGTTTTATCGAAGGAAGCATCGAAAAAGCATGTGCAGCTGGAAGTGCCCGGTTCCGCTCCCATCTAGCTCAACTGGAAGCAGAACTGCTTACGCGCATACCGGCTGATGCCAACATTCACCTTGCCCATTCCATGGCAGGCGGTATTCCGCGCGCCCGCGTGTTCATGCCACTTCTAAACCGGATATTCAAAGGCACCGGCGACAAATTCCTGTCATCAGAGATTTTCTGGAACAGTCCGCTCGGCCAGCTCTGCAATACCAGCTTCAACGAAGTTACAGCCGACACATTCCGCTATCTGATTGAAGGTACCGCAACCCTGCGTGCACGGAATACCGGCGCGGGAAGCAAGGTCTGTTACTCCGCATACGGTTACCACGGCACGGGCGTGCTGATAAACGGTCACTATAGCTGGCAGTCCTATACTCCATACGTTCAGGGGTTTGCCAAGATGCGTCTTGAAGATATCGCTTCCGAGGCCGCAGCAGCAGGTGTTCACGCAACAGTCTACAACTGCCCGGAAATTCAGACGAATTCCAGCGCCCTTTTTCTGGGGGTAGAAATCTCACTTTACCCACTTTTGCACGCAATCCGCCGTGAAGCCGGCGAACAGATCTCAGCACCACTTGAGGCCCGCTGCCAGGCCATGTTGAATGATGGAGAGACCATAGGCAGCCTCTTGGATCGTGCAGACCGCTATCTTTCCTCACCCATTTTGAAACAGATGGTGGACTTTCCATCCTGGCCACAGCACAATTCCCGTGAACAGGCGGAGTTGATGCTGACCAGTTCTGCCGAACTCATGGGGAAACACAGGGATCAGAAGCAATTGGTCTGCGCTGAATTGTCAAGAATAGTGTTTCTTGCTACCGGCCGACTGATGTTGCACAGTTCCTGGAATACTGTCTCACCGGCCCTATGGCTCAATCATGATATAATCGGTCGCTTGCTGGCGGACGAACGCGGCGCGGGAATCATATAATGTCATCATTTCAAAAAGGATCCGTATGAAAACATCTGCAAAACTGATTGCCTTGTCCATTCTTGCCGCAGCTTTTTTCCAGGGATGCTCCACCCCGCAGGCAAATAAGTCGGTAGATATGCTCTATAAAGATGGAGAACAGTTTTATCAAGCCGGGAAATATGAAGAGGCAATAGCCCAATGGAAAAAAGTAAAGGAAACCTATAAGTCACCGGAACTCAGCATAAAGGCAGAACTCAATATTGCAGACGCCTACTACCTGAATCGAGACTATATCGAAGCGGCTGCCGGCTACGAGGACTTCCGGAAATTACATCCAAAAGACCCGCAAGCCGGTTATGCCTTGTATCGGCAAGGAATGAGCTATTTCAATCAGATTCACGGCATCGATACCGACCAGACGCCGGTAAAAAATGCGTTAACAACCCTTGACTCCTATCTGAAACTGTACCCTGATGGAGCCCAACGAGCAGAAGTTGAGGAGAAAGTTCGCCAGTGCCGCGATAAAGAACTGGAGTACGAGCTGTATGTTGGCCGTTTTTACCTGAAGACTGATGTCTATAAAGCCGCAATTGGTCGCTTTGAAGAAGCGCTCAAAATGTTTGCCGACTCGGCACGACGCGATGAAGTGATGTATTATCTCGGCAAGGCATATCTGGAGGATGGGCAGAAAGAGAAAGGGCGCGAGATCCTTGGAAAGCTAATAAAGGAATTCCCCGCCAGTTCATACGCCGCTGATGCCAGCAAGGCAATGCAATGACAGGAGATCAGGCAACCATAGTAGCACTGCTTATCGTAATCGGCGTCGCATACCTGATTGGATCGATCCCGACTGGACTGCTGCTCGGCAAGGTGTATGGGATTGATGTCCGCAATGAGGGAAGCGGAAATATCGGCGCAACCAACCTGTATCGTACCATCGGTCGTAAAGTCGGCATCATTACGCTGATCGGGGACTGCCTGAAGGGAATGATCCCGGTTGTTCTCGTTAAATTCAGCGCACTTCCACCTGAATTTGCCGCCTGGGTCGGCCTGGCCGCATTTTGTGGCCATGTTTTTTCTGTATTCCTCAGATTCAAGGGAGGAAAGGGCGTGGCTACTGCACTGGGAGTTTTTCTGGCATTGGCTCCCTTGGCGGTCACAATTGCTGTCGCAGTATTTGCCTGCATGATGCTTATCTGGCGCTACGTTTCGCTCGGATCAATTTCTGCTGCGGCCACCATGCCG
This sequence comes from Deltaproteobacteria bacterium, assembly GCA_021781535.1. Taxonomy (GTDB): domain Bacteria; phylum Desulfobacterota; class Desulfuromonadia; order Geobacterales; family Pseudopelobacteraceae; genus JACRCG01. The sequence continues at coordinate 7,746 of JAJXWO010000010.1, read as the reverse complement.
CTGGCAGTGTTCCTGTTGGGCGGCAGCAGGGCTCTCACCACGGTAACAATTATAATTTCCCTGACAGTCATTGTGCGACACCATGAAAATATCAGACGCTTGTTAGCCGGCAACGAAAACAAATTCAAGGCATGATGATACCGCCGTAAAGACATCTCTTTCCCGAGCTAATGCCCCTGCACCTCTCCTCGCATGACTCCAGGCGGCCTGATGAATGCAAGGAATCTTTCCTGCAGCCGCTCTGCATCGGCGGCGTGCCCTGAAAGACGCAATACTTCGATGACGCATTCCGCAGTGCACAGACCTGATTCCTTCTGATTTTTCCTGAGATTATATGCCGATTTTTCACCTGTTTTCAGACCGACCCGACGGATTTTTTGCAGATAGGGGCTTCTCTGATGGATTTTGCGAGCTTCATGCCAGGTCCCGTCAATTATTATGAAGTGGGTAAGACCGCTCAGATCTCCGTCATTTTCTCCTGAAGCACCAGGGTAGACCAACGCCACACCGCCAGCCTCAATTTCCTCAATCAGCCGCTTGCATGGATTCATCCTGTCCCAGCGAACCTGCACGGCGGCACTTCCGAGAACGTCGACCACCAGACGGCCGGTATTGGATCTTTTCTCAAATTCTTTAAAATGAGTCAATAAGGTGATTTTCATATCATAAGCCATCCAGATTGTGTTGATGACACACCACTTCAAAACAGCTCACATCAGGGGTGTGGTTCGGTATTATTTCCTTTTTTCATACGCTCGAAGCGCCCTTTTACCGCGGCAAGAAGCTTTCTGGCCCAGATGAATTCGGTGGCCAATATCGCCAACCCGAGCGGAATAACCACCACTGCCGGCCCCGGCAATACGATCATCACCACTCCGCCAGCCAGTATTGTAAAACCGAACAGAATCACGATCAGACGTTTTGCCTGTCCCAATGTCCTGAATACAAAATGCTTCACGGCAATCCTACCCCGTTGAGCTAAGATTTTTCACAGGGCTATTGCGCCATCCGCTTCAGCACCTGTCCCAGCTTTCGCAGTTCATCACCATACCCCGCCCAATCACCCTGGCGTTGCAGATTCGTTGCCTTCTCATAAATATCCATGGCTTCCTTGGCCAGTGAAGCTGGTGCTGTTTTCGGACCTGCCGTGCTTGTGGTAACAGCCGTGACGGCAATAGCAGTTTTTTTGCCACCGAAGAGTCGCTGCAGAGCCAGTTCCAGGTTTTCCTCCATAACCACCTCATCCCCAAAGGCGACAATCACCCGCTTCAACTCGGGCAGGCCGTCTTTATCTGCGGCAAGAAACAGCGGCTGGACATAGAGCAGCGATTTCTCGATTGGAATTATAAGCATGCTGCCGCGGATAACCTCTGAGCCGCGCTGGTTCCAAAGCGTCAGTTGCTGTGAGATAAAGGAATCCTGATTGATGCGAGCATCAATCTGTTTCGGGCCATAGATCAACCTGTCGCGAGGAAAGGTATAGGCCCGGATCTTTCCATAATTCGGTTCATCACAGCGGACCGTCAGCCAAGCCGCCAGATTGTCCCGCTTGGACGGTGTAAACGGCAGCAGCAGGATATACTCCTCCACCTTTTCACCCGGCAGTTTCATGATCGTATAGCTTGGCTCCATCGGCTTTTCGCCCAGAGCCGGAACCTGCCAGAGGTTCTCCTTGTTGTAGAAAACCTTAGGGTCCGTCATGTGGTAGGCGGAGTACATGGCGGCCTGAAGTTGGAGGAACTGGTGCGGATAGCGGACATGTTTGCGCAGATCATCCGGCATGGATGACATCGGCTTGAAAAGGTTCGGAAACATCCGGGCATACACCTTTATCAGTACATCTTGGGGGTCACTGATGTAAAAATCGAGAGATCCGTCATAGGCATCCACAACCACCTTGACGGAATTTCGCATGTAATTGATGCCGCCCGTAAGCGGTTTTGAATACGGGAGACGGTCCGAAATGGTGTAGGCATCAATAATCCATTTGAGCTCGCCATTCTTCGTAACAACCATGTAGGGATCGCCATCATAACGGAGAAAGGGTGCGATTGCTCTGACCCGGTCATTGATGTTGCGATTGTAAATGATGCGGCTCTCCGCAGTAATATCCGAAGAAAGCAGTATTTTTTCTGTCCTGAACTTGGCAGCAAACAACGCTTTTTTGAGAAGCGAGTCGATCGGTACCCCGCCCTTTCCCGCATAGGTGGTATTGATATTGCCGGTGGCGGTTGGGTAACTGAATTCAGGCACCTTCGTCTTGACGACAACATAGTCATTGGACAGCTCACCGAAATATATTTCCGGCCGGGTTACCTTGACATCGGCCAGACTGACAGGTGGGATATCCTTGACAAAAAATTCGGGAAGCCCCTCTTTACTGATCCGGCTGACCGGGCCAAAGGTGATACCGTTACCATGGGTGAAGATGAGCCGTTCGTTGATCCAGTTTTTGCTGGGAAGATCGGCATAGGAAAGTTCGCGCGGCGACAGCATGACCTGGGTGTACTGACCGTTCACCATGTAACGGTCATTATCCACATCAAAAAATTTGTAATAGGTTCTGATCTGCTGTAGCTGACTGTATGTCTTGAGCAGCGGGGCATGATCCCAGAGGCGGATATTTTTGATGGTGGCATCATTGTTAGCAATATCGGTAGCGGATAGCTTGGTATCAACATCGAAGGGTACGGTTTCAATCTTGTCCAGATTGTAGCCGAAGCGGGTAAATCTGATATTGCTCTCTATGTACGGCATTTCCAAAGCCAATTCGTTTGGGGCGACCTTGAATTTTTGGAGCAGTCCCGGATACACCCCGATACCGACAATATACAGTACCACTACGACACCCGGAGGAAGCACCGCCCTGCGCCAGGTTCCTTTCCAGATTGCTGCCGCCAGCATGCACCCCGCCAGCGGTGTCAGGAACGTCAGAACCCGATAGGTCAGCAGTCGTGAGTTGACATCGGCATATCCAGCGCCATAAAAGGCGCCGTTTCCGGAAAGCAGCAGCCGGAAGCTGTCCAGATAGAAACCGGCAGCAATCACACAGGCGAAAATCCCGGTCAACACCGCCAGATGGCGACGGACCTTCACATCAATTGTCACCCCTCGTTCAGTCAGCACGATGCCGCCCCGCACAAGGTACACCGCACCGCTCAGGACGGCAGTTGCCAGCAGCACGAAGCTGGCAAAACCTTGGAGGCTTTCCCAAAACGGCAGGCTGAACAGATAGAAACCGATATCCTTGCCGATTACCGGATCAACCGTGCCGACGTCCACCCTGTTCGTGAAGAGCAACACTTCTTCCCACTGCACGGCCCCCCAATTACCTGCAAAAAAAGCCAGGACCATGCTAATGAGGACGGCCAGAGGTTTTACAAGCCGAATCATCTCGTCTCTTTGTACGCGGAAGTTGCCTCCCCCCACAATAAAAATGCCGGCGTAGGGGAAGTGTGCCCGGTTCGCATACAAAAGATTGACCATGAGAGCGACAAACAGAAACGCTCCAAAGAACAGCCCGACACCTGTTTTGGCATATACTGTTGTCGTAAACACCGACGAAAAACCTGTCTCTACGAAAAAAAGCCAATCGGCATAGAAATCCAGAAGGTACGAAATAAACGGCAGAACCAGTGCCAGCAGTATCAGGACCAGAATGAACTTATTTTTAATCATCGCCGTACCCCTTTGCTCGTTGCTGCCCTTAGAAAGTTCCCCGGATCGTCACCGGTGGTTTTATTCCCGCTCCTGCCGATTAAAAAAACATCGGTGGGCAGGCGGGAATTGGCATGTTCACCTATTTGGCCGAATTTACCAGATGTGGTTGATGGAGTTTGACCGGCGTACCGCGCCTGAGTCTCAGATTTAACATCTCTACCATAACCGAGAAGGCCATGGCAAAATAGACATATCCCTTGGGTATATGCATATCGAAACCATCGCCGATAAGTGACACGCCGATCAGAAGCAGGAAACTTAATGCCAGCATCTTGATGGTCGGATGTTTTTCTACAAAAACACTGATTTTTCCTGAAAAAAACATCATAAACCCGACTGCAATGACAACCGCAGCAACCATTATGGCAAGTTGGCTGGCCATTCCCAAGGCGGTAATTATTGAATCAAGGGAGAAGACAATATCCAACAGGAGGATTTGTACAATAACCGCACTAAACGTTGCACCGACACGGGCGGATGACACTTCTTCCTCGCCTTCCAGCTTCTCATGGATCTCCATCGTACTTTTCCAGAGAAGAAAGAGACCACCGGAGATCAGGATCAAATCGCGACCGGAAATTTCATTCCCCACCACCGAGAACAGTGGTGAGGTGAGCCCCATAAGCCGGGTAAGAGAAAACAGGAGCCCGATGCGGATAAACATTGCCAGCCCGAGTCCGAGAAGCCTGGCTTTCTCCTGCTGATGAGCGGGGAGCTTACTGGCCTGGATAGAGATAAAGATAATATTATCAATTCCCAGGACAATTTCCAGTGCGCTCAGGGTTATCAGCGCCATCCAGACCTGCGGGTCAGTCAACCATTCCATGTGCAAAACCTCCTTTTACAAAAAATGCCGTTTAAAAGTCACGTACCAACAAGCGCGCAACTCAAGCGTGGTGATGTCTTCCTTTCATCTGCAGGTGAGTAACGAAAAACCATCCTACCACCTCCGTTCTGCGGATTTACGAAAAATGTGCTTCTTGCATCGGAGGCGCCAACAGGGGATGTGGATACAATCGGCGGCTAATAAAAAAGACCTTTATCCACGGCGGAATACGCATTGGATAAAGGTCTTGCTTGCGATGGTTATCGTTCCCGGCCCGAGTCTTGCGACTGTGTTGACGAGCATGGGGTCAGCCATGTCTCCGGCTGATAGCTACTCCCCTTTATGGGTTGTGACTCTAATTGAACTGACCCGCACTTGTCAAGCACCCTTTTTTTTGCGAGCTTCATTCCCGGTTTACCGTAAAAAAAGAAGATGACCGTGAAACAAACCTAGTCATACGTTTTTCTCAGCAAGTGCAGTACCAGCGCAATCATCAACATGATCGACACGGCAGCAGCCCCTGCAATCATGCGCCTCTGATGTACCGTATCCAGCCCGTCAAGTACCACCTGTATTTTTCTCAGATCGGCCTGAATCTGGGCCGAGTCATTTTTTACCAATTCCACATCTACGCTGTGAAACAGGGTGTGAAATTGATTCCGCACCGCAAAAAGCTCTTTTTCAAGTTTTTCAGTATCGGTACCGGTCTTTTTAAAGCCGCTGATGCGTTCATCTATGGCAACAATCATTGCCTCGGTTTCCTGCATCGCGGCACGGATGACTCTGGCCCGTTCGAAACTGTGACAGCGACTGCAGCTCTGCTCATTAATCAGTGCTAAAGAGGCTTTTACCACATGATGATTACTGTGACAGGTTACACAGGTCGGTCCTCCCTTGCCCAGCTTACGCCCATGAGCACTTGCCAGATAATCCTTCAATACACCGACATGGCAACGGCCACAAAACGCCGGTATGGCAGTTTCTGTAGGCACCCCCAAAAATCCGCGTTCCGGGTTCATGGCATTGGCAGCATCGTTCGGATCGCCTCCGTGACAGCCATTGCAGTAGATGCCGTTATCGGCATGAATGCTTCCCCGCCAGAGCTTGACCGGCTGGCTGAACTTTTCCGGCAACGTAGAGTGACAGGAGATGCATACCGGTTCAGTCGGTTCTTGCGCACACGCTGCAGACGGAAAAAGGTATGGTGCAAGTGCAAGCACCATGACGGCATACAGTAGTAAACGGGAAGTAATGGTCGTATCGTGATATTTCATGAAAAATGCCCCCATATGCTGAGTCCGATCCAGAGTAGCACCCCGCCGACGGAACAGATCATGAACAAGGGCCGTTTCAGGGGATGGCGTTCCCTGCCGCGGTCGACGAAGGGAAGCAACGCCAGGAAAGTCATGGCAACGGCCTGCAGGGACAGGCCAATCAGTTCATTGGGAAATAGTTTCAACGTCTGGTAGTTGGCCAGGAAATACCATTCCGGCTTGATATGTGCCGGGGTAGCGAAAGGATTGGCCGGAAGAAAGGCATCCGTGGGAAAGAACAGGTATGGGTCGAAAAAAACCACCGTCAGAAAAATTGCCATGTAGATTGCAATCGACCTCATATCTTCGAAAGCAAAATCAGGGAAGAAGGGAATTCCGCCCGGATGATCTTCGTAGCGGTAGCTATCCCCCTGCCACTGATTGACGGTGTCCTGAACGCCAAACGGGGGTGTCGAGACTCCGGTGCGTTTGAGGAGAAAGAGATGGGCTCCGATCAGAGCTGCAATAACGGCAGGAATAACCGCCACATGGAGAGCAAAGAAACGCCCCAGTGTCGGAGGTCCGACCAGTTGACTGCCGCGCAGTAACTCAACGAGATATGGCCCCACCACCGGTATGGCACTGGCGCTGTTGGTGGCCACGGTAGTTGCCCAGAACGAAAGCTGACTCCATGGGAGCAGATATCCGGTCAGAGAAATGGCCTGCACCAGCGTGAACAGGATAAATCCGGTCACCCAGTTCAATTCGCGCGGTTTCTTGTAGCTTCCCATAAAGAGTACCGAAAGCATGTGAAACAGCAGCGCCAGCACCATCATATTGGATCCGACGGCATGGAGCATCCGGATCAGCCAACCGTAGGGGACATCGTTCATAATGGTGGAAACGCTTTTAAAAGCCTTATCAGCATCCGGGACATAGTAAATCAGCAGCAGCATACCGGTCACGACCTGCAGTGCAAAGGCGAACAGAAGAATACTCCCCATCGAGTACCAGGAGTTTATGTTGCGCGGCAGCAGATAACCGGTCAGCTCCTTTTCCACCACCTCGCGCACTCCGACACGAACGTCTATCCAGGTAACAATTTTTTTTATGAGAGACATACCCACTCCTCTGACACATCAGTTCAGCCGATAGTAATATTTCCTCCAGCCACCGTGAAAGGAAGCTTCTTCAATGGCCTTGGAGGCGGTCCTGCCAGCACGACACCATCAGCGGAATAACGTCCGCCATGACAGGGACAGAGAAAATCCTGTTTGGCCTTTTCCCATTGGACGATGCATCCCAGATGCGTACAAACTGCAGAAAAAGCGGCAAGTTCTCCATTCTTCTTGCGAATCAGAACGGCCGAGGAACCGGCGAATTCAAAAAATTTGGCGTCGCCTTCACGAACAGCCGTATCAGGAATAACCACCTTTCCAGCTGTTTCACTGGCCGAACGAGGAGCAAGATAGCGGAACAACGGCCAGGAAACTGCTGCCGCTGCGATAATTCCGAGGCTGCCAAGACATACCCCGAGAAACGTCCTCCTGTTTCTGTCAGTCTCCATAAATCCCCCCGAACACATAATTATGTCAATAATAGCCTCGTTGCCGGTTATTACAAGTAATTGTTGCAGCACGTCAATGAAATAGTTCCATAAATGCTATCTTTCGTTTGACACGTAGTATATTGGATACCTTTTTTTCCATCTCGTCCCGCATGACACGGTGTACTATCCGCCATCGACTCTGGAAAAGCCTCGCCTTCGCGGCTATCGTCGTTTTGTAAAAAAAAAGACCCGTGTTCCGGGCCTTTTTCGTCAAACTATGTACTTACTCCATGCCATCTTATAAATGCTAAATATCCCAGTCAGATATTTTCATGGTGCCGTTTTTAGCCAAGTTGACCTGCATCTTGAAAACCCGATCAAGAAGCTGCGGTTCATGC
>JAJXWO010000038.1 GCA_021781535.1 Deltaproteobacteria bacterium | reverse complement strand
ATGTCAGCAATGATCGTTTACATGTTCCTTAAATTGTGATTTCGCTAACCAGGAGGCGACACACAGACGCTGACGCGCTGGTGCGCCCCTACGACGTTGACGCAGGAATAGGAAACTAATGAAGAAGGAAATGGAACAGACCGTTTCAGGAAAACAATTGTATGACCAGCTGGAAGCCTATGAAAAACACGGAATAAGGCTCCTGCAAAGGTTAGCACTGATATTATTTGTAACGACAATTTTACTTAACCCGCAATCGGCTACCATTTTCATGATGGAATATTTCAAAATCGACCCATCACTGGCACTGAATCTGATTGTATCTTGTTTTCCACTTATTACAGCTATAGTAGTAGCTAGAGCTGTCTGTGTTTTATGGGTCTTTGGTGGCAGATACGTATTCACCGCACTGGTTATGATATTTTTATTACCTGCGATTTACATTGGAAAGTTGATGAGGCTTAAATATGTTAATAAGATATTTGAATGGCTTGAAAAAAATGATAGGGAAACCAAAGCAAGACATCTTAAATCAAGTGAAACCGGAATAGAGAGAGAAATCAAATATATAAACATTGCAGTAGCGATTTTAATCACATTGTCGTTAGAGGTCGTGCTACCTTTTAACAACCCAATTGGTCAATTATGGAATCCTAAGCTGAACAAAAGGCTATTTATAACCACAAACGCACATTACTATTGCCAGATAACTGGAACATATAACGAGGATCAATGTAAAAAGTGGAAAGCAGAGTTAACTGATTACGATCGCAAAGTATCTACACCGATTTCTGATAGACACTGATTTCCACCTATGAAAAGGGATGTGAATATCGGTCAACTCACTTTCCGCCTCACAAAGACGAGATGCGCCAACAATCGGGTGGTGCGGTGAGACCCGCACACCCTCAGCCCCGTTAAGCATTTGGAGAGGAAATGAAGATGGTTCTTGGACCAGGGAAAATACTTGGGTCTTTCTTTACTATCGCTGCATTGATCATTGCTGTGACGATTGTTATGAGGATTCAGGTTTCGATGAGGATGCAGCGCGCCAATGGCGAGTTGGCTGATGACTCCAATGCCGGCAAAGCTATCTCCTATACTATTGGACACATTGGCACTAGCAAAGGAAACACCGTCAACGTCAAAGTGAGGTATCGCTACAATGTCCAGGGCAAGGAGTATGAAGGAACCATTTTGAGCCTTAATGGGAATTCATACGGTACTTATTCGGAAGAAAAGGTCAAGAAGATCATATCCGATCTTTCAAGCTCACCTCAGATCACGGTCTGGTATGATCCGAAGCACCCGGAGTTCTCAGTCATTATAGAACCTTCAGTTCGCAAGGGGTGGCTGTGGTTAGCTTCGCTAGCTCTTTTAGCTTTTTCAAGTTTTAAATATTTAGACAGGGTCGTTATCAAACTGCAAAGCAAAAATAAAGCGATCGGTTAAACTGCTATACCTATAACAACGAAGGAAACTGTGGTTATGAGCACCTTTTGAAATACCGCCTGGATGGGGAGAAAGCGCGCCGAACGAATGCAGCAAATCTTTCCATCACCAACATTGAGAAGTTGCTTGAATTTCATAAGTGACCTCGCCTCAAGGTTGCAAGAGCAGGCAAGAATGCCTAACTCTCTGCGGCAGACGGTCGCTATCGCGCCGCTACGCCTCATACACGTTCATCCCCGCTTCGCGGGAATGAACGGCCCCCCGGTGACCTGCTGGTCCACCCCCGCAAAGCGGGGATGAACCAGCAGGTGGACCAGACCCAAAAACGGGCAGGTCACCGGGGGGCCGTTAAAGTGGATATATATAGTTGATATCTAAGGTTATTTACCAGTACCCATTTCCATGATTTTGGGATATCAAGCATGATATACGGCAGAAATATTTTCCGTGTATAGATGATCGCACTCAATAAAAAACATCTGAGAACGGAGCATATATTTTAGAGGTTAGCGTCCCCGAGACGATTCAAACCAAATTAAACTTTACTATATCTCAACATTGAACTAAGCTTGTGATGATACCCGATTTGTGCTAATTTATTTGCTAATAACTGAATGTGAAAACTAAAAATCTTGAGAGAGCTAAGTGTCTGATATTTAAGTACTATTATGACTTTTATAGGCGGCCAATCGGCCGCCTATGTTGTTTTTGAGGCCTCTCCCATAAAAAAGAGCCCCGAATTTCTTCGGGGCTCTTGGCGTCTGCTGGAGTAGTTGTTAGACTCTCGTTACGTTCGCGGCCTGAAGCCCTTTCGGACCCTTGGTTACTTCAAACGTTACGCTATCTCCTTCTACAAGCGATTTGAATCCGTCGCCGGCAATTGCGGAGAAATGACAAAAAACATCTTCGCCATCTTCCTGCTCAAGAAAACCAAAACCCTTGCTGTCGTTAAACCATTTAACTGTTCCGTTTACCATGTGTACTTTCTCCTGATCTTGCTGTTCAATTTTGTCTGATTTATTTCAGACGTAGTACCACTAAGGTCTTTTATGATCAAGAAGTCAACAGGCAAATGACACAGAGAGATCATATTTGAGGGAATAAAAGAAACAGGCTTCTGTCGGGAGAGACAATATCAAGTTTTAAGTCGGCCGATCGGCCCCCTGTTGTCTCCTGCAAAAAGCTCACTGACTCTCCCCAATCAGGCGCATAAAGTCTTCATAGGCCAGGCGCTTCCTGCCGTACAGGTGGGTCGGCACGGCGGGAATGCGCAATTCCAAGGTGCTCTACCATGGGTGTGCTGTTCATGGTGTCCTCCTCCCGGCAGTTTTCCTGTCGGCAAATACCATTATACAACATTTTCACTGAGGCACCTAAGCGGGATTAAAAATGTGACAGGGCTGCTGTTTATACATATGGGTAATGAGGGACAACTCCCCCCTTTTTTCTCAATAAGGGGAGTTGTCCCTCATTGTAGCCCGGCCATAGATTTGACCTGTGTGGAAACTTTAGGTATGATACGGGAACGAATCGAAGGGATCAAACGGCAGATGCACCATTTGAAATATTTAGCTGGCTATTCACCAAAAATAACGGCCCAGGTGACGGAACTGGTGGCGAAAAACCGCTTGGGCAGCATTATTGTGCAGAGATATCCGAAAGTGCATGATGTCAGGACCGACAAGGCGCTCTATGACTTTACCGTCGCTATCAAGAACGAGTTCATGCGCACCGCCCAGCCGCTGAGCAGGGTGGCATACGACGGGAAGATCCATGTAATTAACAATGCTCTGGGGACTCACACGTTTGTATCACGTGTACAAGGAGGCAAGCTGAAGGCAAAACACGAAATCCGCATAGGATCAGTATTCCGGGATGCTCCCAGAGAATTTCTAAAAATGATTGTGGTACACGAGTTGGCGCACTTGAAGGAAAAGGAGCACAACAAGGCTTTCTATCAGCTCTGTGAATATATGGAACCTGCCTATCACCAGCTGGAATTTGATACCCGGCTGTTCCTGACCCACGTGGAGATGGCCGGGTCACCGTACCTGCCGGGGTTTCAGGGAGCACAATAATTAGATGGTCCACAGTATTCGATAAATAAAGTTTGACGGGGAGGGAATTGAGATGAAAGTAGTGGCGTTCAACGGTAGTCCCAACAAGGAAGGCAATACGTGGCATGCGCTGAAAATGGTGACGGCGGAGCTGGAACAGGCCGGGATCGAAACCGAGATTGTGCATGTCGGCAACAAGGTGATCCGCGGTTGTACCGCCTGCGGCCAGTGCGTCAAGAACAAGAATGAAAAGTGTGTCCTGCCGGGTGACGAGGTCAACGAATGGATTCAGAAAATGAAGGCGGCGGACGGCATCATCCTCAGTTCACCGGTGCACTATGCTGCCATCGCGGGCACCATGAAATCATTTCTGGATCGTGCTTTCTACGTGACCGGCGTCAATGACGGCATGCTGCGTTACAAGGTGGGTGCTGCAGTGGTCGCAGTGCGTCGCTCCGGAGGCGTGACGACCTTCGAGCAGTTGAACAACTTCATCAACTATGCGGAGATGTTGATGCCCACATCCAATTACTGGAACGTGATTCATGGCAGAAGCCCGGGAGAGGTAACTCAGGACGCGGAAGGTGTGCAGATCATGCGGGTACTGGGTAAAAATATGGCGTGGTTGATGAAGCTGGTTGAATATGGCAAAGACACGATCATCCCGCCGGAGCGGGAGCCCAAGACTTACATGAACTTTATCCACTGAGGCGACAGTTCCCGGTTGTAGTTGCGAGTAATTCCGGATACATGCTGACAAAAGACGGCCGATTGGCCGTCTTTTGTCGTTTCATCTTGCCTGACAGGAAACATGCAGTCATGTACGTGATGGCACCTATGGATTCACTTCTTCCTGCGCTGCTGCTTCGTTGCAGCGTTCCACAACCTCCCGGAGCCAGGCAATCTCATCGGAAAGAAACTGTTTCGAGTAGTCGGAGCCGGCGTTCAGCACCCAGTGGAGCGGCGGCATGGTTGTGGCGGCGAGCACGTATCCCGGAACATCCACCCATTTGACATCGACTGCTGCCCAGTTCTTCAAGCGCTCTTCGGTATCGAAAAGCATCAGGTAATCATTCCCTTCCGATTCGATGACAAGGGGGAGAACCTGCCCTTCCTCAATAGCTGATTCTTCGCCTGCTTCCTGCGGATCAAGAGTAGGAACACAAAAGGTCGTATTGAGAAAAATGTCATAATACTTCGACTGACGCTTGGCATTATCCATATCATCGCGCAGGGCCTGCAGCGCCTGATCGAGTTTGGTCATCTCCTGAGGTTTATCTGTTGACGCTACCATTGGTTGGTTACCTCGATCAGATGGTGGCCGAACTGCAGGCATTGGGCTTCTGTTTCTACGCGGATGTGACGGGCGCTGGCAGGCATACGGGGCTCCTTGGCATGGGTCAAAATTTTCGGCATAGTAGCTGAAACGGCAGGGGATGGCAATCGGCAATAAACTCTCCAGGGCAAATGGGTTTCCCAAAATTAATAAATTCTCTTGACAAGTTTTCCTGTTGAGGTAAGATGCGCGCAAACAAAGCACTGATTCACCATAGTGGTTAGACGATAATACTAAACCATTCGCGAGAATGGGACGGAAAGCCTATTGGGTCTCACAGAGACAGCCGGGTCGCCGAAATATCCAGAAGATATTCGGCGACCCGGCTTTTTTTGTGCCATAACATTTGTATCTGCGGCAATGATGATTTTACTTTCGACAGGGGCAAACGCCCGCGAACAATGATTCACTACAGTGGTTAGACGATAATACTAAACCATCCGCGAGGATGGGACGGAAAGCCTATTGGGTCTCACAGAGATAGCCGGGTCGCCGAAATATCCAGCAGATATTCGGCGACCCGGCTTTTTTTTGCATCACATTAGAGCGGGGTAAGGGTGTCGGGCGCACGATAATTGTCAGGAAAGAACAGAGCGGACAGACGCTACGATAGGGCCCGGCGTGACGATTCGGGTCGAACTTCCGACATAAGGAGACATACAATATTGAAAGGAACTTATTTACCCATGCGTCGGATCACCAAGCTGCTACCCTTTTCCACTACACTTCGTCTTGTGGCTCTTTTTGTCGTAATCGTATCACTCAATGGATGTGCTGCAATGAGTGGATTCCATGAGGAAGATCAGCTTGTTCCAGTACATTTGGAAGAATATACTGCACAAAATGAGTTTCCTGTTGCAAAAGGAGATGATGTCATTGGCCGGTTGAAATACATCAGTCTTGAAAAGGGGGATACGCTGCCGGATATTGCACGGCACTTCAGTCTGGGACTTAATGGAGTTACTGCAGCTAATCCTGGGGTGGATATATGGGTTCCTGAGGCCGGAAAACGTATCATGTTGCCTCTGAGTTTTATCCTGCCGGACGCTCCGAGAAAAGGCATCGTGATCAACTTGGCCGCACTGAGACTTTTTGAATTTAAAGGAAATAGTGAACAACTGGCAGTATTGACCTATCCGGTCGGTGTCGGTACCGAAGAGAAACCCACGCCCAGAGGGCTCATGCGTGTGGAGCGCAAGGTAACCCGGCCGACTTGGCATGTGCCAGTCTCAATTGCCAGGGATCATCTGAAAAAAGGAGATCCTCTGCCCGCTGCAGTTCTGCCGGGTCCTCTAAATCCCTTGGGGGAATACGCGCTCTATTTAAGTGCGCCGAGCTATCTGATCCATGGCACCAATAAACCGGCCAGCATTGGCCTGAGGGCATCCAATGGCTGCATAAGACTCTTTCCGGAAGACGTGAAAAAGCTCTATGGGAACACTCCGGTCAGAATCCCTGTAAACATCGTTGACCAGCCATATCTCTTAGGTCTTAGCGACGGAGTGGTTTACTTGGAAATCCATGCGTCCACGGAAGACTCCGACGCTGCTGAGTTTGACAAGATATATGCAAAATTGAAAGCTCTTGAAAAGAAATCAGGACGCACGCTTGACTGGAGTAACGTCAAGAAAGTATTGGCCGAGGCCCGCGGGATTCCTGTTCCCATATTCGAGATCAGACAGGGAAGCGGCAAAGGGGGGGCGGAGCCCATGGAAGTCAGGCACCCAGCCACATTATATGGCAGACCCGAAATACCGGGATTGAGAACAGATGCGTGGTCTGTATTGGCTGCCGATGTGCGTGACGAGACTGATGCGGAGAGGCTTTCCGCCATTATCAACCACCAGGGTCCGCAAATCCCGGCCCGGGTGATAGCAAAGAACGATAGTTTCCGTGTTGTCGCTGGCCCTTTCAATAATAGCAGAGAAGCCAAAGATGCAATCAAGCGCTTGAAAATTGACTTGGACATAGAGGGTACATTGATTGAACCTATCAAACAAGAGAGGGGAGGTGAAAAACGATGAAGAAAAATCTTTTAGTGATCTCAATGATGTTTGCTTCTGCAATTACTTTAGGAGGTTGTGCAACTTCAGGTGACCTTGCAAAAGTCGAGTCGCAGCAAATGGCGACTAGTGCAAAAGCTGATCAGGCAGCCCAGGATGCGCAGGCTGCCAAGGCGGCCGCTGATGCTGCCACGTTAAAGGCAGATGCTGCCGCAACCCGGGCAGAAAATGCTCTAAAGATGGCAGAGGAAAGGACAAAGATTGCAGATGAAAAGGAAAAGATCGCAGATGAAAAGGCGAAGAAGGCCGACGAAGTTTTCCGCAAATCGATGAGGAAGTAAGTCTGTTTCTATGGGGAGCTGCTGACTTTTTCCATCAGCGCTCCGGAAAGGAAGTGGCAGGGTTTTGATACTCTGCCACTTCCGGATGCTTTCACCGTTCGGTGACTGCCTTGGATATATCAGGAAGAGGAAGAAGGATGGCTCTGCGATCATCAAAGATAGTACGAACAAGCGCGAAGTCGAATATGGGTAAGCATCTCAACGTATTCTTTGTCTGCATCATAATGGCACCACTGCTACTATGCGGGTGCAGTCACTTTGATGGGGGATTTCAGGCCAATTCAACCTTTATTGATGCGAACGATCTTTTCAGCCAAGGGAACTACACGGCATCTCTGGGTAAATATCAGCAGATTATTGAAAAATATCCCACGGCGGGAGACAGGTCTCTTTTTGAGATGGGTATTGTTTTTGCGTATCCCGGGAATGGACAAAAAGATTATCAGAGATCTCTGGAATGTTTTCAGAAACTCATAAAGGATTACCCGGCGAGTGGTTACAGGAAAGACAGTGAATTGATGGTATTTACCATCAATAATGTCATTATCAAAGACAAGACGATTGCTACGCAGCACACATATATTGGGACTCTCCAGCAAGAGATTAAAAACAATGAGAATGAGATTACTGCGCTGCAGAAAAAGATTGAAGCGCTTGAACAAGAAGTCAGTCGCAAAGAGGATGGGATTGTTACACTGCAAAAAGAGATTTTTGCAAGTCACAAGGGACCGGCAGACAAAATTCTGATTGAAAAGAAAGAACGACGACTGTCGTTGATCTCAAAAGGCAAGGTGCTCAAAACCTACCAAATAGCCTTGGGTGGAAACCCGAATGGTCCAAAAGAACGGCAAGGCGATAACAAAACCCCTGAGGGAACCTACGTTATCGATTCAAAAAATAGGGACAGCCGTTATCACCTGTCTCTTCATATTTCCTATCCAAACGAAAAAGACAAAAAGCGAGCAAAACAACACGGTGTTTCTCCGGGCGGAGACATCATGATCCACGGTCTTAAGAATGGATTTTCGTGGGTTGGTGATCTTCATACAGAGGTTGACTGGACGAAAGGGTGCATTGCCGTTACCGACAAAGAAATAGAAGAAATTGACAAGCTGGCGCCAAATGGCACCATCGTTGAGATAAGGGCGGGAAGACATGGCGGAACATAGTCTGTTTGTCGTTGTTACGACTTGAAGAAAGTTAGAAGACACCATATCATTTTAAAAGGCGGCCGTTTGCCCGCCTTTGTCATTTCTGTACTGGTCATTTACAGCAGACTACCCCCTCTCTTATCAGCAGTCATGTGTCGCAAATTTGTGATATCCCGTAACCCTACTTCGCGTTACAACTGTTATCCAGCGGTTTGGACGATTAGGCAAAAAAACGGCAGGATTGGTCTACCTGATTCTGATTTGTCTGGAGTACGGTATAATCATAAACAACGTAAGGCTGTTAATTAGTGAAAAGGAGAAACAATGAAAAAACGTATATTGGGGAAAAGTGGTCTGGAGGTTTCGGCTCTCGGACTCGGTTGCATGGGGATGAGTTTTTCGTACGGTCCACCCAAAGACAAACAGGAGATGATTACGCTCCTCCGGACAGCCGTGGAACGCGGCGTTACTTTTTTTGATACGGCTGAGGTCTATGGCCCGTTCACCAATGAGGAATTGGTCGGTGAGGCTCTGGCACCGCTGCGCGACCACGTGGTGATCGCCACCAAGTTTGGCTTTGATACCAGCGTGGATCCTCGGGGGATGAAGGGCGCAGGCCCGGTTCTGAACAGCAGACCGGAGCATATTAGAGCGGTGGTTGAGGCCTCGCTCAAGAGACTCAGGACCGACGTCATCGACCTGTTTTATCAGCACCGCGTCGACCCGGATGTGCCGATCGAAGAGGTTGCCGGAGCGGTGAAGGAACTGATCAGGGAGGGAAAAGTCAAACATTTCGGCCTCTCCGAAGCGGGGATCCAGACAATCCGCCGTGCTCACGCCGTCCAACCGGTGGCTGCGGTCCAGAACGAGTACTCGCTCTGGTTCAGGCGCCCTGAAGAGGGGCTGCTCCAGACCCTTGAAGAGTTGGGGATCGGCCTCGTCCCCTACAGCCCATTGGGTAAGGGGTTTCTCACTGGAAAGATGGACGCAAGCACCACCTTTGACAGTACGGACTTCCGCAGCACCCTACCTCGCTTTACATCGGAAGCGCTGAAGGCGAATCAGGCTTTGGTGGATCTGCTCGGCAGGATCGCAGAACAGAAGCACGCGACCCCTGCCCAGATAGCGCTTGGGTGGTTATTGGCTCAGAAGCCGTGGATCGTGCCGATCCCCGGTACAACAAAGCTGCAGCGCCTGGATGAGAACATCGGAGCGGTTGCACTCGATCTCACTGCCGCCGATCTCGGCGCGATCGAGAAGGCTGCTGCACAGATTACGGTGCAAGGCGCGCGATACCCTGAAAAACTGGAGGAACTAACCGGTCGTTGACCGGTATGACCATCAGAGCAATCAATACAAAGTCCGTTTCAACGCCAACATAAACCGAAAGGAGTATAAACCATGTACAAAGCAAAAGCCTATTCCGTTGCCAGCGCAACATCACCGTTTGCATCCGGCACTATGGCTTCTCTCAAATCCGAGTAAAGGCGCGGCAAAGAGAATAAGCGGACAGGCTGCTTTATAAAATGGCAGCCTCCCCTTCTCGCAAGTGCTACACTCCGGGTAAACAAATTTTTAAAGATACCAAAGGCCGATTCTTGATAGAATTGGCTGTTGGTATCTTTTTAATAAGATTATTCAGTCAGCGGGGTTGACTCAATGACGGAGGTCTTATATAGTCAGTCGCGCAATACAAACATAGATAAACGACAAGACTAAACCACTTGCGAGGGTGGGGCGGAAAGCCCATTGGGTCTCTCAGAGACAGCCGGGATGCCGAAGTATCACTCTCGGCACCCCGGCTTTTATATTTCAGGATGATTGGCATATTCAGTAGATCCCATTTGAAAAGGAGAAGGGTATGAACAGGAACATGAATTTGAAGACGGCAGTAATAGGCAGTGTAATCTGTGTGCTGTTCATGACAAGCATTGCTACGAAATCAAACGCAACTGTTACGGTGGATGTCAACACACCCAATGTACGGGTGCAGGTCGGCAATCCCGCTCCACCGCCGCGTGTTGTCGTGATGGAACCTGAACGTGTCATCGTCAGGGAGAGAGATGAACGCCATGACCGTGGAAAGCATAAAGGGCACTACAAACATAAGAAACACAAGAAGTACGAGCGTTAGGATTTAATCTATTACCAGAAAAGGCGGTTGTATCGACCGCCTTTTCTGGTGTCTGTCTACGCTAATACGCCAACCCGGAAAACCTCTTGAGCCGGGCATGACTCAAAATAAACAATCAATAATTTTATCTCTCCGTCTCCTCCGGAACTTCCACCACTGCCTAATCTTCTCCTTCATCTCCCGCCATCGAGTCCGTATTATGCAATTTCGTATGACCCATGGTGCCAATCCACGGAAGGATGGCCATTGTAAGCAATACGCTTAAAAGAACCAGAATAGTTGTTGCCATGGTAACCACCTCCCTTACCAATTTTAACTGAAATCCGAGACACCTTCTTATTGTATTATAGTCATTATAAAGACAAAAAACACGTGAATTATGAAGAAAGAACCGTGCGAATCCAGTGATGATGTTCAATCCAGAGTGGTGTCGTGGTACAAAAGGAAAGGCCCGCGAAAATCATCGCGGGCCTTTGAAACTCTTCCCATTTTGTCGGGATTCAGGCTGCATCAGCCAGCCTGTAGTCAACTTCCTATGTTGTTTAACAGTCTGGCGGAGTGTCCTCAGTCATCTGATCCTCCATAGGTAATAGAAATACGAACTGTGCAACTTCTGCTGTCCTGCGAATACTCCTTTTGCTACGTTGTTCTTGAATCAGGTAGCGCTACCTTGATTACACTATAGCCGTTTCAAACTCCAAGAAACAGTCTGTTTTTATTTTTTTTATCGGCGTATAGTTGTTTAGTTTGGAAGAATATGGAAAAAGGCTGTTGTTTGAAAATGCCAGCCAGCCTCTTTGTGTCATTACCTCCCGTGAATGTTCCTCCCTCAATTTCGCGGCCTGAAGCCGTTTCGCCCCCCCTGATTATTTCAAACATTACACAACATCTTCATCGTGTTTTGAATAGCTGGAAGCCTGATTATTGGCGTATAATCAGTACTAAGGCAGCATGTGCCACCATGGCATTTGGCAAACATCAGCACGGGGTCTCGTGACGGAAAAAAATACATAAGGAGTTTACAAAACCATGCATGAATTGCTACCGGATGGAGAAGAAATACGTCGTGCGGTGAAATGGATATCAGGACAGCTTTCGGAAAATGCTGACCAGCGCGTTCAGCCGCTTGTTCAGGAAGCGATCTTCAAGTTTGATCTTTCTCCCTTGGAAGCGGACTTTCTGATCGGCTTCTACAGCCGGAAAAACGAAGAGGACAGCTTCAGATCGTCATAGCTTTGAGGCGGTTCAGGTTTATTTCTATCGGTCCGAAACAGTGCCGCTGCCTCTTCTTCTCAGTGAGTCTACACTCCAGATGCCGCTTCCCTGCGCTGCGATGAACAGGAACACGAAGCAGTACAGCACTGCAAGTTCGCCATTATTCTGAAGCGGCAGAAATGCCTTGGTACCGTGTCCGATCCAGTATGCAAACGCCATCTGGCCGCTGGTTATAAAGGCAGCCCAGTGCGTGAAGAGGCCGATCATTATCAGGATGCCGCCAACAAGCTCGATCGGCCCGGCGACATAGGTAATGAATGCGGGAACTCCCGGTGGCATGCCGATAGGAAAGCCGAACAGTTTCTGGCTGCCGTGCCACAGAAAAAGAAAACCAGCCATGATTCGCATCAGCGCATAACAGTGCGTACTGTATTTCGACATGAAAGATGTCATGGTCACACCTCCTGGTTGATAGCGGTGCGGCAGGATAAATAACCGCGCCTGAGGATTATTTTAGTCTTTTATGTAATTTTTGCAATTCGTGAAAAGTGTGGAGCGTATCATAAGAAAAACAAAATCAATAATCGTCGGGTGGGTGTGCTGAAAAACAGTGCAACTTCCGGAGTAACAACGGACTGGAGTATTCAGTCCGGGCCGATTGGTGGTGGAAGTTCTATGCATGATAGTGCATACTAGCGGCGCCAAAGCCAAACTCTTAGCCATTTCCGGGGCGCACCACTAACGCGAGAAGCGTACAATACATTTGCTGGAGTACACCATATGAACGTAGACCTGATAGTGCTGAAAAACCTGGTACACAAACGAGCTGATGAGATTGACAATATCGTTGCCGGGACCGGCTATCTGTCCAGAACCGTTATCGGGGTCGGCACCTTTCTCCTCGATAACGAGGGGGATGTTGATCTGCTGTCCGCTAAACAAAGGGTCATCTTCGAAAAATTTCTTCTGCCGTTGTTGGAGGCGTCTCACCGGTAGCCCTGCTGTACAGACAAAACGAATCTAACCAGGCGAACCTAACTTTGCGGCGATCCGGTCTGCCGCTTTCTGGACACCGTCAGCTGTTCTCTTATGACTTCGTTGACATTCTTTATCGGGCCGTGTTTCTGCCGGCAGGGAGGGGGCGGGAAATCGGGGCGTCGGCTGGCTCTTTGTCGCATGTGCGGAAAATTATCGATAGAGATTACCATCCAACCACGTTAGGGCAACTGCGACGCCTTTTTCATATCTCCCCCAAGCGCTTGATAGAGCGTCATTATGTTTTTAAGACGGTTGAGGCGATTCGCGGCCAACGTGTTTTCGGCGTTTCTTCGGCTCTCCTGGGCATCAAGCCACGGCTGCACGTCCGTATACCCGGCGCGATAGCGAATCTCTGCCAACTGTTCGGCCTGCTGTGCCAATGCAAGTGCCTGCTCCCGCTGCGCGCCCTCTGCCTCATAGTGGTCATGGGCAGACAGGGCCTTTTCCACGTCACCCAGGGCGGCGTACAGAGTCTGCCGGAAATTGACAACCGCCTCTTCATATGCCGTCTCCGATATTTTTACATTCAACTGCATGGTATTCCACTGCAGGAACGGCAATGCCACGCCGGCACCCAATGCGGCGACAGGATTCTGTAGTATGTTTGTCAGGCTGGTGCTGCTGCTCCCGAGACTTCCGGTCAAGGTGATCGATGGATAATAGCTGGCGCGAGTTGTATCGACATTTACCAGAAATTCCCGCAGGCGCAATTCCGCCGCACGCAAATCTGGTCTTTGACCCAGAAGGCGCGCCGGCAAACCGGGCTCGACGACAGGCAATCGACCGTCCGGCAATTGGTGGCGTTCGGGGACACTGTTCTCCGGTGCCTGGTCAAACAGCAGCGCCAACGCCGTGCGAGCCTCCATCCGCTGCTGCAGCAGGGTGGTCAGGTCGGCCCGCTGGCTGGCAACGGATTGCCGGGCCTGCACCAGATCCACAGCAGATACGGCACCGGCCCGATATTTCACCGTGACCAGCTCAAGCGTTTTTTCCGCATAGGCAATGCTCGCCCTACTGGCGGTGATGAGCTGATTCAGGTAGGCAATCTGCCAGTAGTTTGCCGCCGTCGTGCCGACCAGAGAGAGCGCCGTGCTCTGCCGGTCCACCTCCGTGGCTTCCGCCTCCCAGCGGCCGGCATCGCGTGCGCCGGCAAGCTTGCCCCACAGATCCAGTTCGTAACTCACCGTGCCGGTAATGCTGTGGGTCTGCGTATCGGTGTTGCTGTTCAGGTCGTGGCTGATGCCGCTGTTGGCAACGCCGCTCACGGAGGGTGTCAGGTTGGTGTCGGTCAGTCTGGAAGTGAGTTGAGCCCGGCGGACTTTTATGGCAGCTGCTGCCAGATCGTTGTTGGTCAGGAGCGCCCGTTCTATCAGCTCATCCAGTACCGGATCATTGAAGTTCTTCCACCACTGCTCCCGGTCCGCGATTGCCGAGCCGGTTGTTGTCCCGCGCTGCCATTGCTGCGGCAACGCAACGTGCGGTGTCGTATAGTTGCTCCGGTGTAGCAGAGAGCACCCGGACATCAACAGGCTGCCAGCGAGTGATACGGCGATCACCCAAACGTATCGAGTTTTATAATACCTGGTCATGATAATTTTTACTCCCGGGCCAGCGCTTCGATCGGATCGAGCCGGGCAGCATTACGCGCCGGAAGAAAGCCGAAAATGACCCCGATCAGTGATGAACAGAGAAATGCTGAAACGATGGACATAATGGAAAACTTCATGGCAAAACTTTTGACAAACAACGTAAATATCATCCCTAAGCCGTACGAAAAGAGAATGCCGATTGAGCCGCCGATCAGGCATACCAGGACCGATTCGATCAGAAATTGCTGCATGATGTCGCTCTGCCGGGCGCCGACCGCCATCCTGATGCCGATTTCATGAGTGCGCTCCGTGACTGAAACCAGCATGATGTTCATGACCCCGATGCCGCCAACGACCAGTGAAATAACGGCAATCGCCGAGATCATCAGGGTCAGGGTGGCGGTTGTCTTTTCCACGGTTTTAAGGATGCTGTCGCTGCTGTTGGTGTAGAAATCCTTGATGCCATGGCGCTGCTTGAACAGCTTGATGATGCTCTGCTC
Source organism: Deltaproteobacteria bacterium (assembly GCA_021781535.1). GTDB lineage: Bacteria > Desulfobacterota > Desulfuromonadia > Geobacterales > Pseudopelobacteraceae > JACRCG01. The sequence goes on along the minus strand of JAJXWO010000038.1, from coordinate 11,602 downwards.
GGCAATCTGGTTGGATATGCCCTCCCGGACCCGTACCGTGATGGAGTTGAAATATTGTTGTCCCAACAACCGGCTCATCGCGGACGTATACGGCATCCAGACCTGCAAATTCTGATTGGAGCCGAAGGGACTTTCCTTTTCCTTCGTCACCCCGATAACCCGGCAGGGAAGTGTGCCGAGAAGGAGTATTTTGCCGGTCGGGTCCTCTTTGGCAAAGAATTTTTTGCGGGTGTTCTGATCGATAACAACCACCTGCGCCTGTCTTTTGACATCTTCTGCATCGAAAACCGAGCCTTGTGCCATTTCGTAGCCGCGGACCCGGAAATACTGTTCGCCGACCCCACCGACCGAGGCTGTTGCCGTTATGTTCCCGTATCGCAGCAACTGATTGCTGTTGACGCCTGGCGTGGCGCTGTCCACGTATACCTGCGATTTCAATGCCTCAAGATCGGATGGGACAAGGGTGTAAATGCTGCTTGCCTCCTCGTCCCCCCAGTCTTTGCCCGGATAGACATCAATAACATTCGTACCCATTGAACTGATGTCGTTGATCACTTTCTGGCGAGCGCCCTGGCCGAGCGCCACTACAGAAACCACGGAGGTTATGCCGATGATGATGCCGAGCATGGTAAGCAATGTCCGCATCCGGTGGGAAGCCATCGCGAGCAGCGCCATCTTGAACGCTTCGGCAAAACGTCCCCAGTTGGCCTGAAACATGGTGGCCGGCTTGGCACTAACAGGTTTTTCCAGTAAGGCGACGCTATCATTTGACTTCGTATTCGGATTGGGCTGGTCGCGGATGATCTCGCCATCGCAGAGTTCGATGATGCGTTCGGCATTGTTGGCAACCTGCATGTCGTGGGTGACCAGGATGATGGTGTGGCCACGACCGTGCAGCTCGTGCAAAACGTCCATCATTTCCTGGCCGCTCTTGCTGTCCAAGGCGCCGGTCGGCTCGTCGGCGAGGATGACATCACCACCGTTCATCAGTGCCCGTGCAATACTCACCCGCTGCTGCTGACCGCCCGAGAGCTGGTTGGGACGATAGTCGAAGCGATCTTTGAGGCCGAGCCGGGTGAGCAGCTCATATGCCCGGCTTCGGCGAAGAGCCTTGTTAACACCGGAATAGACGGCCGGTATCTCGGTGTTTTGGGTTGCTGTCAGGTGTGGCATCAAGTGGTAGCGCTGAAAGATAAAGCCGAAGTGTTCCCGGCGCAACCTGGCCAATTCATCGCCGGATAATGCTCCGGTTTCCAAACCGTTGATTTTGTAGCTTCCCTCGCTGGGGCGGTCCAGGCAACCGAGGATGTTCATCAGGGTTGATTTCCCGGACCCGGAAGCCCCGACGATTGCAATCATTTCGCCGGCATGAACGGTCAGCTCGATCCCTTTCAGAACCGGGTTTTCCTGCCCCCCGGTGATAAAACTGCGCCCGAGAGCGGACAGCTCAAGTAATGGCGTGCTCATGCTCAACGCCTCCCGCCGTGCGGCGGTCCTGAGCTCCGGGTGGTTGTTGCCGGCACAGATGTGCTGTCGCCGACAACCACCTTGTCGCCCTCCTGCAAGCCATCGATTACCTGCACATAGACATTGTTGTTGATTCCAGTCCGGATGGTGCGGGTTTCGGGGATATTGTCACGCACTATTTTCACTGTATAGCGGCCATCCTTCTGTTTGTCGCCAAGAGCCGAGGCCGGAATGCAGAGGGCATTCTTCGCTTCATTCAGAACGATTGATACCTGTGCTGTCATGGAAACCCGCAGCTTGTGGCCAGGATTGGGGACTTCGAACAGGCCGTTGTAATAAATTGCCGTAGCGGTGCTGGTGCTACTGCTACTGGTGCCAGACGAAACCGGCCCTGGTTCTATTGCCCGCAATCTACTGTAATAGCGTGTATCGGCATCTCCGAGCAGGGTGAAATATGCTGTCAGGCCCGGTTTGACTCGTGTGATGTCCGCTTCGGATATTTTCGCCTTCACGGTTATGGTATCCAGATCGGCTAGCGTGAGGATTGTTGTGGCCGACTGGGTGGATACCACCGTCTGTCCCTCCTCAGTCTGTATGGAGATGACGACCCCATCCATTGGAGCGCTGATGCGGGTATAACCCAGGTTTGCCTGTGCAGTATTAACGGCAATTACCGCTCTTTTTATCTGGGCATTCAGGGAGGATATGTCCTGACGAGTGCTTTCAAGTAACGCCTGGGCGCTTTCCAGATCCGCCCGGGAAGCGGCATCTCCGGCAACCATCAACTTTTGACGCTTATACGCCGACTCATATTCTTTCAGCAGGGCCTGCTTTGAGCGCTTTTGCGCCTGCAGGTTTTCAACTTGTGCTGCTGAATCCTTCAGCGTGTTCTGTTGCAGTACCGGGTCAATTTCGGCCAGGAGCTCTCCTTTTTTGACCTTGTCACCCAGGGCGACATGCAGTGTCTTTAACTGCCCGGAAACCTGTGCGCCAACTGCGACAGTCTTGAACGCCTGCAAGGCACCGGTTGCCAGAACACTTTCCTCAAGGTCCATTTTTGAGGCGTTCGCGGTGATATAGGTTATTTTCTTTGTGGCGAAAAAATAGTGCTTGATCAGCATTCCAGCGCCTGCCAGAATACAAACGAGAATCACTGCAATAGTTAGCCATTTCCGCACTGTTTTTGTCATTATACCGATCCTTTTAATGCCTGATTGCGAAGAGCCGCCACGCCCGTCCCGTCAAAGAACAACGCCATGCAGACAAATCAAATACATACCGTGCATACCATCTTTTCCCCCGTTTCGAAATCTGTTATTTTTGTTGCACGCTTTCCGCTGCTGGTGATGCAGCCGTTCTCCGGCTCATAGAGAATCACGGAGTACTTCGCCAATAGATGGTGTAGTCTAGCAGGCAAATGTGACGGAATTATGGATAATCTATAAAAAAATCGGGATACCATTCAACGCGTAGCTGTTTCCCGGCCGATGAAGGAAGAGTTGCATGTGTCAAAAATGCAAAATCTATGTTACAAACTAAATCATGCGTGCATGGTTTCGGTGATTGGCATCACACCCGCACCATCGGTTCCGGTGGTATGATGAACACCGGACTCTGCACTCAACCCGGATAAGCGTGGCTGGCTCTATTTACAACAGCCGGCAATCGAAAAAGGTCTCCCGTGCGTCTTTTCTGCTGCCTTATGACATTCTGCCTGTTTATTTCCGCCTCGACCTTGTATGCCTCGGATGGGGCGCTGGAATTCGGCCGCATTGCCGCCATCGACCTTCTCATGGATCTGGCGATTTCCAAGAATCTCATCGCCGGCGGTGTTGTCGTGATCGGGAATCACAACGGTATCCTCTCCAGCACCTCCCGTGGACGGTTGTCCGATCGGCCGGATGCCCCGTTGCTGGACCAACGGACCATTTTCGATCTTGCCTCACTGACAAAGGTGATTGCAACGACGCCTGCAGTAATGAAGCTGCTGGATGAGGGAAAGATTACCCTGCTTGATACTTTGGGGCACTGGTTTCCCGAATTCAAGGGCTCGGAACACGAAAATGTCACCATCATCAATTTACTGACCCATACGTCAGGGCTCACTGACTTTGAGATGAGTACTGATAATGCCATGAAAACTGCAATAGAGCGGGCTGCTGCGGAAAAAAACCAGCTCCATCCTGGCGACAGTTTCAAATATGCCGATATAAATTTCATTCTGCTGGGTGAGCTCGTGCATCGGGCCTCCGGCAAGACGCTGGATGTTTACTGTCGCGAAGAACTTTTCAAACCACTGCTTACCCCTGAGACCATGTTTCTGCCGCCGCCGGATCTTGCGGGCCGAATTGCTCCAACGCTGGGAACCGACAGCGGAACAGTTCAGGACCGGAACTCACGCCGTCTGGGCAGCGTTGCCGGGCATGCCGGCCTCTTCAGTTCAGCACAGGATCTCGCCCGGTTTGCCCGTCTGATGCTTGACGGCGGAACCCTTGATGGCAGGGAAATCCTCTCGGAACGAGCGGTGAAATTGATGACCTCTCCGTTTTTCTGCAGGCACGGCACCGTGGAGCGCGGCCTGGGATGGGATATTGATTCTCCCTATTCAGCGCCAAAAGGAAAGCTGTTCTCGGAAGCTTCCTTCGGCCACACTGGCTATAGCGGCTCTTCAATCTGGATAGATCCGAAGCAGGATCTGTTCGTCATTATGCTGACAAATCGCCTGAATTACCGGAGCATCAGGCAGTTCAATCAGTTGCGCAGCGACATTTCTACCATAGCGGTGGCGGAATTCCGGAAACCGGGCGACGACATTCCGGCCGACAGCCAGAGGGTGACGGCAGTCCGGAAAACCGCTGCGAGAACTGCGCATGTGCAGCAGAGGGCACACCGAAAAATATCTGCCGCTTCACGCGGTCTCAGGCTGGTGGCGGTTGCCTCTGAAATACACACTGCAACGCATCACCGGTACGACAAGAAAAGAGATAAAAGCCAGCGGCACAAATCATATGGCCGTACCCGGCGCGTGTAGGTGCTTCATGAGGTGTGCCCACCTTGACAGGTCTGCCGGATAAGCCCGTGTCGGCCACGTTTATTGACGGTTTCAGAAAGCATTGGTACTACACATCCCACCCCTGCATGAATGGTATCATGCTCATTTCTTCTCATTCCTTGATTTGACGTCTCAGAAAACATCACCATTCCTGCTGATTTTCAGATCACGTAGGTTCGGGTTGCCGGACTTTACGAGTCTTTAATCCACAGCCTGGGCAGCGCTTGTCCGGCACCAGCTGCTGACAGGTTTCGCACCAGTAAAACTGAGGCGCTCCCTTTTCGCATGCCCGGCATGTTTGCTGAGGATTGTTTTCACTCCCGCTGCATTTCTTGTTGTCCATGATCATAGTGCCATCTCCTGATGGTCAGGCTGTTTACGGTATTTAACGGGTGCGGACCGTGCAGAAATTATACCCTCAACGTGACCTGTTGCAAGGTGGCACAGATGCCGCCGGAGATTATTCTTTGCAAGGGTTCGGGTTAAAAAAACCGTACCCCCTCTTTTATGTTTCGGGAGTATAATAAATTAGTAAAAACCGGATAAAGCCGCCCGGTAGGCGGCGCCGGCGACGCAGCTACTATCCGGCTCTTCGGAGCGGAAAGGAGATATATTATGTACGCTATTACCGGAGCAACAGGAAATATTGGAAGCAAGGCGGCCGAGATCCTTTTGGCCAGAAAAGAGAAAGTCCGGGTGATCGGCAGGGATGCGGCCAAGCTGCAAAGATTGGTCGGCAAGGGTGCCGAGGCGGCGGTGGGAAACCTGAAGGATGCCGCTTTCCTGAAAGATGCCTTTGCCGGTGTTGATGCCGTATTTACCATGATTCCACCTGATTATACCGCTACAGATTATCGGATTTATCAGAACGAGATCGGTGCAAATATCGCCGACGCTATTGTCAGGAGTGGGGTGAAATATGTAGTAAACCTGAGCAGCCAGGGAGCCGAACTGCCTGCCGGCACCGGACCGATCGTGGGGTTGCATGACCAGGAAGAGCGGCTGAACGGTCTGGCGGGGGTGAACGTTCTTCATCTGCGCTGCACCTACTTCATGGAGAACCTGCTGATGAACATCCCGCTCATCAATGAGCAGGGTATTGCCGGTTCGGCACTGCGCGGTAATCAGAAATTTTCCATGATAGCCACAAAGGATATTGCCGCGCGGGTGGCTGAACGTTTGGTCAGGCGGGATTTCACGGGCAAAAATGTGCTCGACTTGCTTGGACAGCGTGATCTGACTCTCGGCGAGGCCATCGGCATTCTCGGTCGAAAGATAGGCTGGAGCGATCTGAAGTACGTGCAGTTTCCGTACGAGGAGGCTCGCAAGGGAATGATTGCGATGGGTATAAGCCCGGATCTCAGCCGGCTCTTTATCGAGATGAGCAAGGGGATTAACGATGGGTTGTTTGCGGTAAACCGGCCGCGAACAGCGGAAAATACGACGCCTACTACTATTGAGGAATTCGCCGAGACCTTTGCGGCGGAATTCGCGGCTACGCAGCTGAAAAAAGCCGCGTAAGCACGTTAAGTGTCCAGGAAAAGCCCGCTTCGCGCGGGCTTTTTTGTCCGTGTGATACTAAAAAGATGGGGGGTTTGCTTTGTCCCATGCCGGAGATGATTCATGGGGCTCTGTGTTTATGGGGAATGGATGGTTTTTAGGCAGAATTTTGTGTCCTTGCGGTGGAAAAAACGAGCAAGACTGTTATGCTTTTAGACATAGTCGCAGAAAGGAGAAGATCATGTCTTTACGTATCTGGTTGTTGCTAAGTCTGGTATTTACCTTGTGTGCAGCTTCATCTGCAGCGGCGAAGGTATCCGGACGCGAGGTTGAGTACCGGGCAGGCACTACGGTACTCAAGGGATATGTGGCTGAAGATACGGCGCTGAAAGGGATGCGCCCGGCCGTGCTGGTAGTGCATGAGTGGTGGGGGTTGAACGATTATGCTCGCAAACGCGCCAGGATGCTGGCCAGGTTGGGCTATGTCGCTTTTGCTGTGGATATGTACGGTAACGGCAAGACCGCCCGTCATCCGGATGATGCGGCCAAATTTGCCAGTGAAGCAATGAAGAACAACGTGGTTGGCGAGGCCCGTTTCAATGCCGCTCTTGATTTTATCAAGCAGCAACCATCGGTTGATCCGACGCGTATTGCCGCAATCGGCTACTGTTTCGGCGGCGGGGTAGTGCTGCATATGGCGCGTCAGGGGGCCGACCTGAAGGGGGTCGTAAGTTTTCACGGTAGCCTGGCAACGGCTGTTCCGGCCAAGGCAGGCGCTGTGAAGGCCAAGGTGCTGGTTTTTAACGGCGAGGCGGACAAGATGACTACACCTGAGCAAGTGGCCGCTTTTAAGGAGGAAATGACCACGGCGGGTGTCTCGTTTCGCTATGTGGGATACCCCGGAGTGATGCATAGTTTTACCAATCCGGATGCGGATGCTTATGCCAAAAAGTTCAATCTGCCGCTTGCCTATAACAAAAAAGCGGATCTGGACTCTTGGGCACAGATGAAAAAATTCCTCCGGAAAATATTTGCGAAATAAATCGTTCCCGAGAGGATGTTTTATGAGCAGCCCAGTACGCCCGATGCTCTGTTCTCTTTGTGCACTCTGTATGTGGTTCTGTGTCTCATCTCTCGTCATGGGAGCCGGTTCCGAGGCGGCGTGGCTCAAGAGGATTCCTGTCAGTCAGGCGATCCGGATCGGGAGCGGCAGGAAAATTGTGATTGAAGTTTCCGACCCGGACTGCCCGTTCAGCCGCAAGATGGTCGGCTATTGGGACAAGCGGCACGATGTGAGCCGGTACATATTTCTGATCGACCTGAAGACCCATCCCGAGGCTGCAGAGAAGGTGCGTTACATCCTTTGCGCCGCAGACCGGGTGGCTGCCTACCGCGAGGTATACGGCGGAAAACTTGATTTTGACGAGAAACCGTTTTACCCGCATTGTGACGATCAGGGGCTCCAGGAAAAGTACCGGAAAGTTGGAGCAAGGCTGCGCATTACCGGTACGCCGACATATTTCATCAACGGGGTGAAGGTCAATGGAGCCAAGGTGAAAGAGATAGAGAAACTTCTTGGCGGTAAAAAGGTGCCTTTTGATAGTGAAGATTTAGAGTGACAGAGCATAGGTGGACAGGGAGACCATCCCTTCCATCGCATGAAAAAACATGGAGAAAGCATCATGTCACAGATCACATCAACGTGACATGGCGGAAGGTACATTTATGATGGCACTTTGGAAGAGTCCGATATCGTTGGAAAAGTTGAAAGAAAGATCACAAGACACCTTGATGGAACATCTGGGTATTGAATATCTGGAGATCGGTAATGATTACATCACGGCAAGAATGCCGGTTGATTCGAGAACCCGGCAGACGGCCGGAATTCTCCATGGCGGAGCCTCGGCTGCGCTGGCCGAAACTCTAGGAAGCATTGCGGCAGGTATGAGTGTTGACCGGGAAACGAAGAGAATTGTTGGGCTTGAAATAAACGCAAACCACATCAGGCCGGTATCCGGCGGATGGGTCACCGGTAAAGCGACGCCGATCCATGTGGGTAAAACAACCCAGATCTGGGAGATTAAAATATTCAACGACCAGGATAAGCTGGTCTGCATTTCTCGGCTTACGGTTGCCAATATAGACAAATAGACATGCCAACCTGCTGATTTTTCGATGCATTTAAAATAATATGAATGTGTGATGCGGGGGAATCAGGATAATTGATTGGTTCGAACCGTGGTCCCGGAAGCCGGGCGGTATTCAAAAAGCGCATATAAAATCACGGCCCCTCATCAGTTTATCCTGATCAGGGGCCGTGATTTTATTATAGATGGCTGACTCACCGCAACGTATACGATTTTTTATTGAACATAAAAAACAATTTTCTTGACTTTAGTCATTTTATTATCAATAAAGACGAAGCGAATCCGCTTTGTCTTGTTATGCCCAAGTTATTTATCATATTTGAGAGCCATCTCTCAAAAATACACGGTCGGTAAGGAGAAACAAGGATGAAGAAAAACGTGTTTGCTGTTGCAGGTATGCTTGTGGTGTTGTCTCTCGGGTTGGCGTCAGTGGTTCGTGCAGAAGAGGATTACAAGAAATTTGGCGTGCGCATGAGAGCAATTTATGTCGCGCCGGATGAATCCTTTGACAGCCGGCTCAAAGGGTTTACGGTCAGTGACAATATAATACCTGAACTTGACCTGGAATACTTTTTTCTGAAGAATTTTTCAACCGAACTGATCCTCGCTGTCACCAAACATGATGTCAAGTCAAGCAATGATGAAGTGGGTTCGACCTGGCTGCTTCCTCCGACCCTTACCGTAAAGTATCACCCGTTTGCCGGTAGCACAATCAGCCCCTATGTCGGTGTCGGCGTGAACTACACGATCCCGTTTAATTCCAACGTAAAAGATGTCCCTGATTTCAAGGTTGACAACAGTGTTGGCTATGCTGCTCAAGCTGGCGTGGACGTCAAGATCAAAGACAATCTCTATTTCAATGTTGACTACAAATATGTCAATGCCGACACAAAAGTTAAGATCGCCGGTACAAAGTATAAATTGGATCTCAATCCGAACCTTTTCGGAATCGGTGTTGGTTACCGCTTCTAACAGAGGCTCTCAGGACAACCATGAAAAGGCGGGGGATTGGTTCCCTCGCCTTTTTTTATGCAATATGTGTCACTCTTTGTGCAGAATTCCCTTGGTGAAAATATCCATATAATGCCGGATGAGTACTTCGTCGCGTTCGGGGGAGTGGTTGATGAGCTCTTGCGTGGCCAAGGTGCTCAGGATGTAATAATTAACCATACCGGCCATTGCCAGTACGGTATCTAGCGGGTTCAAATCCTTTCTGAATATATTGTTGGAAATGCCCTCTTCAATAATTTGGACGAGAACCTGAATAACCTTTCCTATTGCCGGTTGCACAACCAGAGAGAAAAACGGAGTGGGGTTGGTAAGTTCGCTGGTGTAAAATCGCAGTAGATAGGGGTTGTTTCGATATCTCACAATTATCCACCGGATATACGATTCAATTTTTGCCAATGCTTCCGCATCGGTGTTAGTAATTTCTTCGATATGCCCGAAACTGGAAAACTGCTCTTGAAGCACGGAAGAATACAACCCCTCCTTCCCCCCGAAATAATAAGAAATCATCGAGATACTTACACCCGCGGCCTTGGAAAGTTCCCTGATGCTTACTCCGTTCAAACCCCGTTCGGCAAATAAACGTGTCGCGATAGAAATTAATTTGTTTTTGGGATCATTTTTATCCATGCCGGTTTTATTAGCATACGAACCGTTTAAATATCTAGATAATTAAAATCCGCTTTCCGGATCTGTATACAATAAAAAATTGCATCAGAGTCCACATGATGATATATACATTCGAACGAACGTTCGAATAGTGCGTATATCCTGCATAGCTACGCCAAAATCCGGTCTAACTACAAAAATAGAAAGGTAATTAAATGTCGGAACTACATGAAAGAATCCGAAGGACCAGTCTTCACGCAAAAATCAAGAAAGTAGAAGATGTTATCCCGCTGTTTAAAAACGGCATGAACCTTGGCTGGTCGGGGTTCACGCCTGCCGGCTATCCCAAGGTTGTTCCCACCGCGTTAGCAGACTATGTGGAGAAAAACAACCTGCAGGGGAAACTGAAATTCAACCTCTTCATTGGCGCTTCCGTTGGTGTCGAGACCGAAGACCGGTGGGCCTCGCTCGATATGATTGACCGCCGCTGGCCGTACCAGACCGGGAAAAACATCCAGGCCGGCATCAATGAAGGGCGTATCAGGATGGGTGATCGCCATCTCTCCATGTTTGCACAGGATCTTGGTTACGGTTTTTATACCAAAGATAATGGCGGCCGGCTTGACATCGCCATTATCGAATGTTCCGCCATCACGGAGAACGGCGGACTGGTGCTTACCGCCTCCTGTGGCGCGGTTCCGGAAATAGTACAGATTGCCGACAAGATCATCATCGAGCTGAACACGGCACTCCCCAACTTCGAAGGGCTCCACGACATCATCGAGCCGATCAACCCGCCAAATCGCAAGCCATACCTCATCAGTCGCGTTGATGACCGGGCCGGATCGCCCTATGTCCACATTGACACCGATAAAATTGTTGCCATTATTGAATCCAAGCTGCCGGATAATGGCCGCTCTTTCAGCGGGCAGGACGATACTTCCGAAGCCATTGCCAACAACATCATCGATTTTTTCCAGTTTGAAGTTAAAAACGGCCGGTTACCCAAAAACCTGCTGCCGCTCCAGTCCGGCGTCGGCTCGATCGCCAATGCGGTTATTGGCGGCCTGGCAAACGGCCCCTTCAGCGGCCTGAATGTATGGACCGAGGTCCTGCAGGACACGATGCTCGATTTCCTTGATTCCGGCAAACTGGACTTTGCCTCCACGGTTTCCCTCTCCTTCTCTGTGGAAGGGTTCAAACGTTTCTATGGCAACTGGGACAAGTACAGCAGCAAGGTGATCATGCGGCCGCTCTCGATTGCCAATCATCCCGAACCGATCCGGCGGCTTGGCTGCATCGCCATGAACACCCCGGTTGAGTTCGATATCTATGCCCACGCCAACTCGACCCTGGTGGGCGGTACCCGGATGATTAACGGCATCGGCGGCTCGGGGGACTTCCTGCGCAACGCCTACCTTTCCATTATGCATACTCCCTCGGCACGGCCATCCAAGACCGACCCGACCGGGATCACCTGTGTGGTCCCGCATGTGCCGCACGTTGACCATACCGAACACGATCTGGATGTTCTTGTCACCGAGCAGGGACTTGCCGACCTGCGCGGCCTTGATCCAAAGACTCGCGCCCAGCTCATTATTGACAAGTGCGCCCACCCCGATTACAAGCCGATCCTCCAGGAATACCTCGACATGGCAACAAAGGATTGCCTGGCCAGAAAGGCGGGGCATGAACCGCAGCTTCTTGATCGGGTTTTCAAGATGCAGGTCAACTTGGCTAAAAACGGCACCATGAAAATATCTGACTGGGATATTTAGCATTTATAAGATGGCATGGAGTAAGTACATAGTTTAGATCG
>JAJXWO010000093.1 GCA_021781535.1 Deltaproteobacteria bacterium | reverse complement strand
AGTACACACACTTGTAGGCACATCCACGTTTGGTCTGAATTGAAGCGATGTTGCCGCTATGCAGATAATACTCGACCAGCTGCTCATCGTAGAGCGCCGATTTGATCGATCCGCCCGGCAGTCGTGCGGCGGGCCCGATAAGCTGTTCCCGAGGATATACCCCCAGCTCGGCATTGTTGGCAAATTCAACCGCCAGCAACTCCCCTTCCCCGATGATGCCGAAATCGGCACCGGTTTCCTGCAGAATCAGATCGGGAATAAGTGAAAAACCGGCGCCACCAAGCAACACCTTTACATCGGTATGCATCCTGATAGTGGAAACAATATTCCGGACGTTCTGGATATAATACTGCTCGTTCATCAGATTCACATTATCGATGTTACGAATCGATATCCCGATCAGATCGGGTTTGAACAGCTCCACCTCATCGCCGATCGCTTCGAGGGAAGAGTTTTGCAGTAAGAAATCCGTCTGTTGAACCGTATGCCCCGATTTTACCAGAGCAGCTGCAACCATACTCACCCCAAGCGGATAGATCGGATATGGTGAAAGAGTTACATTGGCTGATATCAGCAGAACCTTCATTCAGGGCTCACTACATCTTTATTGACATCCCATTTTCTTCGTACGGGACTGGTATGCTGATACGTTCCATCGGCCTTCTCTTTCTCAATGACCTTGAGAAACAGTTTAGCCATTTTCAGGTTTTGACTGCTGTCACTATAGAATCTGTCCCAGGCGTAATAATAAAGATCCTGCAGTTTGGAGGGACTCATCTTTGCCGGTTGGTACACGACCTCACCGCCGGTATAGCGATTCCAGTCATTGGATAGAATCCTGCCCTGCTGTGCTAGGGTCTCGCGGATCGGCGTGTGAGGAAACGGGGTCAGGATCGTGAATTCCGCAAGATCCAGGTTGATCTCAAGCAGGAAATCGACCAGTCGTTTGATGTCATCCTCACTCTGGTCATCGGTGCCCAGAATTATCGTCCCTTCTACACCAATGCCGCGTTCCTGCAAACGCTTCACCCGCTTGCGAATGTGGTCCGACGTATCGAAGATCGCCTGGTACACATACCAGCAACCGGCCTCGGCAGCCAGATCAAGGATTTCATCGTTGTCTTTGATCGGGTGGCACACCCATTTCTTCTTAAGTGGGATCAATGCCTTAAACAGATCCTTCTCCCATTGGTCGTTCTGGGACATGGAATTATCAACGAAGAACAGACGATTGTTATTTATTGACTCAATTTCACGTAGCACATCATCGATCGGGCGCGGCCTGAATTCGTTCCCGCCGAGAAACGGCGTACAGCACGGAAAGCAGTTGAACCGGCAGCCACGCGAAGCATGGATCAGGTCAACCATCTGTACTCCGCGATAGTTATATAGCTCGCGATTAAGAATCCCACGTCTGGCGGGTCCGACCAGATTGATGTCCGGGAAATTGTTCTTGTAGTCGTATACCTTTTGCAGATTACCGTTGTTCAGGTCTGTAATAATTTGTCCGAAACGTCCTTCGGCCTCTCCCAAAAACACTGAATCAGCATGCTGCATGGTTTCTTCGGCATGCAGTTGTGTACCGATGCCACCGAAGATCACCGGGATTCCTTTGGCACGGTAGATGCCGGCGATCTCCCAGCCGCGCGAGATCTGGCAGGTAAGCATGCAGGAGATTGCTACAAGGTCGGCATGCGCGTCAAAGTCGATCGCTTCGACATGTTCGTCGGTAAAGGTGAGCTCAATATCGCCTGGCACTGTAGCAGCGAAACAGACCGGGCCATGGGGCGGGAGATGAAAATCCGTCTGTCGCTGCAGTTTTGGCCATTTCGGGTAAATTAGTTTTATCTTCACGCGATACCTTTCTTAATCTTCAGGATTGAAAGCTGACGTAGAATATCTGGCATTTCATGTGTTGATTCCACGATCGTCCGGGCCTCAATGAGGCTACAGAAAGCATTGCCTTCCTGTTTGCCATCAATAACGAAATACAAGGCTTCATCTTCCACTATTTTGCCTACGAGCATCCGTTCTGTTTCATGGGCAGCAATCATCTCGACAGACATATCAAAAAACTCTGCAAACGAGTCATCTACCCCCGTCGCATATAAAAGCGGCCCGATCAACCCGAAATGGATGGCCGCTTCACCCAGTGCACTCGAAGGGAGCGTATAGATGAACAGGTTTGCCCGTGAAAGTGTGCGGCCGTTTTCCACATAATCCTTGAAATAGTCAATGTCCGATTTCAGGGAGCCTTCACAGCTTGTGCCCAGAATCCCGATGTCCTGCTTGCAGGCAGCTGAGTACTCCACGCCGGCATCCAGCAGGGCAAGTGCAACAGCACTGACAGTCTTCCGCGACATCCCGTCAAGTCGCCCGAAGTTTTTGAATGGCTGCGAAAATATTCCCAATTTCGCAAGAGAGTGAATCCCCTCCCCCGGCGCAAACTGATGTTGCAGTCCGAGCCTGACAGAACCGTAACCTGTGTTTGTCAACCACCCTATGCCACGTACTGTAATCATCATAGAAGCTTTCTCAGTTCAGAACTAAGGCGGTGTTAACGCCACTGAAACCGGCATTGGTTACGAGAGCTATCGCGTTGGGCTCGACAATTCGGTGGTACCCGGATACCCAAGCGACCGCATCATCATCAGCCTCTTTCAGATTTACAGTAGGCGGAACGACGTTCTCACGCCGGGCCCGCTGTGCAATTGCCGTTTCGACCAGACCGGCGGCACCCATCGTGTGGCCGATGCCACCTTTGATGGAATAGACCGGCACGTTCCGGCCTTGGAATACCGCGCGAAAGGCCCGCATTTCCATGGCATCGTTATAGGGGGTGCCGGTACCATGTGCCGAAATAAAGCCGACTTGATCAGCAGAAATTCCCGCAGAGTCCAGGGCGGCGTTGATGGCGCGAACCAACCCTTCGCTTTCGCGGGAGGGACCGGTCATGTGGTTGGCATCATCACTCATACCCCAACCGGCAATTTCTCCAATGACGGTCCTTTTTTCACGCAGAGCACGTTCTGCACTCATGACCAACACATACGCGGCAGCTTCTCCGACACTTAACCCAGCCCTGTCCTTATCAAAAGGACGGGCCGGGACCTTATCCAGCGCCATGAGCGATGAAAAGCCTGAAAAGACAAACTCCGACACACAATCACAAGCTACTACCAACACACAATCAGCGTGTCCACTGCGAATGGTTGCGGCTGCACGCGCAGCCGCAGCCGACGACGAGGTGCAGGCCGCCGATACAACCATGCCGGCGCCCGTGGTTCCGGTGAGGTTAATGACCTTTTTGAGTAGATTGTTAAGAGAGCTTTCAGCAACATCACCAGACCCGGTAATGATGCTTTTCTCCAGAAGATCAATCTCTCCCTTGGTTGTCGCCAGCAGAAGTTTTGCATCAGCCGGTATCTTTGTACCGGTTCTGGCAAACAGCAGGGAAATCATCTGCATGACCAGAGACTTTTCGCCGTGATACATCAAACCAGGAATTGTTCCGGCATAGTCGGAGAATAACGCCTTCGTGCTGAATCGGGTCAGGCGGTAAATTGCGGTCCTGTTGGCCAGCAGTCCATCCCAGCATGCATCTATACCCGGACCGAATGGGGTCAGGATATCCGATTCAACGATAACCGCCTTCATGGGCAACAATGGAATTCTCCCGCTTTCCACCTGCTGCGACAGCGTTCAAGCATCTCCGGCGAGAGCATGCAGGGTTCTCCAGTCAGGTGATCCGTAAAAAGTTGAATGGTGTAGCCGCTTGTTGCCAGGCTACCGTCCTGTTTATAAACGTGAAATTCGGTGTTTATCCGCGCGCCATCGTGCCAGACCATGGAAGCCCGGATGGTAAATTCTTCCGCAAGAAAGAGAGACTGAAAATAATCTATATGGAGTGAGATGATGGGGGCTCTCAAACCTGCTTCAAGGTACTCATCATACGACATTCCACAGCGTCGGCCGAGTTCTTCAGACGCTTCCTCGAACAGGAGCGGATAGCGGCCATGCCACATGATAGCCATAGGATCGGCCTCATTGAAACGGACGCGACGTGTGACCTCGGCGGAGATCGGTTCTGGCGCCCCGGGAACCGGATCAAAGTACGATTTTTTCCGTTTGAGCTTCACGCCGCGTCACCCAGGGCAACACGCAGTTTCAGATCAGACACCTTTTCTCCCCCCTTAGTAATACGGACCTTACAGATGAGTTCATTGCCGGCATCCGCAACGCTACTCACGGTACAAATCAGGTTGTCTCCAGGCAAAACGGGTGCTACGTACTTGGCTAACACTATTTCTTTTAGAATAACGCTCTGCCGCAGACCTTTCCGGAGTGTTGAAATTGCGCACTGAATCTGGCATGCCCCCGGCAGAACCATTTTAGTCAAAAAATGCCCCTGAAAACCGATAAACTCGGGTGGGAAGGAGAACCTCGATGAAATGACAGAGTCGATCCGCGTTGGTCCATCCATGTAGCGCTCAACATCCGCTTGGATCTTGCTCATGAATATAACTCCTTTTGCCGGACCGTCAGTTGGTAACCATACCTGTAATTAATCATGATAATCCCCTGAGGATAATGTTTTCCGTTCTGCTCACGATATTCATAGTAGGATACCCGCCACACGATTTCATTGTTCTCATAATAAACCTTCTCGACAAGATCGCGCCCTTTCCCGGCAAATTCATATTCCATTTCACCGGAACCGTGCGGTTGCCAAAAATTTACCTTGTATTTACTCTTCCAGGTACGTGCTTTGCCTGAAGGGACCAGATCGAAATAGATTCTACGGATGTCGGTGCCAACCGCTTTCGGAAGGTCACCGTACTGCATGAGGGCGGGCAGAGCATTCTGCGTAACAATGGAATCCCTGTCGCCAGACAGTTCAAACAACTGGACACCCAATGGGTTAAGACAGACCACTTTAAATTGATTATTCTGACGGTTTATGTCGATGTAGCCAATCCCCATAAAGGATTTCCATGAATAGTCAAATACAACAGAATTGAGGATTTGGAAGCGTTCCGGGGTGTGAGCTTTAAATTGCTCCACGACACTTTTGGGCTCAACAGATTCAAAGGATACACGCTCAGTTTCCTGAAACGGGATGTGGGTACACCCGGCAGATAATATAATCAGCATCAACAGGGTAACAAATTTGATCATCTATCGGTTTTCCTCTGTATCAATCATGCTGCACAGAGGTGGAACCACCAATATGGCAGAGAGATATCCGGTTATAATGCAAATAAACATGGCGACGCCGGTAGAATGGAGTGCGGGATGCTTTGCAAAAAGAAGCGCTCCGGTGCCGATGACATTGGTTATTGCGGAAATAGTCACGGCTATGATGGTCCCCGTACGCAATCTGTGGCGGTATTGATAGGTGATGCCCAAGCCATAATCCACAATGACTCCGGTCGAGACGATGGAAGCCACAATATTGATGACATTCAACGGAATCTTCAGAAACGACATAATCCCGACAAACCAGACAATGCCGGTGACCAGCGGCACAAGAGCAATCAGGGTATACTTCCAATCTCCAAAAA
>JAJXWO010000092.1 GCA_021781535.1 Deltaproteobacteria bacterium | reverse complement strand
AACTCTCGCATTCATCAATTTTGGTAAAAACAACCTTGCTGATCGGGAAAATCCTGAAACGACTGAGAATCTCTTCAAGCTCACGATCCTTTGTTGTAGCGGACAGACACAGGTAGACCTCGATCGGTATTTTATTGTCGAGGAAGTTTTTCATCTCGTCCAGTTTTTCTTTGTCCTTGTGGCTTCTACCTGCTGTATCGATAAAGATCAAGTCACAGGCCGAATGCTTTTCCACAGCTTTTTCAAGTTCTTTCGGTGTCGATGCCACCTCAAGGGGAATTCCCATGATCCGGGAATAGGTTTTGAGCTGTTCTACCGCACCCACGCGAAAGATATCCATGGTAATCAGCGCAACCTTGTTGCCGCGGTTGAGGGCATACATGGCGGCCAGCTTGGCGGTGGTCGTCGTCTTTCCAACTCCGGTCGGACCAACCAGGGCAACTATCCTCGGCGAATTTTTACGCAGTTTAAGTGTACCGGCGAATTTTATTAAGCGTCCCAGCGTTTCACCCAGACGGCTCTTAAGCGTCTGATTGCCACCCTCCACCGGTAAGGCAGTAAGGGTATCAAGAATTTTTCTGATCAGCTCGGTAGATATGCCGCTCTTAACCAATTCCTGGGCCAGCGGTGACTCTTCCGGCAAGAGTTCTTCGCCGGTCTGGCCTTGAATAGCGGTTATGTCCGTTGCAGTCGGCCACTGTACCGTCCGCACACCACCCTCCTGACTCTTGGCCAGCGTATTGAGCAACAACTTCTTAATCTCTTCGAGATCGGCACGCGGAATATTTTTCAAACTGAAACCTGATTCCTGGCTGTCAGCCGCATTTTCGTCTTCAACCGGCTTATCTTCCCGCCGTGATAGCGCCTCGACCTTTTCGCGCAGGTCCTTCAACTCCCGCGCAAGGGGCGCCAGCATGGAGCTTTCCATTTCTTCCTTGGCTGTCCGCTCCCGCTCCGGACGCTCGCGGTAGGGAGCGGGTGGAACGGCAACCGGCGGCGCTGGGTTGCGGACAGGGTCAATGGCCGCTGTCACCCGGTAAACCTGCTTGCTGAAAAAACCGAAGATTCCGCCGGTCGTGTCTTTTTTTGTCGAAAGAATCATGGCATCCGGCCCAAGTTCCGCTTTGACCATGCGCAAGGCCTCAGCCATGCTTGCCGCCTGAAAGGTTTTAACCAGCATTGATACTTACCACCCCGAGAGACTGGATTTTAACATTCTGCGGAATTTCATTGTGCGACAGGACCGCCATATGTGGTACGAAACGCTCGATCAGCTTGCGAACATGACGACGGATAGAAGGTGAGGCCAATAATACCGGCTGAGCACCACTCATGCCGAATCGGTCCGCCATGGAGCGGATCATGGTAATAATCTGCTGGGCGGTATTGGGTTCGATAGCCAGAAAACTGCCCTGGTCAGAGGGCTGTATCGCTTCGGCGATGATATCCTCAATCTCCCGGTCCAGGGTCACAAGACAAAGGGTATCATCTTCCAGTTTGTATTGATCGACGATAAAACGCCCTAATCCCTGGCGGACAAACTCTGTCAGCACATCCGGATCTTTGGTGAGTGAGGCATAATCCGCCAGGGTTTCAAGGATGGTGCGCATGTCACGAATCGAAACCCCTTCCTTGAGGAGATTCTTGACAACCCGCAACACCGTTCCGAGGCTGAGCAGGCTAGGGATAAGTTCTTCAACTACCTTGGGGGCATTGACTGCAACATTATCCAACAGCTGCTGCATCTCCTGACGCCCAACCAACTCGTGGGAATAACGCTTGATAACCTCACTGATGTGCGTAGCGACCACCGTTGTGCTGTCAACAACCGTGTAGCCGTTAATCTGCGCCTGGTCACGATCGCTGGAACCGATCCAGACCGCCGGCAGGCCGAAAACGGGCTCCTTGGTTGCAGCACCCGCCAGCTGGGCAGTGACGGCACCTGAATCCATGGCCAGATACTGGCCGGTAAGTTCGCTGCCGCCCACGCGGGCTCCCCGGATCAGCAGATTGTATTCGTAGGGTTTGAGCTGCAGGTTGTCGTGAATATGAATCGGGGGAACAATGAACCCCATTTTCTGGGCAAACTGACGCCGGATAGACCGGATCCGCTCCAGCAACTCACCATCCTGGGAGGCATCAACCATTGGGACCAGCCCGTAGCCTACCTCAAGCTCCAACACATCCAGAGGGCGGATGGATGAGGTGGCATCAAGCGATTCCTCACCACTGCCAGCTTCGGGCAGAGCCATTTCTTCGACAACCTGAGCCTTTTCTCGTGCCATCTTGCCGGCCAGAAACGCCACCCCGGAGAGCAGGAAAAAGGCAAGATGCGGCAGGCCGGGTATCAGCCCGAATACAAGCAAAACCCCCGAGGACACGTAGAAGGCCTTGGGGTAATTCATAAATTGACCGGTGATCGCATTACCGAAATTATCGTCATCGGCTGACCGGGTCACTATGATGCCTGCGGCAACGGAGATGATCAGGGCCGGCAACTGCGCCACCAGTCCTTCGCCGATGGTCAGCAGGGTATAGTTGGTCAGTGCAGCCTGAATCGGCATGCCCTGCTGAAATATTCCAATAATGAGACCACCGAAGATATTGACCATGACGATCAGGATACCGGCCACCGCATCCCCGCGAACAAACTTACTGGCGCCGTCCATGGAACCGTAGAAATCGGCCTCGCGCGCAATCTTGATGCGGCGGGCCCGGGCATCTTTTTCAGTGATCATGCCGGCAGACAGATCCGCATCAATAGCCATCTGTTTGCCAGGCATGGCATCCAGGGTGAAGCGGGCCTGGACTTCTGCCACGCGTCCCGCACCCTTGGTAATGACAACGAAATTGATGATCACCAGGATCAAAAAGAGTACCGCTCCGACGACATAGTTACCGCCGACGACAAACTGACCAAACGACATAATGACAGCCCCAGCCGCCTCGACCCCTTCACTGCCATGCAGCAGGATGAGCCGGGTAGAGGCGATATTGAGTGCCAGGCGGAAGAGGGTTGTTACCAGTAGCACTGAAGGGAATACAGAAAAATCGAGAGGATGTATCGTGTAGAGGCAGACCAGCAAAATTGCCAGTGAAATAGTCAAGTTGGCTGCCAGAAAGATATCCAGCATAAACGCCGGGAGCGGAACGATCATCAGCGCCAGCACGCCGATCAGCGCCAAGGCCACATATATGTCCGAGTTTTTACGTAAACCGCTCAACTCTATTGCTTCAACCGTACCGTTTGCCATGGGAATCCCGTGCGTTGCCGTATATCGTAGTTTCATGTAACGCGGCAAAATTTATGCATTTTTCGTGCCGCACGCACCCACTACAATCAGGCCTGAAAGCTCTGTGCAAACGGCGAACGGTTGCACGCTAACAGACCTGCGGGGAACACGATTCTGACTGGCAGTGACTCCGGCAGAGTCAAACTCTTGAACAGAGTCATACAATTGACTCAGACCTTCCCCTTGAGCCGATAGACATAGGCCAAAATCTCGGCCACAGCGGCATACAACGATTCTGGAATCGCTTCGTTTTCATCCACCTGTTCATACAGTTCGCGAGCCAGGAATCGATTCTCCACCAGCGTGACACTGTGTTCTCTGGCGATTTTCTTGATGGCCTGCGCCATCACGTCAGCCCCTTTGGCAATAACGACCGGGGCTGCCATGCGTTGCCGGTCGTATTTGAGTGCAATCGCATAGTGGGTCGGGTTGGTAATCACCACATCAGCGGTGGGGATAATTTTGGTCATCCGGCGACGAGCCATCTGATACTGCATCTTCTTGATCTGCCCTTTTATCTCGGGGTTTTCCGATTCCTTGTTCTCGTCTTTGACTTCCTGCTTGGTCATCTTCAGGTTATCTGTATACTGCCACTTGACGTACATAAGATCGAGAATTGATATAATCAGCATGATGCCACAGGTATGCATTACGATCTTGAAAGCGACATGCCCCATATAAGTCATGATCGTCTCAACATCGGCTTCGGCCAGAATGGTGATATTCTGCGTTTCGTCGCTCAATACCCGGAATGCAATGTAGCCAATGACGATCAGCTTGAGCAGCGATTTTACCAGCTCAACCAGGGCCGTTTTGTTGAAAATCCGGCTAAATCCGCTCAAAGGATTCAGTTTGTTTATGTCAAACTTGAGCCGGTCCCACCTGAACTCAAATCGCCCGCTGTCCTGAATCACATTCGATGTAATTGAGGTAAGTATGATCGTCACCACGAGCGGCGCCATCACGACAACAATCAATAAAAATGTTTTAAGAACCAACTCATAGACATTCTTTTCCGTCAGTTCGTAACTTCCCACGGTACTCAGAATTTCCACGCTCTGCTTCGAGATGCTTGATGTCATGAAACTGCCGAAGGAGTACAGACAGACCATTCCCGCCAAGAGCGTGAACGTCGAGGTCATCAGGACGCTCTTGGGCGGAGCTCCGTCTTCCCGTGCTTTTTCAAGACGCTTACTAGTTGGTTGTTCAGTTTTTGAATGTCTATCTGCGCCTTCGGCCAGGGTTCAGCCCCCCTTTGACATCAACCTGAACAGCGTTTCAATTTGACCGTTAACAGATCCGAACGCCACCGTGAGCACGTGAAAAAAGATCATCAACGACAAGCCCAGCACAACAAACCCGATCCCAATATTAAGCGGCATGCTCACCATGAAGATGTTCATCTGTGGAAAGGCGCGTGCCATAATGCCGAGTATGACACTGGTAAGCAGCAAAGCGACCATTACCGGAGCAGCCAGCCGGATGCCCAGTATAAAGATGTCTGACGTGCCCTTGACAAGGAATGATATGATCTCTGCATTCATATGCCAGCCGCCCAGCGGTATGATTCGGAAGCTGTCTACGATTGTACGGATGAACAGATGATGGATATTCATGGAGAGGAACAACAATGTTGCAAACAGACTTTGCATGACAGACATGACCTGGGTCTGATTACCTTGACTCGGATCGATAATCGACGAAATAGTGAAGCCCATTTGCATGCCGATGATCTGACCGCTGAATTCTACGGCAGAAAAGATTATGCGGGTAATAAACCCCAAAGTGAAACCAACCATGACCTCGCGTAATGCCAGTAGCGCCAGTGTAAAGACGTCAGACGATATTTCTGGGGCGGTTACGCCCAAAGCGGGGAAACAAACCAGTGAGATCATCACTATGACCATCACCTTGATATTCAACGGTATAACCCGCCCACCGAAAACAGGGATTGCTGAAAAGATGCCTGCCACACGGCTAAGCACAAGGGCAAAGAAGATCACCTCCCTCGGGGAGGGGAAGGGTAGCAGGGGAAACATGCGATCAGCGTCTCATGATTGCTATGAAAGAATAGATCTCCCGCGTGAAGTCGCTCATATAGGTCATCATCCAGGGGAAAAAGATGATCATGGCAACCATGACTGCAATGATCTTGGGCGCAAAAGCCAGAGTCGCTTCGTTGATCGATGTTACTGCCTGGAACACGCTGATCAGCAACCCCACTACCAGGCTGAAGATGAGTAGCGGGGCCGCCAGCATAAGCGTTGCCTCAAAGCT
>JAJXWO010000091.1 GCA_021781535.1 Deltaproteobacteria bacterium | reverse complement strand
ACGCTGCAGCTTCTGCGAAGGCTTTTGCTGGCGATCGGAGAGAGGATGTAGCCTACCAGCCGGTCGCCGATCCTGCGCCCCAGGAAGGCGTTGTAAAGGCCCATGTTCGTCTTTTCGAACGGCGCCGCCTTGGCCAGCGATTCCTTCAGCCCCTTCTCGGTAACTTCAAAAATCTCCATCCGCAGGCATTCTTTGGCGACCGATTTCACCTCTTCATAGATATGGCAGCTGATGGCATACCCTTCCCGGTCCGGGTCACCGGCCAGCATGACGGTCTCGCCCTGGGCCGCTGCACGCAGCTCACTGGGCAGGTTGGCTTTCTTTTCGTGATAGACGAAGGTCGGCTCATAGCTTGTGAGATCAACGCCGATCTGGCCATCGGGCAGATCTTTGAAATGTCCCACCGTGGACATGGTTTTCACGTTGAGGATGGATCGTATTTTTTTGGCCTTGGTAGGCGATTCAACGATGATGAGCATGAAGTCGGCTGCCTTGTCTGTTTTCGGTTTGGTGTATACATCTTAGCTGCGTTCGATGTCTGAGGGGAAGGGTGCCCAGTGCCGATGTGAATCTCCCTGGCGCTTATCCCGGGAATTCGGAAGTGAGACGGGTAAGGGAGTCCCTCCTGGCCGTGTCTGGCGTGACGGCAGTCAGGGCACAGTTCGCATAGCCGGGCCAGTGCACGGTCCAGGGATGTGATGTCTGGTCGCTCATGATTGCAGCCCTTTCCCCACAGAAAAGGCCTTGCCCAGGAGTGGTCCGATACCGTGATAGCCCTTGTGAGCGGTATCATAGATCAGCGGTTTGACCTTCATGATGTCGGGAAGGCCGTCATTGTCCAGCACATCCGTTTCGGCCTTCACGTCGATGATCTCGCCGATAAACTGGGTATGCAGACCAATCTCAATGGTATGCAGCAGCCGGCACTCCAGGACAACCGGAAACTCGGCGGCATAGGGAGCATCCACCAGATCGCTTTTGACCGGAGTCAGGCCGGCCACAGCGAACTTGTCCACATCACGTCCCGAGACGATGCCGGCATAATCGGCCTCTACTACGCCGGATTCGCCGGTTATCCCGATTGTGAAGGCTTTGCGCTCTACGATGCCGGCCCAGGAATAGGTCGCCTTACGCAGTGATACCGCGATGCAGGGAGGCTGTGAACAGCAGATACCACCCCAGGCGGCGTTCATCAGGTTAGGCCGGCCGTCGCGGTCATAGGTCCCGACCATCAGGACGGGTGCCGGAAAGAGCAGGGTTCGTGCCCCCAGTGATTTTTTCATCGCTATCTCCTTTATCCTGAATCAGGGATTCCCGGTTGTGCCGAGGATCCCGTCTGTTTCTCTCAACGAGCGCTTATTGCGGCCTCGGTGAAGTGCAACGAGGCCGCAATAAGGTACTATACGTTGTTTTCGCACCTACTTCATTTATTTTGACAACCGGGCTTTTACCGTTTATACCAAAACTAGCCGGGATCGCCATCATGAAAATGCCGATGCCGCCATCATCCTGACAATCGCAGTATCCGTCCCAGCCATGCCGTTAGACACTACCAGATGCAACGATCTTTTCCGGTAGGAATTGATTTCCCCGTTCTGCGACTGAATTGCCGCGTGGTTGTGATGGAATTAAACTTCGTGAAGGTGTGTACTCCGTGGATCTGGGGCAGGAAACGCATGTGAAAGACCAGGCGTTATGGGAACAGGCGTTGGCCGCCACCCGCAATATCTACGCCCGTCTACCACCCGGCTGCGCTACAGAGCTTGACGGTTTGATCGAGGAGATCATGCGGCTCAAACAGAACCTTGTAGAGCTGGTGATTGCGGCCGGTAGTGCAAACATCTGCCAGGCCTGTGGCGGCGAATGTTGCCGGTATGGCAGGTACCATGTCAGCGTGCTGGATATAATGGCTTATTTGAAGTCCGGTGCCGAGCCGCTCACCCCTGACTTCAGCGCCAATCCGGCCTGTCCCTACTCGAACCTTATGGGCTGTACCATGGCGGCGAGGTTTCGGCCGATGACCTGTGTGGTCTTCAACTGCCAGCAGGTCGAGGATCTGCTCTCACCGCTTCAAATGCAGATCGCGCGCGGGTATGAACAGGAGCTGCGCGACGCCATCGGCAGAGCCGGCCAGATATCCGGCCAGCGGCTTGACCGGGCGCTTCTGCTGAGCTGCTGTAGTTAACACACGATACTGACACCACAACAATAAAAGGATGCATCATGGCAACAATCAACGACATTGTACTTGTACATGTTGACAACAAGCCGGGATTTTATGCCCGGATCGATGACATTACCCCCGATGCGAAGCCTGGCTGGTGGCAGGTGCGCCTGCTGGTCTTTACCTTTCCGCTTCAGGTATTCACCTGGATTCTCGATGAGTTCCAGCTTGAGTATGCCCCCTTTACCATGGGAGGTACACCTATCCAATTGGAGCCGGTAGTTTCTCCCTTGGAGGAGGAGCGTCAGCAGCAGGAACAACAGGAAAAGGAAGAACGGAAACGCACCCGCCAGGAAGGCGGCAACCCCAAGGTGGTTTCGCTGGCGGATCGGCGCAAAAAATAGGCGGCACACACAGCTCGAACGACATGACCTCCCCTGGAAACAGGGGAGGTTTTTTTGTGCGATTTACAAAAGCACATAACATGAGTGAAAGGGAAGTTAGTAAACAAATAAACAACGTCCCTGGAATGCCCCCCAATCGGTCGTAGGCCGCCACATTTTCCGGCACAATGGCCACATCGGCCACCATCACCCGGCCGCCGGAGCGGCAGACACGAATCATCTCATCTAGAACCCGGTGCTGTTCCATAAAATGGTGAAAGCTGTAGCGGGTAAAGCAACTTATAGTATACAGCACAGTACTCGAGATCTTCAGATCGGTATACACCTATCAATTGGAGACCAGAAGGGACGCCATCAACCAGCTGTTTGTCAGTCACCGCGAGACCATCATATTCCCCGATAACGTAATCAACCTTATTTCGGCGGGCAAATTCAAGCATTCTACTGTGACTGGTTATGGGCATAGGAGTCCAAAGCCCATCGAGGTAGTAAATCATCTTGTTCCACTGGACCATGTAATTACGGCCCGGCCCAAATAGTTGACGCGCCATGAGAGCGGCATTGCGCGTATATTCGTAGTCATTGCCTCTGGCAATGCTGTCCTTATTTTTTAAGACGGTTGGCTGTTGCAGTAATACGGAAAGAAAGTAAACCGCAGCTATGGCTGACATGCCGAATGGCACCAGATAAACTGTGTTGCGCAGGCGCGGATTATCAAAATGCGTCATGAGTTTTTCAGCGGTCAAAAATAGTCCACCACCTGCCGCAATGAAAAGTAACGATGCGTAGGGCAATAGATATTTGCACCACCCCTCCGTAAAAATGGGAAGGACTAGCAAAATTAGTAATGGTGCGAACAAAACCGTTTTTTTGAGCACGGAGGCCTCGTTCCATCTCAATAAGGCTGCCAACAGCGCGAGTAAGACAATATATACTGGATAAACCTGGGGAAAATGGAGGGTTCCACTTGAATTGGGAATCCGCCCGGGCAACTCCATGGAAAGGTTGTGTAGGTAGACCGAAAGGCTTTTAGAAGGGTGTGACATGAGAAAATTGACCAGATCACGTATCCCGCTTGCTTGCTGCCATTTCAGTTTGCCTTCAGAAGTTAGCCCCCACAGTTCATCGTTGGAAATCTCTCCCTTGTCGTTATCGTGGTAGACTTGGCTCTTCATCCAGATTAGGACATAGGTTGCCTTGGGGCTGATAACAAAAGCACCGTAATGCTTTTTAAGAAAGTAGAGATAGGGTGATGACGTGATAAAAAACATTACCATCACGGTCAGGCAGAGCCTTGCAAGGGATGTCCTGTAAAAACGAAAGCCCTGAATTGCACAGAGAACGAATAACGTCATCACCATGACCAGAAAACCTTCGGAGCGGCTCAAGTAGGTAAGAGAGAACGAGATACCCGCCAGGATTGCAAACGCGAAGGAATTTCTTCTGATAGCTGCAAGGAGCAGTGCCAGCGATGTCAAAAGAAACGCCGTATAGGTAATCTCTGGTTCTATACTGAAGATTAAGTTGGGGATGTGGGGAAACGACAGGACAACAATCGTCGTTATCACCCCCACCTTCTGGTTGAATATTGCCGCTGACAGGAAGTAGAGCGAAACGGTAAACAGCATGCCCATCATAAGGGAAACAATGCCCGCAGCACCTTGAAGATCGTGTGTGCCGGGAAGCCAGGCAACCAGGGCGATCAGGATGGAATGGAGCGGTGGAACCCAAAGAGCTTGCCATCCCAGGCCGATACCGTAATGGATGTTGCGGGCGATTTGCAGGTAAGTATGGCCATCGGAGGTTATTGCAGGCACACGGTATTGGCTGCACATCAAGATGGCAAAATAGGCAAGCGGGATGAGAACAGCGAATCGTTTAGACCTTGTTTTCAAAATATTCATGCTCCAAAGATTATGTGGTAGCAAGTCAGCGTCTTCCGGTTAGGTTTTGCTCGACGCTTTTTGCGTTTTAACTTTCTTATTTTGTTTGAGTTACCTTGTTTTCTTGTTTGTTGACTCTGCGATTCGGCTGCTTCATTTGCAATCTGAAAAACGTAGTTCACGTACCTTGCTTAATGCTGACCGGCTCCTGGTGCTGCTCCCGGCAATAGATGGCAAGCAGCAGATAGGTGATGAGACCACCAAGAATTTGAACCATGAGGCCGTATTTGCTTCTGGCGATCAGGTGGTACACTTTCAAGTGGCGCTTCCACCAGCCGAAGAAGGTCCCTATGTTCCAGCGTAGCTTGTAAACCTGGGCTATTTCTTCAGCCGTCAGATCGTGTCGGTTGGTTGCTACCCAGTAGTCCGTGCCGTCAATACGGTAGCCAATAAGGCGCAGCCCTTTCACAGTCTGGTTTATACCTTTGGTGCCGAGAAACACTATCTGGTCATAGAAGACAATACTGTCAGGATTGACGGAAAAACAACTCAAAAAACCTGGACTCAAAATAATCTCCGGCTATTTATCGGCACATCCCACCCACCGATTTCCGTAACCACCTGACAATTAAATAGAAGCAGTAACACAACAACCTGAAGCATGCAGATGCCGGCCGGCAATTTCATGTTTTCTAACGCAAACTGTTACTGAACCCATAAAATTGCCTGAAAAAGAGCCATATCTCTGCCAAAACGCCGCTAAATCTACGAGTTTTTGTCCTGAAACGACACTGAAAGGAACCATAATATTGCCAGAAGTACAAAAGAGAAGCATAAAGCTGCCAGGAGTACTATTTAAGGAACATCAGATGAAATAGAGTGATGAGTGAATTTGATAAATGATGTTGCCTACCAATAAATAAAGTTATCAACTGCGAAAGGGGCCTCGTTTAAGGCCCCTTTCTCGTCTAAAGGTTATGATGTCACATGCATTGTTACAAGATCTGGTTGGATCTGTGCCGCCGCTAGCTGTGCTATCATAAGAGCATTATTACTCCGGCAATTAAACAGATCAGTTATGCGGCATAAGCAGCACAGGGATGCTCGAAGAACTTTTTCACTCTACACCGGTCATTCTGAAGGTACCGCATATGCTTTCTGGCCT